>NZ_JBVAYT010000001.1:0-867839 GCF_055412765.1 Pseudarthrobacter xylosi | reverse complement strand
TGTGTCTGTTGTTTGAGAACTCAATAGTGTGCCAAGTTTGTTGATACCAATTGTTTTATTGATTGGTTGTTTTGGCCAGGCTTGTCCACCCCGTGGATTGGGTCTGGTTTTTACAGCTGGTTTCAAATTTTGCAGCCTTCTTCTTCCGTTATTTCCGGGGGTGTTGGTTGTGTTCGTTTTTGTTTTACTTCAACGGAGAGTTTGATCCTGGCTCAGGATGAACGCTGGCGGCGTGCTTAACACATGCAAGTCGAACGATGATGCCAGCTTGCTGGTGGATTAGTGGCGAACGGGTGAGTAACACGTGAGTAACCTGCCCTTAACTCTGGGATAAGCCTGGGAAACTGGGTCTAATACCGGATATGACTCCTCATCGCATGGTGGGGGGTGGAAAGCTTTATTGTGGTTTTGGATGGACTCGCGGCCTATCAGCTTGTTGGTGAGGTAATGGCTCACCAAGGCGACGACGGGTAGCCGGCCTGAGAGGGTGACCGGCCACACTGGGACTGAGACACGGCCCAGACTCCTACGGGAGGCAGCAGTGGGGAATATTGCACAATGGGCGAAAGCCTGATGCAGCGACGCCGCGTGAGGGATGACGGCCTTCGGGTTGTAAACCTCTTTCAGTAGGGAAGAAGCGAAAGTGACGGTACCTGCAGAAGAAGCGCCGGCTAACTACGTGCCAGCAGCCGCGGTAATACGTAGGGCGCAAGCGTTATCCGGAATTATTGGGCGTAAAGAGCTCGTAGGCGGTTTGTCGCGTCTGCCGTGAAAGTCCGGGGCTCAACTCCGGATCTGCGGTGGGTACGGGCAGACTAGAGTGATGTAGGGGAGACTGGAATTCCTGGTGTAGCGGTGAAATGCGCAGATATCAGGAGGAACACCGATGGCGAAGGCAGGTCTCTGGGCATTAACTGACGCTGAGGAGCGAAAGCATGGGGAGCGAACAGGATTAGATACCCTGGTAGTCCATGCCGTAAACGTTGGGCACTAGGTGTGGGGGACATTCCACGTTTTCCGCGCCGTAGCTAACGCATTAAGTGCCCCGCCTGGGGAGTACGGCCGCAAGGCTAAAACTCAAAGGAATTGACGGGGGCCCGCACAAGCGGCGGAGCATGCGGATTAATTCGATGCAACGCGAAGAACCTTACCAAGGCTTGACATGAACCGGAAATACCTGGAAACAGGTGCCCCGCTTGCGGTCGGTTTACAGGTGGTGCATGGTTGTCGTCAGCTCGTGTCGTGAGATGTTGGGTTAAGTCCCGCAACGAGCGCAACCCTCGTTCTATGTTGCCAGCGCGTTATGGCGGGGACTCATAGGAGACTGCCGGGGTCAACTCGGAGGAAGGTGGGGACGACGTCAAATCATCATGCCCCTTATGTCTTGGGCTTCACGCATGCTACAATGGCCGGTACAAAGGGTTGCGATACTGTGAGGTGGAGCTAATCCCAAAAAGCCGGTCTCAGTTCGGATTGGGGTCTGCAACTCGACCCCATGAAGTCGGAGTCGCTAGTAATCGCAGATCAGCAACGCTGCGGTGAATACGTTCCCGGGCCTTGTACACACCGCCCGTCAAGTCACGAAAGTTGGTAACACCCGAAGCCGGTGGCCTAACCCCTTGTGGGAGGGAGCTGTCGAAGGTGGGACTGGCGATTGGGACTAAGTCGTAACAAGGTAGCCGTACCGGAAGGTGCGGCTGGATCACCTCCTTTCTAAGGAGCACCTACAATCACCGTGCCAGGCGTTATGTCTGTGTGGTGGGGTTGTCAGGAGTATATGCCCGTTGCGCAGACGCTAGTTCTGCGGCGGGTGCTCAAGGGTGGAATATCAACAAGTAGCGGCCGCGTGTTCTTTTCCTTGCCTAGTACGGATTCTCTTGTGAGGGGGTCTTGGAATGGTGGGGTGTGGGGATGGGTGGTTTAGTGTTTGGCACACTGTTGGGTCCTGAGGCAACAGGGCCGGCGAGGATGTGCTGGAACCCTTTTGGGGTTGTGGTGTGTTTTGTCGGGTTTGTTTGTTTCTGGTTTCCTGGCTGCATCGAGCGCGCACGTTTTTTGTGTGTGGGGTGTGTGGTTTGGGGTTGTTGTTTGAGAACTACATAGTGGACGCGAGCATCTTTTATAAGAAGCAATTTCCAAGAATATGAACCTGGATCTGTCCGCGCCTTTCGGGGTGTGGGTGGTTTCTGTGGTTCTCTCGAAAATTAGCGTTTTTGATCTTTTGTGGTCAAGTTTTTAAGAGCACACGGTGGATGCCTTGGCATTAGGAGCCGAAGAAGGACGTAGGAATCTGCGATAAGCCTGGGGGAGTCGATAACCGGACTTTGATCCCAGGGTCTCCGAATGGGGAAACCCCGCCAGGGGAGCGATCTGCCTGGTGACCCGCATCTGAACACATAGGGTGCGTGGAGGGAACGCGGGGAAGTGAAACATCTCAGTACCCGCAGGAAGAGAAAACAATAGTGATTCCGTCAGTAGTGGCGAGCGAACGCGGATCAGGCTAAACCGTTCCATGTGTGATAGCCGGCGGGCGTTGCATGGTCGGGGTTGTGGGACTTTCCATACCAGTTCTGCCGGATTGGTGAGGTGTGATGTGCAGGCATAGGTGAACGGTCTTGAAAGGCCGGCCAGAGAGGGTGTGAGCCCCGTAACCGAAATGTTTTGTACCGCCTGGAGAGTATCCCAAGTAGCACGGGGCCCGAGAAATCCCGTGTGAATCTGTCAGGACCACCTGATAAGCCTAAATACTCCCTAATGACCGATAGCGGACCAGTACCGTGAGGGAAAGGTGAAAAGTACCCCGGGAGGGGAGTGAAACAGTACCTGAAACCGTGTGCTTACAATCCGTCGGAGCATCTGCAGCTTGCTGTATGGGTGTGACGGCGTGCCTTTTGAAGAATGAGCCTGCGAGTTAGTGTTACGTCGCGAGGTTAACCCGTGTGGGGAAGCCGTAGCGAAAGCGAGTCTGAATAGGGCGTTGCAGTGGCGTGATCTAGACCCGAAGCGAAGTGATCTACCCATGGCCAGGTTGAAGCGACGGTAAGACGTCGTGGAGGACCGAACCCACTTCAGTTGAAAATGGAGGGGATGAGCTGTGGGTAGGGGTGAAAGGCCAATCAAACTTCGTGATAGCTGGTTCTCCCCGAAATGCATTTAGGTGCAGCGTTGCGTGTTTCTTACTGGAGGTAGAGCTACTGGATGGCTAATGGGCCCTACAAGGTTACTGACGTCAGCCAAACTCCGAATGCCGGTAAGTGAGAGCGCAGCAGTGAGACTGTGGGGGATAAGCTTCATAGTCGAGAGGGAAACAGCCCAGACCACCAACTAAGGCCCCTAAGCGTGTGCTAAGTGGGAAAGGATGTGGAGTTGCGAAGACAACCAGGAGGTTGGCTTAGAAGCAGCCATCCTTAAAAGAGTGCGTAATAGCTCACTGGTCAAGTGATTCCGCGCCGACAATGTAGCGGGGCTCAAGTACACCGCCGAAGTTGTGGATTTCAGATATTAGCTAAGCCGCCCCTTGTGGGTTGGTTCAGGCGTCTGGAGTGGTAGGGGAGCGTCGTGTGGGCAGTGAAGTCGCGGTGTAAACCAGCGGTGGAGCCTACACGAGTGAGAATGCAGGCATGAGTAGCGAAAGACGGGTGAGAAACCCGTCCGCCGAATGATCAAGGGTTCCAGGGTCAAGCTAATCTGCCCTGGGTAAGTCGGGACCTAAGGCGAGGCCGACAGGCGTAGTCGATGGACAACGGGTTGATATTCCCGTACCGGCGAAAAACCGTCCATGTTGAACAGGGGATACTAACCGCCCGATACCTGACCTATCGCCCTTTTAGGGTGTGCGGTTTTTGGTGGAGCGCGGGACCTGATCCTGGGAGGCAAGCGTATTAACAGGTGTGACGCAGGAAGGTAGCCAAGCCGGGCGATGGTTGTCCCGGTCTAAGGATGTAGGGCGAACGGTAGGCAAATCCGCCGTTCATGATGCCTGAGATCTGATGGGACCCCCTCACGGGGGGATTTGGTGATCCTATGCTGCCGAGAAAAGCATCGACGCGAGGTTTTAGCCGCCCGTACCCCAAACCGACACAGGTGATCAGGTAGAGAATACTAAGGCGATCGAGAGAATTATGGTTAAGGAACTCGGCAAAATGCCCCCGTAACTTCGGGAGAAGGGGGGCCCCAACCTTGAACACCACTTGCTGGTGGGAGGGGATCGGGGCCGCAGAGACCAGGGGGAAGCGACTGTTTACTAAAAACACAGGTCCGTGCGAAGTCGCAAGACGATGTATACGGACTGACTCCTGCCCGGTGCTGGAAGGTTAAGAGGACCGGTTAGCCTTACGGCGAAGCTGAGAATTCAAGCCCCAGTAAACGGCGGTGGTAACTATAACCATCCTAAGGTAGCGAAATTCCTTGTCGGGTAAGTTCCGACCTGCACGAATGGAGTAACGACTTCCCCGCTGTCTCAACCATAAACTCGGCGAAATTGCAGTACGAGTAAAGATGCTCGTTACGCGCAGCAGGACGGAAAGACCCCGAGACCTTTACTATAGTTTGGTATTGGTGTTCGGAGTGGCTTGTGTAGGATAGGTGGGAGACGTTGAAGCCCGGACGCCAGTTCGGGTGGAGTCATCGTTGAAATACCACTCTGGTCACTTTGGACATCTAACTTCGGCCCGTAATCCGGGTCAGGGACAGTGCCTGATGGGTAGTTTAACTGGGGCGGTTGCCTCCTAAAAAGTAACGGAGGCGCCCAAAGGTTCCCTCAGCCTGGTTGGCAATCAGGTGTCGAGTGTAAGTGCACAAGGGAGCTTGACTGTGAGAGAGACATCTCGAGCAGGGACGAAAGTCGGGACTAGTGATCCGGCGGTACATTGTGGAATGGCCGTCGCTCAACGGATAAAAGGTACCTCGGGGATAACAGGCTGATCTTGCCCAAGAGTCCATATCGACGGCATGGTTTGGCACCTCGATGTCGGCTCGTCGCATCCTGGGGCTGGAGTAGGTCCCAAGGGTTGGGCTGTTCGCCCATTAAAGCGGTACGCGAGCTGGGTTTAGAACGTCGTGAGACAGTTCGGTCCCTATCCGCTGCGCGCGCAGGAAATTTGAGAAGGGCTGTCCTTAGTACGAGAGGACCGGGACGGACGAACCTCTGGTGTGTCAGTTGTACTGCCAAGTGCACCGCTGATTAGCTACGTTCGGATGGGATAACCGCTGAAAGCATCTAAGCGGGAAGCTCGCTTCGAGATGAGATTTCCATACACCTTGTGTGTGAGAGGCCCCCAGCCAGACCACTGGGTTGATAGGCCGGATGTGGAAGCGAGGACTAACGACTCGTGAAGCTGACCGGTACTAATAGGCCGATAACTTACACCACACACCACCCCCGTAAACCTATTCAAAAGAGGTTTGCACCAGCGGGTGGTAAAAAGAAAACAAGACTGCTTGCGTCCACTATGTGGTTCCCAAACAACAAACCCGCTACCCGCGGCACTGTTGCACAGGAACAAAACACAACAACATAACAACACCACACCTGCCATAAACCGGCAGGAACATGGTTGTAACCAATAGATTTCCCACCCCACGGCACAGCCAACGGGTACGGGAGCAAGGGTTACGGCGGTCATAGCGTGGGGGAAACGCCCGGTCCCATTCCGAACCCGGAAGCTAAGACCCACAGCGCCGATGGTACTGCACCCGGGAGGGTGTGGGAGAGTAGGTCACCGCCGGAACATCATTAACGGTCGAGAGCCCCCCAACACACACGTGTTGGGGGGCACTCCCTTTTAACCACCCAAACACAAAAACCGGCACCACACACCCACCGCCCAGGCCGAACCACACCCGGCACCAAAGCACCTCAAAGCCACGGACCCACCCAGCCCGCACACCAGTGAAGAAGCGCGCAACCGCCCCACCCAGCCGCCGTCGTACGCCACACAGGCGCCACCCGGCGAAGTGATTGAGCGTCCGGGAGGCGAGCCCAGGACCTGATGGAGCGTCCGGGAGACGAGCCCAGGACCTGGTAGAGCGTCGAATAGACCCCTGCGGCGCCTGCTGGAGCGTCCGCTGTGGGCGCAATTCCCCCGGAAATCCCTGGAAAACCGGTGATTTTAGTCAAAAAGTCGCGGAAACACGCGGAATTTGCGGCCCTCGCGGGCCCAAGCTGGTAAGTTTTCGAAGAGTGGCTTGCACGCATGCCGCGTTCAGGCTCCAGAAATCGTGACCGTCCAGGAGGACATCAATGGCTAAGAACCGTAGTGAACTTGTTTCAGAGGTAGCAGGCAAGGCCGGCACCAGCCAGGCAGCCGTCAACTCCGTCCTCGATGCGCTGTTCGAGGTTTTCGAGACTTCCGTCGCCGCCGGCGAGAAGATCACCATCCCGGGCTGGCTCGCAGTTGAGCGCACCGACCGTGCAGCCCGCACCGGCCGCAACCCGCAGACCGGTGAGACCATCCAGATCGCAGCAGGCCACAGCGTTAAGCTGACCGCCGGCTCCAAGCTGAAGGCTGCAGTCGCCAAGAAGAAGTAGTCTTCTTCAGCAACAGCAGCAAAGAAGCGGCAACCTCAGGGTTGCCGCTTCTTTGCTTTAAGCCGATTCGCCGCGTGGGCACCCGTGGCGGACAATGGATAAGTGCCTTCTGCAGCAAAATTCCGTCCCACAGCACCCCAGCCAGGCCCCGTCGGGGGCGCTTCGGCCCGGGGTGGCGGCGTCTTGGGGATTTCCCGGCCGTGGCAGCTCGCGGGCCTCGCAGCCCTCTTCCTGGGACTGGTGGCGGCGCTCCTCTTCTCCGGCGCCGCTGCGGCCCGGGAGGTCTCTGACCCGGGAGCCCTGGTCCGGTGGGGGCTTCCCGTCAGCAAGGCCATCCACAACGTTGCACTGGCGACGGTGATCGGCGGCCTGATCTTCGCCGTTGGCATCCTCCCCAGATCTGCGGGTCCCCGGTCCCGGAGCCACAACGGCGACGCTCCGGAACATCCGGCCTTCGCCAGGGCTTTGGCCATTGCGGCCGCTGCGGGTGCAGCGTGGACGCTCTCAGCGGTGGCCGTACTGGTCCTCACCTACTCAGACGTTGCGGGACAGGCAGTCGGCGGCGACGCCGAGTTCACCCGCGCCCTGGTGTACTTCATGACGGACATCGAGACCGGCCGGGCTTGGCTGACAGTGACCATCATCGCGGCCGTGGTGACCACAGCGCTGTTCGGCGTCAGATCCCTGGGCGGCCTTGCGCTCACGCTGGTCCTCGCGCTGGCCGGGCTGGTTCCCGCCGCGCTGATCGGCCACTCCTCAAGTTCATCGGACCACGAAGGCGCCATCAACTCCCTGGGCCTGCACCTCGTGGGCGTCAGCGCGTGGGTGGGCGGCATCATCCTGCTGGCGCTGCTCTCCGGAATCCTGACCGGTTCGAAGCCCGCGGCCGCCACTGACATCACCGAACCGACACTGCGGCGGTTCTCCTCTCTGGCCGGCTTTGCGTTTGTGCTCGTCTTCGCCTCCGGCGTCATCAACGCCAGCATCCGCATCACCAACTGGGGTGACCTCTTTGGTTCTCCCTACGGCCAACTGATCCTTGCGAAGTCGACCGCCACCCTGGTCCTTGGCGGGATCGGCTTCATGCACCGGCAATGGGTCATCCCCCAGCTTGGCCGTAAAGGCTCGGCAATGTCTTCACGCCGAGTGCTGTGGCAGTTGGTGCTCGCGGAACTCCTCGTTATGGGCGCCACCTCCGGCGTTGCCGTCGCCCTGAGCCGATCGGCCCCGCCGCAGCCCACCACGTTTGCACCGGACGCGTCGCCGGCCTTCATTCTCACCGGCTACGAGCTGCCGCCTGAACTGACTCCGGAGCGCTGGCTGACGGAGTGGCGCTTTGACTGGCTCTGGGTGGCGGTGGTGCTCTTCGGGCTGGTGGCCTACTTCCTGGGCGTAGCCAAGGTGGTCCGACGCGGCGACAAGTGGCAGTGGTTCCGCGCCGTTAACTGGGTGATCGGCCTCTTGGTGCTGACCTACATCACGTCAGGGCCGCCGTCGGTCTATGGCAGGATCCTCTTCTCCGCACACATGGTGGACCACATGGCGCTGACCATGGTGGCTCCCATCTTCCTGGTGCTCGGCGCCCCGGTGACGCTGGCCCTGCGGGCGTTGCCTGCCCGCGGCGATGGCACCCGGGGCGCGCGCGAGTGGCTGCTCGTTTTTATCCACTCCAAGTTCTCCCAACTGGTCACGCACCCCCTCTTCGCCGCGGCCAATTTCGCGGGCTCCATCGTGCTGTTCTACTACTCGGATGCGTTCGGCTATGCCATGCGGGACCACGTGGGCCACGAGCTGATGATCCTGCACTTCACGCTCACGGGTTACATCTTCATCCTGACCATGATCGGCACAGACCCGCTGCCCCGCCGCGCACCGTATCCCATGCGCCTGCTCCTGCTGCTGGCGACCATGGGCTTCCACGCGTTCTTCGGCGTCGCGATCATGGGCGGCACCAGCCTGCTGGCGGCCGACTACTTCGGCAACCTTGGCCGGGCCTGGGGGCCGTCCGCCCTCCTGGACCAGCAAATGGGCGGCGCGGTGGCCTGGGGCATCGGCGAAGTGCCCACCCTCCTGGTGGCCCTCGGCGTCGCGATCATGTGGTCCCGGTCCGATGCCAGGGATTCCAAGCGGACCGATCGGGCGGCGGACAGGAATAACGACGCCGATCTCACTGCTTACAACGATATGTTTGCCAAATTGGCTGAACGCGATGCCCGATTGGCTGAACGCAACTCAAAGCTGGAAGGACGCTGATGAGCGAAACCGTACGCACCCAACTCCGGGTCCGCGCCTCCGAACTGGTGGGCCGCAACTGGCTCAACACCGGTGGCAAGTCGCTGGACCTCGAAGCCCTGCGCGGCAAAATCGTGCTGCTCGACTTCTGGACTTTCTGCTGCATCAACTGCCTGCACGTCCTCGATGAGCTGCGCCCGCTCGAGGAACAGTACGCCGATGTCCTGGTCACCGTTGGGGTGCACTCGCCCAAGTTTGAGCATGAAGCAGATCCCGTGGCCCTGGCCGCCGCCGTGGAGCGCTACGAAATCCACCACCCCGTCCTGGACGATCCCGAGCTGGAGACCTGGAAGGCTTACACGGCGCGCGCCTGGCCCACCCTGGTGGTCATCGACCCCGAGGGCTACATCGTGGCGCACCTGTCCGGTGAAGGCCACGCCGACGGCCTCGCTGTGCTTATCCCCGAACTGATCGCCGAACACGAGGCCAAGGGCACGTTGCACCGCGGCTCCGGTCCGTATGTGGCGCCGGAAGCCACCTCGGGCACACTGCGCTTCCCCGGCAAGGCACTGTTCCTGCCGGCCGGACGTGGTTCAGCCGGAACCGGTTCAGGCGCGCAGGGAACGCCCGACGGCGGGACTCCCGCTGCCGCGGCTACCGCCACCGGGGGTTCCTGGCTGGTAACCGACACGGGCCACCACCGACTCGTGGAGCTGGGCAACGACTTCCAGACGGTCCTGCGCACTTACGGTTCCGAGACCAAGGGACACGCGGACGGCCCGGCCGCCGCCGTCGACTCCGTCCACCCGACCGCACAGTTCAACGAGCCGCAGGGCCTCGTGCTGCTTCCGGAAGAGGTGGCAGCGAAGGCGGGCTACGACGTCGTGATTGCAGACTCCGTCAACCACCGCCTGCGGGGACTCTCGCTCACGGACGGCAAGGCCACGACGATAGTTGGCAACGGCGTGCAGCGCCTGCTCGAAACCGGCCCCGCGCGGGTGGACGAAGACGCTGCAGGTTTCACGGGCCAGCTCAGCGAGCACCCGCTGGAGGTGTCCCTCAGCTCGCCGTGGGACGTCGTCTGGTCCACCAAGCTCAACGCCGTGGTGATTGCCATGGCGGGCACGCACCAGATCTTCAGCTTCGAGCCCCTCACCGGCGCCGTGGCAATTATTGCCGGCAACGGACTGGAGGGCCTGCTGGACGGCCCCGCCCACGAAGCCTGGTTCGCGCAGCCCTCCGGCCTGGCCGAGGATGCCGACGGCAACATCTGGGTGGCGGACTCCGAAACGTCCGCCCTCCGCAAGCTGATCATTGACGACGGCGGCACGGTCACCGTGGAGACTGCCGTGGGCAAGGGCCTCTTCGACTTCGGCTTCCGCGACGGCCCCGCGTCCGAGGCACGCCTGCAACACCCGCTCGGCGTCACTGTCCTGCCTGACGGTTCCATTGCCATCGCCGACACCTACAACGGTGCCGTGCGGCGCTACGACCCCGCGGCAGGGACCGTATCCACGCTGGCCCGCGGACTCTCGGAGCCCTCCGACGTGATTGTGGACCACACACACGCCGCAGGCTCCGAACCGCTGCTGGTAGTGGTGGAGGCCAACAAGCACCAGCTGGTCTACGTGCCCATCCCCAAGGAAGCCCAGCAGGTGGATGAGGGCGCCTCGCAGACCCACCGGCCCAAGAGCCCGGTAGCCCCCGGGCTGCTCGAGCTGACAGTGCGCTTCACCGCCCCCACCGGGCAGAAACTCGACGACCGCTGGGGCGATCCCACGCAGCTGAAGATCTCCTCCACCCCGCCGGAGCTGCTCGTGGCCGGCGGCGGAACCTCGGTGGGGCTGCTCCGCACGCTGGAACTGGCTTCCGATGTCCCCGAAGGCATCCTGCACATCACCGCCCGCGCCGCGGCCTGCGACGGCCCGGAGGATGCGGACGGCGAGATCCCGGACCACGCCGCCTGCCACCTGTACCAGCAGGACTGGGGCATCCCGGTGCTCTTGACGGACGACGGCGACACTGAGTTGGTCCTGGACCTGCGCGGCATGGACTGATCACCGCCGCCGTGGTTTAGATCGAGAGGCTGCTTCCCGGGGTTTCACGTCACGGGAGGCAGCCTTCTGCGCACCGGGGACGGCCCGGGCGCTAGTAGCTCAGCAGCGGGGTGACCCTGATGGTGTCGCCGGCGACGTCCAGGCGGGTGGTGAAGCTGAAGTCCACCTCTTCGTTGAGCGGGAACCAGGCGCCGGTGAAGGAACTCTGCTGGACCGCCTCCACCTTGGCCTTCCCGTCGAGGGGAGCAACTACCCAGCGGCCGTCAAAGGGCTCGATGGAGATCTCCGGGTACTCCGTGATGGCCCATTTGATGGTGCCGTCGTCCACGTTGTTGGTGCTGGCGAAGTAGAAGGGGCAGTCCGGCTGCAGCTTTTGCTGCTTCACGGCTTCGGCGGCGCAGGTGTCCAGGAACTCCTGCACCTTCGCCCCCACATCCTTCCGCAGCTGGTCGGTTGCCTCGGTGAGCAGGTTCAACGGAGCCACCGGGACATCGCGGGATGTCACTGTGGCGCGGGTGGCGGGCGCAGCGAAGTATTCACCGTTCAGGGCGGCTTCGTATTCACCCGGATAAAACACGGCGAACGAATTCCTGCCTTGGGGCATATTCACCGGGACGCCGTTGAGGTTGGCTTCGCTGGCGTTCACCACTGTCAGGCCCACCGTGGGCAGCCGCGACGGCACAAACGCCCACGTATTAAAGAACAGCCATTCGGTTCCGGTCTTCTCCAGCAGGAACTCGGTGCGAAGCCTGCTGCCGTCGATCGTGTACTGCACGGGCACCATAACCTGGTTGCCCGTGCGTTCTTCCGCTTCGCCGATGGTGACGTTTGCCAGCCGGGAAGATGCCGTCTGTAGGGCGGTGCCGTCGAGCATGGCGGCGTTGCTGGGCGGCACAGTGGCCCGCAACAGGCCCAGCGCCTTGCCGCCGTCGCCCTCGTGGAGGGCGTCCAGATATTCCCGGACAGGCTGCTGTGGACTGGCCACCGTATTGTTCACCACGTTGACCCCAACGATGGCCGCGGCCACGGCAAGCATGAGGCCAAGCAGCCACCCTGCTGCCATCCTCACCAACGCCTGACTCATCTGCACTTCCCTTACGTTACCTGCAAGGCCGCTGAACACAGGTGTTGCCGCCGCCCCGTGTAGCTGGGTGCGGCGGCTTTCCTGACGCCCGACGGCGGGAAGTCCAGGGCGCGACATCGTCCGGTTTTGCCTACCGGCGGCGCCGGGACGAGGTGCCGAAGACGCCGCGGAGCAGCTCCCGGCCAAGCTGGGTGCCCATGGAACGGACCATGCTCTTCAGCCCGCCGCCCAATGCGCCGCCGAGTGCTCCGGTGAGGTCGCCCAGGATCCCGCCGCCGGCAGGGGCCGCAGGTTCCGGTGCACGCCGCGAGGGCGCATCAGAGCCGGCACCACGGTTGGGCGCCGGCGCGGGACGGCTGCTGGGCCGGCCCAGGATTTCCTCCTCGATCCTGCGGGCCTCGGCGTCGACGTCGGCCTGTCCCGAACCTGGCTGTCCCGAACCTGGCTGTCCGGAACCTGGCTGTCCCGAACCGGCCGGGCGAGCCCCCGGAACCGGCGGCTCGCCCGGGGCGGCTCCGCCGGTGGGAGCCGCGGCCTTGCCGGTGAGTTTCTCGTACGCGGAGACGTTGTCTACGGCGGTCCCGTACTTGGGCAGCAAGGCGGACCCGCCCACGGTGGTCTGGATAAGCTCCTCGGTGCTGGGGCCCATAACGGATTCCGGGGCGCGCAGGCGTGTGTGGGCAACCGGCGTCGGGGCGCCTTTCTCATTCATGACCGTAACTACGGCCTCGCCGATCCCCGCGGACGTGAGGGTTTCCTCAAGGTCGTAGTCACTGACCGGGAACGTGGACACGGTGGCTTTCAGGGCCTTGGCGTCCTCGGGCGTGAAGGCGCGGAGGGCGTGCTGGATGCGGTTTGCCAGCTGGCCCAGGACATCGGCGGGGACGTCCTTGGGGGTCTGGGTGACAAAGAAAATCCCCACACCCTTGGAACGGATCAGCCGGACAGTGGTGGTGATGGCGTTCAGGAAGGCCTTGGATGCGCCGTTGAACAGCAGGTGGGCCTCGTCGAGGAAGAACACCAGCTTGGGCTTGTCCAGGTCGCCGGCTTCGGGGAGGTCCTCGAACAGGTCCGCCAGCAGCCACATCAGGAAGGTGGAGAACAGCATCGGCTTGGTCTGCAGCGTGGGCAGCTCCAGGCAGGTGACGACGCCGCGCCCGTCCGGGGCGGTCCGGAGCAGCTCGGCCGTGTCGAACTCAGGCTCGCCGAAGAATCTTTCCAGGCCCTGCGCTTCCAGGTTCACCAGTTCGCGCAGGATGACGCCGGCGGTGGCCTTGGACAGGCCGCCGAGTTCCTCCAGCTCGTCCTTGCCTTCGTCCGAGGTGAGGAACTGGATGACCGCGCGGAGGTCCTTGAGGTCGATCAGCTCAAGGTTGTTTTTGTCCGCGAAGTGGAAGACCAGCTGGAGGCTGGACTCCTGGGTGTCGTTGAGCTCCATCACGCGCGAGAGCAGGATGGGACCAAACGACGTAATGGTGGCCCGGACGGGAATGCCGTTGCCGTCGCCGCCCAGGGCCAGGAACTCCACGGGGAACGTCTTGCCGGCCCAGGCTTGGCCGATGCTGTCGGTGCGTGCCTTCAGCTTCTCGCTGCCGGCGGCCGCCGTGGCCAGGCCGGAAAGATCGCCCTTGATGTCCGCGAGGAACACGGGAACTCCGGCCGTGGAGAGCTGCTCGGCCATCATGTGCAGCGTGACGGTCTTGCCGGTGCCGGTGGCGCCGGCTACCAGGCCGTGCCTGTTCATCATGGCCAGCGGCAGCCGGACCTGGGCTTCCTTGTGGAGTTCGCCGTCCACAATGGCGGCGCCCAGCTCGATGGTGGCGCCTTCCAGGGTGTAGCCCTTCTGGATGGTGGCGAGTTTTTCGGCGGTGGATTTGTTGGCCATGCCGCTAGCTTAGCGGGACCGCCGGGAGATTCTTGGTGAACGCGAGCGACCTGATGACCTCCGGATCCTGGTCCAGGTCGAACTGCGGTTCATAACCCGAGGTGAGGTACAGGTGCTTGGCTTCGGGCTGGCGCGGACCGGTGGTGAGGAAGACGCGCCGGTAGCCCCGGCGGGCCGCCAGAGACTCCAGTTCCGCCAGGACAAAACGGGCCAGCCCGCGGCGGCGGTGCGCCGAGTGGGTCCAGATCCGTTTGAACTCCGCGGTGTCGTTGTTGTACCGGCGGAACGCGCCGCCGGCTATGGACTCACCGTTTTCCTGAACCACCAGGAGCGCCCCGCCCGGACCCTTGAATTCCGACGCCGGGTAGCGGTTGAGCTCATCGGCGGCGGCTCCGCGGCCAAAGAGGTCGCCGTAGCGGGAGTCGTATTCCACGGCCAGTTCATCAAGGAGCGGACGGACCCGCGGATCGTGCATGGGGAGGTTCAGGACGCTCAGCGCGGACCTGTCCAGTGCTGGCCTCTTCAGTGCTGCCGGGCTGGCAATGCTGGTTTGTACGTTCATTCTTCAGGTCCTTCCGACGGCGGCGGGTTCGGCAGGCGTTGCCCGGCCGGTTGTGCGGGACGAAACCAGTTCCGCCGCGACGCCCAGGACAGTCCTGGCCAGGGCATCGTTCTCGCGGAACGGGGCGGCGTTGGTGCCGGGCCTGGCAAAGGCGCCGGCGCCCCAGCCGGACGTTCCCGGGCCCACGCCGAAGAGCCGCCCGGCTGCCTTGCCATGCCTGTCATGTAGCTCGTGCCGGTCCGAGACGAGCAGCTTTCCGGTGGAGTGGATGCCGTCCGCCGTGAGCAGCTGCTGTTCGCTGCCCAGTCCGGACGAGTGCAGGGACGCCAATATCGGGTTGAGCGACTGGGCCACGGAGGTTGCCGGCAGCCGGGCTTCGATGAACGCTGTGGTCCGGACGGCGAAACCGGTCTGCGGAGACGTTGCCACGAACTCGCCGGTGGACTCGTCCGCCGCGACGCCTAGGCCCGGTCCCAGGAACCGCAGTAGCCCGGCCCGGTGCAGGGCCAGCATCTCCCGGAGCCTGCGCGGCGGCGGCCCGGAGTCCACAAAGCTGAAGAATCCGTGCCACCAGCCGTGGATGGTCTGCTGGGACCTGGCGTTGAGTCGCTCGGCGGGAACCAGCCGGCCCAGGTCCATGTACACCTTCAGCAGCGCCACAAAGAGGGCCAGCGTTTCCGGATGGTCCGGGCTGTCGCGGAGCGCGAGATCCTTGTCGATGTAGTCCGCCACCGCCTCCTGGATGGCCGCGGGTCCGCCAAACGACTCCCCGGTGAAGGGCCGGTCCAGGGCATCGAGGTCGAGGCGCAGGGCGGGATCCGGGACCGATGCTGCCACCAGCTCCTCCCGTCCCGTGCTGTACCAGTCCAGCTCGGCGAAGCGGCCCGAAAACTCCGGCCAGCCGGTGCTCACACGGTCCGGGCTGCCGGTGAACAGCTCCCGGTAGTACCCGTAGCCTGCTTCCTTGGCAATGAGCGGCCACAGGTGGGCCTGGAAATCGAGCTCGGCATGACGCGCCAGCAGTGCGTCCACGGCGCCGGCCGTGAAGAAGGTCAGGCCGCCGGGAACCTCGCCGCGCAGGGCCGCGGAAATCTTGGAGTGGTAGGGCACCCCGCGCCGGGACCCGGCCCACAGCCGCGGTTCCCTGCCGGACGCCCGGTACCGCAGGCCGCCGTCGGGTGTTTCCTCGAACCTGCCGCCGCGCCCTTCCATCAGCAGCACCATCAGGTCCACAAACGCCAGGCCCATCCCGGCAACAATGACGTCCTGGCCGGGGGCAAGGGCTGAATAGTCGACGTCGGTGGTGTAGCTGGGTGCCGCATGGAAGGCGCCGTGCCGGGCGGCGAAGCCGGACCAGCCGGCGGACGCGGCGTCCGGCTGGGAGTCCGTGTGGCCAAGTGCGGTGACCACGACGTCGGCCCGCAACGTCCCGCCGTTGGCCAGCCGCACGAGGTGCGTGCCGGCGTCGTCCGCGGTTGTGGCGGAGAAGTCGCTGACACGCTCGATGGCCACGGCGGTGGTGCGGTGGACGGTGACCGTTCCGCCGAGTTTCGCAACAGCCCGGCGGAAGAACCACTCGAGGTACTGGCTGTGGAGTTGGCGGGTGGGGAAGGTGGCGCCCGTGAGGGCACGAAGTTGCTCGCGGATGGCGACGGGGAAGTCCGGTATGTCCGTGATGGAACCGTCCAGGACGCCGGCGGTCCATTCGGCGAGCCCTGGCCCGTCGATGGCGGGGCCTTCGCACGCCACGGACGAATCAGTGAACATGGTGACGTCCGCGGCGGTTGAGTTGAGCATCAGGCCGGGGTGCTGGTCGTAGCGCCAGATCCGCCCCGAACCGGCCTCATACGGTTCCACCACGTGAAGGTCCAGTGGGCCGGGAAATAGTTCATCGCGGTTGGCGGCCAGCCGCTCCAGCACCCCTGCCGCCCGCGGACCGCCGCCGATGAAGACAACCGAGGGGGCATTCGCTGGCATGGTGGCTCCTGATCGGGTCGGCTGGAGTGGACGCTGTGGGCGGGACCGCCTGGACGGGTGGCTGAGTGCCCATGCTAGGCAGCGTTGACGGCGGCGGTCGACGGGCCGGTAATGCCGGTTAACTCCGCGTCACGCCGCGTCAAAAGCCGCAAGAAACCGACTCATGACGCCGTGCGAAGCCGGGTGAAGTTATGCAACCTGCCGCCTTGCTGCCCCTTTCGCGGGCGTCCTAGATTTGCAGCCTGCGGCCCGGAGCACCACGGTGCCGCAACGCAATCCCGATGCATAGGAATCCAGTGAAGAAGCGAGGTGGCGCATGAGGTCAGCAGTAACCAAAGTGGCCCAGCCGGCAGAGTCGGATGAAGCAGCACGGCAGGCCTCCGAACCGGCGTCCACCGGGGCGGTAACCTCAGGCCCGGGAACGCCTGCTCCGGGAACGCCTGCTCCGGGAACTTCCGGCCCGTCCGGACCCAATCCCGGATCCCGTGGGCCGGCCACCGACTACTCCGGGTTCCCGCTGGTGGCTGCGAAGCATCCGTGGCGCTGGGTGGGGACGGCAGCGGTAGCCCTCGGCATTGTTGCCATCGCGTGGTCGCTGGCCACCAATCCGCGCTGGGAGTGGGGTGTGGTGGCGCAGTGGTTCACCGCCCAGTCCGTAGTCAACGGGCTTCTGGAGACGCTCAAGCTGACGGCCATTTCCGGCCTGCTGGGGTTTGTCTTGGGCTTCATCCTCGCCCTGATGCGGCTGTCCGCCTCGCCGCTGCTGGTCTCCGTCTCCTGGACGTTCTCCTGGATCTTCCGCTCCACCCCGCTGCTGGTGCAGATGCTTCTCTGGTACAACCTGGGCTATCTGTACGAGAAGATCAGCCTGGGGATCCCGTTCACGGATGTCCGCTTCTTCGAGGTGCAGACCACCACACTGATCAGCCAGTTTGCGGCAGCAGTGCTGGGGCTGACCCTGAACCAGGCCGCCTACTCGGCGGAAATCATCCGCGGCGGCATCCTGTCCGTGGACCAGGGGCAGCTCGAAGCAGCCGCCGCACTGGGCATTCCCGCCTGGCGCCGGTCCACCCGGATCGTCCTGCCGCAGGCTATGCGGGCCATCCTGCCAACGGCCTTCAACGAGATCATCGGCCTGGTCAAGGGCACCTCCATTGTGTACGTCCTTGCCTATTCCGAGCTGTTCTACACCGTGCAGGTCATCTACAACCGCACGCAGCAGGTCCTGCCGCTGCTCCTGGTAGCCACCCTCTGGTACGTGGTGATCACCTCCGTCCTGAGCGTCTTCCAGTACTACATCGAACGGCACTACTCCAAGGGCGCCCTGCGGACCCTGCCGCTGACGCCGCTCCAGAAGGCCCGCAAATTCTTCGCCACCCACGCCGAGGCAACCAACCGCGCAAGGAGCCCCCGATGAGCATCGCTATTGAGGACCAGACCTCCGCCGCTGCACCCAACGCTGCGACCCACGCTGCACCCAACGCTGCCACCCGCGGCCTCGTGGAAATCACCAAGGTCCGGAAATCCTTCGGCGCCACGGAGGTCCTCAAAGGCATCACGCTGACCGTTGAGCCCGGCGGCGTGGCCGTGATCGTGGGCCCGTCCGGCTCCGGCAAGTCCACCCTGCTGCGCACCATCAACCACCTCGAAAAGGTGGACGGTGGCCACATCGCCATCGACGGAAAGCTGGTGGGCTATGAGGTCCGGGGCAAGCGCCTGCACGAGCTTCGCGAGAAGACGATCCTGAAGCAGCGCACCGAGATCGGCATGGTGTTCCAGAATTTCAACCTCTTTCCGCACCTCACCGCGCTGGAGAACGTGGCCGAAGCCCCCGTCGTCGCGCAGGGCCGGTCCAAAGGGGAAGCCCGCCGCCGCGGCCTGGAACTCCTGGACCGCGTAGGCCTCAAGGACCGTGCCGGCGCGTACCCCCGGCAGCTGTCGGGCGGCCAGCAGCAGCGCGTGGCCATTGCGCGTGCGTTGGCCCTGAACCCGAAAATCCTGCTGTTCGACGAGCCCACCTCCGCCCTGGATCCGGAGCTGGTGAACGAGGTCCTTGATGTCATCCGGGAACTGGCGAAGTCCGGTACCACGCTGATCATCGTGACCCACGAGATGGGGTTCGCCCGCGACGTGGCGGACACCGTGGTGTTTATGGACGAGGGCCAGATCGTGGAACAGGGCAGTCCGGAACAGATTTTCACCAACCCGCAGGAACCACGCACCCGGAGCTTTTTCTCCAAAGTGCTCGAGCCGGCTTTCAACATCTAAGGAACTTCCCATGGCTTTTTTCACAGACCTTAGCCGCCGCGGTGGCCGGGTGCGCTCCCTGGCGGCGCTGCCCGCCGTCGTACTTCTTGGCACCGCAGCACTGTCCGCCTGCTCAGATCCCGGCGCCTCCGCTTCCGGCGTGTCTACTGATGCGTCGACGACGGCGGCCCGCAACGGTGTTGTGTACAACACCTCCCCGGACCAGCAGCGGGTCCGGGCAGTGAAGGACGCGGCGCTCGCGGCCAAGGTCCCTGAGCTGATCGGCAAGGACGGCAAGCTGACGGTGGCCACTACGGCGGGGTCCATCCCGCTGTCCTTCCACGCCACGGATGACAAAACACCGATCGGTGTGGAGTTGGACCTCGCCCAACTGGTGGCCGACAAGCTGGGGCTGGAACTCGACGTCCAGGTGACGTCCTGGGAGAACTGGCCGCTGAAGACCCAGTCCGGCGACTTCGAAGCGGTGTTCTCCAATGTTGGCGTCAACAAGGACCGCGTGAAGCTGTTCGACTTCGCCACGTACCGGGCGGCGTTCATGGGCTTCGAGGCCAAGAAGTCCGCCACCTACGACATCAAGGGCGCGGATGACATCTCCGGCCTGAAGATCTCCGTGGGCTCGGGCACCAACCAGGAAAAGATCCTGCTGGCGTGGAATGCCGAGCTGGAAGGAAAAGGCAAGGCGCCGGCGGTCCTGCAGTACTACTCCTCGGACGCGGACACCATCCTGGCGCTCTCCTCCGGCCGGACGGACCTGAACATCGCCCCGTACCCGTCCACGGTGTACCGCGAAAACACGCGCGATGACCTGAAGATCGTGGGCAAGGTCAACGCCGGCTGGCCCTCCGAAACGCTGGTGGCGGCAACCACGCTCAAGGGCAACGGCCTCGCGCCCGTGCTCTCGGAGGCGTTGAACTCCGCCATCAAGGACGGTTCCTACGCCGAAGTCCTGGAACGCTGGGGGCTCTCCGAGGAGGCCCTGCCGGAATCCAAGACCGTCAATGAGGGCAACTTCGGGACTGCCCAGGCCGGAGCAACCGCAAGCGGAGCTGCACAGACTGGAAAAACGCAGTGAAGTTCCAGGTCCTGGACATCATCCCGCACCTCGAGAATCCCGTGACCGGTGAGATTGTCTCCACGGCGGACCGGCTCAACCAGGTGGTGGAAACGGCGCGGCGGGCGGAGGAGCTCGGCTTCGACAGCTGCTCGGTGGGGGAGCGGCACGCCGGTGAGTTCATTTCCTCTTCGCCCACCACGGTCCTGGCGGCCATCGCCGCTGTTACGGACCGGATCCGGCTGCAGAGCGGCGTCACAGTGCTGGCCGTACTGGATCCCGTCCGCGTTGCCGAGGACTACGCCACGATCGACCAGCTGAGCCGCGGCCGGCTGGAACTGGTGATCGGCAAGGGCAACGAAGTCCTGCAGTACCCGCTTTTTGGCCTGGATCTCGCGGACCAGTGGGAGCTGCTCGCCGAGAAGTACGGGCTGCTGCGGAGGCTCTGGCGCGAGGAAGGCGTCACATGGTCCGGCCGGTTCCGTGCTCCGCTGACAGACCCGACCACCACCACGCCGCGGCCTTTTGATGGGCCGCCCCGGATTTGGCACGGGTCTGCTACAACACTGACGTCGGCCGCACTGGCCGCGAAATGGGGCGACCCGCTGTTTACCGCCAACGCCATCCAGCCCCGGGAAAACTACCAGGTGCTGATCGACCACTACCGTGCAGAGTACGAGCGTCACGGCCACGACCCGAAGCAGCAGTACGTCGGTTCGGGCAGCGGCGCCGGCGGCCTCTTCATCGCCGACACCACCCAGGAAGCCATCCGCCAGTTCGGCCCCGTCTATGAGGCGCTGACGGCCAACCGCAACGTCCCCGGCAACAACTCGCCCTTCCGCGATATCCAGCACGCCGTCGCCGATGGCCCGGCACTGGTAGGCAGCCCCGAACAGGTGATCGACAAGATCCTCAGCTACCACTCGCTCTACGGCCACGACCTGCAGTCCATCTCCCTGCCCACCACGCTGCCGTTCGAACAGCAGCTCGACATCATGGAACGGTTCGCGCTGGAAGTCATCCCCGCCGTCCGGGCCGCCGCCGCCACCACCCTGTGGGAGGCCGAAGACCCCTACGGCAGCCGACCCGAATTTGCCTTTCCCCGCACCGGCGCCACCCACAACACGAGCAGGAGCACCTATGCCTACGCACACTGACACCGCCCTCGAATCCTTTGAAGCTGACTGGCAGGACTGGCACGCTGCCCATGAGCGCCACCGCGCCCATCCGCATGGCTTCCTGGCGGTGACCCACCTGCACTGGCTGGGCAACGAAGCCACCCGGCTGGAACGCGCCCCGGGCACCTGGAGTGCGGATGCCGACGTCGTCCGCGTTGTCCTGGAGCCGGGCGAAAGCCTGCAGCGGGACGGCAAGGAACTGAACGGCGGGTCCGGGACCACACTGGAGTTCGGGCCCATCGAGGAGCGCGGCGGCATCAACCTCTCCTCCGGAGACACCGTCATCGAGCTGGCCAAACGCGGCGGCGAGTACATCGTCCGGCCACGGAACCCGGAGAACGGACTCCTGCGCGAGTACCAGGGCACGCCCGCCTACTCACCGAATGCCGCGTACGCCGTCCGCGGAACCTATGTGCCGTTCGAGGTGCCGCGGCCCACCACGGTGGGCGCCGCCGTCGAAGGTATCCAGCATGTCTACGAGGCACCGGGCGAGATCCGCTTCAAGCTGGCCGGCCAGGAGCTGGCGCTGACCGCGTTCAACGGCCACGCCCCCGGCACGCTGTCCGTGCTCTTTACCGACGCGACCTCCGGCACAACCACCTATGCGGCCAACCGCTCGCTGTCGGTGGTCCCTGCTGCGGACGGGTCCGTGGAGCTGGACTTCAACCGCGCCGTGAACCTGCCCTGCGCCTACACCGACCTCGCCACCTGCCCGCTGCCGCCGGCAGAAAACCGGCTGCCCGTGGCCATCGAGGCCGGCGAGAAGATCCCCTACGAACGTCAGGACCAGCAGTGAGCACATCAGAGCACACCACCGAAGCGGGACGCGCCGGATTCCTGGCCATCGAGCTTGACGGGGCCGGGTGGGACGGCGGGGACTTCGCCAGCCTCGCCGAAGCCGTCCTCGCCGCCGAATCCGCGGGTTTCCACGCTGCCACCTTCACCGACGTGCCCGTTCCGGGCCGGACCAACGCCCTGCAGCGCGCGGCCTACGCCGGGCCGGTAACCCGGACCATCGCCCTGGTTCCAGAAGTGGACACCGTGCACACAGAACCGTTCCACGTCTCCACCCAGCTCGCGAGCCTGGATTACGTCTCCGGCGGCCGTGCCGGGTGGATCGCAACTGCAGCGGCGTCACCGGAGGCGGCAGCCGCCGTCGGGCGCAGCAACGTGACCGGCGCCGCGCTTGCACAGGAAGCCGCCGCATCGATTGAAGTTTCCCGCCGGCTGTGGGACTCCTGGGAGGACGACGCCGTGATCCGCGACGTCGCCACCGGCCGGTACATTGACGTGGACAAGCTGCACTATGCGGACTTTGAAACACCGGCGGATTTTGCCGGGCATGCCTATTCGGTCAAGGGCCCGTCCATCATTCCCAGGCCGTTGCAGGGGCAGCTTCCGGTGCTGGCTGCCGCGTCACTGGTGGGCGAGGGGCAGGTCCCTGCGGACGGTGTTGACGCCGTGCTCGTCACCGCGCCGGCGCCCGAACTGCTCGCCGCCGAAATCAGGGATGTCCGAAGCCGGCTGGGAGCGTCCGTGGCGGTCATCGCCGAGCTCGACGTGGTCCTGGACTCCCGCGGTCTGGCCGCCGCCGAGCGTTTGGTCGGTTCCGGTTCGGCTGCCGACGGCGGCCACGCGCGGTACACCGGTTCGGCCGCCGGCCTGGCGGACCTCCTTGAGTCCCTCCTTGTGGAGGCCGACGGCGTCCGCCTCCACCCGGCGTCGTTCGCCCTGGAACTTGACGAACTTTCACGGCTGGTCCTGCCGGAACTACGGCGCCGCGGCGCACTGCTGGCCCCGGTCCTTGACGGCACGTTCCGGGACCTGCTGGGACTTGAGCGCCCGGCCAGCCGCTACGCAGACTCATCCGCGGCCGCTGCCGCCGGAAACTAAGGGGAAGACCATGACACAGCGCAACCGTGCTAAATCCGACGTTTTTGTGCCGACGGGCAAGCTGCAGTTCGGCGTCTTTTTTCAGGGCGTCAACTCCGGAACCATCTGGAAGGCAGCCGAATCCGGTTCGCAGACCGACTTCGAATCGTTCCGCCGTCTAGCGCAGACGGCCGAACGGGGGCTGTTCGCCGCGTTCTTCCTGGGCGAAGGCCTCCGCCTGCGGGAACACCTCGGGAGGCCGCACGCTCTGGACGTGGTGGGCCGTCCGGACGCGCAGACCATGCTCGCGGCGTTGGCTTCCGTGACCAGGAACATCGGCCTGGTGGCCACCCAGAACACCACATACAACGACCCCGCCGACCTGGCACACAGGCTCGCGTCACTGGACCTGATCTCCGGTGGCCGCGCGGCGTGGAACATCGTGACCACGGACAATGCCTGGACCGGGGCCAACTTCCGCCGCGGCGGGTACCTGGACCATGCAGACCGTTACAGGCACGCCGAAGGGTTCGTGGAGACGGCCAAGCGCATCTGGGATTCCTGGGACACTGCGGTGGGACCCGCGCGCCGTGTGCTCCATGAAGGGCAGCACTACACGGTGGACGTAACTCCCCGGCTGCCTCGAAGTGCGCAGTACCGGCCCGTGCTGTTCCAGGCAGGCGACTCTCCGGAAGGGCGCGACTTTGCTGCCCGGCAGGCGGATGTCATCTTCTCGGCCCATCCGAAGTTTGATGCCGCCGTGGAGTTCCGCAAGGACCTCGTGGCACGCTCGCTTGCGGCCGGGCGTGGAGCAAACGCGGTACAGATCATGCCGGCCAGCGAATTCATCCTGGCACCCACGGTTGAGGAAGCCGCGGCGAAGAAGGAGTGGGTGCGCAGCCTGCAAATTGGCCCGCAGCAGGCCGTGGCGTACCTGGAGCAGTTCTGGGGCCGCGAGCTCTCCGAGTACGATCCGGACGGGCCGCTTCCGGAGATTGATCCTGTGGTGGAGGAAACCTCCGAGACCCGCGGCAGCGGCTTCCACGGCGCCAAAGCCCGGCAGCTGGCGGACCAGTGGCGGGCAGAGGCCAAGGATAAGGGCCTCTCCATCCGCCAGTTCGTCACCTCCCGCACAGCCCGCGTGGACGCCACCTTCACAGGCTCGTACTCCGCGGTGGCGGACCAGCTGGCGGAGTATGCGCGGGTAGGCGCGGTGGACGGCTTCAACATTTCGCCGTGGCTGGTCCCGTCCGGCCTGGATGACATTGTGAACCACCTGGTGCCGGAACTGCAGGAACGCGGCGTCTACCCGACGGAGTACCGGGGCAGCACCCTGCGCGAAAACCTGGGCCTGGCAACTCCCGTTCGTTCGGTTGAGGCGGCTGAAGCGGTCCGCGCTTTATGAGCGCGGACCGCCCCGGCGGCCTGTGGCACCGCCTGTGGGGGACGGTGCGCTGCCGCTACCTTGGGGCGTTCGACGGCGGCGGGGCCGGGGACGGTGCCTCCGTCCCCGCTGGCGCCGTGCCCGACGGTGGCGCGGTAAGACTGCAGCTGACGGTGTGGGAGCAGTGGCTGTAGGAGTTTATTGCGTGGCCTCCAGCGGGACCGCTTGGTGCGCCTGTGCCGGGGTCAGAGCCGCCAAAATGTGTCAGTTTGAAATCTCGGGCTGGCACAACGGCGTGTTCAAACACGCGGAAGGGACCCTATCCTGACATCTTTTCGACCCAAGCCTGACGTCAGGTTGGGGTGTAGTTCAGTCTGACGGGAGTCTGAAGGACGCCGTCACGCGAGGGCTGCGATGGAGACGCAACTCCCGTTTCGTAGCGCAGGAGGGAGAATGCCGGGAGGATGGAAACCTTGGCTTGGAGCGATGATTCCAAAGTGCCGATAAGGACCCTTACGTCTTGCTAAGTTTTGCGCATCATACGAATCAGACAGCAGCTCTGCCGTGGTCGTTTACCTTACCGCGGTCCCTTCTCGACGGTAAACGGTGTGCGGGCGTCAGAGCAGGCTGGGTTGGCTGGCGAGGATATAGTCCGCTGCGGCTGGCCCTGTCATGCGCAGTCCTGGGCGGATGACTCCTTTGGCGATCTTGCGCCGATCGGGGATTCCCCTTTCGCGCATGGCGGCCCAGAAGGCCGGCGAGGATGCGGGGCATTCCCGGCGGAGCAGGCACCAGCTGGTGTACACCCCGTACAGTTCGTCGTCGGTTAGACCGTGGTTTGGTTCGGCAGGGGCGATGGAGTCGGCAAGGAAAAGTGAATAGGTTGAAGCCGTCACGGTCAGCCTTCCGCCCCGCGGGGCATGTGGGGGATGGCGATCTCGACGTACGCGAGGTCCAAGCCTGGTGCATCCGGCACGGGTCCATAGCGGTTCGGAGCCGGGAGTCTCCGCATCTGGCTGCATGGCGAAAGTGCCGCCAGATTGTCCGCTCCAGTGTTGGGTATACATCACTTAGTCATCGGGTCTCTGCCTTGGCCGCTTGCTGGTGGCGATGAATTGACTGTCCGGTAGTTTAGGGACTCGGCAGCGTCGAGAACCTCCAATGCCGTCATGCGGGCTGCGGTGGCCACGTCCTTAATGGGCATGCCGTGCGTAACGGCCCACGCCACGGCGGCCTGTAACTCAGGGCCGGCATGTTCATGTTCAAAACCCAAGGGCGCATCTATTGAGGCGGCCACTTCTACTGCGGTATTGAGTGTTCGGGTGCCTTCGATGTGAGGAGTTCCTCCCTGGACAACTGCGCCGAAAATAAGGGGCGCTGCCAGGGTCCGGGGCAACAATCACAGCGTAGGGGAAGAGTCGCGGGTTGGAAAGGACCGTACGGCTAGGGAGCCCCGCGCGTCATCCGCTGTTCAGGGCGCGCTGCAATTGTTCGTTGGCCAGGGTCGATTCTGGAGAGTAGGTTTCTGCAGGAGGCTGATAGTCGCGACGTCTGGCAAGCCGGTGACCTATGTTGGAGCTGATTCTGAGCCTTCCCTATCGAGCAATCCTTTTAAGGGTCAAGGCGGCATCTATCGGTTGCGCGAAGTACTCCTGGACCTTGAAGGGATGCAGCCGTGCTGCCAGTTTGCAAACTTTTCAGCAGGGTATTGCGTTAACTAGACGACCGGTCTAATCTTTAATTATCACCCCGAACGAAGGACTAAAGATGAGCACCGGCACCAAGGAACGAATCGCCAGCACCGCACTGGACCTGTTCCACGCGAACGGCTATTCGGCAACCGGCGTACTGGACATCACCAGGGCTGCCGGAGTTCCCAAAGGTTCCTTTTACCACTTTT
The DNA here is from genome assembly GCF_055412765.1 of Pseudarthrobacter xylosi. Classification (NCBI taxonomy): domain Bacteria; kingdom Bacillati; phylum Actinomycetota; class Actinomycetes; order Micrococcales; family Micrococcaceae; genus Pseudarthrobacter; species Pseudarthrobacter xylosi. The sequence goes on along the minus strand of NZ_JBVAYT010000001.1, from coordinate 841,860 downwards.
TCGAAAGCAAGGAAGCCCTCGCCGTTGAAACAGTGAAGCTCTATGAGGCAACCATCCAATATGAACTGCTGGACAGCGGGGAAGCTTCCCCCTTGGGAAGAATCCGGGCACACCTTTCCTTCATTACAAAGATGGCAGAGGCTGAGAACTTCCAGCGCGGATGCCTGCTGGGCAATTTTTCCAACGAAATGCCGTCTCAGAGCGCAGCCGTCACGTCTGTGGTCGAACAGTCCCTCGAACTGTGGACAGGGAAGCTTGCGGTGGCCATCGAGGGCGCCCAAAATGACGGGGAGATCTCCAACCACAGTGATCCGCGGCGGCTCGCCGGCTTCATCATCGCCAGCTTCGAAGGCGCCGTCGCACGCTCCAAGCTGACCCGTTCGCGGGCGCCGCTGGAGGGGTTCCTGGAAACCGTCTACTCCGACGTCCTGGCCTAAGCGCCGATCCCCACGACGCCAGGTTTTTCTTTTCTCAATCACTAGACGACCGGTCTACTCCATCTGAAAGGCTCCGCCATGTCCCAATACACCGCCCCGAATCTCACCATCAAGGGAAGCAACGCCACGACGTACGCCTACCGCCGGTTCGGCAAAGCAGGAACCACACCCATCGTCTTCTTCCAGCATTTCCGCGGCAACCTGGACAGCTGGGATCCTGCCCTTGTTGACAGCATCGCCGCCGAGCGGGAAGTCATCCTGTTCGATGCCAGCGGCGTAGCACTGTCCACCGGGAAGGTGCCGACGACGTTCAAGGAGTTCGGCCGCGATGCGCTGGCCTTCATCGACGCCCTCGGCTTGGACGAGGTCGACCTGTTCGGCTTCTCCATCGGCGGGTTCGTCGCACAGGAGGTCGCCCTGCAGCGCCCGCACCTGGTACGCCGCATCATCCTCGCCGGCACCGGGCCTGAAGGTGGACGGGAGATGCATGGCTGGACGGATGAGCCACGGGCGCACGCCATGAAGGATGTGCAGGACGCCGGGGACATCCACTACCTGTTCTTCAACTCCTCGGCGGAGAGCACAGCCAAGGCCGATGAATTCGTCAGCCGTATCTTCACCCGCACGGACGACCGGGACGCCAACGTTTCCCTGGCCGCCCGGGACACACAAGCCGCCGCCGTCATCGAATGGGGCATTCCTGATCCGGCCAAACTGGTCCGCCTGGCCTCGATCAAGGCGCCCACTCTGGTGGCCAACGGCGACAACGACATCATGGTGCCCACGCCCAACTCCTACCTGTTGGCCGGCCACATCCCCAAAGCCGAACTCATCATCTACCCGAATGCCAACCACGGATTTCTCTTCCAGTACCCGCACGAATTCGCCGCTGAAGTCCTGGCATTCCTCGCAAAAGACTAACGTCCGCTCTTTTCCAACCCCCAACCCCCAAGGACAAAACAATGCCGACAAAAATCACCATCATCATCGAGAACCCGCAGGTGCCCGAAACTTTCGAGCAACACGTGCCCGCACTCCTGGACCTGGCCAAGGACCTGCCGGAACTGGTCCGGGTCGAGTCGGCCAAAGTCTGGCCCAAGGAGGACGGCACGCCAACACCTGCCCACCGGACCTTGGACTTCTACTTCCCCGACTACGAATCAGCCTCACGGGCCGTCGCCACACCACAAGCCGGAGCATTCTTCGAGAAACTATCGAGCGCCGGCGGAGCATTCACCGGTTTGTTTTCTGAACTCGACAACCAGTAAGACCAAAACCCTCCCCTGGCGCCCGCCTCCCCATTGAGCACTGCTCCACACAAAAACCCCGAAAGAAGAAGATCATGAGCAACCTCGTTGAATTTGTCCTCGCCAAGCATGGCACCGCACAGTCCTGGCAAGGAGCCCGCAGTGTGACGGCAAAGCTCCGCGTCCACGGCGTCTTCTGGCCCTACAAAGGCCAGCCGGACCTGCTCGGCGACGTAACAGTGACAGCCGACCTCGCCGAACAGCGGATCAGCATCACACCCTTCGGACCAGGACGGACCCTGCACTTTGACGCCGCCAAGGATCTGGTCACCATCACCGATGGTGCGGGCACAGTAGTGGACAGCCTTTCCGCGCCCCGCCACAGCATGGCCGGCTACCAGGGTGACACCCCGTGGTCACCGACCCAGATGGGCTACTTCATCTCCTACGCCACCTGGACCTATCTCGCCGAACCGCTGCTCTTCACGCTCCCCGGAGTCCAGACCCGTGAACTCGATCCCTGGGACGAAGACGGCGAGACGTGGCGACGGCTCGAAGTGACCTTCCCGGACTCCATCCACAGCCACAGCAAAGTCCAGACCTACTACTTTGACTCCGAGACCGGGCTGCAGCGGCGCATGGACTACGACGTCGAAGTCAACGGTTGGGCCGAAGTGGCCCATTACACCTCCGAGCACAAAGACTTCCAAGGACTCACCGCGCCCACCCGCCGCCGCGTCCTGCTCCGCGACAAGGAGAACAACGCCATCCACAGCTTCGCCGCCATCCTCCTGGACCTCCAAGACCTCCGACCGAACAACTAACAATCACCAACCGGCAAGACAACAACGACCCAGCAAGGAGCACCAAAATGTCTATTCCCACCACTGAAATTCTGAAGAACGCCCTGGACCGGGCCGCAACCGACCATGGCATCTATGAAGCCGAAACCCTCGGCGGTGTACATGATGCCGAATGGCCCACTTGGTACGCGGACCACATGAGCAGAAGCCTGGCCGACGCCGGCTACAGCCTCAACGAGCCCGCCGGAACCGACCGCAACCAACCTGCAGCTGCACCAGAAGCAGCTCAGGCAAGCACCGCAGTGGAGTTGAAGCTCGAAGTCCTCGTCCTCCCCGTCTCAGACGTTGACCGGGCAAAGGATTTCTACGAGAAGGCCGGTTTCCGCCTCGACGCCGACTTCAACATCAGCGAAGAGCTCCGCATAATCCAGCTCACCCCTCCAGGCTCCGAAATGTCGATCATCTTCGGCACGGGAGTCACCGAATCAACGCCCGGGTCCGTCCAGAACCTTCACCTGATCGTGAAGGACATCATTGCCGCGCAGGCAGACCTGCACAACCGTGGGATCGACATCAGCGACGTCTGGCACGACGCAGACGGACTCTTCCACCGGCCGGGCGGACGAAACCGGGTGTCCGGACCCTCCCCCGACAGGGCTGACTACGGGTCCTTCGCGTCCTTCAGCGACCCGGACGGCAACGGCTGGTTCCTTCAGGAAGTCCTCACCAGGGCGCCCGGACGATGAGCGGGGCCAGTTCCGCAGAGTATGACCTGATCATCCTCGGCGGCGGCGCAGTCGGTGAGAACATCGCCGACCGCGCCGTCCAGGGCGGCCTCACCGCCGTCATCGTTGAGAGCGAACTCGTCGGCGGCGAGTGCTCCTACTGGGCATGCATGCCCTCCAAAGTCCTGCTCCGTTCCGCACAGGCACTACGCGCAGCCCGGCAGCTTCCAGGCGCAGCCGAGGCTGTTACAGGGCAACTCAACGTCGAAGCTGTGCTGGCGCGCCGGGATTACTACACCAGCAACTGGTCCGACGCCGGACAGGTCCAATGGCTCAACAGTGCCGGGATCGGGCTGGTCCGGGGGCACGGCCGGATAAACGGCACCAAGAGAGTCACCGTCACCGCGGCCGACGGTTCAAGCACTGAACTCACCGCCCGGCATGCGGTCGCCGTCGCCACCGGTTCAGGCTCGCTCCTGCCCGACATTGAAGGGCTGGCAGATGCCCGGGCCTGGACCAGCCGGGAAGCCACCAGCATCAAGACGGTCCCGACGAGCCTCGCCATCATCGGCGGCGGCGTAGTGGCGACGGAAATGGCAACAGCTTTCGCCGGCTTCGGGACCACAGTGACCGTGATCGCCCGCGGCGGCCTCCTCTCCGGGATGGAACCGTTTGCCGGAGAGCTCGTTGCCGAGGCCCTCCGTGAACAGGGCGTGACCCTGCTGCTTGACACCAAGACCACCAGTGTTCACCGCAGCGATACCGGCGTCACCATCGAAACCGGCGACGGCCAGACCGTCACGGCCCAGGAAGTGCTCATCGCAACGGGCCGGACCCCGAATACCTGGGACGTTGGGCTCGACACTGTTGGTCTCATTCCGGGTGACTGGATAGAAACCGATGACACCTTGCGGGTCCCCGGCTTTGACTGGCTGTACGCCGCCGGAGATGTAACAAACCGTGCGCTGCTAACCCACCAAGGCAAGTACCAGGCACGGGCGGCGGGAGACGTCATCGCCGCAAGGGCAACAGGCGCGGAAGTGATGGATGCCCCGTGGGGACGCCATGTGGCAACAGCGGACCATGCAGCGGTACCACAGGTCACGTTCACCGACCCTGAGATCGCCTCCGTGGGTCTTACCGCGGTCGCCGCGGAAAGGGCCGGTTACGACATCCGGGTGGTCGACTACGAGATCGGGCACGTGGCCGGCGCCGGCTTGCGGGCCAATGGCTACAAGGGCACTGCCCGGATGGTCGTCGACGAGGCACGGAAGGTCATCCTGGGCGTGACCTTCGTGGGTCCCGACGTCAGCGATCTGCTCCAGGCGGCAACCATCGCCGTCGTTTCCGAAGTCCCCCTGGACCGGCTCTGGCACGCTGTCCCCGCCTACCCCACGGTGAGCGAGATATGGCTCCGCCTCCTGGAGACCTACGGCCGGCCACCTCAACAGCGGTCACTCTAAACCCAGCAACCCCCGCAGGCCGGTCGAAGCCAGGTCGTTTTTCACAGTCCATCAGCGAGACGATCCAGCTTCGACCGGCCCGGGCCGGGGGACAACCCCTGCTACACCGGTCATCCCGATTTGGCTGCACACTCCACCAAAGAACACGAGAGAACACGAGAGAAGCCCCCATGGCTAACCGCTCTTCAAACAGAACCACCAGGCGCCGACTTCCCATCCCACAGTTCCACGCCCTCGGAAAGTCACCCACAGGCCCGACACAAGATCCAGACAGGACCGCCTGATGGCACTCACCGAACGCGAAGAGCAAATGCTGGAGCAACTGGAGAAGCAATTCAAGGAGGACGATCCCCAGTTTGCCCACACAATGGAAACTGACCCGGGCCCCATCTCATCCATTCGCCGCGTCGTCGGCGGCGTACTAATGACGATTGCCGGCTTCGCCCTCCTACTCTTCGGCCTCGCACTCCCGAACCCCGTTGCGAACCTCATCATCGGCCTGACCGGCTTTGCGGCCATGGTGACCGGACTCTACCTGGCAACCCAAAAGGTGTTCGGAAAGCAGGCACAGGGTTTGAAGAAGACAAAAACGACAGGCCGCAGCACGGCAACCGCACCGAAGGAAGAACCAAAGGACACCATCAGTAATGTCGCTTGGTGGGCGCTACTGTTCTGGTGGGTCTAACCGGGTTCACAGCCCGAACGAACGGGAAACCGGGTGCTGGTAGTGGACGTTTCGTCAAGTAATAAGTCAGCCGACGGTGAAGGGTCGACGGCGGCAAGGTGACTGCCGTCGTCGACCCTTTCTCGGAACTGCCTGCTTTCAGCTGATGGGGAGCAGCGGCCTTAGGTGGCTTTGGACTCCACCATCTGCTCTTCAGCGGGAGTGGCCTGCAGTTCGGAGCCTGACGATGGATGTGCTGCGACGGCCGCTGCGTGCTCGGCCAGCACGCCCGTTTGATGGCGGATCTTCAGGCGGTACAGCAGGGCCCCGCCCACGGTGACGGCGGCAACGAACAGCACCCCGCCCCATTGCAGGTACCACTCGAACGGCGGGACCGAGTTGTAGATCTCCGGGCGCGGCCAGATCAGGTTCACCGTCATGGCGCCGCCCCACAGGACCGCGAGGATGTTCACCGGAAGCCCCCATTTGCCCATGCTGAATCCGGCGTCGGAATCATCACCCGGCCATCTTCCCAGGAGCCGGTTGCGCAGCATGGGTGCGGTGACCAGGAGGTAGGACAGGTAAATCAGCACGATGCTGATGCTGGACAGAATTGTGAAAATCGCCGGCTGCATAACGTTGATGAGCAGTGGCATGATGGCCAGGACGCCGATGACGATGGCGGCAACAGTCGGCGTTCTGCGGACCGGATCCACTTTGCTGAGCTGCCGGCTGAACGGCAGGTTGTTGTCCCGGGCCATGGCGAACATCATCCGGATGGCGGCCGCGTGGACGGACAGGGTGCAGACCACCACGGCCACCACGATGCACACGAGGAAGGCCTTGCCGAAGGGTCCGCCCAGGACGGAAAGCACGATGTACTGCAGGCCGCCGTCGACAGAGCCCACTTTGGGATCGGTGAGGTCCGGCGCGGCCAGGATGCCAAAGAGCAGGATCAGGCCACCGAGCAGGAACGAGGCCGTGACGGCGCGCAGGATGGCCTTGGGCGCGGTGCGTTTGGGGTCCTTGGTTTCCTCCCCGAGGGAGCTGGCGGTGTCAAAGCCGTACATAACATAGCCCGAAGCCATGGCTCCGATCAGGAAGACGCCGAAGAAGCCCAGGTCGTGTCCTTCCCCGTAACCGGCGGTGTCGAAGAAGACCTCAGGACCGCGCACCACGTGCCAGCCCAGTGCGAGGATCAGCAGGACGGCCGCCACCAGCTCCACGAATACGCCGACGCTGTTGATCCTGGTCATCAGCTTCACGCCGAACGCGTTGATAAGGGTGGAGATGGTGATCACAATGGTGGCCAGCACAACGCCGTTCATGGCGAAGTCGTACGGGCCGGTGCCGTCACCGACGAACTGGAAGCCGGACCAGAGCTGCGGCAGGGTGAGCTGCAGGGCCAGTGCCACGGACCCCAGCGCCATGATGGAGGACAGCAGCAGCAGCCAGCCCGCCAGCCATGCCGAGGTTCCGGTCGCCAGCCGTTTGGCCCAGTTGTAGACCGACCCCGCAACGGGGTAGCGGCCGGCCAGCTCGGCAAAACACAGCGCCACCATCAGCTGGCCGACGAAGACAATGGGCCAGGACCAGGCATATGCCGGGCCTGCCATGGAAAAACCAAAATAGAACAGTTGAAAAACGCCGGTGAGGATGGAGATGTAGCTGACGCCTGCGGCGAAACTGGCAAACTTGCCGATGCTCCGGTCCAGGGTCTGGGTATAGCCGAACTCGTCCATGCCGCTTGAATCAAGACTCTTGCTGGGTTCTATCATTTGGACTCCTCAATCAGAAAAGCACGATAGTGATGTGGCCTGATCCTCAGGCGAAGGATGCGCTGAGCTCCACCTCTTCTGCGCCAACGCTGCCGGACCGTCCTGCGCGGATCAGATCGGCGCAGCGCTCGCCGATCATCATGACGGTGATGTTCGGGTTGACGGTGACGTGTTCAGGCATGACTGAGGCGTCCGCGACGCGCAGTCCGGTGACGCCTTTGACCCGCAGCTCGGGATCCAAAGGTGACATCCCGTCGTCGGCCGCGCCCATGCGGACGGTGCCCACGGGGTGGTACACGGTGTTGTGCGTCTTGCGGATATAGTCCCGCAGTTCTTCGTCCGTCTGAGCCTCGACACCGGGCGAAAGCTCCCGGCCGGTCCATTCGGCCATGGCCGGCTGGGCGGCGATCTCGCGCGCCTTGCGGATACCGGCCACCATGACCCGCATGTCGTGGCCGTCCGTGTCCGTGAAGTAGCGCGGGTCCACCATGGGCTTGTCTCGGAAGTCGCGGCTGCGCAGCCGGACGGTGCCGCGGGAGCGGGCATGCGTGACGTTCGGGGTGAGGCTGAAGCCGTTCTCCGTGGTGGGGTAGCCGTGCCGCAGGGTGTTCATGTCGAACGGTACGGAGCCGTAGTGCATCATCAGGTCCGGGCGGTCCAGGCCCTCCTCGGTGGGGGTGAAGATGCCGATTTCCCACCACTGCGTCGAGGTCTGGACCATCGGCTGCCTGGCCTCGAACTGCACCACGCCCTCGGGGTGGTCCTGCAGGTTTTCGCCCACACCGGGGGAGTCCACCAGGACCTCGATGCCGTGCTGGGCGAGGTGCGCTGCCGGGCCGATGCCGGAGAGCATCAGCAGCTTGGGCGAGTCGATGGCGCCGGTGGAAAGAATGACCTCGCGGTCCGCGGAGAGCCGGTGGGTCCGGCCGAACGCCGAGTCCACCACGTCCACGCCTGTGCAGCGCTTGTCCGCGTCGAACACCAGCTGGCGGGCGCGGAGGCCGGTCAGCAGCGTGAAGTTTTCGCGCTCCATGATGGGGTGGATGTAGGAGACCGAGCTGGAGGACCGGGTACCGTCCGCGCGGCGGTTGATCTGGAAGAAGTTGGCGCCGTTGACCACCGTGGTTCCGGTGTTGAACTTTGCCCGGGGGATGCCCGTCTGTTCGCAGGCGTCCAGGAGCGCGACGCCGGCCGGATCCACCGGGGGCACGTTCATCAGGTGCACGGGGCCTGAGTCACCGTGGTGCGGCGCGTCCGGTCCGGCGTCCTCGTTGGTCTCCAGTCGCTGGTAGAGCGGCCAGGCGTTGTCAGCGGTCCAGCCGGTGGCGCCGTACTTGGATTCCCACTCGTCCAGGTCTTCGCGCGGGGCCCAGAACGCGATGCAGGAGTTGTGGCTGGAGCAGCCACCCATCACCTTGGCGCGGGCGTGGCGCATAAATGAGTTGCCGTTCTCCTGGGGTTCCACCGGGTAGTCCCAGTCGTAGCCGGATTCCAGCAGCTCCATCCAGCGGTCCAGCTGCAGGATCTCGGGCAGGTTGCGGTCATCCGGGCCAGCCTCCACGAGGGCCACGGTCACGTCCGGATCCTCAGTCAGCCGCGCGGCCACTGCCGCCCCGGCGGATCCGCCGCCGATGACGATGTAGTCGAATCCGCGCTCGCTGAGGTCCTCGATGTTGTCGACGTGCATCTAGTTCTCCTTGCCGTGGTCGGCGAACCAGCCGGTGACCTGTGGGCTGGTGTTCTGGTAGATGTGCTTGGCTTCCTGGTATTCGCCCAGGCCTGTCGGGCCCAGCTCGCGGCCGACGCCGGACTGGCCGAAGCCGCCCCACTCGGCCTGGGGGAGGTAGGGGTGGTAGTCGTTGATCCAGACGGTGCCGTGCCGCAGCCGGGATGCCACGCGCTGGGCTTTTCCGGCGTCCTGGGTCCAGACTGCGCCCGCCAGCCCGTAGATGGTGTCGTTGGCGGTTGCAACGGCCTCGTCCTCGGTGCGGAAGGTCTCGACGGTCACCACCGGGCCGAAGGCTTCGTCCACCACCACGGACATCCCCTTTTGGACGCGGTCCAGGACGGTCGGCTGGTAGTAAAAACCGCCGTCGTACTTTTCTCCCTCAGGCGCCGCGCCGCCGCACCGCAGCCGCGCGCCCTCCGCGATGCCGCGCTGGACGTAGGCGTGGACCTTGTCGCGGTGGGCTGCGGAAATCAGCGGCCCGGTTTCGGCAGCCTCGTCAAACGGGCCGCCAAGCCGGATCCCCTGCGCACGGCGGACCAGCTCGTCGACGAAGCGCTCGGCGATTGATTCCTCCACCACCAGCCGCGCCCCGGCGGAGCAAACCTGCCCGGAGTGGACGAATGCGCCGTTCAGGGCGTTGTCGACGGCGGCATCGAAGTCCGCGTCGGCAAACACCACGTTGGGGTTCTTGCCGCCAAGTTCCAGCGCCACCTTTTTCACGGTGCCGGCTGCGGCCGCGGCGATGCGCTTGCCGGTTTCCAGTCCGCCGGTGAAGGAGACCAGGTCGACGGCGGGGTGTTCGGAGAGCGGTGCCCCCGCCTCCGCGCCGGGTCCGGTCACAAGGTTGGCGACGCCGTCCGGCAGGCCGAGGTCCTGCAGCAGCTGCATGGCCAGGATGGCGGTGGACGGGGTGAGCTCGGAGGGCTTAAGGACGAAGGTGCAGCCGGCGGCCAGCGCGGGCGCGATCTTCCACGCGGCCTGGAGCAGCGGGTAGTTCCACGGTGTAATCAGGCCGCAGACGCCCACGGGCTCGTAGACGATTTTGCTCACGACGGCGGTGTCCCCGGCGTCGACCAGGCGGCCCGCCTGCTGTCCGGCCAGCCGTCCGAAATATTCGAAGCAGGCGGCGATGTCGTCCATGTCGATGCGGCTTTCGGCTATCCGCTTCCCGGTGTCCAGTGATTCAGCGCGGGCGAACTTTTCCCGGCGTTGGCGCAGTTCCGCGGCCACTTTGAGCAGGAAAGTGCCGCGCTCGGGTGCCGGTACCGAAGCCCAGACGCCGGAGTCGAAGGCCGCCCGGGCGGCAGCGATGGCACGCCCGGCATCTTCCCGGCCGGCCTCGGACACTGTGGCTGTCAGCTCGCCGTCGGCGGGATTGCGGATCTGGCGCACCGCGCCGGAGGCGGCCGGCTCCCACGAGCCGTTGATGAAGAGGGTGGATGCTGTCGCGTCATGAGACGTTGTGGCGTAAGTCATACGGAGGACAGTAGTGCACATTGAACGATCGTTCAATGCTTTTTTGAACACTCGTTCAAAGTTGCGGGTGCTGCTGCTGCCGCGCTGGTGTGTTCTTTAGTGCGCCTGAAGACCGGCGCGCGGGCTATTGTTGGCGCGCTGTTACCGCTCCGTGGCTGGGGCGAAGGCGATTTCCTCCGTGCGGGCGATGCTGCGCTGGATGGAGGCGTTGTCCACGCCAAGAAGGGACGTCAGCCACATGCCGTTCTGGATAACCACAATGTCGGCTGCCCGTTCCCGGCATTCCTCCCAGGAGAGCTCAATTTTGGCGTTGGACACGAGTGCGGCGACTCCGTCCAGATACCGGTCGAAGGCAGCAGCATTGATCTCGGCATAGCCTTCGTCGGCCTGGGCGAGGGCCCACAGGTGCAGGCGCAGGGATAGGTACCGGGTGGTCAGCAGTTCGGCGCGGGCAACCCGCTGCAGGGCCTCGCGGAGCTGTTCGTCCGGCGTCAACGATGGGTCCTGGGCCACCAGTTGAAGGTCCTGCTCATCCACCCGGTGCAGGGCCGCCCGGATGAGGCTCGTCTTATCGTCGTAATAGTAGTTCACCAGGCCCAGTGCAACGCCGGCTTCGCGCGCCACGGCACGCATGCTCACGCCTGAGATGCCGTGGCGCGACAGCAGATCGAGCGCCGCTTCGAGAATGCGCGACTGCCTGTCGATCTGTTCGGCGGAGTTCGCGGTCTTTGTCCCCATCTGGCCAGACTATTGCCAAACCCGCCGTTAGTGCATTTCCGGAAGAGGCGGACGGCAGACATGCGTGACCGCGACGGCTCCGTGGCAGAGGGTCTTTGCCGTTTGCCTAACTTTTCGCCGCCATAAAAACGTCCACAGCGTCCTCCGATTCGACCTCAAAGCCGTGGCGCTCATACAGCCGCCGGGCCGCGCTGCCCTGGAGCACGTTCAGGCGGAACGGCCGGTGGTCCCGGGACCCGTCCATGGCCTGCCGGAGCACGGCGCCACCGAGGCCCATTCCCTGATGCTCCGGGGCCAGGTAAAAGTGTTCGATCCACTGCGCGTCGGGCTCCGCGCGGACAGCAATCACGCCCGCATTCTGCCCCGCGACTTCGACGATGAAGGTGTGCTCCGGCTGGAACCCGTTAAGGAAGCGCTCACGGACGCGGCCGGGGTCAAAGCGGCCCAGCCGCTCAAGGTCCGGACGCATCACCACCGCGCGCAGCTCCGCAATCCACGGGCCGTCGGAATCCAGGCTGGGGCGAAGGTAGAACTCGGTACTCACCGGACCATTAACCCACAGTGGCGGGGCTACTTCTTGGGCAGGCCAGCCGGGTTCAGTTCGGACTTCTGGATGGCCTCCGACGACAGGCCCCAGCGGTCCAGGATCTCGGCGTAGCTGCCGTCCTTGATAATCGTGTTCAGCGCAGCCTGCGCGGCGACTGCCAGGCCGTTGCCCTTCTGCGTGGTGAAGGCGATTTCGGCGGTCAGCGGCCAGCCGCCGTTGAGCGTGCCCACTTCCTTGGTTTTGCCGTCCTTGGCTGCCTTGTAGGCCGAGCCGGCGTTCGGCGCGAACGTCAGGTCCGCCCGGCCGGACTGGAGTGCGAGCGTGGCGGCGGAGTCGTCGTCGTAATACTGAAACTCAACCGGCGCGAGCCCCTTGGCCTTGTTATCTTCGTCCCAGCGCACCAGGATCGCTTCCTGGTTGGTGCCCGAGCCGACGATGATGCGCTTGCCGGCAACATCCTTTGCTTCCTTGATGTCGCCGATGGTGGAATCGGTCTTGGCGTAGAAGCCCAGGAGGTCGTTGCGGTAGCTCGCAAAGTCGAACTTCTCCTTGCGGGCCTCGGTGACGGTGACGTTGGAGAGCACGGCCTCGTACTTGCCGGATTCAACGCCCAGCGGCCAGTCGGCCCAGGCCACGGGCAGCACCTCAACCGTCAGCCCCAGCGTCTCGCCCACAGCGTAGGCAATGTCCACCTCGCTGCCGATCAGCGTTTTGTTGTCCGTGGCGAAAAGGCTCAGCGGGGCCGTGCCGCCGGTAGTGACCACGGTCAGTTTGCCGTCGGCCTTGATGGCGTCGGGGACCAGAGCGGCAGCTTTCGGATCCACTGTCACCTTGACGCGGTTCTGCTCCGGGGCCAGGTTGAACGTCTTGCCGGCAGCGCTCGCCGTGGAGCCCGACGACGGTGCTGTCGCCGCCGTCGCGCCCGGGTCCGAGCAGGCGGCCAGCGCCAGCAGCGTGACTGCCGCGAGTGCTGCGCCTGCAGCCTGTCGTGTCTTGATTGTCGCCATGGTTTCCCCTTGGAAGTTGCTGGTTTTCGGAACGGAAGGGTGTTCTTGGCAGCAACTATCCGGGAGCGCCGTCGCGGGATCAAAGCCGCCGAAACGGTGCGATACGAGGGGTAACGGCGGTTAACGCGGCGTCCCCGGCGGTCACAAACCGGGCTGTGGGACACCCCACCCCAGCCCGCAGAAATAACCCGGGCGCCGCCGTCGTTGTCCACAGTGTGCCCGCCGCGCCCCGGCCGGCACCTTACGCAACGCACTGAAAGGCCGGCACTGACGTGACGCTTCCCCTCTCCATTCTTGATCTGGCAACCATTGGCAAAGGCCAGACGGCGGCGGAGAGTTTCGCGGGCAGTGTGGCCATGGCACAGCGTGCCGAGGAGCTTGGCTACCGGCGGATCTGGTACGCCGAGCACCACAACATGTCCGCCATCGCGTCGTCGGCCACCAGCGTGCTGATCGCCCACGTGGCCGCCCACACCAACACCATCAGGCTCGGCGCCGGCGGCGTTATGCTGCCCAACCACTCTCCGCTGACCATCGCCGAGCAGTTCGGCACCCTGGAGACGCTGCACCCGGGCCGGATCGACCTTGGCCTGGGCCGCGCCCCCGGCAGCGACCAGAACACCATGCGCGCGCTGCGCCGGGACCCCATGTCCGCGGACACCTTCCCGCAGGACGTCCTGGAACTGCAGGGCTACCTCACCGGCCCCACCCGGATCCAGGGCGTGGAGGCCACCCCCGGCAAGGGCACCAACGTGCCGCTCTATATCCTGGGATCGTCGCTGTTCGGCGCCCGCCTTGCCGCCCAGCTGGGCTTGCCGTACGCCTTCGCCTCGCACTTCGCGCCCAACGCCCTGCAGGATGCCGTGGCCGTGTATCGCCGTGAGTTCAAGCCGTCGGCCCAGCTCGACGCACCCCACGTGATCGCCGGCGTCAACGTGATCGCCGCGGATACGGCTGCCGAGGCGCAGGCGGCCTTCCGGGCCACCCTGCGCGCCCGCGTTGGTCTGTTTTTCGGCGGCGGGCGCGAGTTCACCGACGACGAAGCGGACATGGTCCTGGACTCCCCGCAGGGCCAGCACGTTTCGCAGATGATGACGTACTCGGCCATCGGCACCCCGGACGTTGTGAACGACTATCTCGAGGAGTTCGCCAAGCACTCCGACGCCGACGAACTCATCGTCGCGCACCAGAGCACCGGCACCGAGGCCAGGATCCGCTCCGTGGAGCTGCTGGCGGAGGTTGCCGGGCTGGCCCGGGTCTAGGTCCCGAGCAGCAGCCGCAACCAAGCGGGGCGGGCACGCTTCACGCCAGGCGGCCGCCGGAAAAACATCCAGGTGGCGCCGGGCCCTTGACTTCCCCCAGCTGAACCGGTTAAGTTGAATCTACTGAACCGGTTCAGTGGCGTGAGTCACGGACCCGAAACCTAAAGGGCCCCACATCATGGCAGTAACCATCAGCGACGTCGCCCACGCGGCCGGCGTCAGCAAAGGTGCTGTTTCTTATGCGCTCAACGGCCAGCCCGGCGTCAGCGACGCCACCCGGGACCGGATTCTGCAGGTCGCCAAAGACCTTGGCTGGAAGCCAAGCCTGCGCGCCAAAGGCCTTTCCTCCGCGAAGGCCTACGCGTTGGGCCTGGTGGTGGCCCGCGATCCCAAGCTCCTCGGCACGGACCCGTTCTTCCCGGCGTTCATTGCGGGCATCGAAACCACGCTCGCGGAGCACGATTACACCCTGGTCCTGAGCGTTGCCACTGCCCCCGGCGCCGAGGAGCGGGCCTACCGCAAGCTGGCCGACGGCGGCCGCGTGGACGGCGTGATCCTGACCGATGTGCGGCACCACGATTCCCGGATCGGCCTGCTGCGCGAGCTCAGGCTTCCGGCCGTGACACTCAACAGGCCGGATGCGGACTCACCCTTCCCTGCGGTGTCCATGGACGACACGGACGGCATCACGGCCGCCGTCGAACATCTTCTGGCCCTGGGGCACGTCCGGATCGGCCATGTGGGCGGCGCCCAGGAATACATCCACGGCCGTAGCCGGCGCCAGGCCTGGGAAGCGGCCATGGCCGCTGCCGGCCTGTCAGCGGATCTGTTCGCGGAGGCTGACTTCACGGCGGCCGGGGGAGTGGCCGCCACCGCGGAACTGCTCCGCCGGCCGGACCGCCCCACCGCGATTGTCTATGCGAACGACCTCATGGCAACGTCCGGCCAGTCCTTCGCCCAGTCCCAGGGCCTGAGTGTTCCGGGAGATCTGTCCATCACCGGTTACGACAACGCCGAGTTCACCCAGTACCTCAACCCGCCCCTCACCACTATCGCCACTGACCCCATGCGCTGGGGCAGAGTTGCCGCGCAGGCCCTCCTGGACCAGCTCAACGGCACGCATTCCGGCCAGGATACGGAACTGCCGGCACCTTCCCTGCTGGTCCGCGCCTCCACCGGCCCAGCCCCATCCACAACCACCAAGCCTGCTCCCCAGTAATCCCCAAAGCAAGCAAAGAAGCACCCCAACCAGTAGCAGATCCCCACAGGGACCAGTACCAAGGAGTCGCAATGAAGCGCTTTACCAAAGCCACGCGAATATTGTCAGTAGCCGCCCTGACTGTCATGGGCGCGGGCCTGGCTGCCTGCGGCGGAAGCGGCGGGGGCGGCGACGGCGGTTCCGCCACGTCCGCCAAGGGCCCCATCAAGATCTGGTACTCCAACAACGAGTTCGAGGTTAAGTGGGGCAAAGCGATGGTGGAATCCTGGAACTCCGCCCACCCGGACGAGAAGATCGATGCGCAGGAGATCCCTGCCGGCAAGAGCTCCGAGGAGGTCATCGGCGCAGCCATCACGGCAGGCAACGCGCCCTGCCTGGTCTTCAACACCGCCCCGGTGGCAGTTCCCCAGTTCCAGAAGCAGGGCGGTCTGGTGGCCCTCGACGAATTCCCGGACGGGCTCCAGTACATCAAGGACCGTACTGGTGACCTCGCCGACCAGTACAAGTCCGCGGACGGCAAGATGTACCAGCTGCCATGGAAGTCCAACCCCGTAGTCCTGTTCTACAACAAGGACATATTCGCCAAGGCAGGACTGGACCCGGAGAACCCGAAGCTGGGGACCCACCAGGAACTGCTGGACACCGCCCGGACCCTCGTGTCCTCCGGCGCTGCCACCAACGCCATGTGGCCCTCACCGGCCAGTGACTTCTTCCAGTCCTGGTTCGACTTCTACTCTTTCTACGCAGCCAACTCCGACGGCACCCCGCTGGTGAAGGACGGCAAGGCCACGTTCGACAGCGAGGAGGGCAAGCAGGTTGCCACCATGTTCGAGACGCTCTACAAGGAGAACCTGGCCTCCAAGGAGGTCTACCAGGGCGATTCGTTCGCCGAAGGCAAGGCGGCCATGTCCATGGCCGGTCCGTGGGCCATTGCCGCCTACAAGGACAAGGTGAACTGGGGCGCAGTGCCGGTCCCGGCTGCCGCGGCCAAGGCTGATGCCTCAACCTTCTCCGACGCCAAGAACGTGGCCATGTACTCGGCCTGCGAGAACCAGGGCACGGCCTGGGAGGTCATGAAGTTCGCCACCAGCCAGGAGCAGGACGGCAAGCTGCTGACCGACACCGGCCAGATGCCCATGCGCAAGGACCTTCCCACGGTTTACGCGGACTACTTCGCCAAGAACCCGGCGTACACCCGGTTCGCCGAGCAGGCCGCGCGGACCGTGGAGGTCCCCAACGTCGCCAACTCCGTTGAAGTCTGGCAGACCTTCCGCACCGCCTACGCCAAGGCCGTGATCTTCGGGAACGAAAGTATCGACACCTCGTTCAAGGCAGCGGCGGACAAGATCAACCAACTGGTAGCCCAGAAGTAGCGGTGACCCCCAATGTCACTCCGCTCTTCCAGTGGGAACCCCGTCACGGGGAAACCGGTTGGTGGACCGGCGGACCGGCGGCTGGTGCCCAGGAAGCGTAAAAACCTCCTGGGGCCCCAGCCGCTGGGCCTGCTGTTCAGCGCCCCCTACGTCATCTACGTACTGGCTGTCCTCGCGTTTCCCCTCGGCTACGCCGTCTACATTTCCTTCCACGATTTCTTCTTCACAGCACCACGGGTCAAGGTGGACCGGCCGTTTGTAGGGTTCGATAACTACATCACCGTCCTGTCCGATCCCGCAGTCCAACGCTCGTTCCTGAACATCGGCGTTTTCCTGATCATTAACGTCCCGCTGACGGTGGGCCTGTCCCTGCTGCTGGCCAACGCACTGAACCGCGTGACCCGGCTCAAGACGTTCTTCCGCCTCAGCTACTACGTTCCCTACGTGACGGCGAGCGTCGCCGTCGTGGGTGTCTGGCTGTTCCTGTTCCAGGGAAACGGGCTGATCAACACGCTGCTCGGGCCCCTGGCGCCGGCCCCGTCCTGGCTGGTGAATTCGTGGCTGGCCATGCCCACTGTGGCCCTGTATGTGACGTGGAAACAGCTGGGATTCTTCATCCTCCTCTACCTCGCGGCGCTGCAGAACATCCCCGATGAGCTGTACGAATCAGCGTCCGTTGACGGCGGCAACAAGTGGGTCCAGTTCTGGAACATCACCGTTCCAGGTGTCCGGCCCGCCAGCGTCCTGGTCACGCTCCTGGCCACCATCACCGGCGCCAACCTCTTCACCGAACCGTACCTGCTGACCGGCGGCGGCGGTCCGGACGGGGCCTCGGCCTCCCCGGTGTTCATCATGTACCAACGGGGCATCCTGCAGGGCAACCCCGACGTCGCGGCCGCGCTGGGCGTGGTGCTGGTGATCGGCGTCCTGCTGATCGCCCTGATCCAGAAACGCCTCGTGGGCGGGAAGGAGGACTGAGAATGTCCGTCACCAACGCACAAAACGCCAAGAACGACGACGACGCGAGCCGGCTCCCCGAGCAGGCGGAACCTGGCCTTCGTCCCGACTCGGGCGTCGAAAAGCGCCGCAACCTGGGCGTCGGCAGTTTCATCCTGCTGGGCGTGGGCGCCTTCGTGTTCCTCTTCCCGTTCTACTACATGCTCATCGGTTCGCTGCAGACTGCTCCGGACACCTCGATTTTCGGCGCGTTTCCCAATCCGGCCAACATCACCGGCGCGAACTATGCGCAGATCAACGAGTCCATCAACCTGTTCCGCGGCCTGCTCAACTCCGGCATCTTCACCGGCGGCGTCATCCTCTTTACGGTGATTTTCGGGCTGCTGGTGGGCTATGCCCTGGCGCAGATGAAGTTCCGCGGCCGCGGCGTGGTGTTTGGCATGATGCTGCTGGTCCAGATGATCCCGTTCCAGCTGCTGCTCATCCCGCTCTACGTCATGATCGTGCGCGATTACGGCCTGGCGGACAGCTTCCTGGGCATGATCCTGCCGTTCGCCATCAACTCCACGGCGGTGTTTGTGTTCCGCCAGTACTTCGTCCAGCTGCCCTCAACCCTGTTTGAGGCGGCCCGGATCGACGGCGCCTCGGAGCTGCGGATCCTGTGGCAGATCGCCATCCCGCTGGTCCGTCCGGCCATCGTCACCGCCGTTCTGCTGACCTTCATTGGCCCGTGGAACGAGTTCCTGTGGCCGTTCCTGGTCACCAAGGAGCAGTCCCTGCAGCCGTTGGCCGTGTCCCTGGCCAACTTCATCTCCAACATCGCCGGCCAGGCCGGCAACCCGTTCGGTGCCATCCTTGCCGGTGCCTGCGTCCTGGCTGCCCCCGCCGTCGCGCTGTTCATTTTCTTCCAGCGCCAGTTCATTTCCACCAATATCGGTTCCAGCGTAAAGGGCTAATTCATGACTTCCCCCCACACTTCAGCACTTCCCACTGTCCCCTTCGCCCTCACCCGCGCTGGCGTCATCATGACCCCCGAGCCCGGCAACAACTTCGAGGCCGAGGGCGTCCTCAATCCCGCCAGTGGCCGCGGCCCGGACGGCGAGCTGTACCTGCTGCCGCGGCTGGTGGCCACGGGCAACGTGTCCCGCGTGGGCCTCGCCAAGGTGGTCATCAGCGACGACGGCGTGCCCACCGGAGTGGAACGCGAGGGGGTTGTCCTTGCCCCGGACGAGGGCTGGGAACGCGGTATGAACAACGCCGGCACCGAGGATCCGCGCACCACCTGGGTACCTGCCCTCGGCAGGCACCTCATGACCTACGTGGCCTACGGCCCGCTGGGCCCCCGCCTCGCCTTCGCCCACTCCGAGGACCTCAGGAAATGGGAACGCCTTGGCCCCTGTTTCTTCGAGTACCAGGCCGATCTCTCCATGGACCTGAACCTCTTTCCAAACAAGGACGCGGTGTTCTTCCCGGAGCCGGTGAACGACCCCGACGGCGTGCCCTCCTACGCCATGCTGCACCGCCCCATGTGGGACCTGGGCTGGATCCGTCCCGGCGAAGGCGAGCACCTGCCCGCCGGCATCACGGACAACCGGCCCGGCATCTGGATCTCCTACGTGGCCGTGGCCGACGTGGAGCGGGACCTGCGCAACCTGGTGCACATGGGCAAGCACCGGCTCGTGGCCCTCAGCGAGTTCCCCTTTGAGGAACTGAAGATCGGCGGCGGCCCGCCCCCCATCCGCGTGGACGAAGGCTGGCTCCTGATCCACCACGGCGTGGCCGGCAAGATGGCCGCCTCTGCCTTCGAGCAGCAGCAGAACGTCAACTACACCGCAGCGGCCATGATCCTGTCCGCGGACGATCCGTCCCAGGTCATCGCCCGCAGCGACAAGCCTTTGTTGGCGCCCGAAACCGAGGACGAGATTTCCGGGATCGTGCCAAACGTGGTGTTTCCCACGGCGATCGAAAAAATCGGCGACCAGTTGTTTGTGTTCTACGGGATGGCCGACTCCAAAATCGGTGTGGCCAAACTGGACCGGGTCTGACCCCAGGCGTCACGCACGGCAGCCTTTGGAAACCACGACGGCGCCCTGCCGCGGTATCGCGCGGTGGGTCCCGCCGTCGGACTTTACACGGTGGCAATAAGTGGGACTTTTGGGGGAAACCGTCCGGGCGGAGAATTAAGTTGCCCCCTCCGGCCTTCCCTCGGCCAGGCTCTGCTTTAGGAGTGCACGCATGGCTACGCCGTTGAACCAGAGCGTGGCGGATTCCGCCCTGCTGACCAGATCGCTGCCACTGGGCATGCTGCGGACGTTTATCCAGTCCGACCTGGCGGACGAAGGGTTCACGCCCACCCTCCTGGCCGAATTGAAGGTCCTGGCCCGCGTCCCCGGGCTGCTGGTGGCCTGCAACTACGGCGGAACGCTGTGCGCCGCGGAGGGAATCTCCACGGAGACCCTGCCCCTGGGGAGCGCTGCGATCGCGCTCCGCGCCCTGGCCGCCCTGCCCAACACCCATGCCGCCGTCATCTCTGGGCGCTCGCTGCGTGACCTCGCCGCAGTGTCCCGGCTGCCCGCGGAGGTGCATCTCATCGGCTCGCACGGCGCGGAGTCGGACATGGCCTTCGCCCACGTCCAGGACCTGGCCACCGAAGCCACCCTCCACAAGGCCAGCACCGCACTGACTGAAGCTGTGGGTTTCCAGGCGGGCATCTGGATCGAACGGAAGCCGGTGGCCGTGTCCGTGCACACCAGGCCGGCCTCGCCGGAGGTGGTGCAAGTGGTGACGGAAACGGCACGGGAGATCGCCAGGGCACATGGGCTGTTTTTCATCGTGGACGGTTCGGTCCTGGACCTCTCGGTCATGGAACCGGCCAAGGCGGACGCCCTGGAAAACCTCCGGTCCCGGCTGGGCGCCAGCGCTGCGCTGTACGCCGGGGATGCCTACAGCGACGAACTGGCCATCGCCACGCTCCGCGGCCCGGACCTGGGCCTGCGCGTGGGGCCGGGGGATACCCGGGCCATGCACCGGCTGCGGGACCCGGAATCCTTCGCCCGCGTCCTAGCCCTCCTGTTCGAACTGCGGCGGGCCTGGCTATTCGGCGAGGACGCCGTAGGGCTCGAGCGGCACACGATGATCGGCAACGGATCCTCCACCGCTTTGGTCACTCCGGATGCCAAGGTCTGCTGGATGAGCCACCCGCTCCCGGATTCGGGGTCGCTGTTCGCCCACATCCTGGGCGGGGACGCCGCCGGGCACTTCTCCGTGGAGCCGCTCAAGTCCTCGCAGGTTCTGGGCCAGCGGTACGTGGACAGCACCATGATTGTGGAGACGCGCTGGGCCGACGTGACAGTCACGGACTACCTGGAGCCCGCACCGGAAGGGATCACCAGCCTGGTCCGGGTGCTCTCCGGTACCGGGGGCGCCAAGATCGTCTTCGCACCCCGGCCGGACTACGCCAACGCGCAGTTCAGCATGGAAGCCCGCGGCGATGAACTCCATGTGGTGGGAACGTCAGATCCCATTTTCCTTTTTGCCCCGGGCGTCAGCTTCACCATCGCCTCGGACGGACTCCACGCCACCGCCACGGCTTCGGTTAACCTCCAGGACGGACCGGTGGTCCTCAACCTGCGCTGCGGCGACACCGAGCCTGCGTTGGCGCACCCCGGCGGGGAGACCGACCGGCGGGCGGGGGTGGCCCACCACTCCCGCCGCTGGGTGCAGGAACTGGAGCTGCCCGCCGTGAAGCCATCACTGGTCCGCCGCTCAGCACTGGTCCTCCGCGCCCTCGTGCACGAGCCCACGGGTGCCGTGCTGGCCGCGCCCACCACGTCCCTGCCCGAAGGAATCGGCGGCACCCGGAACTGGGATTACCGCTACTGCTGGCTGCGGGACGGGTCCATGACTGTGAACGCGCTGGTGGACCTGGGATCCACGGCGGAGGCGGCCGGGTTCCTCAGCTGGCTGGGCCGGATCCTTGAGCACGCACCGGGCCCGGAATGGCTGCATCCGCTGTACTCGGTGACGGGGGCGCCGCTGTCCACGGAGGCCGTCATCGACAGCCTGCCCGGGTATGCGGGATCCCGGCCGGTCCGGATCGGCAACGCCGCGGACCACCAGGTCCAGCTGGATGTCTTCGGGCCGGTGGCTGAACTGATCCACAGCGTCAGCTCGCGCAATGGTGGCCTCGAGGATAAGCACTGGGACCTGTTGGTGCAGATGGCGGCCGCCGTCCTGGCCCGGTGGCACGAGCCGGACCACGGCATCTGGGAAGCCCGGCGCCCGCCGCGGCACCACGTCTATACCAAGGTGATGTGCTGGGTGACGCTGGACCGCGCACTCCGGACCGCCGCCCGGCATGGCAGGACGCCGGACCCCTCGTGGGAACCCACAGCCCGGACCATCCGGGAGGAAGTCCTCCGCGAAGGCTGGGATGACTCGGCCGCGTCCTACACCGTGGCCTACGACAGCCCCGACCTGGATGCGGCCGTCCTGCACATCGGACTCTCCGGCCTGCTGGACGTCACTGACCAGCGGTTCCTGGACACCGTCACTGCCGTGGAGCGGGAACTACGTGTGGGCCCCACCGTGTTCCGGTACAGGTACGACGACGGCTTGCCGGGTTTGG
The DNA here is from genome assembly GCF_055412765.1 of Pseudarthrobacter xylosi. Taxonomy (NCBI): domain Bacteria; kingdom Bacillati; phylum Actinomycetota; class Actinomycetes; order Micrococcales; family Micrococcaceae; genus Pseudarthrobacter; species Pseudarthrobacter xylosi. The sequence continues at coordinate 819,808 of NZ_JBVAYT010000001.1, read as the reverse complement.
AGGGCGGCTTCCACATCTGCACCACCTGGCTGATTGAGGCCTACGTTGCGGTGGGCAGGATCGAGGAGGCCTGGGACCTGTTCGACCAGCTGGTGAACCTCTTCGGCCCCACCGGCCTGCTGCCCGAAGAATACGATCCCAGTACAGAGACGCACCTGGGGAACCACCCGCAGGCCTACTCGCACCTGGGGTTCATCCGTTGCGCCCGGATCCTGGACCGGCACAAGCCAGAGGCCAAAAGGCCGTAGCCAGCGCGAACGTACAGTTGAGGCCCCGCCGGGGAGGGCCTCAACTGTACGTTCGCGCCAAGGGGCATCGTGCCAAGGGGCGTCGCGTCAGCGGGCCGCCGAGAAGATCTGCGGGGCGGGCCGGGTCCCGGTGGCCAGGTCCGCGAGAATCCTCCCCACCACGGGAGTGAACTTGAAGCCGTGCCCGGAGAAGCCGGCGCCAATGACCACCGGACCGATCCGGTCGAGGATGAAGTCCTCATCCGGCGTGGTGGTGTACGTGCAGCTGATGGCCTCGAACGAGTCGGCGTCCACGCCGGGCAACCACGTCCGGGCGTAGTCCTGCAGGGCCGCGAGCTGGACCGGTTCGGGGAGGAAGGACCGCCGGTCCGGATCCACCACGGGGCCGACGCCGTGCCAGCCGGCCTTGATGCCTTCGCCCGGCGTCTGCATCCCATAGACGGGCGAATACCAATTTTTGTAGGCAGGTCCGGGTCCCGGACTGTGGTTGAAGCCGGGCCACACCGACCCCTGATCGGCGACGCGGAAGTGTGCCGGCTGCTCCTGAGTGACCGTGAGCCGGGGAATCCTGAGCTTCCCGCTGCCGGCCGCGCCGGACAGCAGCTTCTCCGTCCAGCCGCCGGCTGTCACCACGGCCTGCGCGGCGGTGACCACCTCTGTCCTTCCCGAGGAGCCAGGGCCTCGGTCCGCCAAAGTGAGCCGGACGCCGTCGTCCATGATTTTCAGCTCTACCACCTTGGTGTGGTGCCGGATCTCGGCGCCGCGGGCTGCGGCGAGCCGCTGGAAGACGGGGAGCGCCGCCTCGGGATTCAGCTGCCCGCCGTCGGGCATGTAAAGGACCTGCTGGTCGAAGCGGATGCCGCGCCACCGTTCGGCGGCCTCTTCCGGCTTCAGGGACTCCGCCCGGAGGCCTGCCTCGGTGAGCGCCGCCTGCACCAGGGCGAGCCGTGGATCAGGGCCGTGGTTGACGATCCCCGTGCGCGCAAGCAGCAGTTCGCCGCTGTCCTGCTCAAGCTCCTCCCATAGCGCCAGCCCCTCGGCCAGCATGGCCACGTACTCCGGCCGGTGGTAGCCCGGGTTCAGGTTGCGGGTGCTGCCGTGTGACGCCCCGTTGTGGTGGCCGGGGCCGAACTGTTCCAGCAGCGTGACCTGGCGGCCTCGGCGGCTCAACGCCCAGGCGGCCGCAGAGCCCATTGCTCCGCCGCCGATCACAACAGTGTCCAGGATTGTTTCCATAGGGCTCCTCAGGTCAGTTCAGCAGCAGGGCGACGCCGATCATGGCGGGTACCGCCACCACCGTGGTGATCAGGACGGTGTCCTTGGCCACGGTGATGCCGGTCTGGTAGCGGCTGGCCGCCACAAAGACATTTTGCGCCGTGGGGAGGGACGCAACCACCACGGCCGCGAACAGGGCCTGGCCTTCGATGCCCAAGGCGAAGCGGGCAAAAACGTAGGCAATGGCCGGGTGGACCACAAGTTTGAAGGCGCTGGCCAGGAGGGTGTCCACGCGCCTGCCGGCGGCCGCCTGCAAGGGCCGGCTGCCGCTCAGGCTCATGCCGAAGGCGATCAGCATGGCTGGAATCGCCGCCCCGCCGATGAGGTGGATGGGCTCAAGGACCAACGGCGGAACCTCCCAGCCCGTCCCGGCCACGAGCAGGCCGAGGCCGGAGCCAACAATCATCGGGTTCCGCAGGATCATCAGGATGAATCCCCAGGGCGTGGTGCGGTGCGAGCTGGTGCTGGCGTCCAGGATCATCAGGAAAACGGGAGTGAAAAAGGCCAGCTGGAAGATCAGCAGCGGCGCCACGTAGCTGGCGTCGCCCAGGACGTAGACGGCGATGGGGATGCCAAGGTTCGCGGAGTTGGCCAGGGAAGCGGCCATTGAGGACATCAGTGCTTCCGGCAATGCGCGCTTCAGGACGAACTTCACGATGCTGAAGAAGACAAGGGCGGTGCAGACCGCGGACACCGCCGTGACCAGCAACGGTTCAGCGAAAACTTCCCCCAGCTGCGCCTTGCTGAGGGTCTCGAAGAGCAGGGCAGGGCTGGCCACAAAGAAGGTCAGGGCACTGAGGACCTGGCGGGCGTTGTCGCCAAGAATCCGTTGGCGGCCGACAAACCAGCCCACCATGATGATGAACCAAACAACAAAGAAGCCCTGCAGCACGCCTACCAAAACAAGCCTCCGAGGCTGCGGCGGCGGTGTTTGCCCGGACTCACGCTCCGGCTACAGGGCGGCGTTGTTAAGGGCGAACGGCGGGCGCATCAGGCCCGGCGTGAGGCCCTCGGCTGGATCGTTTCCGATCCGGACAATCTTGTTGTCCTTATCCACATGGATAACCTTCGGGTTGTAGGCCTGAGCCTCTTCCGTGGTCATTTGGGCGTAGGTGATCAGGATGACAATGTCGTTCTCATGCATCAGGTGCGCGGCTGCCCCGTTGATGCCAATGACGCCGGAGCCGCGCTCGCCGGCGATGGTGTAGGTCTCCAGGCGCGCGCCGTTGGTCACGTCCACGATGGCTACGAGCTCGCCGGGAAGAATATCGGCAGCATCCAGCAGGTCCAGGTCAACGGTGACCGATCCTACGTAGTGCAGGTCGGCATGCGTGACTGTGGCCCGGTGGATTTTGGACTTGAACATTGTGCGATTCATAACCCGCCCAGTCTAGCGTTGGCGCCCGGATCGCGCTGTGACGCACTAAACATGGCGACGGCGGCTGTTTCCCCTTCCTGTTCCCCGCCCGCCCGGCAAATGACCGGGCGATCCGGCACCTACCCGGACGCGCCGCCGTCGTCCGTCCTTGCTACTGAGATGGCGGTGGCTGCGAGCGTCTCGCGGGCGGCGAGGATGGCCGGCCGCTGCGCGCTGGCGCGGCGCACCGACGTGAACACGGTCCTGCGCGGATGCCCCGGCAGATCCAGCAGCCGGGCGGTGGTGCCCCGCCCCGTCCAGACGAGGTCCGGCATCAGCCCCACGGCATTTCCGGACTCAATCAGCCTGATTTGCGCCTGCAGGTCCGCTGTTTCGAAGCGCACATCGGGCTCGAACCCGGCACTCCGGCAGGCCTGCTCTGCCCAGTGCCGGGAGGCTGCGCCGCGGGGCTCCATCACCCAGGCCAGCGTGGCAGTGTCCTCCAGCGTGGTGATGGGCGGCCGGCTGGAATCCAGCGGCGGAACGGCCAGCCGGATCGCGTCAGTGGTCAGCTTGATGCGGTCCAGCTCCGGGTACCGCGGGGCGGCGTGACCCGGATACTGTTCGGCGATGACCAGGTCAAAATCGCGTGCCCACGTCTCATGAAGGGCCGTTTCGGGTTCGCGCTGGATCATTTCGATCCGGACCTCCGGGTACTCCGCCGTCATCCGCGAGAGCGTGTCAGGCATCAGGGCCAGGGCCGCAGACTGGAAAACGGCAATCCGGACCGTGCCAGTGACGGTGGTCAGCGACGCCGCCAGGTCCGCCTCCGCCTGCTCCATGGTCTCGAGCAGCTGGGCCGTGTGTGCCACCAGGACTTCGGCCTGTGGCGTCAGTTGCACGCGGCGCCCCGTTTTACGGAGCAGCTCCACGCCCACTTCCTTTTCCAGCAGGGCCAGCTGCTGGGAGACCGACGACGGGCTGTACTGTAGTGCCTCCGCCACCTCCGCCAGCGTGCCGCGGATCTTCAGTTCGCGGAGAAGCCGCAGGCGACGGACATCGAGCATGGCCACATTCCTTGATGAATCTAATGGATATTGGTTAGAAGTAGTCACTTTATCTAACGCAATTGCGCTTGCATACTGGTGTACCTGAGTCACCCCCGTCACAGCCCCTCCCCGGGGCGCCGTGACGGGGCCGCATCCCACGCAGGAGTTCCTGATGAGCCCTAAAGATATGACCCAGTCGATCATGCGGCGCAAACCGCTCGACGACATCGAAGAAGAGAACAAACACAGCGGCCTGTTCAAGTCCCTCGGGCTCTGGCAGCTCACAGCCATCGGCGTCGGCGGCATCATCGGCGTCGGCATCTTCTCCCTCGCGGGCCTGGTGGCCGCGGGCAGCGAAGGAAACCCCGGGGTGGGGCCCGCCGTGCTGATCTCGTTCCTTATTGCCGGGTTGGCGTCCGCTGCGGCAGCGTTGTCGTACGCGGAATTCGCCGGCATGATCCCCCGGGCCGGCTCGGCCTACACCTACGGCTATGTTGCGCTGGGCGAGGTGATTGGATGGTTCATCGGCTGGGACCTGCTGCTCGAGTACATCGCGATCGTCGCCGTAGTGGCCATTGGCATCTCCGGTTACCTGGAGGCGTTCCTGTCCGGAATCGGTATCCACCTGCCTGTGTGGATGACCTCGACGGCGGATGAGGGAACGGGTGGCATTGTCAACATTCCCGCCATCCTGGTCTGCCTGCTGGTGACGTGGATCCTGTCCCGTGGAACCAAGGCCTTCGGCCGCTTCGAACTGTATGCAGTAGCCATCAAGGTTGTCTTGATCCTTTTCATCATCGGGCTCGGCATCTTCTACATCGACACCAACAACTACAACCCGTTTATGCCCAGCGGATTTGGGCCGGTCCTGGCGGGATCGGCAACAGTGTTCTTTGCGGTGTTCGGCTACGACGCCATGAGCACCGCGGCCGAAGAGGCCACGGACGGCAAGAAGCACATGCCCAAGGCCATCGTCCTGTCCCTGATCATCGCGATGCTCCTCTATGTTGCGGCCACCCTGGTTCTCACCGGAATGCAGAACTACAAGGACATCGACCCCAAGGCCGGCTTCGCTTCCGCGTTCACCGGGGTGGGCCTGCCCGTTATTGCCACCATCATTTCCGTCTTCGCCGTGCTGTCCATCCTCACGGTGATGCTGACCTTCCTCCTTGGTGTCACCCGCGTCTGGTTCTCTATGAGTCGCGATGGCCTGCTGCCCGGCTGGTTCGCCAAAACGGACCGGCACGGTACGCCGCAGCGCGTCACCTGGATTGCCGGCGTCGCCTCCGCGCTGCTGGCCGGAGTGTTCCCCATCAAGGCCGTCGCGGACCTCACGAACATCGGCATCCTGGCCGCATTCGTCGTCGTTTGCTTCTCGGTGATCGTGTTCCGCTACAAGAAGCCGGACGCCCCGCGCACCTTCCGCCTGCCGCTGATGCCGGTCATTCCCGCGTTCGGTGTGCTCGCCTCCGCGTTCCTCATGTTCCAGCTGCACTGGGAGACCTGGGCGCGGTTCGGCATCTGGCTCGTCATCGGCCTGGCCATCTACTTCTTCTATGGCCGCAAGCACTCGTTGATGAACCCGGACAGCCCGCGCCACGAGGAAGCCGTGGGGATGCACCGCCCGCTCAGCTGACCCCGGCGTCCCCGCCGGCCGCCCATCCCGGACGCTCTCTCACTTAAAGTACGTTTTTCCCTAACGCTCTTCCACTTTCGGGGCGCGAACGACGAACCCTGCGGTCGTATGGTTTTCTGAGACAGCTTGATGGGAGCTCCACTTCAGATGACCACGCCCAGAAAAAAGTACGATGCCGCTTTCCGTGAGGAAGCAGTGCGGCTGGTTTTGTCCACGAACCGTTCGGTGAAGCAGGTCGCCGAAGAGATCGGGGTGAAGGAAAGCACGCTGGGGAACTGGCTCCACCGGCATCGGGAACGTCAACCGAACGCCCCTGTCCCGCCCGAGGACAGGGGCCCGGTCGCTTGGGACGAGCACCAAAAGGCGTTGGCCGAAAACGCCAGGCTGAAGGCCGAGGTCGAGTTCCTGGGAAAAGTCAGCGCCTTCTTTGCCGCGAAGCAAAAGTAGAGAATTTCTACGAGTTCATCGAAGCGGAGAAGGCCAAGCATTCAGTGGTGTGGCTGTGCCGGGCGTTGAAGGTCTCCCGGGCCTCGTTCTACCGGTGGCGCAAGCCCTCGGGCCCCTCGCCGCGCACGGTCCGGCACCAGGAGCTGGCCGCGAAGGTCACCGGCCTCTACACGAAGGAGGCCGGCCGCGCCGGCAGGGACCAGTTAACCCTGCTGCTCAACGCGGCCGGGGTGAAGGTCTCGGCCCCGACCGTCGGGGCCATCATGCGCGAGAACAGCCTGCGTGCCATCCGCACCCAGGCCTGGAAACGGACCACTCTCCAGGACCCGCAGGCCAAAACCGCCCACATCGAAAACCACATGCTCGATCCCCAGGGCAAACGGGACTTCAGCGCCGCGGTGCCCGGGACCCGGCTGGTCGGAGACATCACCTACCTGCGCACCGGCGAGGGCTGGCTCTACCTGGCCACCGTCATCGACCTGTTCTCCGGCATGGTGATCGGCTGGGCCATGGCCGAACACATGCGCGCCAGCCTCTGCACGACGGCCCTGAGAATGGCCCGGAACCACGGCCACTTCGCCGCGAAAGACGTTACCTTCCACTCCGACCGGGGCACCCAATACACCTCCGAAGAGTTCCAGAGATGGTGCAGCCACAACGGGGTCACCCAGTCGATGGGCAAGGTCGGAGTGTGCTGGGACTGTCAGACTGTTTTTGTCGAATCATCAGCCGTAGATTCGGAAGTCCTGGTCGTCACGGCTTGACCCTTGTTGGGATAGACCCTCGGGTGTCTTTGCGTTGATCTGTCAGCCCGGCGACCGGGCAGCAACAAACACTGCCGCCGGGCAGGGCGTGACCTGATAGGAGCCTGGAGCCAGCATTCGACAGCGTCCCCATGACAGTCCTGTCCACCCGCCGGCGACAGCGTGATATCCACGTTATCCGGCAGGAGGCAACACGCACCATGGCACCAGATACCCTCGTACCCGCCCGCTCAGGACACATAGTCATTGGCGTCGACACGCACAAACACGTGCACGTCGCCGCCGTCATGGATCCGATCGGCGGCATCCTCGACACCCTGACAGTGACCACCGATTCAGCCGGCTTCGGCCAGCTGCTCGGCTGGGCTGTTTCGTTCGGCAAAATCATCGCGTTCGGAATCGAAGGAACCGGCTCCTACGGCGCCGGACTGACCTCGTTCATCCGCAGGCAAGGACACAAGGTGGTCGAAGTGAACCGCCCCGACCGGCGCATGCGCAGGCTCGCCGGGAAATCCGACACCCTCGACGCGGAGAACGCCGCCCGCGCAGTGCTCGCCGGATTCGCGACCGCTGTCCCGAAAACCGCTGACGGGACCGTGGAAATGATCCGCGAACTCAAGATCGCCCACGACACCGCCGTGAAGGACCGCTCCGCGGCCATGGTCACACTCAAAGCCATGCTCATCCATGCCCCGGAACAGATGCGAAAGGACACGGCAGAGAAAACACAGATCATGCTCGCCCGCTATCTGGGCGCCCTGCGTCCCCGGGCCCTGGACACCCCCGAGGACTCCATCCGTCACGCCCTGCGCTCGATCGCCCGGCGTTGGCAGAACCTGGATGCCGAGGCCAAGGAACTGGCCGGCATGATCGAGAACCTAGTCACCCGAACCGCGCCCCAACTGCTGGACGCCTACGGAATCGGCCCCGACACTGCTGCCGAGATCCTGATCGTCGCAGGAGACAACCCCGAGCGCATCCACTCCGAGGCCGCCTTCGCCAAACTCGCCGGCATCAGCCCCATCCCCACCGGCTCCGGCATGACCTCTGGCCGCCACCGTCTTAACCGCGGCGGACACCGGCAACTCAACGCAGCCATCTACCGCACAGCGATCGTGAGGATGAAATTCCACGAACCCACCATTGCCTACGTCGCCCGTAGAACCGCCGAAGGAAAAACCAAACGCGACATCATCCGCTGCCTCAAGCGCTACATCATCCGCGAGGTCTACCACCTACTCAAGCCCACCCCGGCGACCGGCGTAATCGCGGGTTGACAACTATAGGAGCATCAACGCGGTCGCCGAGAACTTCTTCTCCCACCTCAAAACCGAGTTCTACCACCACCAACGCTTCGGTTCCAGGCTCGCGGCCCGGACCGCCGTGATGGACTACATCGAAGGCTGGTACAACCGCCGCCGACCCAACCGCCGAGCCGGCGGCGCACCACCAGTAACCGCCCACACCGCTTACCAAACCACCGTTCAGGAACTCCTGGCCGCCTAACCAACAACAACGACGACCTGTCTCAAAAACTTGACGACCGCACCCTCTCTCACGTCCTGTGGGGGAGGGTGCGGTCGTTTATGTCGGCTTTCCGTGAAGTGAGAGAGGGTTGCCCGAAAACCCGCGTTAAGTGAGAGAGGGTTGCCCGAAAACCCGCGTTAAGTGAGAGAGCGTTTGGCCAAAATGAGGGGATTTCCTGACCGTTCGGACGGCAATTCAAAGCATTGAGTTTTCTAACCTGTATTGCTCAGAAAACATCGCTTTATCTTATGTGACCGGAAGTTCATACTGGTGGAAAGAACGACCTCACCAACGGAAAGAACGAGTGTTAGATATGACCAACATTTCAACGGAGCCCGGCGTCTTCACCGGGAAGACGGCCGCCGAACCGGCCGTTGCAGCCACGTCCCACGTGCCCGAAGCCCAGGCCCTAGCCGGGGAAGCGATCGGGCTGGTGCGCCACTGGTTGACGGAAGCCGCCAAGGTCCCCGTGGATGCCTCCGCTGAACAGCTAGCCGGCGTTCTGAAGGACCCCAACGGGCTCGACTTCACCGTAGGCTTCGTGGACGGCGTGGTCCGCCCCGAAGACCTCCGGGTCGCCGCCCGCAACCTCGCCGCCCTGGCGCCCAAGGTCCCGGCCTTCCTGCCCTGGTACATGCGCAGCGCCGTCCGCCTCGGCGGCACCATGGCACCGGTCCTGCCGCAGGTGGTCATTCCGATCGCCCGCCGCGTGCTCCGCGAGATGGTGGGCCACCTGATCGTTGACGCCACCGACGCCAAGCTGGGCCCGGCCATCGCCAAGATCCGCAAGGACGGCATCAAGCTCAACGTGAACCTCCTCGGCGAGGCTGTCCTGGGCGAGCACGAGGCGTCCCGCCGGCTCGCGGGAACCCACACGCTGCTGGCCCGCCCGGACGTGGACTACGTCTCCATCAAGGTGTCCTCCACCGTGGCCCCGCACTCCGCGTGGGCGTTCGACGAGGCCGTGGAGCACGTCGTGGAGAAGCTCACGCCGCTGTTCACCAAGGCCGCGTCCTTCGCCGGCGCCGGGAAGACCGCCAAGTTCATCAACCTGGACATGGAGGAATACAAGGACCTGGACATGACCATCGCGGTCTTCACCCGGATCCTGGACAAGCCCGAGTTCAAGAACCTCGAAGCCGGCATCGTCCTCCAGGCCTACCTCCCGGACGCCCTCGCCGCCATGATCCGCCTTCAGGGCTGGGCCGCCGAACGCCGTGCCCAGGGCGGTGCCGCCATCAAGGTCCGTGTGGTCAAGGGCGCCAACCTGCCCATGGAGCAGGTCGAATCCTCGCTGCACGACTGGCCGCTCGCCACCTGGAACACCAAGCAGGACTCTGACACCAACTACAAACGCGTCATCAACTACTCGCTGCACCCGGACCGGATTAGCAACGTCCGGATCGGCGTGGCCGGCCACAACCTCTTCGACATCGCCTTCGCCTGGCTGCTCGCCAAACAGCGCCGTGTGGAGTCCGGCATCGAGTTCGAGATGCTGCTGGGCATGGCGCAGGGCCAGGCCGAAGCGGTCAAGAAGGACGTGGGCTCGCTCCTGCTCTACACCCCGGTGGTGCACCCGGCGGAGTTCGACGTCGCCATCGCCTACCTGATCCGCCGCCTCGAAGAAGGCGCCAGCCAGGACAACTTCATGTCCGCGGTGTTCGAACTCAGCGAAAACGAAGTGCTGTTCGAGCGCGAGAAGCAGCGCTTCCTCGCCTCCCTGGACACGCTCGACGACGAGGTCCCCCCGGCCAACCGGCAGCAGAACCGCAGCCTCCCGCCGCTGCCACTGCCGCACGATTCGTTCAAGGACACCCCGGATACGGACCCGGCGCTTCCCGCCAACCGTGACTGGGGCCGTGCCATCCTGGACCGCGTCCAGGCCTCCACCTTGGGCAACGCCGCCGTCGAGGCCGCCACCATCAAGGACGCGGACACGCTCAACGCCGTCATCGCCACCGCTGTAGAAAAGGGCAAAGCCTGGGGCGCGCTGACCGGCGACGAGCGCGCAGAGATCCTGCACCGTGCAGGCGACGTCCTCGAGGCCCGCCGCGCCGACCTCCTGGAGGTTATGGCCAGCGAGACCGGCAAAACCATCGACCAGGGTGATCCCGAGGTTAGCGAAGCCGTGGACTTCGCCCACTACTACGCCGAGTCCGCCCGCAAGCTGGAAAGGGTCGACGGCGCCACTTTCGTCCCAGCGAAGCTCACCGTGGTGACGCCGCCGTGGAACTTCCCGGTCGCCATCCCGGCAGGGTCCACCCTCGCGGCACTCGCCGCCGGCTCCGCCGTCGTGATTAAACCCGCCAAGCAGGCCCGCCGCAGCGGTGCCGTGATGATCGAAGCACTCTGGGAAGCCGGCGTCCCGCGCGACGTGCTGACCATGGTCCAGCTGGGCGAGCGTGAACTCGGCCAGCAACTGATCTCGCACCCCGCCGTGGACCGCGTGATCCTGACTGGCGGCTACGAAACCGCCGAGCTGTTCCGCTCCTTCCGCAAGGACCTGCCGCTGCTTGCCGAGACCAGCGGCAAGAATGCCATCATCGTCACGCCGAGTGCGGACCTGGACCTGGCCGCCAAGGACGTGGCGTACTCGGCATTCGGGCACGCCGGCCAGAAGTGCTCCGCCGCGTCCCTGGTGATCCTGGTGGGCAGTGTGGCTAAATCGAAGCGGTTCCACAACCAGCTGGTTGACGCCGTTACCTCGCTGAAGGTGGGCTACCCGCAGGACGCCACCAGCCAGATGGGCCCCATTATCGAGCCCGCAAACGGCAAACTGCTCAACGCCCTCACCACCCTCGGCGAAGGCGAAACCTGGGCCGTGGAACCGCGAAAGCTCGACGAAACCGGCCGCCTCTGGAGCCCGGGCGTGCGCTACGGCGTCCGCCGCGGGTCCTACTTCCACCTCACCGAATTCTTCGGGCCCGTCCTGGGCGTTATGACCGCTGACACGTTGGAGGAGGCCATCGAGATCCAGAACCAGGTGGAGTACGGCCTCACCGCCGGCCTGCACGCCCTGGACCCGGACGAGCTCGGCATCTGGCTGGACTCCATCCAGGCTGGAAACCTCTACGTGAACCGCGGCATCACCGGCGCCATCGTGCAGCGCCAGCCGTTCGGCGGCTGGAAGAAATCCGCCGTCGGGGCCGGCACTAAAGCCGGCGGACCCAACTACCTCGCCGGCCTCGGCGACTGGGCCAACGCGGAAGCCTCAGCCTCGGCAGCCGTCACCAACGCGGACGTGGGCCGCATTCTGAACGCCGCCGCAGAGGCCCTGGATCCGGCGGAGCGTGAGTCGCTCCAGCGCTCCCTGGGCTCTGATGCCCTGGCCTGGGCCGACGAGTTCGGCACCGCCAAGGACGTTTCCGGGCTGAGCGCGGAGCGGAACATCTTCCGCTACTGTGCGCTGCCCGTCACGGTGCGGCTCTCCGAAGGTGCCCCACTGGCCCACCTGGCGCGGACTGTCGCCGCCGGGGTCCTGGCCGGGTCGGCACTAACCGTGTCCACCGCCGTCGAACTTCCCGCCCAGCTGCGCGCCGTGCTGACCGGGCTGGACGTCAACGTGACTGTGGAGTCCGACGCCGGCTGGCTGGCTTCGGCGGCCCGCCTCGCCAAGGCGGGCAAACTGTCCGGGGCGCGGATACGCCTGATCGGAGGAGACGCCACCGCACTGGCCGAGGCCACTGACGGGCGTCCGGACCTGGCGATCTACGCCCACGCCGTCACTGAGGCCGGCCGGGTGGAGCTGCTGCCGTTCCTGCACGAGCAGGCCATCAGCATAACGGCCCACCGGTTCGGCACCCCGAATCACCTCTCGGATGCGCTGATCTAGGGGCTGATTCAGGCCGGATACAGGGCGGCCAAAGACCCGAGAAAACACGAAAAGGCCCGGTGGCCGCCTTCGGGCGGTTGCCGGGCCTTCGCTATTGAATAGTTAAGTAGTGATCAGGGGCTGCGCCGGGGCGAGCCTGGAGACCGTTGAAAGTTAGCCCAGATACCAGCCTGGGGGAGTCCACGATGCAGGAACATTGTGGGCGGAGAAATTTTCGCAACGGGTGCAGGTGTAGGCGACTTCGCCCAGTGTCCTGACCGCCCCGTCACGCCGGTACGCCGGTGGAATGTAGGACTCGAGATAAACGAACTCATCCGTGCCGCACTTGTCGCATGTGGGCTTGCCGATGTACTCGGCGGCCCGCGAAATGCCGGTGCTGTGGCTGGAATGATGGGTGACCAGCGGCCGTGCAGTGCTATGTCGCTGGGTATATACAGTGTCTAAATGGGTGTTCTCGGCTGTCGTCATTGGCTGCCTATCCCGAGTGCGGCCGCATCATGGGCTGCAGGGCGCACTCGTAGTGTTGAACCGGCCACTGCTTGACCCCATGGATAATCCAGCATAGAGGAGGCGGGCTTTTACTTCAATGGTTCGTTTCCAGCCCTGAATCCTGCGGCAAATTCGGTCAGACCGACTTTTTGAGCGTCCGCCCGACGATGGTCTGGGTCAGCGCGTCGATTACTTCGGCGTTGGCCAGCGGGTTGCGGATCAGGGTGAAATCGACGTCGCCCACCGGCGGCAGGTCGAACCGGCGGGTGATGATTTTCAGGTCTTCGGGAACCAGCGACGTCGGCATCACGGCAACGCCGATGCCCGCCCGGAGTGCCGCCAGGACGCCACTGATCTGCCGGGTGGTGCAGGTGATCCGCCAGGTCCGGCCGCTTGATTCCAACGCATCGATGGCCAGTTTCCGGCTCAGGCTGGGGGAGGGGTAGGCGATCAGCGGTATGGGATCACCGGGCTCCAGGGACGTCTGCTCCAGCCCTACCCAAGAGAAGGTGTCGTGCTGGACCACCGTGCCGTCCTTGACGCCGGCCACCCACTTCACAAACACCAGGTCCAGCTGGCCCGCGTTGAGTTTCTTGTATAGCTGGTCGCTCTGGCCCACGGTGAGCTCCAGGTTGATCTGTGGATAGACCTGCCGGAACTCACGAAGGATCCGGGGGAGGCCGGTGATGGCCAAATCATCGGCGGTGCCGAAACGCAGCCGGCCCCGCATGGCCGAGCCGGAGAAGTAGCGGGTGGCGGCATCGTGGGCCGCAAGGATGGTGCGGGCGAAGCCGGCCATCGCGTCCCCGTTGTCCGTGAGCCGGACATCGCGGGTGTCCCTGCTGACGAGGATGCGCTTGGCGGCCGTCTCCAGTTTGCGGACATGCTGGCTGACGGTTGGCTGCGCCAGGCCCAGGCGTTCCGCTGCCTTGGTGAAGCTGAGCGTCTCGGCCACAGCAAGGAAGGAGCGGAGCTGGGCGGGTTCGAACACGATGGACTCCTTGGCTGCCGGCCGGCTGTTCACCCACGTCAGAGGGGGAAATATTACGCTTTGTAATGGTAGTTATAGACGCGATAGGGCTACATAATCACCTGGAACCAGCCTAGCGTGGGAAGCATCCCAGTCCGCCCGCTTCCCTGAGGACATCCCTGTGGCACCCCCTTCGCCAACGTCGGCAACCGTCAGCCAGCCCGTCATCGACTCCGCCTCCGCGTCCGCTTCCGCCGCTTCCACCCAGACCCAGCCCATCGCCGCCGTCAGTGAACACCTTCCCTGGCGGCACACGTTTATCTCCCTGCGAGTCCCCAATTTCCGCATCTTCGCAATCGGGCACTTTGTGGCGGTCATCGCCCTTTGGATGCAGCGGATCGCCCAGGACTGGCTGGTGCTGGAACTGTCCGGTTCCGTCACCGCCGTAGGCATCACGGTGGCGCTGCAGTTCATGCCGTCGCTGCTTCTGGGGCCGTGGGGCGGCATGATGGCGGACCGGTTCGCCAAGCGCCGGATCCTGATCCTGTGCCAGAGCCTCGCCGCGGTCCTCGCGGCGGCACTCGCAGTGCTTGCCCTGACCGGAGCCATCGAAGTGTGGCACGTGTACGTCATCGCACTGCTGCTGGGCCTGGTCACGGTACTGGATCAGCCCGCGCGCCAGGTGTTCGTCAACGAGCTGGTAGGTCCCAGATACCTCCGGAACGCCATCAGCGTCAACTCCACCACGTTCCAGCTGGGCGGCCTGATCGGCCCGGCACTGGCAGGACTGCTGCTCACCGCCGTGGGCGCCGGCTGGGCCTTCGCCGCGAATGCACTGGCGTGCTGCTCCACCGTGACCATGCTGCTGCTTCTGCGCAAGGACGAGCTGTTCCTCAGCGCTCCAGCCCCCAAGAAAAAGGGCATGCTGCGTGAGGGGCTGCAATACGCGCTCAGCAAGCCCACCATCTACTGGCCATGGTTGATGGCCGGCTTCATCTCCGTCTTCGCCATGAGCCTGCCCGTCCTGCTCGCCGCCTTCGCGGACCGCGTGTACGACGTCGGTGCAGGCGGCTATGGCCTGTTGAACGCCCTGGTGGCACTGGGTGCGTTGGCCGGTGCTGTCGCATCGACCAGGCGCCGCCAGTTGCGGCTCCGGTCCGTGGTTTTCTGCGCCGGAATGTACGGCCTGATGCTGTGCCTGGCCGCGCTGGCGCCGTCCATGGTGTGGTTCAGCGTGGTGATGGTCCTGTCCGGGTTCTGGTGCCTGATGTTCCTGACCGGTTCCAACCAGCTGGTCCAGATCAGCTCCAACATGGGCATCCGGGGCCGGGTCATGAGCCTTTACATCATGGTGCTGATCGGCGGCCAGGCTATCGGCGGGCCCATGCTCGGCTGGATAGCCGAGCATGTGGACCCGCACGTGGCACTTATGGTCTCCGGCGGGGTGCCGGCGCTCGCCGCGGTGACTGTCGGCGTCGTCCTGGCCCGAAAGGGCGCGTTGGCGCTCAGCGTGGACCTCAAGGACCGCCGCCATCCGGTGCGGATCGTCAGCCGGGTGGCTGCGTAAAAGCCCGGCGAAGAAGGCACGAACTAAGCGCCGCGGCCCTTGGGTGCAGGCTAGGCCGGCGGGTTCACCCTAGGCCGGCAGGGGCCAGCTAGGCCGGCAGGTGCGGGTAATCGGCCCCGCGCCGCTGGAACTCCAGCACGTCCTTGTTGAGGACCACACCCTCGCGGATCTCGATGGAGCGGGCAATGGTTTCGTTTCCGTCCCACGCCTCCGGGCCGCCGATGACCGTCTCAAGGAACGGCAGTAGGGCCTGGCTGATCTCCCAGCTGGAAGAATTCCAGAGGTAGGACGGGCTGTGGTCCACCGCGTAGTAGTTGATGTGGTCGCCGATGGTGAACATCGGTTCGGCGAACGTGGTGGAACGCGCCCAGCTGAAGCCCATGCCCTCGTCGCAGGACACATCGACCACAAGGCTGCCCGGGCTGAACGCCGCGAGGTCCTCAGTCCGCAAGTACGTCAGCGGATTGTTCGGGTCCTGCAGCGTGCAGTTGACCACGATGTCGCTTTCGGCCAGGAACGGCGCCAGCGGAACCCGGCCCCGCTCAGTGATGACCTGGCTTAGGAAGGGGGCCTTGTCGTCGTGATCAAACTGGACAATGTTGACCGAGTGGATCGGGGCGCCGACGGCGGCGACTCCCCGGTTGGTGAGCACCTGGACATCGTGGATGCCGTGGGCGTTCAGGGCGGTCACGGCGCCGCGGGCGGTAGCGCCGAAGCCGATCACTACGGCACTGAGCCGGCGGCCGTAGTCGCCGGTGGATCCGGTGAGCGAGAGCGCATGGAGGACCGAGCAGTACCCGGCCAGCTCGTTGTTTTTGTGGAACACGTGAAGTCCGAAGCCGCCGTCGCTTGCCCAGTGGTTCATCGCTTCGAAGGCAATCAGCGTGAGCTTCTTGTCGATGGCCAGCTGCGTGATGGCACGGTCCTGGACACAGTGCGGCCAGCCCCAGAGGATCTGGCCGTCCCGCAGTTCCGCGAGGTCCTCGGGCTGCGGCTTGGGCAGGAGGACGACGTCGGCCTCCGCCAGCAGTGCTTCCTTGGTGGCCAATTTGCCCACCAGTGTTCCGAGGTGGGCATCCGAGACGCCGAAGCGCTCGCCGTAGCCCTGCTCCAGGATGATGCGCTGGCGCAGTTCCGGAGCGATCCGCTCGAAATGCAGAGGGTGGATGGGGAGGCGGCGTTCGTCCGGTTTCCGAGTGGAGGCCAGGACGCCCAGGGTCAGGTGGCTCTGTTTGCCACTCACTTCTTTTTTGCGGCCTTGGACGTGACGTCCAGGGAGGTGGCTGGGGCTCCGGCGGCCCGCTTGTCGGCGCGCTTTTCCTTGATGGACTTGCCGGCTTTTTTGGATGCTGCTTGACGCGGGGACTTGTCAGCCATGATTGCTCCTGTAGCGGAACCGAAGAGGTTCCTGACTTCTGACGATACACGGCAGGGCCTAACGGCCACCGGAGGATGACGGTACAAGAGTTGGAACCGACCCGCCGGCGCGCCGGCCATTGTGCCCGCGGGTTTCCGGTGTGAAAATGGCGCTCTGGGCACTGTGCGGGGCAGGCCTGCGGAAGTACGGAACAGCATCATGGGAACCATCACGATTGAAAGTACGGTCCTTGTCCCCTGTGGCCGTCCGGAGGTCTACGCGTTCTGCGTGGATGTCCAGGCTCGCTCGGCACTTCCCGGCCAGGAGGGGGCGGTGTTCCATGTCGACCACCAGGTGGCTGAGAGGTCCTGGACCGAAACACACGAAACCCGTACCGAGACCATCACCTGTTCCTGCGTGGTGTATCCCGTCGCGGACAGCACCCGGCTGACCGTGACTGCGCAGTACGCTCCCAAGGGGATCGGGCGCATGTTTTCCGGGGCCAAGGAGGGCCCCGGAAACAGGAGGCGGCGAGGCTGGCGACGCTGAAAAAGGCTGTGGAACGGGACATCAGGAAGGCCCGGAGCAGCTAGGAATCGCTGCGGTGCTGCGAAGACTGGTTCGCAGACTTTGGAGCGGCTGACGGGAATCGGACCCGCGTATCAAGCTTGGGAAGCTAGCGCTCTACCATTGAGCTACAGCCGCATCGCCCCGTTTTGAGCGGGGCAGAACTTAGCTTAGCGCAGATGCGATCCAGCGTCCGCAACCTTGGCCACGCACCGGCCGCGTGTCCGCCGGGATGGAAGGTACCCGCCGCGTCATCCAGTAACTCTTCAATAACGGCGCCGCCGGTGGCTAGGTCCGGGGCGGACCGAGTGGCTACTCTGAACCCGTTAGCTGCGGTTTCATGGGGGAGGGGCGGGCTACCACTGACCGCCGCTAACTAAGGACTCCCATGGCATTTGCAGAGCACGAGGTACTTATCCGGTGCGACGCAATGAGTGTGTATACGTTCCTGGTGGACGGAATGAACCTTCCGCAATGGCGCAGAGGCATCCGCAGCATTGACCTGGTGTCCGGTGCCGCGGGAACCAAGGGTGCCGTCTACCGGCAGACCACCACGGGCCGGTCAGGCCGGACCATCCCCTCCGATTTCGAAATAACGCAGGCCAGGCCGGGCGCCGAGATCCAGTTCCGGGTGATCTCCGGACCGTCGCAGCACTCCGGCGGCTATTACCTGAGCACCGAACTGGCCGGCACCAGGGTCAGGTTCGCCCTCGAATACCAGCCCAAAGGACTCCTGGGCCTGATGAATACCGGCATCCAGCGCACCATCAAGGCCGAAGTGTCCCAGCTCGCGCGGCTCAAGGATGTCCTGGAATTACGGTCGGCGGCCTGAGGGCTACTGCGCCAGCCGCTGGCCCGCCCAGCTTCCGGCGATGTTCGACGGCGACGCCAGAGTGCCCGTGCTCAGGTTCCAGTACTGCACCACGTCATTGCCCCGACGCAGTGCCACTCCCGTGGAGTTCATGGCTGTCACGTCACGCAACGGACGGATTCCGGTGACATCAGCCCAGCCGGTGGTCACGGTGGGGCGGGCTTCGGCGCGTGGCGCCGGAGTGCCGGCTCCGCGGTAAAGCAGCACACCGCCGTCGGACTTTACGGCCAGGAGATCCTGGAAACCGTCGGCGTCATAGTCCACCATGGCGAGCTTCCTGGCCGATACGCCGCTGGCTATCTGGGTGCGCGCGGACATATCTCCCGCGCCCGCGTTCGGGTAGAGGAACAGGGTGCCGGCGGTATCCAGGGCGACCAGCTGGGGAAGCCGGTTGTTGGCACACCAGCCGCCCACGGCCAGCGTCATGGTTTCCCAGCCGGACTGGCCGAGGGTCACAGAAGCGCCGAAGCCGCCGCCCGCGAACCCCGGATGGAGCGTCAGCCTGCCATCGTTCCACTGGGCGAGGATGTCGTAGGTGCCATTACGGTCCCAGTCGGTGACGAAGACTTCCTTGACGTTGCTGAAAAAGGAGTTGATGACCTTCGCCGGGCCGAAGGTCCTGTTCCCGGTGGAGGGACGGTTGATGAGCTCGCCGCCGCTGTTGACCGAGACGAGGTCGGCGGCACTGTTGATGGATGCGCTGCTTAGATCCAGGGTGGGTGGCATGTGTTTGACGGCGGGATCGCACACGGTGGGTGCCGGGGCGGGGAACGCGCCCCCGCCGGCGGAACTGCCTCCAGGGGAGGTGACGGTGCCGGCGGGCAGGGTGGCGTAGCCGAAAAAGTTAACCACGCCCCAGATCGTGTAGAGGTTGTTGGTGTAGGAGATCCCGGCGCCCATGACGTTGAACCGCGGATCGAGGAGCATCGCGTTGTGGCCGGGCGAGGTTTTCCACCATTCCACCAGCATTGCAGCGTTGCGGTCAGTGCGGATGGCGATGACCTCGCCGGCGCTGGTCGGGTTCAGGGCCCGGGGGTCGGTCCAGAAGCTGGCGCGGTGCTCAATGACATCCCGGGACGCGATGCTGTTGGACCACTCCTGAGACATGCCGGCAACCGTGGGGTTGTACTTGACCGGGGCCAGGCTATTGGCCGCCCGGTACTTGTTGATCTCGTTGAAAACCGTGAGGATGGCGGCCGTGTTGTTGTCCGGCACCAAGGCCTCGGTGCCAAGGGATTCGGTAGTGAGGGATTGCGTCGCTGGGGCCGGCGGGGTAGGGGCCGCAGTTTTGTTGTGCGCCAGTTCAGCGTCGGGGGCCCAGAGGGGTGGGAGTGAGGGCGGGTCGGGCGCGACTGGTTCGGAGGCGGCGGTCACGGGTGCAGCCGCCGTCGCCGCCGGTGGCACCGTTGCGGCGCGTTCCCCGGCGGGCGAGGCCGGTGTGACCACCGGTTCCACGGCTGGGGCGAGCAGGGACCCGAGGCCGGTATCCCCGTCCGCTGCGCCGTCGTCGTCGTCCGCTGTTCCCGCCGGGCCCAACGTGACCGTTCGCGGCCCTGAAACGCTCGCGGCCTGCAGGCTGGGCTGATCCGCCAGTGGGCCGGAATACATGCCGGCGGCCGGGGATACGAGCGCGAGAGCACACAGCATCGCCACAACGGCGGGCGCCGCAAATTTATTCAAAACCAACCCCAGATCAGTTCAGTTGTACCAACCGGGAGACCATCCGGTGGCTGTCATTCTGAGGCAACATTAGCCCCAGCAGGTGACAGCTACAACGAAAATGTGTGCGGTGTGGACAACGCATAGTAATTTGGGACGGTGCTGATCTCTGACCGCGACATTCGTGCCGAACTAGACTCCCAACGGATCGTCCTCGAACCGTACGATCCCGCGATGGTCCAGCCGTCGTCGGTGGACGTGCGGATCGACCGGTTTTTCCGACTCTTCGACAACCACAAGTACGCGCATATTGATCCTGCGGAAGAGCAGCCCGAGCTGACCCGGCTGGTGGAAGTGGAGAGCGGCGAGCCGTTCATCCTGCACCCCGGCGAGTTTGTGCTGGGCTCCACCTACGAGACCGTCACGCTGCCTGACGATATTGCTGCGCGGCTGGAAGGCAAGTCCTCGTTGGGCCGCCTGGGCCTGCTCACTCACTCCACCGCCGGGTTCATTGATCCGGGATTTTCCGGCCACGTCACGCTGGAGCTGTCCAACATGGCCACGTTGCCCATCAAGCTCTGGCCCGGCATGAAGATCGGCCAGCTGTGCTTCTTCCGGCTGACCTCTGCTGCTGAGTTTCCCTACGGTTCCGGCGAATACGGCAACCGTTACCAAGGCCAGCGCGGGCCGACAGCCAGCCGCAGCCACCTGAACTTCCACCGCACCGAGGTCTGAGCGCCCTCAGCGAGGGGTTGGTCGAAGCGTAAGTGGTTGGGCCGGGGCCTACGCCTTCGCGGGCAACCGGACCGGCCCACCGAGGGCCTTCAGTGCCGGCTCCACATAGCGCGCAGCCAGCGGCCCGAGGATGGCCATGATCAGCACGTAGGCGGTTGCCAGGGCGGCGAGGTCGTCCGGGACCACGCCTGACGCTACGGCCAGCCCCGCGATCACGATGGAGAATTCGCCGCGGGCAATCAGGGCGGCGCCGGCGCGGAATCGCCCCCGACGGGCAATGCCGGCCCGCTTCGCGGCCCAGATGCCAGTGAGCATCTTGGTGGTGGCCGTGATGACCGCCAGGATCAGGGCCCAGCCGAGCACGGGCGGGATGGTGGTCGGGTCTGTGTTGAGCCCGAAGGCTACAAAGAAGATGGCCGCAAAGAGATCCCGCAGCGGTTCCAGGATCCGGGTGGCGCTGTGGGCGGTAGCCCCCGAGATGGCGATGCCCAACATAAAGGCGCCCACTGCGGCCGAAACCTGCAGGGCGGACGCGACGCCCGCCACTAATAGCGCAGCCCCCAGCAGGTTGAGCAGGAAGACCTCGGAATTTTCGCTGTGCACGGCCTGGGACACCCGGTGGCCGTGGCGGAGCGCCACCATCAACACCACGGTGACCACTGCCAGGGAGATCCCCACGGTGGTGAGCCCGCCCAGGAAGCCGACGCCGGCCAGGGTGGCGGTGAGGATGGGCAAGTAGACGGCCATGGCCAGGTCCTCGAACACAAGAATGGACAGCACCACGGGGGTTTCGCGGTTACCGATCCGGCCCAGATCCGTGATGACCTTGGCGGCGATCCCGGAGGACGAGATGTAGGTGACACCGCCCATAACCATGGCGCCGACCAGGCCCCAGCCAAGCAGGAGCGCCAGTCCTGCGCCGGGGATGAAGTTCAGCACCAGGTCAAGAACACCGGCCTGCCAGGACCTGCGCAGACCGGTGAAAAGCTCGGCAGCCGTATATTCCAAACCGAGCATAAGCAGCAGCAGGATCACGCCGATTTCACCGGATAGATGTGCGAACTCGTGCATGCCTTCGAGCTTGACCACACCGCCTGCGCCGAAGGCGAGTCCGCCTACGAGGTAGAGCGGGATGGGTGACATTCCGATCCGTCCGGCCAGCCTGGCCAGGAGGCCAAGGCAGAACACAACGGCCCCCAGTTCAATGAGGGTCAGGGCCAGCGGGTCCATAACGCTCAGCCGTTGCGCAGGATGTCGGCCGCCGAGTCGAGGCCTTCTTGCGTTCCCACTGCGACCAGGAGGTCACCGGAGTGAAGGACGACGTCGGGTCCCGGCGACGGGAGAACCTCGCCTTCCCGCATGATCGCCACGATCGAGACTCCGCAGCGGGTGCGGATGCAGGCCTTTCCCATGGGCTGGTTCTGGAACGGGGATTCCGGCGCGATGGAGAACTGCCGGGTGACGATGCCCGGGATTTCCTTATGTTCCTCGCTCAGTTTCATGGCCAGGTGCTGCCCGCCCAGGAGGTTACCCAGCGCGGCTGCCTCATCTCCGGTCAGGGGAATCGACGCCTGGCAGGTGTCGGGATCGTCCCAGGTGGAAACGATGAGTTCCATCGTGCCCTCCCGCAGCTCCACCACGCCGATGCGGCGGCCGGAAGCCGTCATGAAGTCCTTCCGCCGGCCCATGCCGGGGAGGTCAGTCTCGTCCACGTTCATGCCACCAGCCTAGTCTCCACAGGCGGGTTTCGGGTGGGCTAGGAGACCGGAACGACGGCGATGGCGGTCTTGTCCGGGGACTTGACCGGGAGCAGGACCAGCAGGCCGGCGAGCAGCACCACCATGATGCCCAGGATGCCCCAGCGCTGGGCCTCGCCGGGCGCAACCAACGGAGTGGCCAGCGTGATGCACAGGGTGAACAGCGCCGGAGCCAGGAAACTGACGGCGCGGCCGGTGGTGGCGTAGAGGCCGAACAGCTCGCCGGACTCCCCGTGGGGTGCCAGCCGGGCCAGGTAAGCCCGCGACGAGGACTGGGCGGGCCCCACAAACAGGCACAGGAACAGTCCGAAGACCCAGAACGTGGTGGTGCCTGCCCATGCCGTGCCAAGGAAGATGTAGTCCCCGTTGCCGAGGACCAGGATCATGGTACCGGCGATCAGCAGCCCCACCAGGGACCCCACAATCACGGCCTTGGGCCCCACCCGGTCGTCCAGGAACCCGCCGATGACCGCGCCCACGGCCGCCACCACGTTCCCGAAGATGGCGAAGAAGATGACCTGTGGCAATTCGAAGCCGAACGTGCCGGCCGCGATGATCCCGCCGAACGTGAACACGGCCGCGAGGCCGTCGCGGAAAACGGCGCTGGCCAGGAGGAAGTAGATGGTGTGCGGGCTGGTGGCATAGATTGCCTTGATCCGGCGGAACAGCAGGCGGTAGGAGGCCAGGAAACCCAGCGGTTGGGCCCGTGCCGGCCGCGGGAGTTCCGGGACGGCGAACAGCACCGGCAGGGCAAAGATGAAGAACCACAGGGCCGAAAACACGGCCACCAGCCGGATGTTCAAGCTGTCCTCTGTGGACGCGCCGAACCAGTCGAAGCTCGGCTGCACAAAGAGCTGAAGCACAATCAGCAGGGCTACAATGCCGCCCAGGTAGCCCATGCCCCAGCCGAATCCGCTGACCTTGCCGATGTTCTTCGGCGTGGAGATCTGGGCCAGCATGGCGTTGTAGTTGACGCCGGCGAATTCAAAGAACACATTCCCCAGCGCGATGAGGGAAACGCCCAGCAGCAGGAACTCCGGCCGCGGAAACACAAAGAAGCACAGGCCCGTCAGGATGGCCACGGCGGCCGTGTTCACACCCAGCCACAGCTTGCGGCGCCCGCCCTGATCCGAGCGCTGCCCGGTCACCGGAGCGAGCAGTGCAATGGCGATCCCCGCAATGGCCAGTGCACTGCCAAGAACGGCAGAAGCCTGGTCTTCGCCCCCGAAGGCGTTGGAGGTGAGGTAGACGGTGAAGACGAAGGTGGTCATGACCGCGTTGAAGGCGGCCGAACCCCAGTCCCAGGCGGCCCAGGCGAGCACCCGGCCCTTGCTGGTGGCCTGGGTTCCGGACGCGAGTTCCGATGACGGCTGCATGGCCTCAGGAGCGCTGGCGGTGTTCATAGGCTGAATCGTATCCGCCCCTGGCGAACAAGGCGGTGATGATACGCCGGACAACCGGGAAATTCCAGGGACGCACGGTCCGGTGCGGGAAAAGTGTCAGTGGTGCCTTGATAAACTGTGGCCACCGACCCTTACGAATGAACCGCCTGCCCTAACTTTTGACAATCGAATCCCTGACGTTGCGGAGATACCAGTGATCACAGTCCTTGCCGTGCACTTTGCGGTGGCTGCCGTGGCGCCGTTTCTCTTCAGGGCGTGGGGCCGCAACGCCTTCTACGCGCTGGCGGCTGTGCCCGCTGCATCCTTTGTCTGGCTGCTGTTGCAGTACTCCGCCGTGTACTCGGACGCCGGCGCGGTCTCGGAGGTCTTCCCGTGGATTCCCGGGCTGGATCTTGAATTCGCCTTCCGGCTCGATCCCCTTGCCTGGGTGATGTCGCTCCTGATCCTGGGCGTCGGTGCCCTGGTGCTCGTCTACTGCGCCCGGTACTTCAGCCCCAAGGACCAGGATCTCGGCGGCTTCGGCGCCCAGTTCCTCGCCTTCGCCGGAGTGATGTTCGGCCTGGTGATCGCTGACGATCTTCTTCTGATGTTCATCTTCTGGGAACTCACCACCATCCTGTCCTACCTGCTGATCGGGTTCGCCCGCACCAGGCTGGCGGCACGGCGTTCGGCCCTGCAAGCGTTGATGGTCACCACCGCGGGCGGCCTGGCCATGCTGGTGGGCCTGATCATGCTCGGCCAAAGCGCCGGCACGTACCGGATCTCGGCGATCCTGGCGCAGGCTCCCACCCTGATCAGCGGACCTTCCGGCGCAATCATTGCCGCCGCCGTCGTACTCATCCTTGCGGGCGCCATCAGCAAGTCCGCGCTGGTTCCCTTCCACTTCTGGCTTCCCGGAGCCATGGCGGCCCCCACCCCGGTGAGCGCATATCTGCATGCCGCGGCGATGGTGAAGGCCGGGATCTACCTGGTGGCACGGCTTGCCCCGGGGTTTTCCGACACCGCCTACTGGCAGTCCATCGTGCTGGGGCTTGGCCTGGCCACCATGCTGGTGGGCGGCTACCGGGCGCTCCGGCAGACCGACATTAAACTCATCCTGGCCTACGGCACCGTCAGCCAGCTCGGGTTCCTGACCATGGTGGTTGGCCTGGGCACGCCGGACGCCGCCCTCGCCGGCCTCGCGATGCTCCTCGCCCACGGATTGTTCAAGGCCACTCTGTTCCTGGTGGTGGGCGTCATCGACCACCAATCCGGGACCCGCGACGTTCGCCAACTGTCAGGTGTGTTCCAGCAGTCCCGGGCGCTGGGAATCGTGGCCGGCATCGGTGCCGCCTCGATGGCAGGCGTCCCGCTGCTCGCCGGGTTCGTGGCCAAGGAATCCGTCCTGGAGGCCTTTGTCCACCACGCGTCCGACGGTGAGGCGTGGAGCGTGGTGGTGCTCGGGGGCATCGTCCTGGGGTCCATTCTGACGTTCGCCTACAGTGCCCGCTTCATGTGGGGGGCGTTCGCCGTGAAACCCGGGATTGAGCGGACCAAGTTCAAGGCCGTCAAGCCGTCCTTTCTGGCAGCCCCGGCTTTCCTCAGCCTCCTCAGCATCGTCTACGGCCTCTGGCCGGCGCCCGTGGACGCCTGGGTCCAGCCCTACGCCGCGCTGTTCGCCTCCACCGCGTCCGACGCCGGCACACCGGCCGAGCAGGCAGGCCACCTTGCGCTGTGGCACGGTTTGACACCCGCCTTGGGACTGACCGCCCTCACGTTCGCGCTGGGCCTGGCGATGTACTTCGGACGAACCCTGGTGGCCCGCGCGCAGTCCCGCGTGCCGGGCTGGATCGACGGCGACCGCATCTACCAGCTCACCATCGGCGCCCTGGACGACACCGCCGTCTGGATCACGGGCCGCACGCAGCGTGGTTCCCTCTACTTCTACCTCGCCGTTATCCTCACCATGGCATTCGTCCTGCCGCTGACGGCCATGCTCTTGGCGGGCAAGCCACTCCCGGACAACCTGTACTTCATCGATCCCTACTCGCCGCTGCAGCCCGTGGTCGGGGCAGGAATTGTGATCGGCGCACTGGCCGCGGTCAAGGCCAACAAACGTTTCCTCGCCGTGCTGATGGTGTCCGTGACCGGTTACGGGATCGCCCTGATGTTCGCGCTCCAGGGCGCACCGGACCTGGCCCTCACGCAGATTCTCGTGGAAACGATCATCCTGGTGGCCTTTGTCCTGGCCATGCGCAGCCTGCCGGCCGAACTCCGCGACCGCACCGGCGGCAAGTACCGGGTGGTCCGGGTGATCATCGGGGCGGCGTTCGGAGTCACCATGGTCTTCGCCGCCATCTACGCCATGGGCGCCCGGGTGGCCGTGCCGGTGTCCCTGGAATTCCCCCGCCTCGCCTACGAAGGCGGCGGCGGGCTGAACATCGTCAACGTGACCCTGGTGGACATTCGTGCCTGGGACACCTTCGGAGAAATATCCGTCCTCGCCCTGGCCGCCACAGGTGTTGCCAGCCTCATCTTCGTCCGTGGCCGCGGCGACCGGAGCCGGGTCTCCGAACCGGTTGCCGAGGGAAGTGTAGGCCGCCAGACGGCGGTGGATCCTGGGTCGCGGGAGGCTGCCGCGCTGGCCATCAGCCGGAAATTCGCCGCCTCGGCCCGGGACGCCTGGATCGTTGCGGGGCGCACCCTGGCACCGGAACGGCGCTCTATCATCTTTGAAGTGGTCACGCGGCTGATTTTCCACTCCCTGATCATCTTCTCGCTTTACCTCCTCCTGGCCGGCCACAACTTGCCCGGCGGCGGCTTCGCCGGCGGCCTGACAGCCGGACTTGCCCTGGCCATCCGCTACTTGGCCGGCGGCCGGTTCGAACTCCGCGAGGCCACACCCGTGGGCGCCGGAACGCTGCTGGGGATCGGGCTCGCCACCGCGGCGGCGTCCGGGGTAGTGCCGCTGCTGCTGGGCGGCCAGGTATTCCAGACCGCCATCATTGAACTCTGGCTTCCGGTGTTCGGAGACATCAAGTTCGTCACATCCACCATCTTCGACATCGGCGTGTACATCGTGGTGATCGGCCTGGTGCTGGACGTGCTGCGCAGCCTGGGCTCCGAGATCGACGAACACTTCGAAGAGCAGCGAACTGCGCCTGCCGAGGAGTCACCAGACGACGACGCCGATGCGACCGCCCTGGTGCAGGAACCCGTGGGCATCCCCGCCGAAACCACCGCGAAGGGCCAAGGATGAGCGTCAACCTGACCCTGCTGACCGTGATGGGTGCCCTGTATGCGTGCGGCATCTACCTGATCCTGGAACGCAGCCTCACCCGGGTGCTGCTCGGACTGATGCTGCTGGCCAATGCCACCAACCTGCTGCTCTTGGCCACCGGCGGCTATGCCGGCCTGGCACCCCTGTACAACAAGGACACCGGTGCCCAGGAGTATGCGGACCCCCTTCCACAGGCCCTGATCCTCACATCGATCGTGATCTCCTTCGCCGTGACGGCCTTTATGCTCGGCATCATCTACCGCACGTGGGTCCTGGCCCGCCAGGATGAGATCCAGGACGACGTCGAGGACCTCCGCGTCGCCGAGACGCCCCGCTTCGACGCCGAGGACGACGCCCCGATTCCGGCCGAGACTTCCGAGTTTCCCCTGACCATGCTGGGCAGCGACGGGAGCGCCGTCTCGGACCACGCCACTGCCGGTGACCGTCCGGAAGCGGCCGGGGGTTCCATCACCGTCGGCGCTAAGACGATTCCTGCCGCGGACGCCGCCGCTGAAGAACAACCCGGCTCGCAGAACGTAACCCCTGGTCCCGAAGGAGGTGTGAAGTGAACATCGCAAGCTTTGCCCCGCTCGCCGTCGTACTTCCCATCCTCGGTGCCGCCCTCACCTTCCTGCTGATCCGGCACTCCCGCGCCCAGCGCACAGTGAGCATCGGCGTGCTGTCGGTGACGCTTCTGCTGGAGTGCCTGCTGCTGGCATCTGTGTGGGACGGCGGAACCGCCGCGGTACACATCGGCGGCTGGCTGCCGCCGTGGGGCATCACGATGGTGGTGGACCAGTTCTCGTCCCTCATGCTTGTGGTGTCCTCCGCTGTCAGCCTCGCCGTGCTGGTCTACGCCACCGGGCAGGGCATGGCCGACGGCGACCAGGACGCGCCGGTGTCGATCTTCCACCCCACCTACCTGATCCTGGTGGCCGGGGTGTCCAACGCCTTCCTGTCCGGGGACCTGTTCAACCTGTACGTCGGCTTCGAGATCCTGCTGACGGCAAGCTATGTGCTGATGACGCTGGGCGGAACCGGCCCCCGCATCCGCGCCGGCGTCACCTACGTGGTGGTGTCCGTGGTGTCCTCGGTGCTGTTCCTGATCTCCATCGCCATGGTCTACGGCGCCACCGGAACCGTGAACATGGCCGACCTCGCCATCAAACTCGCGGACCTGGACGAGGGCACCCAGACCCTGCTGCACGTTATGCTCCTGGTGGCCTTCGGCATCAAGGCGGCCGTGTTCCCGCTCTCGTTCTGGCTGCCTGACTCCTACCCCACGGCGCCCGCGCCGGTCACGGCCGTGTTCGCCGGCCTGCTGACGAAAGTGGGCGTCTACGCGATGGTGCGCACGGAAACCCTGCTCTTCCCCGGCGACAGCCTGAACACTCCGCTGATGGTGGCGGCGCTGCTGACCATGGTGGTGGGAATCCTTGGCGCCTTGGCCCAGAGCGACATTAAACGTTTGTTGTCCTTCACCCTGGTCAGCCACATCGGCTACATGGTGTTCGGCCTGGCGATGTCCTCGGTGGCAGGGCTGGGCGCCGCCGTGTTCTACGTTGCCCACCACATCACCATCCAGACCAGCCTCTTCCTGGTCACAGGCCTGATCGAACGCCGCGGCGGCAGCTCCTCCGTGGACCGGCTGGCAGGCCTTGCCAAGCTGTCGCCCATCTTGGCGCTGCTCTTCTTTATCCCCGCCATGAACCTGGCCGGGATCCCGCCGTTCTCCGGGTTCCTGGGGAAGGTGGGGCTCATCCAGGCAGGCATCGCACTGGGCACGCCACTTGCCTACGCCCTGGTGATCGGCGGTGTGGTCACCAGCCTCCTGACCCTGCTGGCTGTCGCGCGGGTCTGGAACCGCGCGTTCTGGCGCAAGCCCTCGGATGCCGAACACCCGGACCCCGTCCTGCTGGCTGAGCCCGAGGATTCGGACACCGGCAGCCGGGCTGGCCGCAAAAACGTCATCTTGCTGCCCCGCACCATGGTGGGCTCAACCCTGGGCCTGGTGGTCCTGGGCGTCTCACTCACGGTTTTCGCAGGCCCGCTGTTCACAGTCTCGGACCAGGCCGCCCACGAGATGCTGGACCGGTCCGCCTACATCCAGGCCGTGCTGGGTGAGGACACACAAGTTCCCGCGCTGGCACTGAAAAACGGAGGGGGCAAATGAGCCGCCACCGGATCTCCCTGCGCCAGGAACTGCCCCTGCTGGTATGGCTGGTGATTGTCTGGGCAGCCCTGTGGCAGGACTTCAGTCCCGGCAACCTGCTCTTCGGCGCGTTGCTGGCCGTGCTCGTGGCCCGGATGTTCTACCTGCCGCAGGTAGAGCTCAGCGGCCGCTTCAATATTCTTCACGCCGGGCCTTTTGTCCTGCGTTTCCTAGGCAGGGTGGCGGCGGCAAGCGTTGAGGTCATGTATCTGGCGGCTGTCCGTGGCCCGCGGGTGGTCAACGCCGTCGTCGCGGTGCCGTTACGGAGCCACCAGGACCTGATGGTCACCGCCACCGGGCACGTGATTTCGCTGATCCCGGGCTCCCTGGTGGTGGAGGTGGACCGGTCAACCTCCACCCTGTACCTCCACGCGCTCAACGTCAGCAGCCCGGAAGAGGTGGAGAGCCTTCGCAAGGAGGTCCGCTCCATCGAAGCGGGCCTGATCAGGATCATGGGCACCCGCGAAGAACTCGAAGCAATCCGGCAGGAGACCGCAGCATGATGCAGACCGTCCTGGCTGTCACGGCAGTCATTCTTTCGCTGGCGGCGGCAGGAGCCATCATCAGGATCTCCCGCGGCCCGTCGCTGCTGGACAGGGTGCTGGCATCCGACGTCCTGCTCGCAATCCTCGGCGCGGGCCTGTGCATCGACATGGCCGTCAACCGGCACCTGAACAACCTGATGCTGCTCGTGGCGCTGTCCATCGTCGGCTTCATCGGGTCAGTGACGGTTGCGCGCTTCGTGGCCGACCGGCGGGAGCAAGCCAATGAATCCTGAGGTCAGCGTGGTTGATAACGTCATCGATACCGTGTCCGCGGTGTTCCTGGTGCTGGGCGCCTTCATGTCGCTCGCCGCCGCCGTGGGGCTGCTCCGTTTCCCGGACCTGCTGAGCCGCATGCACGCGGCCACCAAGCCCCAGGTGCTGGGGCTGTTCCTGCTCCTGGCGGCCATCGGCCTGCAGCTGCGCACCTGGTGGGTGTGGCCAGTGCTGCTGGTGGCCTGGATTTTCCAGCTGCTGACGGTGCCGGTTTCGGCCCATATGGTGGGCCGCGCCGGTTACCGCACCAAACACCTGCACCGCGAGCTCCTCAGCTCCGATGAACTCGAAGCCGTGGTCCAGAAGGCGGCCCAATCGGCACGGGATGAGTCATCCAAGGATGAAGCGTCCGACGGCGGCCGGCGGGACTGAGCGTCAGCCGCCGGCCTGCGCGCCAGAGTTAGGCGTTGCCAGGGTTAGACGATGTCCTGGGACTTGGCAAAGCGGGTGATGGCCCGCTGCGTGCCGCGGTTGGCAAGCACCTGGATGATGGTGCTGACCGAGGCGGAAATGAGCGCGAACGTCAGCGCCGAGCGCAGGGTGGTGGGAGTGTCTTCGTCCTTGCCGGTGGGGGGCTTCCGGCCGGTGGACTTTTCCCACACGGTATTGACCACCTTGGTGCCGACGAATCCGGCGCCGAGGCTGATAGCCGTGCCGAGCAGCTTGATGAACAGGTTCATTCGTAGAACTCCTTGTGAGCGGATCCGGGACTGTCTTTAGCCTAACCCGGCTGCATGGACTCCAGAATCTCCCGCAGGGCTTCCACCACAAGATCGTGGTCCTGCATCTGGGGCAGGCCCGAGACCGTCACCGTGGCCACGGCGCCCACGCCGGCGACGTAGACCGGGAAGCAGCCGCCGTGGGCCGCGTAGACGGTTTCGTCGTACCAGCCGTGGTCCTCGATCCGGCCGCCGTGCAGCCTGCCGCGGAGGCCCACCAGCAGCGACGGGATCTCGTACCTGGCGGCGGTGCGCTGCTTGGCCCGGATCCAGTGCTCGTTGTCGGTGGTGGCGCCGTCCAGGGCCACATGGAAAAGGACCTGCTCGCCCTTGGTGATGTCGATCGCGATGGGCAGCCGGCGCGATTTGCCGAGCTCCACCAGCAGCAGCCCCAGGTTGAGGGAATCATCCCGGGTGAAATGGGGAAACTGCAGCTCGCGGATCTCGCCCTCGATGCGGGAAATCAGGGCCTCCAGGAGCCCCGCCGGCTGAGGCACCGTCGCATCGGGATTGAACGCAGTCACAGTCGGGTTATTGGCAGTCATGGCCCACAATCTACCCCTCCCGCGGTGTAAACTTGACCACGCCCATCAGGGCAGATTTATTACGACAGGGGAGCGCCGCCGTCGGACGTCACTGGCTTTGCCAGGGAACCGCAGGTGGGCGCTGAGAGTGCGGACAGCCGCAGACCCTCGAACCTGATCCGGTTAGTACCGGCGCAAGGGAGTCGAGTTCTCGAAGTGTCCGGCAAACGGCGGCAGCGCCGCACGCCGGGGCACTTTCCCCTCCTGTTCCTCAGGAGGACCGAATGACAACTGCAGCAATCAAAAAGACCGGCAATACCTGGCGTGTTGTGGACATCGTGGTGGCGGCGCTCATTGCCATCACCGGCGGCGTGATCTTCTGGGCCTGGTCCCAGGGCGCCGGCATAGTTTCCGCCCCCATGAACGCCGTTTACCCCCCACTGACAGGCCTGCTCGCCGGCGGCTGGATGATCCCGGCGGTGCTGGGCATGCTCATCATCCGCAAACCCGGTGCGGCGCTCTTCTGCGAAGCGGTGGCCGCCACAGGCGAACTCATCATGGGTTCGCAGTACGGCGCCACGGTGCTGATCTCCGGAATCCTGCAGGGCCTGGGCGCCGAACTGGTGTTCTTCCTGCTGGTGTACGGCAACTTCCGGTTCAAATCCTTCCTCCACCAGAAGTACAACCTCATCGCCGCGCTGCTGGCCGGTGCCGGGGCGGGCCTGTTCTGCGGCCTCAATGATTCGTTCCTGCCGTGGGGCTGGAACATCGCCTACGAGCCCGCCGACAAGCTCGCGTACATCGTGTTCTGCACCCTCTCCGGCGCAGTGATCGCTGGCGGCTTGTCCTGGATCGCCACCCGCGGCCTGGCCAAGACCGGTGTGCTGAGCTCGTTCGCGTCCCGGAAGGCAGCGTCGGAGCCAGTCTTCAACTGATGACCGCTTCCGACGCCGGCACTTCCGGAGTGCGCCCCGCCGCGGTGTCCGCCCGTGGCTGGGGCTGGCGGCATGCCGGACGGTCCACCCCCGCCGTCCACAGGCTCGACCTCGACATCGCTCCCGGCGAGCGGGTGCTGTTGCTGGGCCCGTCAGGCGCGGGCAAGTCAACGCTGCTGCACGCGCTCGCCGGGGTGCTGGGGGATGAAGGGGACGACGCCGACGAAACCGGTTCGCTGCTGATCGACGGGGTGGTGCCCCGAGGGCAGCGCGGCCGCTCGGGGCTCATGCAGCAGGATCCGGAAACGCAGGTGGTTCTGTCGCGCCTGGGTGACGACGTCGCCTTCGGCGCCGAGAATCTAGCCGTGCCTCGGGATGAGATCTGGCGGCGCGTCCATGAAGCGCTCGACGACGTCGGGCTGCGAAGTGCCGGGGCAGGTTTGAACGCCGGTGGCGGAGCTGGTTTTAATGCCGGTGGCGGAGCCGATTTCAAAGCCGACGGTGGAGCCGGTTTGGGCGCCGACGGCGGGACCGGTGCCGCCGGGCTCTCGCTGGACCACCCGACGTCGGCCCTGTCCGGCGGACAGAAGCAGCGCCTGGCGCTGGCCGGGATCCTCGCGATGCGGCCCGGGCTGATCCTGCTGGACGAGCCCACGGCGAACCTGGATCCCGCCGGCGTGCTGGAAGTCCGCGATGCCGTGGGCCGCTGCCTGGACAAAACCGGCGCCACACTGGTGGTGGTGGAGCACCGCGTGTCGGTCTGGAAGGACCTGGTGGACCGGATCGTGGTGCTCCAGCCCGGCTCCGCAGCGGGCTCCGCTGGAACTTCCACCGCTTCGTCGGCTGTCCTGCTGGACGGGCCGCCGGACCAGGTGCTGGCGGAGGCACGGGACATGCTGATCGGCGCGGGCGTCTGGGTGCCGGGGTATGTTCCGGCAACCCGCCGCCGCGCGTCCGCAGGTTCCGGTGACTTGCTGCTGGCCGCCGAGGACCTTTCCGTCTCCCGGGAGCGTCCGCGGCGCCGCGGCTTCCGGACCATCCCCCCTGTCCCGGTGCAGCAGGGCATCACGGCGCAGGTCCGTGCCGGCCACGCACTCACCGTCACGGGGCCCAACGGCGCCGGCAAGTCAACGTTTGCGCTGACCCTCGCCGGACTGCTGGCGCCGGTGGCGGGAAAGGTGTCTGCCGCCGTCGAGCTTTCCGAGGGGGCAGGGATCGACCCCTTCAAATGGAAAGCCAACCAGCTGGTTTCCCGCATCGGAACCGTCTTCCAGGAACCCGAGCACCAGTTTGTTACCGGCCGAGTGCTGGACGAACTGATGTTCGGCCCGCGGCACCTGGGCCATGGCGAGGAGCGGGTTGATGAGCTGCTGGAACGGCTGCGCCTGACCCATCTGGTGGACGCCAATCCCTACACACTGTCCGGCGGCGAAAAGCGGCGCCTGTCGGTGGCCACCGTCCTGGCAGCGCACCCGCGTGTGCTGGTGCTCGACGAGCCGACCTTCGGCCAGGACGCCAACACCTGGGCCGAGCTCGCATCGTTCCTCTCCGAACTGCTCGACGCCGGGACCTCCGTGGTTTCCGTCACCCACGACCAGGAATTCAGTGCCGT
Organism: Pseudarthrobacter xylosi; assembly: GCF_055412765.1. Lineage (NCBI taxonomy): Bacteria > Bacillati > Actinomycetota > Actinomycetes > Micrococcales > Micrococcaceae > Pseudarthrobacter > Pseudarthrobacter xylosi. The sequence goes on along the minus strand of NZ_JBVAYT010000001.1, from coordinate 786,219 downwards.
CCTGGGCGGGGCCGAACTGCGGCTCGGCCCGGCCGCACGCGGCGGCGCCCGCCAGGAAGCAGGTGCGGCATGAGGGATGCCCTGACCCTCCGCGGCAATCAGGCGCTGCTGACGCGCGCCAACCCGTTGGCCAAGTTCGCCGTCGTTTTCCTCATCACCCTGGTGCTGGCGCTCTCCATCGACTGGGTGTCAGCCTCGGTGGCGCTTGTGGCTGAGCTGGCGCTCTTTCCGCTGGCCGGCCTCACCGTGCGCCTGCTGTGGCAGCGCGGCTGGCCGCTTATGATCGCGGCCGCCTTGGGCGGCTGGAGCACGGCGATCGTCGCGGCGGACAGCGGCGCTGTACTGCTCGACGTCGGGATCTGGTCCATCAGCGAAGGTTCCCTGCAGCTGGGCATCGGTTTTATGCTCCGCGGCCTTGCGATAGCACTGCCGGCGATCCTGCTTATGACCTGCACAGACCCCACAGACCTCGCCGACGCGCTAGCCCAGAAGGCCCGGCTGCCGCACCGGTTTGTCCTCGGCACGCTGGCCGCGATGCGGCTGGTGGGACTGATGGCCGAGGAATGGCAGACCATCGGCATGGCGCGGCGCGCCCGCGGGGTGGGCTCGCAGGGCAGCCCGGTGCAACGGCTGCGCGCCACCCTCGGGCAGAGCTTTGGGCTCCTGGTCCAGGCCATCCGCCGGGCGTCCCGGCTGGCCATCACCATGGAAGCGCGCGGGTTTGGCACCGCGCAGCGGACGTGGGCCCGGGAATCCACATATTCGACGCTGGACGCCTGGGTGCTGGTGGGCGGCGGGCTGATCGCGGCGGCCGCAGTGGTTGCCGCGGCCGGGATGGGGACCTGGAACTTCGTCTGGCGGTAGCTGCAGTGCTCTGCGGGGCCGGCGCTGTGTGCGGCGGCGCTGCCGGCGTGCTCGGCGGCGCTGCGGGCGTGGTCAGCGGGCCCGCAGCGGTGCGGACCGGTCGAAGCCCGCACGCGTCAGGAACGCCAGCTGGGCCTCCTTTTCCGCCAGCTGAATGACGGGTCCCAGCTCGAAGCACGTCGCGTCGAGCCGGCGCAGGGCTTTGGTGTTGCGGGCATCCGGCTCCACCACGATCCTGTCCTTTCCCGGCACCGAGAACATGTACCGGATCAGGGATGTGGCGAGCCGAGGCGTGAAGTGCGGCACGGGCCGGGTGGCCGGAGCCAGCAACAGGTGCATCCCGATGTCCTCCGCGCGGGCAGGGTAGGCCTCGCCGACGGGATCGTGGAGCGGCTCGTAGGTCTGGAATAGCGCCATGGGCTCGCCGTCGAGCGCCACCAGGAAGGCGTGGTGGGTCTCCAGCGAGTCCAGGAACTCATAGATTCCGAGCACGTCTTCGCGCGTGTGCTCAGTCATGCCCCAGAACCTGGCGCGCGGCTGGGTGACCCACTGGTAGATCAGGCCAAGGTCTTCCGCAGGCACGAGCGGGACGATCCGCAAACTGCCCCAGCCCGGGAGCTCTTCGGTGTAGATCGTGGTCCGCAGGGAGTAATCCCGGATGGTGGTGGTCATGGTTTCCTTTGTGGGCTGGTGATGTACTGGCGTGTCTGATGTGGGCTGGAAGCCGGGGTGCCCGGGGTCGAGGGTCAGCCCCGCCCAGTCCGTGACCACCGGGATCAGTTCCCCGGCGGCCCAGAGCGGCAGCTGGTCCGAAAAGTGCGGGCCGGCTGGGTTCCCCGCGGCGCCGAACGGGACAATCCACCGGCTCTGCTCCCGGTCCGAGAGATCCCAGACGTATCGAGCGACAGGTCCACGGAAACTTCGGTCCTCGATGCCGGGAAGGCTTTCGGTGCTGAGGACGCAGCCGGTGTCACCTGAGAGCGGAGCTGTGGGCGCGGCCTTGGCCAGGCTCCCCGGGAGTTCGTGAACGGCCAAGAGCCGGTGGCGCTCACCCCACAGTTGGCCGGGAAGACCGGCCGCTTCCTGTTGAGCTGCCTCTTCCATCGCTGCGGCTGCTTCGACGGCGGGGACGATGCCTAGTTCGGTGCCTCGAAGCAGCAGTGTTTCCAGGGCGAAGCCCACCCGCGAAGCCACCGACAACCAGGGCCCAAACAACGGCGAGTATCCGGTCGGCGCCGCCAGCGGTGCCAGCGACGGGTGCGCGGCTATCCGCCGGACCAAGAGGCCACGCCAGGTGGCGAAGGCCGCCGCGTCCTTGCTGCGGGCATCCATGTGGCCGTCCCAATCCAGCAGCCGGGAACGGAGGATGGCGGCCGCGTCGGTCAGTGCGCCGGCGTCGAGATCTTCAATCAGCCGGCGGTACTGCGGCCAGGGACCCAGCAATGTGTCCGAGTGGATCGCCTGCATGTCATCAACGGTGAAGGCCGCGGCGCCCTTGGCCTCCAGCAGCTCGCGGATCCGCCGGGCGCGGTGGGCCGGGGCGAATTCCATGCCCACGGCATCGCCGCCACTGGCCTCGCGGTCGTTCGCGCTGACCGCAAAACGTGGAACGGCCGTGCCCGGGAGCGGCACATATATGCCGCTCCAGGCATGTTTCGTCAAGGTGGCCGCCACGGGAACCCGGCGATTGTTGTGGTTCCGCTGCGGGACCAGTCCGGCGAGGAAATGCCTCACCCTGCCCTCGGAGTCCGCTGCCATCACGCTGTTGACCGGCTCCACCCACCGTTGCAGCGCCGCCTCCACCTCCGCAACGGAGCGGCTCCGCAGTAGCGGCAGGAGGGCCTCGAAACCCAGCCGTCCCTCAACCCGCGCCGGGAACCGCAAACTCAGGGCGCCGCCGTCGTGCCCTTCCGCGATCACCGGTCCGCGGGCGGTCTCGATGAGTTCCACCTCCTCGGACGCGCCGCCGCGGATGAGGATCGTTTCGCGTTCGACGACGGCGGGTTCCCAGCCGAGCGGACCGCGCGCCTGAATGCCGCGCGCCTGAATGCCGCGCGGGTTGGCCTCTGCCGGGTCGGTGCCTGGTTTGGCCACTGCCGGGTCGGGGCTCGAAGCGGAGTCCGTCTGGTCGCGGCGCAGTTCCTCCTCGAAAAGGTCCTGGTAGTCGGCCATGGCGTTGGTGATGGACCATGCGGTATGCCCCGTGTGGCCGAAGTGCGGCAGTCCGGGAACTCCCGGGAAGGCGAATCCGACGGCGTCGAACTCCGGGCACGCGAGCCGGACCTGCTGGTACACGCCGGGCAGCTCGAGGAGGCGGTGAGGGTCGCCGGCGATGAGTGGCTGGCCGCTCGCCGTCGCAGAGCCATTCACGGCCCAGGCGTTGCTGCCGGACCAGGCCGGAGCCTCGATGCTGAACAGGCCCACAGCATCGGGCCCCAGCGTCCGGGCGACGTGGGCGCGGAAAAGTTTGTTGGGGAAAGTCGAAAACAGGATGTGCTGGACCAGGAACACGCCCAGGGGCGTCCATGGGTTCCACGGCGCGGGCGAGCTACCGGATTCCTCGAATTCCGGTCCGCCACGCAACCCGTCCGCGAGGGCCTCATTGATCCCGGCCACGTAACTTTGGCACCAGCGCCGGGTGCCGGCGTCGAGCCTTCCGAAGCAGCGGCGTGCCGTGTCATCCAGCCTGGCCTGGCGGGCAAAACGGTCCCAGTGCAGGCCGTCGGAACCCAGCATCTCGGCGGTCCGGCCCTCGGATCGCCAGCGTTCGAGCTCGATCTGCCACGAGCGGTCTGTCGCTGCGTTCTTGCCCTGCAGGTGCGCGAGCTGGTCAGCGGAGTCCGCCCACAAATGCGGGATTCCCCACGGGTCGCGGTAGGTTCCGGTGCCGCCTGCAGGGGCGGAATTCTGTGTCGGGGCAGGCGTCATAGTCAGGGGAGGCTCTCGAGCTTAGGTTAGGCTAACTTTAGTCAAGATAGGTGGCCGTAGCCCCGATCGCAAAATCGGGCCGGTACGTGAAGGAGTGTTGCTTGAAGCGCAGTTGGGAAGGCATTGTCCTCAAAGTCATGGGCGCCAAGGACTTCAGGCTGGAAGTCACCGGGCGTGAGGAGATCACGCCGGACTTCCTTCGGGTGCATGTGCGCGATGGCGGCCTGCTGGAGCGTTCTGGCCTGCACCCCACCATGTGGATCCGGCTATGGTTCAACGACGCCGGCAAGGGGCACCAGCGCGCCTACACGCTGGTTGATCCGGACCCCGCGGCCGGCACGTTCAGCATGGACTTCGCCATGCACGACGGCGTCGCCGCCAACTGGGCCCGCGGCGCGCAGCCCGGCGACACCATCGAAGCCACGGTCCAGGGCAGTGCCTTCGACTTCCCGAAACCCCTTCCGCGCCGTGTGTGGATTGTGGGCGATCCGGCATCCGTGCCGGCCATCAACTCGCTGCTGGACGAGCTGCAGGTGGTGGACGCCGCTGCGGGGCGCGCCACGCCGGTGACCGCCTGGCTTGAATACCAGCACGACGCCGATCCGTCGCTGGAGCTGCGCACCGGAGAGTCCGACGTCGTCAGCTGGATTCCGCGCAAGCGCGACGGCGCTGCGCTGGTGGATGAGGTGTGTGACGCGCTGACACGGGACGCCGTTGCGGTAGGCGAGGACTACTTCTGGGTGGCCTGCGAGGCATCCAGCACGCGGGCTATCGTCAGGCACCTGCGCAAGGTTCTTGGCGTGGACAAGCAGCAAATCAACGCATTGGGGTACTGGCGGGTGACGTAGGGCCTCAATGCGCGCTGTGTTGGATATCGCATGAGGCGGGTATTTTGGCCGCCACGCCGCGCATAGAACTTAAAAACACCACCCGATAGCTCACTTGTGATATTTTTTAGCTATGATTCAGGAAACCGCCGAGCATATCGCCGCCACACTCAGGGACGCCAGGACCGAGAAGGGCTGGACCCAAGGCCAACTCGCCGGCGCGCTGGGAACCAGCCAAAGCGCCGTCGCACGGATGGAGCAGGGCAAACAGAACCTGAGCCTGAAGATGATCCAGCGGCTTGAAATGATTCTCGACCGCAGCATCGTCAAAGTGGGCAAACCACAGATGACGCACCTGCGGATTGAAGGCGGCCGCACGCTGTCCGGGGCAGTGGATGTGAACAGCAGCAAAAACGCCGGTGTGGGGCTGCTGTGCGCCAGCCTGATCAACCGCGGCACCACCGTCCTGCGCCGCCTCGCCCGGATCGAAGAGGTCAACCGGATTGTGGAGGTCCTGACCAGCATCGGCGTCGAATGCACGTGGCTCAACGACACAGACCTCCAGCTCCGTCGCCCCGCCGTCCTGGACCTTGAGGCCATGGATGTGGACGCCGCGCGCCGCACGCGCAGCGTGATCATGCTCCTGGGCCCGCTCCTGGACGAATCCGCGGAATACCGCCTGCCATATGCCGGCGGGTGCGACCTGGGCACGCGCACCGTTGAGCCGCACATGCAGGCCTTGCGTCAGTTCGGTCTCTCCGTTGAAGCCACTGCCGGTTTCTATGCCGTGCAGGCTCCGCCGCCGGACACTCACGACCGCTCCTTTGTGCTGACGGAGCGCGGGGACACCGTCACCGAGAATGCGATCATGGCAGCGGCGCACCGCCGCGGCACCACAGTCATCCGCAACGCCAGCCCCAACTACATGGTCCAGGACCTCTGCTTTTACCTTGAGATGCTGGGCGTGAAGATCGACGGCGTGGGCACCACGACGCTGAAGATCACCGGGCTGCCGCTCATCGACGTCGACATTGAATATTTCCCGTCCGAGGACCCCATTGAGGCCATGAGCCTCATCACCGCCGGCATCGTCACCAACTCAGAGGTGACTATCCGCCGCGTCCCCATCGAGTTCATGGAGATCGAGCTGGCCACGCTGGAGCAGATGGGCCAGCAACTGGAGATTTCCGGCGAGTACGTGGCGCGCAACGGCCGCACACGGCTGGTGGATGTGACCACCAAGCCGTCCGAACTGCGGGCCCCGGAGGACAAGATCCACCCCATGCCGTTCCCCGGCCTGAACATCGACAACCTGCCGTTCTTCGCGGTCATTGCGGCCAACGCCCATGGCCAGACCATGATCCACGACTGGGTCTACGAGAACCGGGCCATCTACCTCACAGAACTCAACCGGCTCGGCGCCCAGGTGCAGCTGTTGGACCCGCACCGGATCTACGTCAACGGCCCCACAAAGTGGCGGGCCGCCGAGGTGGGCTGCCCGCCGGCGCTCCGCCCCGCCGCCTGCCTGCTGCTGGCCATGCTTGCGGCGCGGGGAGTCTCGGAGCTGCGGAACATCTACGTGATCGAGCGCGGCTACGAGGACCTGGCGGAACGGCTCAACACCATCGGCGCCAAGGTGGAGTACTTCCAGGACTAGCGCACGGCAGAATCCGCCGGCCCTGCGGACTGCCAGGTCCTTGCCCGTTGCAGCACAATATAAGCATGCGTACATTCGGCGTCGAGGAAGAGCTCCTGATCGTTGATCCGGACACGGGGGAGCCGCTTGCCCTCGCGGATGCGATGCTGTCCGGCCGCCGGATGGCCGCCGACGACGCCCCGGAACGTCCCTTTGCGCTGGCAGCCAAGGAAAAAACCGTCCACGACGACGGGACCGGCCTGACTGCCGAGCTGAAGCTTGAGCAGATCGAGACCCAGACCCGGCCCTGCCTCGAGTATGCAGAACTGCTGCAGCAGATCCGGGCCGGCCGGCTGCTGGCGGACCAGGCGGCCATCAAGAACGGTGCCAGGGTCGCCGCGTTGGCCACGTCCCCGTTTGGCCTTGCGAGCCACACCACCCCCGACGCCCGCTATGCCCGGATGCTCGAACGCTTCGGCCTGACCGCGCAGGAGCAGCTGACCTGCGGCTTCCACGTGCACACGTTCATCGAATCCAAGGACGAGGGCGTGGCTGTGCTGGACAGGATCCGGGACAAGCTGGCAGTACTCACGGCACTGAGCGCGAATTCTCCGTTCTGGAACGGGATGCCCACGGGATTCGAGAGCTACCGCACCCAAGCCTGGAATCGGTGGCCCATGTCCGGGCCCTCGGCCATTTTCAGCACCTACTCCGCCTATCGGAGGGTGGTAACGCGCCTGCTGGACAGTGGCGTGCTTCTGGATGAAGGCATGATCTACTTTGATGCCCGCCTGTCCCGGAACCACCCCACCGTTGAGGTCCGCGTTGCCGATGTCTGCCTCCGCGCCGAGGACGCAGCCCTCATTGCCGTCCTGGTCCGGGCCCTGGTGGAGTCGGCCAGCCGCGAATGGCGCGACGGCGTGGAACCGGCCCCGGTGCCCACGGTGCTGCTGCGGATGGCGGCGTGGCAGGCGAGCAGCAGTGGCCTGGTCGGCGAGCTGCTGGATTTTGGCACGTTCAGGCCGGCGCCCGCCGTCGACGTCGTCCGGTCTTTGGTGGATTATCTGGCGCCGGTCCTCGCCGAGCAGGACGAACTTTCCCTGGCACGGCAAGGCGTTGAGGACATCATTGCCCGCGGCACCGGCTCCACCGAACAGCGCAGGGTCCGGGACGCGGTGATGGAAGAATCAGCGCCCGACGACGGCGGGCTGGGGGCCGTGGTTGCCCACGCCGTGGGTGTCACCATGCGTGGCACCTCCGGGCTGCTGGAGGCGGAGGAAGTCCCGGAGTTGCTGCGCGTGCGCCAGTCCTGACTCCCTCGACCTTCGCACGCAGAACCTTGGCGCGAACGTGCAGACAATGCCCTATTTTTCGAGTTTTGGGGCCGTTATCTGCCAGTTCGCGCGAGTCTCTGGTTCCTTGTAGCGCATCAGTTGGACACCCACCGCGGTTTCCACCAGGTAGAAAACGAACGGCGGAATGTCCTTGGTGCCGGCCAGGATCGCAGCGAAGACCGGTGCGCTGGCGGCCGCTGTGATGCCGGTCCAGGGTTTCAGCGGCTGGAGCAGGAGCCCCGCCCCCAGGGCCGCGAGGCCGCCGATATGCAGCCCTGAGTATGTCAGGAACGGCCAGTTTGATCCCCGCCGGTAGGCGAACCTCTCCAGGTCCGAGGCGCGGTTCGCAAGGGCCGCCACAAACAAGGGCGCGCCGGCGAGCAGGGCGGCTGCTGCGGCGGCGGCCAGGGTCTTGGCGGGGCCGTTAGCCGGGCCGGAGTGGACGGATTGGGCGAACCGGGCAAATCCGACGGGAACGGCCATGGTCCCGGCGGCTGCCAGGAATTGGCCGGCAACCCAGAGTCCCCGGTGGCGCTCCAGCATGGCCAGCCTGGCGGCCGGGTCCCGGGTGACGTGCACGTTCCCTACGAACGAGATTCCCAGTCCCCAGCAAGTGCCCGCCGCGACGATGACGGCTCCCGCTTTTTGATATGGCTTGGTGCCCTGCAGCGGCTGGTTTGCGTTCATGGCTGGCTCTCGGTCCGGCGGATGCTTTGGCCCAGCAACATCGCGGTGGTGACCATGAAGTTACGCCGCACCGCCGCCGAGGTCAACGGCAGTGATCGGAACGGCCAGATCCGCCCCTGAAGTCACAGGTGTGTGAGGGCACCAAGTGTCCGTTCGCGCCAAGAACAACGACGTCACGCACCGATCGCCAGGCGTATCCCCAGCGTGAGCATGACAGCGGCGACGAGCCCGTCCAGGATGCGCCACGACGAGGGCCGCGCAAAGAAGGGCCGCAGGGCCCGCGCCCCGAAACCCAGCGCGCTGAACCAGGCAATGCTGGCGGCGATAGCTCCGCCCCCGAACCACCACCGCAAATCCTGCGCCTGCTGGTTGGCCACGGATCCGAGCAGCAGCACGGTGTCCAGGTAGACGTGCGGATTGAGCCAGGTCAAAGCCAGCACCGTGCTAAGGGCGGCGCCGATGCCGACGGCGGGCTGTCGCCCCGATGCCGTCAACGCCCCCGGACGAATCGCCCGGCGCGCCGCCATGACGCCGTAGCCCAACAGGAAGGCGGCTCCGGCAAACCGGACCACGTCCACGATCACGGGGCTCGACTGGAGCAGCGCCCCCACTCCGGCGATGCCCGCAGCGATGAGCAGCGCATCGGAGACACTGCAGACCAGGACGACGGCGGCCACATGCTCGCCGCGGATGCCCTGCCGGAGCACAAAAGCGTTCTGGCTGCCGATGGCCACGATCAAGGCGAGGCCCGTGCCGAAACCCAGCGCGGCGGGGCCTAGAAATGCAGTCAGATTCATATCCTCCAACGTACGGACCGGACTAGGATAACTCCAGCTAAATATTCTTAGCTATATTAAGGAAAGCTAATGAAGATGTTCCAGTTTGAGCAGCTCCGGACCTTCGCGGCAGTCGTGGACGAGGGGACCCTTGAGGCGGCGGCGCGGAGCCTGTACGTCACGCCGTCGGCCATTTCCCAGCGGCTGAAGGCGATGGAGGACGCGGCCGGCCAGATCCTGCTGCAGCGCACCAACCCCGTCCGGCCCACAACAGCCGGGGAAGCCATCCTGCGGTTCGCCAGGCAGGTCCGGCAGCTCGAATGGGACGCACAGCAGGAGCTCGGGGCGAGCCAGGACCGGCCGACGGCGCCCATCCCCTTGGTGGTGAACGCGGACTCACTCTCCACCTGGTTCATGCCGGCGCTGGCAAGTCTTCCGCCGGACCTCGGCGCGTGCTTCGAACTCCGCAGGGAAGATGAGCAGCATTCCACCCAGCTCCTCCGGACAGGATCGGTGATGGCCGCGGTAACCGCAACGCCGGAACCGGTCCAGGGCTGCAGTGTGGAACCGCTGGGTTCCTTGCGGTACCGCGCGGTGGCAAGCCCCGGGTACCTCCTGCGCTGGTGGCCCGACGGGCCGGAACTTGTTGCAGGGAGCCTGGCTCCGGTGGTGGATTTTGACCGCAAGGATGACCTGCAGGACGGGTTTTTCCGCAGGCTGACCGGCGCGGAACTGACCGCACCGCGGCACTATGTGCCGTCGTCGGCCGAGTTCGCCCAAGCCATCCGGCTGGGACTGGGGTGGGGACTTCTGCCGGAGCAGCAGTGCCTGGCCGACATCCGGAACGGCGGCCTCGTGGAGCTGGCACCGGCCAATCCCGTTGACGTGTTGTTGAACTGGCAGCGGTGGAAGATCGACTCGCCGGTGCTCAACCAGCTGACCGCCGCGGTCCGGGAGACGGCGGCCCGGCAGCTCCGCCAGCCAGGCGCCTGACCGGGCGCAAAGCTAAGCGCGAGCCGGAACTAGATGTGCTTCAGGGCCTGCTCCAGGTCGCCGATGAGGTCGTCCACGTCCTCCAGGCCCACGGACAGCCGCACCACGCCGTCGCTGAGCCCGATGGCGGCACGGCCTTCGGGACCCATGGCGCGGTGCGTGGTGGTGGCCGGGTGGGTGATGAGGGACTTGGCGTCGCCCAGGTTGTTGGAGATGTCGATGATCCGCAAGGCGTCCAGCAGCGCAAAGGCGGCTTCCTTGCCCGAGCGGCCAGCCGTCGTCGCAAGTTCCAGCGTGAGGACGGTGCCGCCGGCCTTCATCTGCTTGGCGGCGAGTTCGTACTGCGGGTGTGACTTGAGCAGCGGGTACTTGACCCAGCTGACGGCCGGCTGCTGTTCGAGCCATTCGGCCAGCCGCAGCGCGGACGCGGACGAGTGGTTCACGCGCAGCGCCATGGTCTCCAGGCCCTTGGTCAGCACCCAGGCGTTGAAGGCGGAGAGCGCCGGGCCCGTGTGCCGCATGAGCTGCTTGACCGGGCCGTCGATGAATTCCTTGGTGCCCAGGATGGCGCCGCCCAGGACGCGTCCCTGGCCGTCGATGTGCTTGGTGCCGGAGTACACAATGACGTCCGCCCCCAGTTGGCCGCAGCGCTGCAGCAGCGGAGTGGCAAAGACATTGTCCACGACGACGGTGGCCCCGGCGGCGTGCGCCAGCTCGCTGACCGCGGCGATGTCCACGATTTCCTGCATCGGGTTGGACGGCGATTCGAAGAACACCGCGGTGGTGGGCTCCGACAGCGCAGCAGCCCATTGCTCCAGGTCCGGGCCGTCAACAAACACGGTTTCCACGCCCCAGCGCGGCAGGATTTCGTTCAGGATCACAAAGCAGGAGCCGAACAGAGAGCGCGCGGCAACCACCCGGTCCCCGGCCGCCAGCAACGCACCCAGGGCGGTGAATACCGCGGACATGCCCGACGCCGTCGCGAAGCACGCCTCGGTGCCTTCGAGCAGGCGGAGGCGTTCCTGGAACGTGGCCACGGACGGGTTGCCGTACCGGGAGTAGACGAAGCGTTCGTCCTCGCCGGTGAAGGCACGCTCGGCGGCGGCCGCGGACTCGTAGACGAAGCCCGAGTTCAGGAAGATTGGCTCGGTGGTTTCCTGGAAGTTGGTGCGGTCCAGCCCGCCACGGACCGCCTGCGTCTCGGCGCTCCAGCCGGCGGCGTCTTCGTTGAAGGTCACTTGGCTATTCCCAGGTTGGTGGGCAGGCCGCGGTTCTTCCAGCCGTTGACGGTGCGCTCGCCGTACCGGTCCGGCTCGCCTTCGAAACCCTCCAGGACGTTGTAGGAAGTGAAACCGGCCTGCGTCGCGGCGACGGCGGCGGCGATGGAACGCTGGCCCGAGCGGCAGAGGAACAGCAGTTCTGTGCTGTTATCCTCCGGTGCCTGTTGTGTCAGGTCGGTGAGGAAAGCCGGGTTGGGGATGCCGCCGGGGAACGTCCACGGGATGAACAGGGGATCGTTGTCGGTGGCCTTGGTGTCGGGGATGCCGATGTGGGCCCATTCGCCCTCGGTCCGGACATCCACCAGGATGGCGCCTTGTTCGAGTTTCGCCCAGGCTTCCTGCGGGGTGAGGTCTCCGGCGTAGCTCACGCGTGGCCCTCGCCGTCGAAATCGAGGTCTTCCACGGCGGAGGCGACCGCTGCGTCAGCGGTGGCGATGGCCGACGGGAGGATGAGTGCCTGGGCAACAATCACAACGCCGCCGTTGGACGTCGCGGCCGGGCTGCCGTGCAGGACATACCCTTCGGCCAGGGCAGTGGAAATCCGTTCACAGAAAGACCTGTCATCCGGCCCGGTGACAAGCCGGTACAACAGTTTCTCTTCAGGGGCGGGGGCGTCAGACACGACGGAACTCCTTCTTTCACGCTTGCAGCTCGAATGGGTCGATATGCCGAGTATTCACCTGAGGCACCCCGCCGCGAAAGGGAGGGTTGCCGACCGGCCAGTCAGGGCTTGGCGCCGGTTCTCATTACTCCCCAAAAACGTAACATCCGGCCCGCCCGGCCGCACTGCCGCCGTCGTCATGTTCCGTAACCAACGCGCAGTTCCGTAACCCCGCCGTGCTTCCGTAACCCCGGCGCTGACGGGACAATCGGGTCATGGGGAAAATGCGGGGCCACTCACTGACGGGCGCCTGGGCACGTGTATTGGCCGTGGGGCTGTGTGCCGTGCCGGTACTCGTGGGGGCGACAGGCTGCCGCGACATTTTCGCGCCGCCGCCCTGCATGCCGCCGGAGTTTTCCATCTCGCCTGCCGCCGCGAAACCGGGTGACCAGGTCACCGTCAGCGCCCCGGACACCACCTGCGATGCCCGCTACGGCGCCGACGCGCGGGTCCAGGTGGAATTGCTGGATCCGTACGGCACCACCGTGCTGGAAGAGCTCGCTCCCATGACCGACGACGGCGGCTTCACTTTTGTGTTCACCGTCCCGGCCGGCGTGGCACCCGGGACAGCCGGGGTCACCGCCCACCCCTATGGCGTGGACTGGTGCGATGACACCGGGGTGAACAACAGGGTGGGGGCGGGACCGCAGACCCTCGTCGGAGTCGCCTGTGCGCAGAGGCTCGTGCCGCTGTTGGTCCTTGGACCCGAGACTAAGCAGGGCTGAACCGGACCAAAGGCGGAGGCAGCTAGAGTTTGCAGAGGCGCCGGCCACCGTCTTTGAAGCAGCCGTTCTTGGGGGATTACACCAATATGCCAACAGCCACCGCGCCGACCCGCAACGCCAGCCTTGCCGGCTCTCCCCAGCAGACACGGCTGCGGGCCGCCGTCGTGCTACTGCTCACCGTCCTGTTGGCTGTCCTGGCGATGTTGCCAACCGCCGGGACTGCCCGCGCCGCCAATACGGCTCCGGAGCCGGGAAAGCCGCTGCTGGGCGCGGTCCTTGAGTGGGGCGAGGATTCGGCGGCCAGCTTTGCCGAGCGGCTGGGAGCGACGCCGGCCCTGGTGGGCCATGACATTTCCATCCCCTTCCGGTCCTCGGAAACCAATGCCATCCGGCAGTTCCTGGACCAGGCTGCGGCCTTGGGCTCCCATGCCATGCTCACCGTCAAACCCACAGTTCCGCTGCAGCAGATCGACCACGCCACCGCCCAGTCATTTGCCGCCGAGATCACCCGGATTTCGGCAGGCTTCCGGGGCCAGGTGCTGGTCCGCTTCGCCCCAGACATGAACGGGAGCTGGCTTGACTGGGGGCAACAGCCGGCAGCCTACCGGGCCGCCTTTAGGGCAGTGGCTGCAGAGTTCAAGGAAACGGACGACGCCGGCACCGTGATGGTGTGGGCACCCTTCCTGGGGCGGGACTACCCCTTTGGCCGGAACCGCAATGCCCCCGCTGCCGGCAGCGAGGGCTTTGCCCTGTTGGACACGAACGGCGATGGCACCTGGGACGGTGCCGACGGCGCCTACGCGCCTTACTATCCCGGGGACGAGGCCGTGGAATGGGTAGGGCTGGCCGCCTACCATGACGACACCGCCGGCACGGCCGCCGTCAACACCGTGGCCGCCCCCGGAGAACTGGCAGGGATGCTGACCGGAGTCGGCAACGAGGACTTCTACGCCACCTACGTGGAGCAACGGGACAAGCCGTTCCTCCTGCAGACCGCGGCCTTCTACAGCCCCGCTGCCGGCGGCGCCGCGGAGGCCGACATCAAACGGGGCTGGTGGGACCAGACACTCGAAGCTGCGACGTCCGGGCAGTTCGGCAAGACCGCTGCCGTGGTCTGGGACGAACGGACCAGCACCAGGGACACCGGCGTGGCCAGCATCGACTGGACCATCACGGGAAACGCCGACGTGGCTGCAGCGGCACGCGCCCGGCTGGACGCGTCCGGCCTCGTCACGGGTCCGGTCAATGGAATCGTCTCCGGCCAGGAGTATGCCCAGGCCAACACCCTGACGGGCGTGGCCGCCTGGAGCGTGGGCGCGGCCCTGCTCATCCTCCTTGTTGTCCTGTGGCAGGTCCCGCGGCGGGTGACCGCCGTGGCTGCCTGGGGTTACAACGACCCGTCAAACCGGGATTCCCGCGTGGACCTGCTGCGCGGGGCAGCCATCGTCTTTGTGGTGGTGAACCACCTGGGCCTGACGTCCCTGTTCCAGCTCCTGACCCAGGAAGCGGTGGGTTTCGTCTCGGGCGCGGAGCTGTTTGTGCTGTTCTCCGGACTGGTGGTGGGCATGGTCTATGGGCCACGGGTCAAGGACGACTTCGGCACGGTGGTGGACCTGACATCACGGCGGGCGGGCAAGCTTTATGTCACCGCCCTGGTGGTGCTGGTGGGCATTTTCCTGGTTTCCCTGTTGCCCATCTTCCAGACGGATCCCCTCACCACCTACACCGACCAGGGAACAGGAGGGGCCGGCCATGCCGCGGCCGGCCGGACCTACAACCTGTATGCCGGCATGGAATCGCTTTTTCAGTTCCCCGTTCCGCCCCAGGTCCTGCCGGCCATCCTGCTCCTCCAGTTCGGGCCGTGGCAGTTCAATGTGATGGGCCTGTACGTTGTCCTGCTGCTGGTCAGCCCGCTGATCCTCGCCGCCCTGAACCGTGGCCGGACGCTGTGGGTGCTGGCGGCCACGCTAAGCGTCTACTCAGTCGGCGCCGCCACCCGGACCAGGCTGCTGCCTTCCCAGTTCGAGGATTCGTTTCCGCTGCTGGTGTGGCAGGTGCTTTTTGTGCTCGGCCTGGTGGCGGGTTTCCACCGGCGGAAGATCGTTGCATGGCTCTCGGCCCACACCTGGGCGGTGGCAGCCTGCAGCGGCGCCGCCATGGTTTTCGCGTTCCTGTCCTGGGGCAACCCTTATCTTGCCAACGGGTTTGACCTCCGGCTGGGCGTCATCCCGGATTCCCTGTACCGGACCATGTATGACTCCTTCTTTGCCCGCACCTACCTGGCGCCGGGACGGCTGCTGAACGTCGTGGTAGTGGTGGTAGCGGCCTACGCTTTCCTCACGGCCTACTGGAAGCCCACCGAGCGTGCCTTCGGATGGTTTCTTATCCCGCTTGGCCGGGCCACGCTCTACGTCTTTGTTATCCACGTGGTCCTCATCGCCGTGGTTGCCAATATCCCGGCACTGCAGCAGGGCGACATTCTCCTCAACACGGCTGCCTACGCCGTAATCCTGGGGCTCCTGTGGGTCATGGTCCGGACGCGCTTCCTGTTCAGGATCATCCCCACCTGACCTGACCCGCCTGGTCACCTGAGTTTCACTGGTCGTGCAGTTCGCGGGTCAGGAGTTCCTGGAGGGCCGTATTGGGTTCGCTGGGTTTGCCGGCACCGCTCAGATAGAGCCCCATCTGGGCGCCGTGGTATTCCCAATAGGCGAAGCTGAGGTTGTTTTCTTCCAGGAGCGCTAGCATGTCGATGACCCACTGGCCGCCGCCCTTGCCTTCCATCTGGAAGGCCTGCCGGACCAGGCCGAATTCCAGGACCGACATCGGCACGTTATTGTCCTTGCCGAACTTCACGTGCTTGGCCATCTCATGGGCCAGATAGGCCTTGTCGCGTGCCATGAATCCCTCGCCGGCGGCGCCAGGCGGCTCGGCGTAAACATCGAGCTGGAGGCCGATCACGGGGAGAGCGCCGGTTGAGGCTGCAATATTCTCACCCCGCATTTGGCCCTGAATGCGGTACCTGTTACCGGGCACTACCTTGAACAGGTGTGCATTGTTGCTCCACCCCGCGACCGCCCCGGTGCCCTCGGCGTCGCTGATGGAGAGGCCGCCGTTGTCCTGGTAACCGGCCGCCTCCCGTTCGAACCCGGCCGGTGACGCCGGATCCCCGCCGACCTCCCATTCATGCCAGTCCAGCGTCCCCGCGCTGTCCAGCCGGTCATTGACGATCTGCCGGATTTCGGTGCCGTCAGGGGTGTACTCCGTCACCGTGATCGCGTCGAAGTAGGCCTTTCCCCGCATGCCGCCTTGGGTGATGACCAACGGGGTGGCCGCTACGGCTTTGCTGTCGGTGATCGCGACGATGCCGCTGTCGTAGGTCCTCCAGTCCGACGTTCCAAGGGGCAGCGATGGACTGGTGACACGGCTTTCCGTCAGCAGCACCCTTTCCCCGGTCGGCAGGATCACGTTCGGATCAGGGTAGCGGCCGCCGTCCTTGATCGGTCCCTCAACCCAGGACGCGTACTGGTGGGTGTACTTGATGGGCTCGTAGAAATGGAAGTCGTACACAACGTTTTTGTCGTCGACCAGAAAATGCTGATTGATTCCGGCAGTGCCGTAGCGGCCATTTACCCCGTATACCCCGCCTACCACCAGCAGGTGGTTCGAGTCCACTGACCGCACCACGGCCACCAGTTCCCGTGCGAAATCTTGCCACTGCTGACCGGTCGCATCCGTTGTCACCGGCTCGTTGAGCAGATCGTAAGCGGCAACGGCAGGCTCATCCTTGTACCGGGTGGCTATTTCGCGCCACAGGTCGGCGTTTTTTTGCCGTAGCGCCGGATCGGACCAGATATCGAAATTGACGTCGTCCCCGGTGGGATCCAGCCAGAAGCCGCCGATCGGCGTATGCAGATCCAGGATCAGGCGCATTTTCTGTTGCCGGGCCCAGGCCACGTTCTGGTCCAGCCACTTGAAGAAGACTGTCGGGGAGTCCGCGTACCAGTCACCGTCAAAGGCGAAGCGGATGGAATTGAAACCCATTTGCCTGGCGCGCCCGAAGTCGGCCTCCGAATGGTCCTGGGTGCTGAGGAGATCGGACCCATCGATGTTCCGGTGGTACAGGTTGGAGAAGTTTACGGCCTTCAGCCTCGTGGGCTCACCGTCGAGAACCAGACCCGGGCCGGCGGCGGTCACGAACCGCGGGGGAGGAGGTGCTTTGGTCGACGGCCCGCCCTCCTTGTCCCCGCTCAGCGCGCAGCCGGCAACAACCAACAGCGGAACCAGCACCAGTAGGAGCGTCCACAGCCACCATGGCCACCGGCGCCCGTACGGCGGCCACCAACGACGGCGCAGCGTCGATTCCGGTCCGTGCGGCTCAGTGTCCCCGGGCATCGAGAGCTCCCTCGTTCGGCGAGTAGAGGGCCAGCATATTAGCTCGCGCAGCGCCTGTCGTGGCCTTTTCCATAAAGATTCACAATTAGGTAGCCCCCCGTAAGCCCCTAGCCGCGGGCTTTGAGGATCAAGGCGTCGCCCTGGCCGCCGCCGCCACACAGGGCAACCACGCCTGTCCCGCCGCCGCGCCGGTTCAGCGCCAGTGCCTGATGCAGGACCAAGCGGGCCCCCGACGCGCCCACCGGGTGGCCCAAGGCGATGGCGCCGCCGTCGGCGTTGATTCTGTCCGCGTCGATCCCCAGGTCTTTGGCGGACTGCAGTACCACCGACGCGAAGGCTTCGTTGATCTCAATCAGGTCCACGTCGTCAATGCTCAGCCCTTCAAGTTTCAGGGCCCGCTCAATGGCGCGCGACGGCTGGGAATGCAGGGACCCGTCCGGTCCGGCGGTCTGGCCGTGGCTCCCGATCTCCGCGATCCAGCTGAGGCCGGCCGCTTCCGCTGCTGACTTGCTGGCCACCACCACCGCGGCCGCGCCATCGGACAGCGGGGAGGCAGAACCGGCGGTGATGGTGGCGGCCGGGTCCTTGGAGAAGGCTGGCTTCAGTGCCGCGAGCGTCTCGAGCGTGGTTTCGGCGCGGATGCCCTCGTCGGCATCAATCACAACGGCCGGTCCCCGGCGCTGCGGGACCTCCACCGGAGCGATCTCTTCAGCCAGGATGCCGGCCTTACGGGCGGCCTCCGCCCGCTGGTGGGAGAGTGCGGCGACGGCGTCCTGGTCCGCGCGGCTGATGCCCAGGCGGGCGTTCCCGGCGTCGGTGGCGGACCCCATCAGTTCGCCTGAAACGGGGTCCTGCAGACCGTCAAAGTTCAGGGCATCCAGCAGCGGCGCATCGCCGATCGCCACGCCGCTGCGAAGCCGGGGCAGCAGGTGCGGGGCGTTGGTCATGGACTCCTGGCCCGCCGCCACGATGAACTCGGCCTCTCCGGCGCGGATCATCCGGGCGGCATCGATCACGGCGGTCAGCCCGGACAGGCACAGTTTGTTGATGGTCACGGTGGGCACATCCCAGCCGATGCCGGCGGCAAGGCTGGCCTGCCGGGCGGGTCCCTGGCCCGCGCCCGCCTGGATGACCTGGCCCACGATGACGGCCTGGATCTGTTCCGGCGCCACCCCGGACCGTTCCAGTGCGTTCCGGATCGCGTGGGCGCCCAGTTCGCTGGAGGTGAGCCCGGAGAGGCCGCCGCGGAACTTGCCGAAGGGGGTGCGTGCGCCGCCCAGGATGACGGGGATGTGAGCGTCGTTGCTCATGGGTGCCTTTCGCTTTGCGGATTTAGGAGTGCTTGGGGCCAGCTTAGGCGAACCTTGGGCGCCGCTGAGATGCCCCAGTCGCTGTGGATTCGGCTGCGGTGGGCTCAGCCGGGGAGGAGCAGCTGGTGGAGCAGGTGGTCCTGCCAGCGGCCGGCAATCTTCAGGTACTGCGGCGCTACGCCTATTTCCCGAAAGCCGGCGCGGCCGAGGATCTTGCGTGAGGGCTCATTGTGGAGCAGCGTTGCCGCCTGGATGCGGTGGAGGCCCAGTTCCGTCCGGGCCTGGTCCGTGGCAAAGCGGACCGCCGCAGACCCGATGCCCCGCCGGTTGAGGCTGGAATCGACCCAGTACCCGAGGTTGGCGTTAAGGAACGGCCCACGGACGATGCCGGTGAGCGTGACGGCGCCGAGGATGTAAGCGGGATCATGGTGGTCCACCAGCACCCATGGAACTTCCTGGCCCAGGGCATGCTGGGCGAGCTTGGCCCGGATGATGTCCAGTTGATGCCTGGGCGTGAAGAAGGCTTCGTCCCTCTCCGGTTCCCAATGCGCGAGGTGCTGGCGGTTCCGGAGGTAGGCCTCGCCCAGACCGGCGGCGTCGTTACGCCGGAGCAGCCGGATTCGGACCCCGGGGACAAGCGGAGCGGCTGCTTCGCTGTCCAAAAGGTCCCCCCTGCTACTCGAAGGACGCACGACGGCGGTCCGACAACCGGGTGTTCCAGACATCCGGTTTGGTGACCTTGAAGCGGCGGCCCGTCAGCGCGTGTGGGGTCAGCCGGATGTAGTAGGCTTTGGGTCCGGGCTGCCAGGGCTCCAGATGCAGATCGTCCACGGCGTCCTTGTCGGCCTGGGCCTCGATCACTTCGGTATCTCCGCGCACCACCACGCTCCAGGCGATCTCAGTGCCGGGATCGTATCCGTCGATCTCCAGTGCCGCGGGACGGTCCGCCTGGGCGCCCCACAGTTTGGAGCCACCGGCGCTGCGGAAGACGATGCTCCTGCGGTCCAGCACGTAGTTGACCGGAAAGATCTCCGGATGGCCGTCTACTACAAGGGCCAGGCGCCCCAGGATGTCATCGGCCAGTAACTCCCAGCATTCGTCGAACGTCAAAGTGTTGGTCGGCTCCGTGTGAGAGTTCATGCACCAAACCATACGGACCTGCGCGACGGACCAACAGGGCAGTTCCGCGCGTCGGTCCCCGGCGCGCGTCTGGGGAGGTTCACTTCAGTGCAGTTCAAGACGCTGCAGCAGCGCGTCCAGGATGGGAAGTTGGCCCTTGACCAGCTTGCTGCGGGCATCGGTTTCCGTCACCCACCGGGCATCGTCCACCTCGGGAAAGTCCTGGATAATGCCGGATCCTCTGGGCCACTCCAGCGGAAACGTGTTGCTCACAATCCGTTCGGGCTGGAAACCGGACTCCGCGGCGAACACCGTAATGATCTTTCCCGAAGGTTGCCGGAAAGCCCCCAGCTCAAAATAGTCAACAGCTGGCGGCGGCGTGCCGATCTCTTCGGCGAATTCCCGAAGGGCGGCCAGCAGGGGTTCCTCCTCCGGAAGGTATTCGCCCTTGGGAACGGACCACGACTGCGTCTGTTTGCGAGCCCAGAACGGTCCGCCCATGTGGGCTATCCATACTTCCAGCCCGTCTGCTCCCCGCCGGTACAGCAGGATCCCTGCGCTACGAACCGGCATGGCGTCAGGCCTCCCTGTTGAACGTCGGAAAACTGCTGGATCCCGGAAACTGTTGAATCCCAGCAGACTACTGAATCCCGGCAAACAATGTGTTGAGTTCCGCGGTCAGCTGCTTCTGTACGGCCGGGGTCCCCACCTCATTGCCGTCAATGTGGTTCACCGGCGCGAGCAGCCTGATGCTGGAAATCAGCCATACGGCATCGGCGTCCAGCAGGTCCTGCGGTTCCAGCGGACCATACCCGAGCTCCCAGCCGGCGGCCTTGGCAGCCGCGAACAGGGCACCCTGGGAGGTCCCGGGGAGGATCCCGCTGTCCAGCTGCGGGGTGATGAGCCGGCGCACCGTGCGGGCGGCGCCGGCGCCGTCGTCGGACGTTTCCAGATGTGCCAGCAGCACAGTGGACGTGGGGCCTTCCAGGACCCGGCCGTCGGAGGAGGTGAAGATGACGTCGTCGGCGCCCTGTTTGTGGGCGTACCGCAGGGCGGCCATGTTCGTGGCGTAGGACAGGGTCTTGGCGCCGAGCAGCAGCCACGGGGCACGCTCAGCCACGCCGCTGTCGTAGCCGCGGTCCAGGAGGATGACGTCGATCCCGGTTTCGCGCTGGCGGCGGCCGAGGGCGCCCACCGGGGAGACTTGAACCCAGCATGTAGGTGACTCCGCACCTTCCGGGCCACGGGTGACCACGAGTTTCACCACCACCTCGTCCTCGGCCGGCGAGGGAGCAGGGTGCTGGTTACGGTGCTCCGCGACGCCCGTTCCGATGGCCGCCCGCCACGCATCCTGCTCGGGGATCAGCAGGTCAAGGGCCTGGGCCGATCCCGCCAGCCGGTCCAGATGCGCCTGCTGCTTCCGGACTGCGCCGCCCACCGCGAGCATGGATTCGAACACGCCATCGCCGCGGGTGGCGCCCTGGTCCGTGGCCATCAGTTGGGGCTGGGAAGAGTCGGCCAGCCGGCCGTCCGGGAACGCGGGGTCAAGGAAAACGAGCACCACGGGCGCAGGAGAAGTCATGGCTCCAGCTTAGTAGGGCCCACCGCGGCTAAGCTGTGGTCATTGCCCCGTCGGAACCGGTCCGCGGGTGCGCGCATTCCGGGGGTATTCCAGTGCTGTGGCCAATTTCGCTTGCCGGGACGGCGCCGACGTGGGTAGTGGTGGTGCTCAGCATCGCAGACCTGGTGATCCGGGTCCTGGCTATCGGCATCATCCCGGGCAACCGGCGCCCCACCACGGCCATGGCCTGGCTGCTGGGCATCTTCTTTGTGCCATTCCTGGGCCTGGTCCTTTTCCTGCTGTTCGGAAATTTCAAGCTCTCCAGCCGCCGCCGACAGCAGCAGGAGATCATCAACACCCGGGTGCGGTCGGGTATCTCGGCGCTCGCCGACGTCGACAGCGAATATGAAGGACCCGAATGGGTGAAGTCCGCGGGCGAACTGAACCAGCGGCTGGGCTCCCTCCCCATGGTGGACGGCAATACAGTGGACCTCATTCCCGGGTATCCGGACTCGATCCTGGCCATGACTGAGGCCGTGCGCAAAGCCAAGAAGTTCGTTAACGCCGAGTTCTACATCATGAGCACGGACCACATCACCGATGACCTGTTGACCGCCATGGAGGAAGCTGCCGAGCGCGGTGTGGAAGTCAGGGTGCTGTTCGACCACATCGGCACGCTCCGGGTCAAGGGTTATGGGAATTTCCTCGACCGATTACGGGCCGGGAAGATCCAATGGAAGCGCATGCTCCCCCTGCTGCCCACCCACGGCCAGTGGCGGCGCCCGGACCTCCGCAACCACCGCAAGATCATGGTGATCGACGGCGAACTCGCCTTCACAGGCTCGCAGAACCTGATCGAGCCCTCCTACAACAACCCCAAACACCGCAAAGCCGGCCGCGAATGGGTGGAGCTGATGGCCTGCCTCCGCGGACCGATCGTCACAACACTCAACGTTGTGTTCGCCACGGACTGGCTGAGCGAAACCGACGAGTCCCTGGAACACCAGCTGCAACTCCCGGCCAACCCCGAACCGGGCAACGTCACGGCCCAGGTGGTGCCCAGCGGTCCCGGGTTCATCACCGAAAACAACCTGCGCCTCTTCAACACACTGATCTACTCCGCCCAGCACCGGATCTCCATCTGCAGCCCGTATTTCGTGCCCGATGACTCCCTGCTCTACGCCATCACCACCGCCGCCCAGCGGGGCGTGGACGTGGAGCTGTTCGTCTCCGAAAAGGGCGATCAGTTCCTGGTCCACCACGCCCAGCGCTCCTATTACGAGGCACTGCTGGAGGCCGGCGTCCGGATCTACCTCTACAAGGCGCCGTTCGTGCTCCATGCCAAGCACTTCACCATCGACGACGAAGTGGCCGTGCTGGGCTCCAGCAACATGGACATGCGATCCTTCTCGCTGAACATGGAGGTCTCGGTGATGTTGCTCGGCGCGGAAATCGTCAACAACATGCGCGCGGTGGAAGACACCTACCGCGACATTTCGCAGGAGCTCAAGCTCGAGGACTGGGTCCAGCGACCCCTCGCGGCCCGGTACATCGACAACGTGGCCCGGCTGACGGCTACCGTCCAGTAAGCCTGCAAATCCCGTCGCGTTCAGCTGATTGCGCACATGGCTCCAACCACCGCCAACCGATCTTGACCAAAGATTGAGCCGTTCCGGACTGGAGCGCGGCAGGAAGGGCGGCTACTCTGGGAACACTGGTTCATGAATCTGGACCAAACCATCAGCGAACGCATCCTGCCTGTCTGTCGACAGCGCCGCGGGGGAGCTGACAGATATGCCACAGACCAAAACAGCGCGGTTCTGGTTTCGGATGACCATAACGTCATTCACCCTGATCGCCGCCTTCACCCTCGTCCAGGTCTCCGCTTTTGCCGCGGACCTCGACAGAACATGTGAGGCCGCTGGCCAGCCGCTGGACTTCAACTACCGCCTTAGACATGCGACCGACGGAACCCTGGCCTTCCCGCTGCACAACAGATGTAACCACCTGTATGACACGGTTCCGGAATGGGTCAATCCTGTCCTGACCATCCTCGCAGCAGCGCTGGCCATCGCCCTGACCGGGGCGCTGGTCACCTACGGAGCGAAGCCGGAGCCGTCACCAGGCCTGCCTAGCCGCCGGGAAAATCCGCACCCAGCGCGGAAAGCACACCGTGCGCCTTCACGCGGATTTCGTCATACTCCTCGTCAGGTACCGAGTCGGCAGTGATGGCGCCGCCGATGCCGAGGGTGAGTTCCGCCGTGGCCCCTTGTTCGCCGCTGTCACCGGCCTCCGCGGTCGTGACCAAAGTACGGATGGCCACCGCCAGGTCCGTGGCCCCGTTGAGCGAAAAATAGCCGATCGCGCCGGAATACAGGCCCCGCGGGCCTTCCTCCAGCCGGTCCAGGATTGCCATGGTGCTGATTTTCGGGGCGCCGGTCATGGAGCCGGCAGGGAAACATGCGGCCACCGCCTCGGCCCGCGGCGAGCCGGGCAGGAGCCGCGCGTCGATGGTGCTGACCATCTGGTGCACGGTGGCGTAGCTTTCGATCTCGCACAGCCTGCTGACTGTCACCGATCCGGGCTCAGCGAAGTGGCTGAGGTCGTTCCTCAGCAGGTCCACAATCATGATGTTTTCCGCGCGGTCCTTCAGCGAGGCCGCCAGGTCCTCCCGCAACTGCCTGTCTCGCTCCGGATCAGTACCCCGGCGGCGGGTGCCCTTGATCGGTTCGGCCCGCATGCCGCCGTCGGACGTTATCCTCAGGAACCGCTCCGGCGACGTGCTGGCCACCGTCAGCCCGCCGAACCGAAGGTAGCTGGCGAACGGCGCGGGGTTCTTCCGCCGCAGCGCGAGGTACGTTGGCCAGGGGGCCACCGCGGCCGCGGGCAGCCGGGCCGTGAGCGTGGTGGTCAGGCACACCTCGTAGGAGTTACCCTCATGGATTTCGTGCTGGGCGGCCGCGATTTTAGCCAGGTAGGAGGGCTCCGTGTCGCGGCTGCTGAACGCGGGCACAACGGGATGTACGACGCCGTTGCTGCCGCCGGCGTGCGTTGTTTGGGCGCCTGATTCCGGTGTGCTCCCGGCGACGGTGACGGCAGCGCGGGCGTCGGCCAGCCAGTTGTCGGCGTCGGGCGCTTCCAGTGCCAGAAGCCAGGCCGTTCCTTCAACGTGGTCCAGAACGACGGCGTGGCCCGCGAAGATCAAGGCCGCGTCCGGAGTCGGCGCCGCTACGTCCGTCCCGCCGGTTTCGCGCTTGAGCTCATAGCCCAGGCATCCCAGCCAGCCCAGGGTGAAGTCGCCCGGGTAGCCGTCCGGTGTGCGGACCGCCCGGCGTCCCCACACGGTGTCCAGCCAGCGGAAGAACGGTCCCGGGACACGTACCATGGCGGAGCCTGCCGTGATGACACTTTCGCCGGACCGGTGCGTGACCGCCTGGCCGAAGGTCCCGCCGTCGTCCGCGAGGATGCTGAAGCGGCTGCGCTCGCTGGCGGAGTCTGCGTTGGCGATGCCTGCGTTGGAGGAGTCCAGCCAGACGGCGTTCGCTGAGCCGCCGTAGAGGTTCTCGAAGAGGGCGGCGGCGTCAGGCCTGGCGTCCAGCCGTTCTGCACGCAGCCTGAGGCCGCGGCGGGCGGCAAGCTCGGGAACTAGCGCCGGTCCGAGGGCGGGCAGGTACGCCAGGGCCTGCATGACGTCGGCGGTGGCGGAACCATCGGCATTGTTGAGTACGCGGATATCGGCTTGGTGGGGGACGTCGTCGGCGGCGAGCCACGCGTTTTCCTGCTCAGCCCATTGGTCCCAAAACGGCTCATACGTCCCGCCGTCGCGCTCCAAGGCCCGCTTCCGGCGGATGTCGTCCGGCGAGTCGGCCCAGATGACAGCGCTGAGCAGCGGCCGGGCGTCGGCGGCGGCCGCCCCCACTCCCTCAATGATCACGATCTCGGCGGGCAGCGTGACCCGGGTATCGCCGTCGTAATGCCTGTCCCAGTCCCAGCTGGTCCACGTGGCGGGCTCGGCGCGGCTCAAGGGCGTGAGCACGGTGGAAACGTAGCGCTCGATGCCCGCGTTCAGGCCGTTCCAGCCCGGGTAGATGTCCTCAAGGTGGAACAGCGCAACTTTGTGATGGTTCCGCAGCTGCGCGGCGAGCTCGATGGCCAGCGTGGTTTTCCCTGCGCCGGATCGCCCGTCAATGGCGATGATCACAGGTGCGGGGGTCATGAAATAGAGCGTACCTGCTGCTGCATCAGTTGCTGACGTGGCGCCGCCTGGCCGAGGACCGTGCGGACATACGTCCTTACTGCCGCAAGGCAGCACTCGCTAGTCGTCCCGCAGCGGGCGCCGGGCCAGCCAGGCTGCCACGATCGCGCCGGAGATGTTGTGCCAGAGCGAGAACACGGCGGATGGCAATGCGGCCAGCGGCGTGAAATGCGCGGTGGCCAGTGTGGCGGCCAAGCCCGAGTTCTGCATGCCGACTTCGAAGGCGAGTGCCCGGCGTGCCTTATCGTCCAGCCGGCCCAGTTTGCCCGCCAGGTAGCCCAACCCCAGGCCAAAGCCGTTGTGAAGGACCACTGCGAGGAACACAATGCCGCCCGCGGCCACGATCTTGGAGGCGCTACCCGCCACCACAATCGCAACAATGAAGGAGATTACGACGGCGGATGCCCAGGGCAGCGCCGGCAGCAGCCTGGCGATGAGGTTCTTGAAGAACAGCCGCGCCAGCAACCCGGCGATGACGGGCAGGAGCACTGTCTTGACGATGTCCAGAACCATGCTCCCGGCGTCGATGTCCAGGAAGGAACCGGCCAGGAACAGGACCAGCAGAGGCGTAACCACCGGGGCGATCAGGGTGGATACCGAGGCCACGGCTACGGACAGGGCCACGTCCCCCTTGGCCAGGAAGGCCATCACGTTGGAGGCTGTGCCGGACGGGGCGCAGCCCACCAGGATCAGGCCTACGGCAAGCTCGGGCGAAAGGTGGAGCCCCACGGCAATCAGCCAGCCCGCGCCGGGCATGATCACGTAGTGCGCCACAATGCCCAGAACCACTGCCCAGGGGCGCTTGACCACCGAGGCGAAATCCGGCGGGGTCAGGGTCAGGCCCATGCAGAACATGATGACGCCCAGAAGGTAGGGGACGCTGGGCCCCATGGGCTGGAACGCGGCCGGCGCCAGGAAGCCTGCGACGCCCGCCACGATCACGAGCACCGGGAAGATCGTGACGGCAAGCCGCGCGATTTTCTCTTCGGCGGCCAGCGCCGGGTTTGCGGGTACCGGGGCGTGATCAGTGCCGGGTTCTGTCGATTTGGGGGATTTGGTTGCCTCAAGCATTTATCGATCGTGGCATTGATCTCCGGCAGGTGGCCAGTTCATGACCATGGGCCGGGCAAAAATGTCAGACATGTGCGGCCGGTATGGTTTGCTGCGTGATCCAGCCTGGTTGGTCGGGCCTGCTCGATCAGCCTTAGCTAGTGGATCAGCGCGAGGAGAATGCCTACCGCCACAAACAGCACCCCGAAAATCCGGCTGAGGATCTTCTGGCCGCGGGCGTTCTGCGTGAAGCGCTGGAAGGATTTGGCGGCAAAGGCGAAGAAGAACCACATCACCAGGATATCGATCACCACCACGGTGGCCGTGAGCACCAGATACTGCGGCAGGAGCGGCTGTTCCGGGCGGATGAACTGTGGCATAAACGCGAGGAAGAAAACGATCGCCTTCGGGTTGAGCAGGTTGACCCAGAGTCCGCGCCGGAACATTGACCAGGCGGGCTCGTTCCGGAGGGCGGCGGCCTGTTCCTGGTCCAGTTCCGGTTTGCTCAGGAACTGGCGGATGCCCAGATACACCAGGTAGGCGGCCCCTGCGTAACGGATCACGTTGAAGGCCACCGGTGAGCTTGCAACGAGCACGCCCACGCCCAACGCCACGATCACCACGTGGACAACCAAGGCTGCCTGCTGGCCAAGGATGCCCCAGATGGAGCGGCGGAACCCGGACGTCAGCGAGTTGCTCATGGTATTGATGGCACCGGCGCCCGGCGTGAAGCTGATCAGGGCGCCGGCGCCCGCGAGGGCGAGCCAAAGAGAGAATTGCACCTGCCAAGTTTAGTGCCGCCAGCACCAAGGGGGAGCCGCCCTCACCACAAGAGCGCAACCCTCACCACAAGAGCGCAACCCTCTCCATAGAGTGCTCACCGGAAGAGTGCCGCCTCACCACAAGGTGGTCACGGGCTCGAATGCGTGAAGCTCCTCATCGGCCGTTACCAGCGTCAGCCCTTCCACCATGGCCTGCGCGGCCAGGATCCGGTCAAAGGGGTCTTGATGTTCCCAGTCCAGCTGACCTGCGGCCAAAGCGTGCGGTGCGGAGATAGCCAGCTCCGAGGCATAGAGGTGGGCCACCTGCCGTCCAAAGCTTGCCACTATGGCTGCCCCCGCCGGCAGCTTGCCTTGATGGTGTTTATAGGACAGCTCGTACGCGGTCATGGGCGACACATAGACCGAGTTCTCTAGCTTGGTGATGGCGTTCCTGGCTTTGGTGGACAGTTTCTTGGGTTCGGCGAGAGCCCACAGGAAGACATGGGTGTCCAGGAGCAGGCGCATCAATGACCGCCGCCCGTCACGTCACCCATTTCCTCATCGGTCCACGGTTCGTAGAACCCGTCAGGAATCTGGAGGGGCGCCAGGAAGCCCAGTTCGCGTTTGTGGGGGCGCTCGATTTTCACCAGCCGGGCCACCGGGCGGCCTGCTTTGGCAATGACCACATCTTCGCCGTTTGCAACAAGGTTCAACAGCTCGGACAGGCGGGTCTTTGCCTCTTGGACGTTGTATTGCCCCATGTTGACCAAGTCTAGTTGGTCAACCCCCGGCTGTGTAAGGCTCAGCCCTGTATTCGTTCTCTCCGTAATAGCTCATATTTCGACGCTATTGCCGCCAGGTGGTTCGGATAGGCGCTGTTGGGCCTATGTGGAAATCACGCGGGCGGAAATCATGCCCGGGCGATGACCTCACCGTTCGGGATCAGGAACCAGCCGTCGTCGGTGGATCCCCAGCGGTGCCAGCCGGCCGAAATCCGGGCCAGGTCTGCTGGATTTGCGAAGCCATATTCTAGGGCCTGCTCCGCAAAGGCCGAATGCAGCACCCGTTCGCCCCAGACCCGGGCCTGCCATCTCCGCTGTTGCCCGGTGGCATAGAGCCAGTTGCTGCTGGTGGGCGCCACATCGCCGAAACCTGCGGACTGGACCCAGGACACGAGCCGGCGGCCGGCGTCGGGCTCGGCCCCGTTTCGGCGGGCGATCCGCTGGTACAGGTCCATCCATTCGTCCAGCTCAGGGATGGCCGGGTACCAGCTCATGCCGTGGAAATCGGCGTCGCGCACTGCCACAATGCCGCCCGGCTTCGCTACCCGGCGCATCTCGCGCAGCGCCTCCACCGGGTCTGTCAGGTGCTGCAGCACCTGGTGGGCATGGACGACGTCGAACGTTTCGTCCTCGAAGTCGAGGTCATAGATGTTGCCGGCCAGGAACTCCGCATTTGCCACGCCGCGCTCGGCGGCCAGTGCCGTGGCCTGGGCGATGATGTCCGGTGACCGGTCCAGGCCGGTGACCTTTCCGGGCGAGACCAGCCCGGCGAAATCGCAGGTGATGCTCCCCGGGCCGCAGCCGACGTCGAGCACTGAAACCCCGGGCGTGAGGTGGGGTATAACAAAGGCGGCGGAGTTCTCCGCGGTCCTGGAGGCGTGGGCGCGGACCACCGACTCGTGGTGGCCGTGCGTGTACACGTCGTCGTCGTCAGGCTGCTGCGTACTCATAATGAAACGCTACCCCTCCGCAGTGGAAAACGGACGGAACCTTCCTACTTGGACGGGGCGGGCGCGGCCGGGCCGCCGTCTGACGCTTCCGCACGGGCCGCGACCGTGGCGTCCACCATGGCTGTCATAAACCGGCTGACGAGCTCCAGTTCGGTGGGGGAGAAGTCCGCCATGGCGGTACCCATGTGGCGTGAAAGCGGCAGGAACATGGCGCTGCCGTCCTGGAACGCCTTGGGTGTCATGCGGAGCTGGACCTGCCGCCGGTCCGGGCCCAGGCGTTCCCTGACCACATGCCCTGAATTATCCAGCCGGTCTATGAGGGCGGTGGTGGCGGGCGAGCTGAGGTTGAGTTCCTTGCGCAGGATGCCCGGCGTGACCACCTGGCCCTTGGCGGTGTGCCGCATGATCACGGCGAGGGCGTTGAGGTCCGTGCGGTGCATGTCGTTGCGGCCGCCGGCGGTGTCCACGTAGCGGTTGGCCTCCAGCGTGAAGTCCTGCAGCAGGCGGACCAGGGCAAAGGGTGCGGAGTCCGGTGGGCGCTGAAACGCTTCGTCCGTCATGTTCGTCCCGCCTCCGCTCGCTTGCCTGGTGCTCGGGCTAGCTGGTGCCCGTGATCGTCTCTGGTGCCCTGACGGATATTACTGCAGCGATGCCAGCTGCCTGGTTTCAAACGAGAAATCCATGGTATTTATCTCCTTGGTATTTATCTCCATGGTGGAGATACTCTAGGATGGAATAAAGTCTACCGCGTCCATCCCAAGCGAAGCAGGAATCATGAAATCCAGTCCCCAACACAGCGCGAGGGTTCCGTTTTGGCTTCGCTGGCTCCTTCCCGTTTTGTTGGTGCTCACATGGCTGGCCATCGCCGGGGTGGGCGGACCCACATTCGGCCGGCTCGACGAGGTCTCCTCGAATGACCAGGCTTCCTTCCTGCCGGCCAGCGCCGAAGCCACCGCGGCGCAGGACTGGCAGGCGAAGTTCCGTGATTCAGACGAAGTCCCGGCCGTCATCGTTATCGAAAACGACGCCGTCATCAGCCCCGCAGGGCTCGGCGACCTGGCCGCCCTGAAGACCGGGCTGGAGGGCCTGGAACTGGGCAGCGCCGTGATCGGACCCATCCCGTCGGAGGACGGCAAAGCGGTCCAGTTCATCGCCCCGATCGGGTCCTCCGGCGAGCTGAAGGAATCTGTCCAGGAATTGCGGAACTTCCTGGCGGAAGCAACTCCCGAGGGCATGCAGACCTTCGTCACCGGCCCTGCCGGACTGACGGCAGACCTGGTCAGCGCCTTTGCCGGCATCGACGGGATCCTGCTCCTGGTGGCACTCGGTGCGGTCTTCCTGATCCTGCTGACCGTCTACCGTTCACTCCTCCTGCCCATCGCTGTGCTGCTCACCTCCGTCTTTGCGTTGTGCGCCGCCATCCTGCTGGTGTTCGGCATGGCCAAGCTCGGCTGGATCCAGCTGAGCGGCCAGAGCCAGGGCATCCTGTCCATCCTGGTGATCGGCGCGGCCACGGACTATGCGCTGCTGTATGTGGCGAGGTTCCGCGAAGCCCTGACCCACACACGCAACCGGACCGACGCCGTGCTGACCGCGTGGAAGGCGTCGTTCGAGCCCATCCTGGCTTCCGGCGCCACCGTCATCATCGCCTTGCTGTGCCTGCTGTTCTCTGACCTGAACTCCAACAAGGCCTTGGGCCCCGTTGCGGCGGCGGGCATTTTTTGCTCGCTGTTCGCCGCGCTGACCCTCCTGCCCGCCCTGATGGCGCTCCTGGGCCGTGCGGCGTTCTGGCCTTTCCGTCCCAAGCTGGTTCCGGCAGGTGAGCGCGCGCCGGAGCTGGTCACCGGCCTGGAGGGGCAGAAGGGTATCTGGCGGGCCACGGGTTCCCTGGTTTCCCGCCGCCCGCGCACGGTCTGGGTCGCGTCGGTCCTGCTCCTGCTCGTGGCCTCCACCGGGGTGTTGCAGCTGAAGGCCAACGGTGTGCCGCAGACCGACGTCATCCTCACCGCGTCCAATGCGGTGAACGGCCAGGACGCGCTGGCGCGGCATTTTGACGCCGGCAGCGGCAGCCCCGCCGTCGTCATTGCGGATGAAAGCAAAGCCGATCAAGTGCTGGCAAAGGTCAAAGCGGCCGACGGCGTAGGGGACGCCTACCTCCTGGCTGAAGGCAGTGTGCCGATCACCGGCGCCCCCGGGACTCCGAGCGCGCCGGACGTCCACGAAGGCAAGGTGCTGATCAACGCCACGCTCAACTACGCCGCGGATTCCATCGAGGCGGAGGACGCGGTCAAGGCGCTGCGCGAGGAAACTAAAACGATCGACGCCGGCGCGTTGGTAGGCGGCGTGACCGCCACTGCGCTGGACACCAACACCACCGCCCAGCGCGACCTGGTGATCATCATCCCCATCGTGCTGGCGGTCATCCTGTTCATTCTGATGCTGCTGCTTCGCTCCGTCGTGGCGCCGGTCCTGTTGGTGCTGTCGGTGGTGCTGTCTTACGGCGCGGCCATGGGAGTGTCGGCGCTCGTGTTCAATAACGTCCTCGGTTTCCCCGGCGCCGACGCCACCGTGCCGCTCTTCGGGTTTGTGTTCCTGGTTGCCTTGGGCGTGGACTACAACATCTTCCTGATGAGCCGGGTGCGGGAGGAGTCGCTGAAGCACGGGACCCGGCCGGGCATCCTGCGCGGGCTCGGCGTGACCGGCGGCGTGATCACCTCGGCCGGCGTGGTGCTGGCCGCCACGTTCGCCGCGCTGGGTGTCATTCCCATCATGTTCCTGGTGCAGCTCGCCTTCATTGTGGCGTTCGGCGTGCTCCTGGACACCGTGCTGGTGCGCTCGCTGCTGGTCCCCGCGCTGGCGTACGACATCGGCCCGCGCATCTGGTGGCCCGGCAAGCTGGGCCGCCCGGAGCTGGATGCTTCGGAGCTCCGGGACGACGAATCCCGTCAACCCGAGTCAGCGAGTGCCGGCCGCCGCTAGGTGTCCTATGCCTGCGCGCGCCACCATGCCACCGTGGCCGCGGCCGCCTCGGGCAGGGGTGTCGGGCGGAGCCCAAAGGCAGCCTCGGTGGCCGCGGAGTCCATAACAAACGGCTGCTCGAACTGGTAGAGCATTTCGGCAACTTCGCGGAAGTCTTTCGAGAACACGCCCATGGCACGGAGCGCCCAGCCGGGTATGGCCGCTATCTTCGGCGCCTGTACTCCGCCGGCCTCGGTGAATGCTGTGGCCAGCTGCCGCTGCGTGACTGCCCGACCCGTGGGCGCGTGCCACACCTTGTTCCACAGCGAGGGCGTCTCCGCGGCATGGATCATCGCCGCGGCCAGGTCCGGGACGTAGGTGAACGAATGGGGCTGGTCGGTGCTCCCGATAACCCACAATTTCTTGCCGGCCAGCACGGTGGGGACCACACGCTCGCCGCCATGCGAGATTCGCACCCGGGGTCCAAAGAAATCGCCGGCAACCACGCTGACAGTGCTGGTGGGCGAGACGTCCCGTGCGTGCAGCAGTTTCGTCCGGACACCCCGCTTGCCGCCGTCGGCGGTCCGTGGTCCCGCTTCTTTCATGGGTCGCTGCGGTTCGCTGTACGAGTAGAGGCTTTCGGGGAAGACGACGACGGCGCCTGCCTCGCCTGCCGCCGCCAGCACCGTTTGCTCCGCAGCCGGCAGTTCCGCCTGCCAGGCATTCGCGGTGTAGGAGGAGCCGTGGATGCAGTGAAAGACGGCCATTGCGCCCGCGAAGGCGTCCCGCAGTTGGACGGCATCCTGGACGTCCGCTTTCACACGCTCCACCAGCGCATGCTCCGGGCCGCTGCCGGAACGGGTGAGGATCCTGACCTTCTTCCCCTGCTCCGCGAGTTGCTCTGCGACCGTCCAGCCCACGGGGCCGGCTCCGGTAACAACATAGACGTCGTTCATGACTTCTCCTCAAGGAATTTCCACTAGAGAGCACTGCTCTCCAATAAGCGTGCGCTTCGGCCGGGAAACTGTCAAGAGCAGTGATCTCAATTGTTGACACTGCTCTGACTTGTGCCATGCTGGACCAATGAATGACCCTGCCGCGGTTGCGGAAACCACCCTTCGGACGCCGCGGGAGCGCGCACGGGCCCAGACTATTGCTGACATCGTCCGGCTGGGCAGGAAGCATCTGGCAACGCAGGGCGCGGCAGCCCTGTCCCTCCGCGCCGTGGCGAGGGACCTAGGTGTTGTCTCGTCCGCCGTCTACCGTTACGTGGCCAACCGGGACGAGCTCCTCACGCTGCTTTTGGTGGACGCCTACGGCGAACTCGGCGACGCCGTGGATGCCGCCGTGAACGCATTGCCGGAGCGCGACTTTGCCGGCAGGTTCAAGGCGCTGGGCCGGGCCGTCAGGATCTGGGCGCTGCGGGAGCCGGCGCGCTACGCGCTCCTGTTTGGCAGTCCGGTGCCGGGGTACCAGGCCCCCGCGGGCCAGACCACAGCCCCGGGGACGCGGGTGATCTACCGCCTCATTGGCATTCTGGACGGCGCCTACCGAGCAGGCGAGCTGACGACGGCCGTGGCGCGCACCGCCGTCGTACCTTCCGCCCTGTCCGCTGATCTGGAATTGATCCGCAGCGAACTCGGGCTCGCCATGCCGGACGTACTCCAGGCGAACGGCGCCCTTGTGTGGACGTCACTTTTCGGGGCGGTGAGTTTCGAGGTCTTTGGCCAATATGGGGCGGACACTTTCCGTGCCCGCGATGAACTCTTTGAGCACCACCTCACCGTCCTCGCGGGGGTGGCGGGGCTCGGCCTCTGACGGAAACCCGCGCGACGCCGCCGGAGTCTGCACTGCCCCTGTTTAGCTCGCTTCCGGCTGGGTAGACTCCAAATGCGCCCGGATGGACGCGGGAACTCGAAGGAGAGATCACGTCATGAGTGAGAACGCCGCACCTGAAGAAGACCGCCGCAAGGCCAGCACCGAACCCGGTATGGAGGGCGAAGGTGACCAGTATGAGGAGGCCGACTTCGGCGAGGCCGGCGTCGGCGGCGCGGAAAACCAGCCCGCGGAGGGCGATTATTCGGAAGGCGATTACGGCGAGGCCGGCGTCGGCGGCACGGGGAGCCAGCCCGAGGAGGGCGACTATCCGGAAGGCGACTACGGCGAGGCCGGGGTTGTGGGCGGCGCGGAGAACCAGCCCGAGGAGGGTGACTATCCCGAAGGTGACTACGGCGAGGCGGGCTCAGTTGACAGTGCCCGCGAGGTGGAAGTGGACAAGGACAAGAACCCGTAGCGGCCGTTCACGCACAGCGAACTACTGCCCGGGAAGCGGAATTTTCGGCCTGAAAACCCCGTGAATACAAGGGATTGCCTGGCGGTACCGCTACCTAGAAATCCAAAGTTGAGCGGACTACGCTCAACTTTGGATTGACATCTCTGGCGCCATGAGTAAAGTTGAGTGCAGAACGCTCAACACTCGGGCGCCAGCAAGTTTCCAAGGAAAAGAAGGAAGCAACACATGTCACGTGCAGTAGGTATCGACCTCGGAACCACTAACTCCGTCGTCTCCGTTCTCGAAGGTGGCGAGCCCACCGTAATTGCCAACGCCGAGGGTGGCCGCACCACGCCGTCCGTCGTTGCATTCTCCAAGTCCGGCGAGGTCCTGGTCGGCGAAATCGCCAAGCGCCAGGCCGTCAACAACATCGATCGCACCATCGCTTCCGTCAAGCGCCACATGGGCACTGACTGGTCCGTTGGCATCGATGACAAGAAGTACACCGCGCAGGAAATCTCTGCCCGTGTGCTCATGAAGCTGAAGAACGACGCCGAGTCCTACCTCGGTGAGAAGGTCACCGACGCCGTGATCACCGTTCCGGCCTACTTCAACGATGCCGAGCGCCAGGCCACCAAGGAAGCCGGCGAAATCGCGGGCCTGAACGTCCTGCGCATTGTCAACGAGCCCACCGCGGCAGCACTGGCCTACGGCCTGGACAAGGGCAAGGAAGACGAGCTCATCCTGGTCTTCGACCTCGGCGGCGGCACGTTCGACGTCTCCCTGCTCGAAGTGGGCAAGGACGAAGACAACTTCTCCACCATCCAGGTCCGCTCCACCGCAGGCGACAACCGCCTCGGCGGCGACGACTGGGACCAGCGCGTTGTGGATTACCTGCTGAACCAGCTCAAGGTCAAGGGCATCGACCTGTCCAAGGACAAGATCGCCCTGCAGCGCCTCCGCGAAGCCGCAGAGCAGGCCAAGAAGGAACTCTCTTCTTCAAGCAGCACCAACGTTTCGCTCCAGTACCTCTCCGTCACCCCCGACGGCCCGGTCCACCTGGACGAGCAGCTGACCCGCGCCAAGTTCCAGGACCTCACCAAGGACCTGCTGGAGCGCACCAAGAAGCCGTTCCACGACGTCATCAAGGAAGCCGGCATCAAGCTTTCCGAGATCGACCACATCGTCCTCGTTGGCGGATCCACCCGTATGCCCGCCGTCTACGACCTGGTCAAGGAACTGGCCGGCGGCAAGGAGCCGAACAAGGGCGTCAACCCGGATGAAGTTGTAGCCGTTGGCGCAGCACTCCAGGCCGGCGTTCTCAAGGGCGAGCGCAAGGACGTCCTGCTGATCGACGTCACCCCGCTGTCCCTCGGCATCGAAACCAAGGGTGGCGTGATGACGCACCTGATCGAGCGCAACACCGCCATTCCCACCAAGCGGTCCGAGACCTTCACCACGGCTGATGACAACCAGCCGTCCGTGGCCATCCAGGTCTTCCAGGGCGAGCGCGAGTTCACCCGGGACAACAAGCCGCTGGGCACGTTCGAGCTGACCGGCATCGCGCCGGCTCCGCGCGGCGTCCCGCAGGTCGAGGTCACCTTCGACATTGACGCCAACGGCATCGTCCACGTCTCCGCGAAGGACAAGGGCACCGGCAAGGAACAGTCCATGACCATCACCGGCGGCACCGCGCTCTCCAAGGAAGACATTGACCGCATGGTCAAGGACGCCGAGGAGCACGCGGCCGAGGACAAGGCCCGCCGCGAGGCGACCGACACCCGCAACACCGCCGAGCAGCTCGCCTACTCCGTGGACAAGCTGATCGCCGACAACTCCGACAAGCTGCCTGACGAGGTCAAGACCGAGGTCCAGGCCGACGTCGACGAGCTCAAGAAGGCCCTCGAAGGCACCGACGACGCCGCCGTGAAGACCGCGTTCGAGAAGCTCCAGGCTTCCCAGACCAAGCTCGGCGAAGCCATCTACGCTCAGGCCGGTTCGCCGGACGGTGCCACCGGTGCCGCAGGTGCCGAAGGCTCCACCGCCGGTGACAAGACGGGTTCTGCCTCGGGCGAAGAAGACATCGTCGACGCCGAGATCATCGACGAAGACGAAGCGAAGAAGTAGCCATGCCGCACCACGGTAACGAGGAAGAGCACAACTCTTCACCAGACCAGGGCGGTGGCCACCAGGAGCCGGTCATCCGGGACAACCGCAAGGTTGATCCGGTGACCGGTCAGGCCCGGCACCCGGAGGGCGAGCAGCCCGCTGACGCGCCGAAGGGCGAGTCGCCGGTGGGCGAGTCTGTGGACAGCGACGGCGATGCACTCGCCCAGGCCGAGGAAATCCTCAACGGCATCGAGGTGCCGGCCGAGGAATCGGTGGCGCAGGGTGCAGGACAGGCTGAAGCCGCCGAGCTGAAGAACGATCTCCTCCGCCTCCAGGCTGAATACGTCAACTACCGCAAGCGCGTTGAGCGCGACCGGGCCGTGGCAGGGGAGATGGCCGTCATCGGCGTCCTGAACTCCCTGCTTCCGGTACTTGACGACGTCGACGCTGCCCGCCAGCACGGTGACCTGACCGACGGCCCGTTCGCCGCGATCGCCACCAAACTGGAGAACGCGCTGAAGACGTACGGCCTGGTCCGCATAGATGAGACCGGAGTGGAGTTCGATCCCACGATCCACGAGGCCCTCATCCAGCAGCCCGGCGAAGACATCGAGGTTGACACCGTCAGCCAGGTACTCCGCTCCGGCTACAAGTCAGGCGAGCGTGTGCTGCGCGCAGCGCAGGTCATCGTCGCTGTTCCGGCCTGATCCTCACCAATGCGCTACGCCGGATATGGGGCGGTGCCCGCTTCGCGGTGCCCTCCACACCGCCGCCCCATATCCGGCCTCCGCGCTGGCGGTTGTCTCGCCTAAGGTGAGATGACGACACAGCTCGTCGCGGAGAGCTCCGTAAGCACAGAACTAGAAAGGAAACGCCATTGGCTAGCCAGGATTGGGTGGACAAGGACTTTTACGCGATCCTTGGTATCGCCAAGGACGCTTCCGACGCCGACATCAAGAAGGCGTACCGGAAACTTGCCCGCCAGCACCACCCGGATACAAACTCGGGGGACGCTGCGTCGGAGAAGAAGTTCAAGGACATCTCCGAGGCCTACTCGGTGCTGTCTGATCCGGATGAGCGCCAGCAGTATGACGCCATCCGTGCCATGGGTGGAGGCGCCAGGTTCGCTCCCGGCGGGGCTGGCGGCGGCAACGGTGGCTTCGAGGACATGTTCGGCGGCCTGTTCACCGGCGGTGCGGGGCGTCAGCCCGGCGGCTTCAACTCGTCCGGCGGGATCCCGCCCGAGTTCGCTGACCTGTTTGGCGGCGGCGGCTTCGGCGGCCAGACCGGCTTCCAGCGTCCGCCTTCGAAGGGAGCCGACCGTACGGCGACCACCAGCATTTCCTTCTCGGGGTCCATCCGCGGCACCACCATCGGCCTGCGCGAACCCAGCGGTGACGTCATTGACGTCCGCGTTCCCGCCGGCATCAAAGACGGCCAGAAAGTGCGCGTCCGCGGCAAGGGCCAGCCAGGGCCTGCGGGCAACGGCGACCTGATGGTGGCCGTGTCCGTCAAGCCCCACGAGTTTTACACGCGCGACGGCGACAACCTGCGCATCCATGTCCCGGTCACCTTCCCTGAAGCTGCTTTGGGCGCCGACATCCAAGTCCCCACGATCGACGGCGAGACCGTGAAGGTCCGTGTTCCGGCCGGCACACCCTCGGGGCGCACGCTCCGGGTCAAAGGCCACGGCGTGAAGACCTCCAAAGTCACCGGCGATCTTCTGGTGACCATCGACGTCGCGATTCCGAAGAACCTGAACAAGGAAGCCGAAGCAGCCGTGAAGGCCTTTGCCGAAGCCACCGCCGATGCCGATGTCCGTGAAGGCCTGGCCGCCAAGGCCCGGCTGTAAGTAACGGAGCAGACCGTGGACATCAGCGCTGACCAGCCGATCTTCGTGATCTCCGTCGCGGCTGAACTGGCGGATATGCACCCGCAGACGCTCCGGCAGTATGACCGGCTGGGCATTGTCTCGCCCAGCCGGGCGCCGGGGAAGTCGCGCCGCTATTCGCAGCGGGATATCAACATGCTGCGCGAAGTCCAGAGGCTGTCCCACGAAGGCGTCTCGCTCGAAGGCATCAAACGCATTCTTGAGCTCGGAAACCAGGTGGCCGCGCTCCAGCGCAGGGTGAGCGAACTGACCGAGGAGCTGGGCCGCCGTCGTGATCCCCTTGATTCGCGGATCTTCGCGGCCGGTGCCGCCGGCGACGTGGTGAGCCTTGCCCGCGGCCAGCGCCCCCGCGCGCGATCCCAGGCCGTGGTGGTCTGGCGGCCCAGGGCGCTGGGAAACTAGAGTACCCACTACTCGTGACCGGACCGCCGCCACTGGCTTGAATGGAACTTCAGCTGGGTCTCACAGCGCAAGTTCGAGCCTCTGGGGGTTTTCGCGTGTTTGGTTCTTCAGTCGTTATGTTCGCAGGGTCAAGTGTTGGGCTGATCCTACTTGCCATCGGTCAGACCGTCGTGGTGGTGTGCGTGTGCTTTGACATGGTGCGGGCGCTGTCCGTGCCGAGGTCGCACCGGCGCTATGTGGCCAGCACGGTCTTCCGGACGCTGGCCGTTCCGGCCATCATCTCTGCCGGAATGAGCGTGCTGATCGACGCGCTGGCCTGGTCCTGGATGGACGTTGGTATGTCGATGTTCGTGATGGTGGCGATCATCTTCCGCCTGCACCACGACAAGGACGAGGACAACTGGTGGAAGGGCAAGGGCACAAAACTCGCCCGCTGGGCCCGCCGCCAATTCAGCTCCGGTACGTCGGCAGCGCCGGCGATGGGCTAGCGGCTCCGGCGGTCCCCAACTCACGGTCCCCGGCTCACGGTCGCACGGGCGGGTTGTGGCTTGCATCACGGACGAGTAGAATTCCACTTCAGCATGTTTATTCGTATATGGAACATCAAGTTCTATTATTGAACTCAATGCCAGCCAGCCAAACAACGAAGTGAGGAAAGCCCGTGCAGTTCCACCACCACGGTTACGTATCCGGTGACCCGCGGGTTCAGCCGGCCGCCGGCGTCGGTTTGGACCGGCCCGCCGAGCTTCCCGACGAAGTGGACGTGCTCATCGTGGGCACCGGTCCCGCGGGCATGCTCGCCGCGGCCCAGCTTTCCCGGTTCCCCGGCGTCACCACGCGCATCGTGGAGCGCCGCGCCGGGCGGCTCGTCATCGGCCAGGCGGACGGCATCCAGGCCCGCAGCGTCGAGACTTTCCAGGCCTTCGGTTTCGCCGAGCGCATCATCGCCGAGGCGTACCGCATCACCGAAATGGCGTTCTGGAAACCGGACCCCGCTGACCATTCCCGGATCGCCCGCGCGGCCCGCACGCCGGATGACCCCACAGGCATCAGCGAGTTTCCGCACCTCATCGTCAACC
Organism: Pseudarthrobacter xylosi; assembly: GCF_055412765.1. Classification (NCBI taxonomy): domain Bacteria; kingdom Bacillati; phylum Actinomycetota; class Actinomycetes; order Micrococcales; family Micrococcaceae; genus Pseudarthrobacter; species Pseudarthrobacter xylosi. The sequence continues at coordinate 746,614 of NZ_JBVAYT010000001.1, read as the reverse complement.
AGGCCCGCGTGCTGGACTACTTCGCCGAGTACATGGCCAACGCACCAGCGCGGATGTCGCCCGACTACGGCTTTGAGTTCGGCAGCCTCGAGGTCGGCGACGGCGACTACCCCGTCACCGTAACGCTCGTCCACGCGTCAGGACCTGACGCGGGCCAGGAGCGCGTTGTCCGGGCCAAGTACGTCGTCGGCGCGGACGGCGCACGCAGCAAGGTGCGCGAATCGATCGGCTGCACCATGGCCGGCGACCAGGCCCATCACGCGTGGGGCGTCATGGACGTCCTCGCCGTCACGGACTTCCCCGACATCCGCACAAAATGCGCCATCCAGTCCGGGGCGGGAGGCAGCATCCTGCTGATCCCGCGCGAAGGGGGCCATCTCTTCCGCATGTACGTTGACCTCGGCGAGGTCGCGCCGGAGGACCGCGGGGCCGTGCGCAGCACCACCATCGAGCAGATCATCGGCCACGCGAACACCATCCTGCACCCCTACACCCTGGACGTCCGCAACGTCGGCTGGCACAGCGTGTATGAGGTGGCCCACCGCCTCACGGACAGGTTCGACGACGTCCTGCCGGACCAGCGCGGGACGCGCACCCCCCGCGTGTTCATCACCGGCGATGCCTGCCACACGCACAGCGCCAAGGCAGGCCAGGGCATGAATGTCTCCATGCAGGACGGTTTCAATCTCGGCTGGAAGCTCGGACATGTGCTCGAGGGCCGTAGCCCGGAAAGCCTGCTGTCCACCTACTCGGAGGAGCGCCAGGTGGTGGCGAAGAACCTGATCGACTTCGACAAAGAGTGGTCCACCATGATGGCGAAGAAACCCGAGGAGTTTGCGAACCCCTCCGAGCTGGAGGACTTCTACGTCAGCACCGCCGAGTTCCCCGCGGGCTTTATGACCCAGTACACGCCGTCCATGGTCACCGCAGAACCGGTGCACCAGCACCTGGCCGCCGGCTTCCCCATCGGGAAGCGGTTCAAGTCCGCGCCCGTGGTGCGGGTGTGCGACGCCAACCCGATGCATCTCGGCCACCACGCCACGGCGGACGGCCGGTGGCGCATCTACATCTTCGCCGACCCGGCAGCACCCGATACGGCGCCGCCGCCCACAGGACCACCGACGACGAGACACTCGACGGCGGGACCGCAGGCGCCGCCGTCGTCCGTCGACGACTTCGCCGAGTGGATCGCGAACTCGCCCGAATCGCCGCTGGCCGCGACGCCGTCGGGCGCTGATCGTGACGCATGGTTCGACGTGAAGGTCATCTACCAGCAGGACCACACCAGTATTGATATCGGTGCCGTTCCCGCGGCCTTCAAACCGTCAGTCGGACCGTTCCAGCTGACGGACTACGAGAAGGTCTACGCTACCGATCCCGCCGCTGACATCTTCGAGCTCCGCGGCCTGGACCGCGGCGGCGTGGTGGTGGTGGTGCGACCGGACCAGTACGTGGCCAACGTCCTGCCGTTGGGCGCGACGGCGGAACTCGCCGCGTTTTTCGCCCCGCTCTTCCCTCGCCGTGAGAAGGGGTATCTGCCTAACGAGGCATGACCGGGGAAGCTTTGGTCCGCGGCCTGATTCGCTGACCGGGTTTCAGGCCGTGACTGTCTGCGCGGTCCGGAACTCGGCAGCCGGATAGACACCCAGGATGCGGACTTCGGTGGTGAAGAAGTCCAGCTCCTCAAGGGCCAGGCGCAACGGCACGTCCTCGGGGTGGCCTTCGACGTCCACCATGAACATCGTGGCGGCGAATTCGTCGCCCACCATGTAGCTCTCCAGCCGCGTCATGTTCACGCCATTGGTGGCGAACCCGCCCAGCGCCTTGAACAGCGCCGATGGGACGTTCCTGACGCGGAACACAAAACTGGTCACCGCCGGTCCGGGCAGTTCTTCCCGGGTTGGCAGTTCCTTTTCCCGCGCCAGGACCACAAAGCGGGTGGTGTTGGACGGGTTATCCTCGACCCGTGACGCCAGCACCTCGAGGCCGTAGATCTCGGCCGCGAGCGGAGGAGCGAGGGACAGCTTGGTGGGGTCGTTCCACTCCCGGACCTCCCGGGCGGATCCTGCAGTGTCCCCGGCGATGACAGGACGCAGCCCGGCCTCCCGGATCAGGCGGCGGCACTGGCCCAGGGCGTGGATGTGGCTGTGGACCTCGGTGGCCGCCTCGATGGTGCTGCCCGGAATGCCCAGCAGGTCAAAATGGATGGGCAGGAAGAACTCGCCCACGATCTGCAGGTGCGATTGGGGGAGCAGGATATGGATGTCCGCCACCCGGCCGGCGATCGAGTTCTCAATCGGGATCATCGCCAGCTCTGCCTCACCGCCGGAGACCAGCTCGAAGGCGTCCTCGAAGCTGGCGCAGGGAACGCTTTCCAGCTGGGGGAACATCTGCATGCACGCGATATTGGAGTTGGCGCCGGGCTCACCCTGGTACGCAATCTTCTGGGCCATGGTCCGTATGCTTTCACGGCTGGTGCCCACCGCCCAACCCGCCCGCAGTAATATCGCCATTCGGGCGGAGAAACCGATTGCGACTGCCGCAAAAAGTTCAGTAACGGCAATCGTTGGTACCATGCTGAGTTGAACATTCAATGATTTTGAGGAGGCGGCGGCGTGGACGCTCGGCTTGAGGCCATCCGGAATACGGTACTGACGAGGAACCCCGGTGAAGCTGAATTCCACCAGGCGGTGACCGAGGTTTTTGAGAGCCTTGGCCCTGTCCACGACCGGCACCCCGAGTTGCTTGAAGCCGCCATCCTGGAGCGCCTTTGCGAGCCCGAGCGCCAGATCATCTTCCGCGTTCCGTGGACCGACGACTCCGGCCGCGTGCAGATCAACCGCGGCTTCCGCGTTGAATTCAACTCCGCCCTCGGCCCCTACAAGGGCGGCCTGCGGTTCCACCCCTCCGTCTACCTGGGCATTGTGAAGTTCCTGGGCTTCGAGCAGATCTTCAAGAACGCCCTCACCGGCATGCCCATCGGCGGCGGCAAGGGCGGCGCGGACTTCGATCCCCGCGGCCGCAGCGATGCCGAAGTGATGCGCTTCTGCCAGTCCTTCATGACCGAGCTCTACCGGCACATCGGCGAGTACACGGACGTGCCGGCCGGTGATATCGGCGTCGGCGGCCGTGAAATCGGGTACCTCTTTGGGCAATACAAGCGCATCACCAACCGCTACGAATCCGGCGTCCTCACCGGCAAGGGCATGTCCTGGGGCGGCTCGCTGGTGCGGCCGGAAGCCACCGGCTATGGCACCGTCATCTTCACCCAGGAGATGCTGAAGACCCGTGGTTCGTCCTTCGACGGGCAGCGCGTGGTGGTGTCAGGTTCCGGCAACGTGGCCATCAACGCCATTGCCAAAGCGCAGACGCTCGGTGCCAGCGTGGTGGCTTGCTCCGACTCTTCCGGCTACATCGTGGATGAGGCGGGCATCGACGTCGCGCTTCTTCGCGAGGTCAAGGAAGTAGAACGCGGGCGCCTCAAGGATTACGCAGTGCGCCGTCCCGGCGTTTCCTATGTGGAAGCCGGATCGGTGTGGGATGTCGACGCGACGGTGGCGCTGCCGTGCGCCACGCAGAACGAGCTCGACGGCGATGCTGCCGCGCGGTTGGTGCGCAACGGCGTGGTCGCCGTCGGCGAAGGCGCCAACATGCCCTCCACCCGTGGCGCCGTCTCCGTGTTCCAGGATGCCGGTGTGCTGTTCGGGCCGGGCAAGGCCGCGAACGCAGGCGGCGTGGCGACGTCGGCGCTTGAGATGCAGCAGAACGCCAGCCGCGACTCCTGGTCCTTCGAGCACACCGAACAGCGGCTCACCGAGATCATGGTGGGCATCCACCACCGCTGCGCTTCAACCGCGGACGAATACGGCGACCCCGGCAACTATGTGCTGGGCGCCAACATTGGCGGCTTCGTCAAGGTGGCTGACGCGATGCTTGCGCAGGGGCTTATCTAGCGCTCACCCCACACTGGCGCTAATAGCGGCCACCGACCCAGCAAGGGTGGGTGGCCGCTTGCGTTGTTCCAGTATCCGTCTCCCTGAATCCAAAGTTCGTTTGAGTTACCCGTGAAACTCGCGTGCCCGTGAGTGAAACGTCGATTTAACCAGCTAGAAACCCATCGCGGAACTGCAGCCATACAGTTGGAACCAGACGGCAATAGCTGCCCTCCAATGAACGTGGAACTGACTCCGCGTCCCTCCTCTGGAGCGGCTCTGACGGCAATTCCCGTTCTCTCTTCGCATCACGAAAGGGGTTTCCCATGGATTCGGGAAATGTCGCTTGGATTCTGGCCAGCTCAGCGCTGGTCTGTATGATGATCCCTGCCCTGGCCCTGTTTTACGGGGGCATGGTGGGGTCTCGTCGCATTCTCAACATGATGATGATGTGCTTTGGCGGCGCGAGCCTGGTGGCGGTACTCTGGGCGCTCTTCGGCTATTCCATGGCCTTCGGAAACTCCGTGGGCGGCCTCGGACTCATCGGGGACATCACGGAATTCCCGGGCATGGGACAGTTGCTCGCCGCAGACGAGGCAGCCTCCATTCCGGTGGTCCTGTTCGCCGCCTTCCAACTGTTCTTCGCCTGTGTCACCACGGCCCTGGTTGCGGGAGCGGCAGCCGGACGGATGAAGTTCGGCGCCTGGATGCTGTTTGCCGGAATCTGGGCAACCATCGTCTACTTCCCCATCGCACACTGGGTGTTCGCTTTCTCCTCTGCTGACGGCAGCGTCACGGGCGGCTGGATTGCCAGCGGCATCAAAGCAATCGACTTCGCCGGTGGAACCGCCGTGCACATGAACGCCGGCGCCGCGGCGCTTGCACTGGCACTCGTGCTCGGCAAGAGCTCCGGCTGGCCCAAGATGGAGCACACCAAGCCGCACAGCCGGCCGCTTGTGCTCGTGGGCGCGGGGCTGCTCTGGGTGGGCTGGTTCGGCTTCAACGCAGGCTCCGCACTCTCGGCCGGGCAGTCCGCCTCCGTCGTATTCCTGAACACCGCGGTGGCAGCTTCTGCCGGGCTCCTCGCCTGGGCGCTGGTTGAGCGACTCCGCCACGGCGCAGCCACCAGCATGGGCGCGGCATCCGGCCTGATCTCGGCCCTGGTTGCCATTACGCCTGCTTGCGGCGCGGTCAGCCCGCTGGGTGCACTGGCCATCGGCGCCATCGCCGGTGCCGTCTGCTCCCTCGCCATCGAACTGAAGTTCCGCCTGGGCTACGACGATTCGCTCGACGTCGTTGGCGTTCACCTCGTGGGCGGCATCATCGGCACCTTGCTGATTGGCCTGTTCGCCACGGATGCGGCTCCGAACGGAGTGAGCGGCCTCTTCTATGGCGGCGGCCTTGAGCAACTGGGTATCCAGGCAGTGGCCACAGTTGCCGTTCTGGTCTACTCGTTTGGCGTCACCTGGATCCTGGCCAAGATTCTCGATCGCATCGTCGGCCTGCGAATCAAGCCCGAAGACGAAATGCGCGGTATCGACATCGCAGCGCACTCGGAACTTGCTTACCTCACTGATGAAGATCCGGTGGAGCTCGGTTCGCCGCAGCGGGCCTGACAACCAGTGGGGCCTGAACTCAAATAGATCTGCCCGGGCGGCGCCCATTGGCGCCGCCCGGCGGGAGGCCGGCTAAGGGCCGAACATCGGACCGGTGTCAGCAGCCGCTGGCTTATAGTTCCGTAGTTCGGCCTTTTGTCGTGCCGGCCTCGATACCCTGTTCTCAAGCCCTGGCTTCGGAGGCTTCGGCGTCAGGTGTTTGTGCAGACGAGGTTGCCGTTGTGAACTTCCAGAACGGCCGCCCGGACGTGGCTGAGGTGGGTCTTAGGGTCTGCTGCCATGGCGTCAATATCCTCGCCATTCCAGTGCGGATGTGTGAAGTAAATGATCAGGGCTCGTTCCTTGCCGTCCGCCGCGGCGTCCAGCGGCACAACGTCCGCGTGCCGTCCTGCTACTGGACCGCCGTCGGCCGTTTCAGGAGCCGTCAGGATGAGGCCGTCAAGGTACTTCTGCCGGGTCCAGCCACCTGAGGCATCTTCAGAACGGTAGACCGCCTGGCCGCGCCATTCGTCCACGATCATCCAGAACTGGCCTCCGAGCTTGAAGACTTTGGGTCCTTCGTGCGGGCGCCCGCCGATGGTCAGGCCTTCAAGAACCCACGACGTCGGATCGGCAGGCGTGCTGGTTACCGCGCTGTACGTGTTGGATCCGCGGGCCTCGTCCTTGTACCAGAGCCGATGCAGACCGTCTCCGCATAGGGCCACAGCCGCGTCAATGACGCGAGGGGAGTCCAGATCAATAGGCCCCAGGTGTTCCCAGGTAACCAGGTCCCGGCTGGCGAGCTGGACGATAGAGGCGGTGCCGGTCCAGTCCGTACGGACGCCGCCGAGCACCGTCAGGTACATGATCCACTGGTCGCCGATCCGGACGACGTCGGGCGCCCATAGCGTGGCAGGAAGCTCAATTCCCGGCGGAACCAGTCCGTCCAGCGTTCCTTGATACGCCCAAGTGAGGCCGCCGTCGGATGAGCGGGCCACTCCAATGGCCGTGCCGTGGACCCACTCGACGCCGGTCAGCCCGGGTTCCGTGGCCCGTCGCTGCGTGTAGAAGAGCACCCAATCGCCGGTCAAGTGGTCGGGCACCAGGATGGGGTCCGTGGGGCCGTCCCAGATGGGATCCCGGTACGGAGTCCTGAAGGCATCAGCGCTGAGTGACGCGACGTTGGATGGTGCAGGTTCACGGATTGAATCTGAAGCGGCGGCTTCGGTGCGCACGGGAATCTCCAGGTGGATGCGAAGTCAGAATTCCCTACATCCTATGCGGGAAAGTGCTTTCCCGCAGCTGCTTGCCGGCTGCTTCCCGGCTGCGTGACAGGGCTCGGCCAGTGCGTGACAGTTAGCCAGTGCGTGACAGGGCTTAGCCAGTGTTAGCGCAGGGGGCTGGAGGTGCCGCACCGGCCGCGGTCTGATGTGTCAGCCAGAGGAAATCGGGTACGCATGGGAAAGGTGCCGGCTCTGCTTCGTGGAGGCGGCGCAGCCATTTCGGCTCCGGCTCTGGGTCTGCCGGCAGATGGCTTTTGGGCAGGGCGGGGCCAGGTTCCTTATGGGGGAGCTGGTTCACTATCTGGTTTGGCCAGATGGGTGGTTCCCAGTCGGGGTGTTCGCTGGCGTAGTGGCGGCCTGTGGGTGAAATCCAGCCGGGTGGTTCGGAGGAACTCGCCGTGCTGGGTTTCCAGGGTGTGGTGTGTTTAAGCCGGTGGTGCTTGGGGCAAGGCTGACCGAGATTGCTGATCCCGGTGGTGCCGCCCTGGTGCCAGGCGAGGAGGTGGTCGGCTTCGTTGTCCAGGGACTGGTTACTGCAGCCGGGGAACGGGCACTTCCCATCCCGCAATCTAAGCCATTGGCGCATCGCTTTGGGTATCCGGTAGCTGTCACGGCCGATTTCCAGCGGTGCTCCGTCGCGGGGGTCGGTCAGGACGCGGTGGAATGAATCGGCGCCGTCGGCAATCAGCTGGCGGGCCATGGATGGCGGAATCGGGCCGTAGCCATCGAGCATCGCGGGTTCATCGGTCAAACCCATCAGCGCGAAGACAGGCACGGTCACGAGGACCTGGGCCTTGGGTGACGGGATCAGATCGGTGTGCCCGCCCAGAAGCCAAGCCGCGGCATTGTCGGCGCGGAGTTGGGTGAGGGTCCGGGACTCGCTTGGTCCCTGCAGGGCGCGGGCGGCGGTGGTGGCGCGGTCCCAGATCCCGGAGGCCTGATCGGCAGGCAGGTAGGCGGAGAGCCAGGCCATGCCGTCCCGGTCCGGAGAGTACTCCAGCCGCCGGTCCGCCGCGCTGCGGGTGTGGCGTTTTTCGATGCTGTCCGGGTGGTGGCGTTCGCGCCAGGTCCGGGCTTTGGCGCGGAACCGGGACGGGATCATCTCCCCGGCCGGGTTCCGCGCCGGGTTGGGCGCGCCCGGGTCCAGGAAATGCGCTTCCAACGCCCGAGCACCCACGGCGTCCAGGTTGAGGGTTTCGTCGGCAATGATCCGGGCGTGCTGCCACGAAATGGTCCCTGCTTCCAGGGCGGCCAGCGTCAAAGGCAGAGCGGTGGTCAGGCGGTGTGCGTCGCCCAGCAGCGCGTCACCCGCGCGTTCACTGACGGTCATTGCGCAGGCGACCTCGGCCACGATGCCCATGTCCTGGGCGGTCTGCTCCTGAGGGGAAGTGATGGGGGCCGCGATGGTCTGGGCAGCCTCGTCGTAACCGCTGGCGGCATGGACCTTCACGGCAGCGAACTTGGCTTCCATCCCCACGGTCCCTGACAGGACGGTCAGGCAAAGCTCAGCCTGCCAGCGAGCCAAGTCAGCGGCCGGATCCGCAGCCGTCCCTCGAAGCACCCCGGCCAGCTGCAAAGCAGAGGCCGCGATGGTCTCCAGGATCTCTGCCGCTGCCGTGTTGTCCATATCTCCATCATGACGAGGGGGTACGACATTTAAGGGTGACAGACCCCACACCCCGGCATGACAGGTGAGAATGTCCCGCGCCAGTAGCGTGTTCATCTCCGCCGTACTCCTGAAGGACATAACCATCAACCGCTCCGCCGCCACCAAAACACTGATGCTGTTCACCACTCTGCTTCTCGCCAGCGCCCTCACCGGCTGTGACGCCGCAGCCCAGGCCGCAACGCAGGCCGCAAACGAGGTGGCCGAAGCTCTCAGGGAAGCACCGCCGTCGGGCAACTCCGGCGAATCATCTGTGAGCCCAGCCGACGTGGCAACGGCCCTCGCCCAGCTGGAAACCATCCCGGTGAAGGGGCGTGCCCCCAAGACCGGCTACACCCGCGAGGAATTCGGCCCCGCGTGGGCCGACGTCGACCGAAATGGTTGCGACACCCGAAACGACATCCTCGCCAGGGACCTCGAAGGTGAGACGTTCAGGCCCGGTACACAGAACTGCGTCGTTGCCACCGGTACGCTGGCCGACAGGTACACCGGCACAACCATCAACTTTGTCCGCGGCAACACCACCAGCTCCGCCGTCCAGATCGACCACCTCATCGCCCTCAGCGACGCCTGGCAGAAGGGCGCCCAGCAGCTCAGTGCCGAACAGCGCAGGCAGCTGGCCAACGATCCCCTGAACCTGATGGCTGCAGACGGGCCTGCCAATAGCGCCAAGGGCGACAAGGATGCGGCCACCTGGCTCCCGCCAAACAAGGCGTTCCGGTGCGAGTACGTAGCCCGCCAGACGGCCGTGAAGGCCAACTACAGCCTGTGGGTCACCCAGGCGGAGCACGACGCGATCGCCGGTATCCTGACAGCCTGCAGTTAGGCTTGACCGCGTTCAGTCCTTGAACAGGCCAGCGAGGTCCTCAGCCGTGATCGAACCGCTGGACAGGGCGTCGCCCTCCATCACATCCGCGAACAGCTGCGACTTCCGGGCTTTCAGAGCCATGACCTTTTCCTCGATCGTGTCCTTGGCCACCAGCCGGTAGACCATCACGTTCCGAGCCTGCCCGATCCGGTGCGTCCGGTCCACTGCCTGCGCCTCCGAGGCTGGATTCCACCAGGGATCCAGCAGGAACACGTAGTCGGCCTCCGTCAGGTTCAGGCCAAAGCCGCCGGCCTTCAGCGAAATCAGGAACACCGGCGCGGTGCCGTTCTTGAATTCGTTCACGACGTCGGTACGGTTCCGGGTGCCGCCGTCGAGATAGCAGAACTCGATCTTCTCCTCCACAAGCCGCTCCCGGACCTTACCCAGGAAGCCGGTGAACTGGCTGAAGATCAGCGCCCGGTGGCCCTCGGCCACCAAGTCCTCAAGCTGCTCAAACAGCACGTCCAGCTTCGAAGAGCGGACGCCTGACAGCGACGGATCCACCAAGGACGCGTCCAGGCTGAGCTGACGCAGCAGGGTCAGGGACTGGAAAATGGTGAACCGGTTCTTGTTCGCGTCCTCGATCAGGCCCAGGATCTTCTGCCGCTCGCGCTGCAGGTGCGTCTGGTAGATCTTCTGGTGGCGCGGGTTCAGGACCACCTCAAGGATCTGCTCCTGCTTCGGCGGCAAGTCCTGGATGACCTGGTCCTTGGTGCGGCGCATCATGAGCGGACGGACCCGACGGCGGAGCTTGTCCAGCTGCCCCTTGTCGCCGTTCTTTTCCACCGGCTTCTGGTAGTACTCGGCGAACCGCTTGGGGCTGGAGAACAGGCCAGGCGCCACGATGGACGTCAGCGCCCAGAATTCCATGAGGTTGTTCTCAAGCGGCGTGCCGGTGATGGCCAGCTTGAAGGCTGCGGGCAGCTTCCGGGCGCACTGGTAGGCCTTGGACTGGTGGTTCTTCACGAACTGGGCTTCATCCAGCACCAGCCCCGCCCAGGTTTTGGAGGCATAGGAGTCGTAGTCGATCCGGAACAGTGCGTAGGACGTAATCACGATGTCCGCGCCGGCGAGTTCAACGGCCGCATCCTGGCTGTTCTTGGCAAAGGTTTCGCTCACGATGCGAACCGTGAGGCCGGGAGCGAAGCGTGCGGCTTCCGCCGCCCAGTTGCCCACGACGCTGGTGGGGGCCACCACCAAAAAGGGAGTCCCGCCGTCGGGCGCTGGAACGTCGGGCGCAGGAATTGGCGCCCCGACAGAGTCAGCAGCCCCAGAGACAGAGGCAGCAGCCTCAGAGACAGAGTCAGCACCCGCAGAGACAGAAGCAGCCTGTTCCTTCGCGGCGCACATCAGGGCGAGGGCCTGCACGGTCTTGCCCAGGCCCATGTCGTCCGCGAGGATCCCGCCCAGGCTGTGCCGGTACAGGAAACTGAGCCAGTTGAAGCCCTCGAGCTGGTACGGCCGGAGCTCCGCATTGAGGGTGGGAGGCAGCGGCAGCCCGTTGATCCCGCCTTCGAGCAGGCCGCCCACGGCCTCACGCCAGGCTGCTGCCTGCTCGTCCACGATGCCGAGCTGCGCGAGCTCGTCCCAGAGCCCGGCCTGGAAGCGGCTGATCTGCAGCGGGGCGTCCTTGTTGTCCTGCAGCGAGCGCGCTTCCTCGATCAGGGCGCGCAGCTGGTGCAGTTCGGGGAGGTCCAGCGAGAAGTAGGCGCCGCTGGGGAGGAGCATCTTGGTCTGGCCCGCGGCCAGGGCGGAGAACACGGCGGCGAAGGAGACTGGCTGGCCCTCGAGCGAGATCTGGATGCCAAGGTCGAACCAGTCGCGCTGTTCCGTGGCCTTGGTGGAGATGGAAACCACCGGCGCTTCCTCGGCCTCGCGGTAGTCGGCGATGTCCCCGGCAGTGTCCACCGAAACGTCCGGCGCGTTCCGGAGCTCTGGCAGGACGTCCTCCGTAAACGCGAGTGTGTCCAGGCCGCTGAGTTCGGCGGACGCGGACAGGCGCGGCGTGCCCCAGCCACCGGTGGCCGATTCAGCCAGGGCCGGAACAACGTTCCACGGCTGGCCGATGCCCTCCAGGATGCGGGCCTCGGCGGTGTCGTCACGGTAGCCGTGGTCCCCGGGGTGACGCCACAGCGGTTGGGCCGTGACCAGGTTCCCGGACTTGTAGTGCCATTCCCAGTGCAGCCGGACCCGGTGGTCCGCGCCGTAGTTGGCCAGCAGGGAGAGGGTGGGGAGGGCCAGGGCGGGCAGCGCCACCGACTCATCTGTCGCGGTGACCCGGGCGGCCTGCTTGAGCTTTGGGTAGAAGCCGGTGAGGAAGCGTGTCTCGTCCTTCGCCGGGATATGCAGGGGGCTGCCGGCCGTCACGAAAGTCAGCAGTTCCTCGCTCAGCCCGTTTTCCAGCGGGGCCAGCGTGATCACGTTGTCCGCGGAAACACCGGGCAATGCCTCCCCGCCGGTGGTCAGGAAGATGCCGTGCGCCGGGCGGCCAATGGTCCCCACCGACCCCGGATCAACGTCTTCGCCCTCAACGGTGATGGTGGGCGAGAGCTCCAGCCCGCCGTCGTCGGCTGTTTCATTTGGGGACTGCCCCGCCGCAGGTTCGTGGCCGTAACGGCTCAAATTAAGCCCGACGGCGGCGGGGGACTCCGCGAGCCGCACCGGCTCAGTGCCGCGGCTGTGAACCAGGGCGAGGCCGATCTTTTTGGCGTCGGTGAGCAGGCTCCACATGTTCTTCCCGGCGAACGTGTTCAGCCCCAGCCACAGCGCGGAGGAGTTGTGGACCCGGTTGGCGGCGGCGGTGTGTGCGGCCAGGAATGCCTGCATCCACTCGATGTGCGCCTCGTTGCATTCGCGGCGGAAGTTCAGGTAGCTCAGGGTGTTCCAGGAGACGTCGCCGCGGATCCATTTGCCCTTGGCGCCCATGATCACGGGCCGGGCCTTGAGCTGGCGCACGCTGCGGAGCGGATCGCGGCGGCCTGTGTAGGAGAAGTGCGGCGCCGGTTCCTCGATCTCGAACTGGAGGGCCAGCGGGATGCCGCTGATGGACTGCGTGATGCCCGGCTGTGAAATGAGCGGGCTCAGTGCCTGCTCCCAGTCGGCCAGGTCCAGGCTGACGGGCTGGCGGGAAAGCCGGGAAACTTCAGCGGGGGCCAGGAGTTGGACGCGGATGGCCGGGTTGTCCTCGGCGGCGAACAGCAGCGCGGCCACGTGCTTGCAGTCCTTGCGGACAGGGCAGCTGCACACGCCCACGGTGCAGCTCCAGCCGCCCGATTTACGCACCAGCTTGGCCGTGGTGGAGTAAGGGACATCGGCACCTCCCCGGACCTTGCCCAGCATCAGCCCGGTGGCGGCGTCGAACGACATTCCGGAAACCCGGCTGCCCATGGCATACGCCAATCCGGCCGCGAGGGAACGGTCGTTAATGGCGGGGGTCTGTATTGCCAGTGCCGCACTCTCGTCCGGTTGGGATGGCATGGTGCGCGCTACTTTCAGCTGGCCACGGGGGTGCCGTGTCCGATCGGAGGTTATCTGCTTCATCTTAGTTCGCCCGGCGGGAGCCTGAAACTTCGCCTGACGTTCACTTCCGCCTCAACACACCGCCGCCCCCGCCGACGTAGCGTGAAAGTGTCCTGAGCAGCACCGAAGCATTCAGCAGTGAGGAATCCCATGACCATGAGCCAGAACCCTGTCGTCCTGACCAAGGCCAGCATCGATGCAGGCAGCGAGGAGGTCGTAGATGCCAACGTTCACGTGGTGAACGCCATGTACGGGAAACTGCTCGACGCCGGCGAGATCGCGCCCGCGGCGCTTGGCAGCTACTACGTGGACTTCTACGTCACGCAGTCCCTGGAGGGCGGCTTCGCCCAGTACGTGTTCACCGCGGACCGCGACGAAGTGGACCCGCTCATCCGCGAGGGCCTCGCCGGCATGGGCGCCACCGCCCACCTGGAGCTCTTCAACCGGACTGTTGCGGCGTTTGATGCCTTGTCCGACGAAGACGAAGAGCGCTACCTCGACGGCGACCTGGACACTGAGGAAGAGTCCAACGACGCCGTCCGCACCATCGAAGAGCTCGACGGCGAGTTTGAGGAACTGTTCGAAACCGAAAACATCACCGCCCTCAACGCCGCCTGGCTCCTGCGCCAGGAGGGCCTGCTGGTGCTCGACGAAGAAGAGCTTGACGCCTACATCGAGCGTCAGGTTGCGCTGATCCCCAACCTCGAGGAGCGCCAGGCCGCGGCGGACGAGGAAGCGCTGGAGGACGCCCCGGATTTCGAGGTCATCATCCGGGAACTGTGTGACATCGCCGGTTACACGCTGCAGAAGATCACCATGGGTGACCCCAACTACATGCACGACGGCGCGAAGACGCTGGCCTGGCATTTCACCACGGACCACGGCGACTTCATCATGGTGGAGGACGACGACGAGGCGTTCATGATCAACCCGGAGACCCAGGAAATCGTGGCGGCCGTTGAGTTCGAGGAAGCGGACGACGACGAGATGATCGACGCGTAGGACCCTCACCACGGTTGCGGGCCGGGTTCGTCGGAAGTTTCCGGCGACCCGGCCCGCCGTCGTTTCAACAGGTACCTGGGGCTGAAAGCCGGCCCTGGAAAAAAGAATTTTGGGCGGCGCCGTAACGTTCCCGGCCCGGCCAGCGATGTAGGGGGTGATGGGTTCCTCACGGAGCCGGATCTGAATTGTTCTCTAGGTTTTGGAGTGTCATATGTCGTTGTTCACTGTTCTCGCCACCAGCAAAATCGCCGCCGGAGTTCTCGCCGCAGGCACCCTGGCCGTCGGTGGAACCGGCGTCGCAGCTGTTTCCGGCGCCCTCCCGGCCGACGCACAGCAGACCGCCCACGAACTGCTCGGCGCCCCGGCCCCGAAGCTGGCCGCTGACGCCAACGAGTCCGCCTCCGCAAACGCCTCCGGCGATGCAGCTGTGACCGGCGAAGCAGCCGTCTCCGGCGATAAGGTCGCAGCCGAGGCCAACGCCTCCGCAGCCGCCGGCACCACAGCGGACGCAGCTGGTGCCGCAGCCTTGGGTCTCTGCACCGCCTTCACCAATGGTGGACTGAACGAAGCCTCCGAGGGCTTCTCGTCGCTGGTCATCGCCGCCGAGGGCGCTACCAACGTTGACGCCTTCTGCGCCGACGCTGTTGCCAAGGGTGCCGGTTCCGCTGACGCCGACGCTTCCGGCGAGGGCTCCGCCGCCGCCAAGGTTGAGCGCCCCGAGCTGCCCGCCGTGCCGGGCGTCCCCGCCGTGCCGGCAGTGCCCGCAGTTCCGGGTGTCGACGGCGTTCCTGCTGTTCCCGCCGTTCCTGCTGTTCCGGCCGCGCCCGGCGACGTTGTAGACGTTCCCGCCGTTTCGAACCGCTAGGACCTGCTCAGCTAGTGTGGATTGCGGGAACCGGCTCCGGACGGACCGGATTCCCGCAGCCCACATAGCCGCCAGCTAGCTGGCCGACAGCAGCCGACCGACAGCAGCGGAGCACACCGCGCCGAATACCGGGATAAGCGAGTCCGCTGCCCGGGATGGAGGAGCCACTGGTGCTAGACACTTTGGCCGAAGAAGACTTAGATACATTTGCAGACGCTGCCGGTGCTGATCCGGCTGTGCTCTTCGGCGCTGTCTATCGAACCTTTGCCGGAGCGGTCCAGGGCTACCTCAAGGCCCGCGGCGTGGACGATCCCGAGGCCGTCACCCAGGACGTGTTCCTGGCATTTTTCCCGAAGATTGGTGAGCTGACCGGCGGGCTGCAGGGTGCCAAGTCGTTGGTTTTTTCCATCGCCCACGCCCGGATGGTGGATTACTACCGGCGGGTTGAACGCCGGCCGGAGTTCACTCCGTACGACCCCCTGCAGGACGGGCGCAGCACGGCATCCGCGGAGGACCACGCCTTAGGCCACAGCGGGGGCGCAGCTGCCCTGCTTCACGGCCTCGCCGATAACCACCGCGAGGTCCTGGCACTGCGGGTGGTGGCTGACCTATCCATCGAACAGGTGGCCGGCATCATGGGCAAGTCCCAGGGTGCCATCAAGCAGCTCCAACGCAGGGCGCTGCAAAACCTCAAGGACCAGACTCTTAGAAGAAACCAGGCAGATCATGAGTGACACCGCAGGCACACGCAACGGTTTCCGCGACGACGCCTCTGTTGACCGGCTGCTGCTGGAGGCGGGGCTGGACGACGACGGCGCCCTCCGCCCCGCCCTGCTGGAACTCCGCGCGCTCGCAGACCAGCAGCCAGAGCCCTCCGCTGCAGTCGCCGCGCTCATGATGCCTGCCGTGACACGGACTGCCGTCCCGACGCCGGCTTCTGGCCACTCCGTAGCCACCCGGCACCTGGCGGTTGTTCCTCCGAGTGCGGTGGTCCCTGCAACTGACGAGCCCGTCCCGGCACTCGACGAGCTAGCCGCCCGCCGTCGTGCCCGTCGCAGGATCACCCTCACCACGCTGTCCGTGGCCGTCTCGTTGGCGGCCGGGGGCGCCGTTGCCGTTGCATCTGACCAGGGGATCAGGGATTCCATTGGCCAGGTCAACCATGCAGTCACATCTTTTGTGTCCTCCGCTGGTGGCGGACCTGCCCCTGCGCCGGCGGAGACCCCGGGGCCGGCCCAGCCCGGCGCCCCTGCCGTAGGGCCCACCGGACCGGCTGTCACTGTGCCGGTTCCGGCCGCCCCGGGATCCGGTTCCAGCCGGGCCACGCAACCCGCTCCCGCCCCCTCGGGTTTAGCGCCGGCGGTGCCCCTGCCAGATCTTTCGCTGCCTGAAACCGTCGTGCGCGGTGTGCCGGGTGTGCCGCTGAACAGCGAGGGGCAGCCCCCGGCCCTGCCCCTGCCGTCCGCGCCTCCAGTCCCGCTACCCGGCATCCATCCGTAAGCGTCCCCGTCCCCGTCCCCGTCGCCGTGACTGAGCGTGCCTGCCGTCAGTAGCCTGACGCCGCCGTCTTGATCATTTCCCCGGCCGGCGTGGCCAGATACCAGACGCCGCTGACGCCCTGCCCCAGGATGTCGCCGGGATTCTTGTCCTGCGCGAAGTAGTACAGCGGCAGCCCATTCAGGGTCACCTGCTTGGCCCCGGCCGGCGTCGTGATGGTCCCGAGTGTGCCGGTGATCCCTTCAGCGGCGGGCGTCGCTGCGGTAGTGAGGAGCGGCGGCCACGCGGTGAGGCAGCCTCCCGTGCAGGCGCTGGTGCCGGAGTCCTTCACGTCTTTGGTGAAGAAGTACAGGCTCATGCCCTTGGCGTCCACCACGATGTTGCCTGCGGTGGAGGATGCTGTCTTGAGGTCTACGGCGGCCGCTGCGGTGGTGGTGCCAGCCGTTGGGGCGGCGGATGCGGCCGCGGGACTCGTGGCCGACGGCGTGGGCGCCGCCGTTGTTGTACCGGTTCCCGGGCTGCCGCCGCAGCCGGAAAGTGCGGCCGCGAGGGCCAGTGCGGCAAGGCCTATGCCTAGATGCTGCTTCATGGGAATGCTCCTCGGCTGGGGCCCGGCGCGGATCACCGGACGCTAACCGGTACGACGCACAAGGGTGAAGAATGGTTCAAGAACCAGCACCCTGTTTCCGGCGCTAGTTCCGAGGGACCACAGCCAGTGAACCTTTTGCCTGTGGGGGACGTCGTATCAGCCGGAATGTACAGTGACGGCCGGGACGGGAACCAGGGACAGGAGGGGGCGGCATGCCGCTGGATGAGGACGTGGTGGCCGCGATCTACCGCGAACACGGCGCAGCCCTGCGCCGCTTTGTCCTCAGCGCATCCCGCGACCCACAGCTGGCCGAGGACGTGGTCCAGGAGACCGTGCTGCGCGTCTGGCAGCAGGCTCCGGACATCACCGGAAGCCTCCGCAGCTACCTGTTCCGGACCGCCCGGAACATCATGATCGACAACTACCGCAAAGCCCAACGGCGCCCCGCCGAAGTGGTGGAACGCGAACTCGCCGATCCCGCCCAAGCCGTGGAACGCGTGGATGAACTCCTCAACCGCGTGCTCATGGAGGAGGCGCTGCTCCGGCTCAGCACCGAACACCGCGATGTCCTCGTGGCACTCCACTACCGCCGTTTCACCGTCAACGAGGCGGCCGTGCAGCTGAACATCCCTAGCGGAACCGTGAAGTCCCGGGCCTACTACGCCGTCAGGGCGCTGCGGATCATCCTGGACGAAATGGGGGTGGAACGGTGAACGATTCTCAGCTGCATCACTTGATGGGCGCCTATGTGCTCGGTGGGCTTGACCCCGCGGATTCGCAACGTTTCGAAGCCCACCTCGAGTCCTGTGCGGATTGCCGGGCCGAACTCGCCGAGCTCGAAAGCCTGCCGGCCCTGCTGGACGCGCTGCCTGTCCCGGACGCGGTGGCGCTGACCGGGGGTACCCACCCCGGGGTGGCCCCTGAGTCAGCCAGCTCAATGCCCCTCACGGTCCTCGATGAACTGGCCACGCGCCGTCGTAAATTACGACGGCGGTGGGCGGCGCTGGTGGGCGCCGTCGCCGCCGCGTGCCTCGCCTTGGGCCTGGCCGCGGCGCCGCTGCTCAGCCGGCCGCCGGCGCCGGACGCCAGCTACTCGGTCCAGTCCGGCAACGGCCTGCAGTTCAGCATCGACCTCTCCCGGAAAACGTGGGGCACCGAGCTGGCCGTGAACGGCAGCAAGCTGCCGCTGGACGGAACCCTCTCGCTCTGGATCCGTGACCGCGGCGGCGGCGAGGACCGGGCGTGTGCCTGGACCGCCACGCCCAGCGGGAGGGTGAAGGTCACGGGTGCTACGCCCGTTCAGCTGGCCAGCATCGCCAGCCTGGAACTGCGGGATGAAAGCCAGCAGGCCGTCGCTACCATCACGGTGCCGTGATCCCCGGCCGGGGGATCACGGAGCTTGTGATCATGGAGCCTGTGATCGCCGGACTTTGATCGCCAGCGTTTGATCGCCGGGGTTTGATTACTGTGCTTGGAGGTCGCGGAACTCGGCCACCAGCCTGGGGTCCTCACAGGCGCGGGCAAACGCTTCGATCCTCCTGTTGATCTCACGGCCCAGGAGCCAGGCGCCCATCCGCTCAGCCACCGGCCGCAACCAGGCCGGGCGGCACGAAAAGGTGTACTTCCAGACGGCGCGGGTGCCGCCGTCGTCCGCGGTGAAACGCCAGCCGCCACCGAAATTCCCGAAGAACCACGGTCCGGACACCATGGTCATGCCCACGTTTTTGGGTGGCGCATAGGAAACATATTCGCTCACCATCACCAGGCCCAGGCGGGACACAGTCCGTGTGCGGACGCCCTTTCCGGCGGACGTTGCGCCGTTCAGGAAACCTTGGGCAGAGATGAACGGGTCCCATTTGAGCCGGAACGCACCGGTGGTCTGGGAGAAGGCGAAGGCCGTCTCCGGATCGAGGCGGATGAGTCGTTCGGCGCGTACCTGGGGCATGCTCCCACCCTAGCCGTGGCGGGTAACGGCGCTAATGGTTCATCTTCGCCAGGCGCGCCCGAACCACCATGTAGACGCCGTAGCAGATCAGTCCGGCGCCCACCGCTGCAAGCAGGTAAAGGCCGAAGGGCTGCTCCCGTAGCGCCTTGAGCCCGCCGTCAAGGCCCGTTGATTCCTCCGGGTGCGAGCGCAGGGTGGCGATCGTGATGAGCAGTCCGGTGAGGAACAGGACAATCCCCTTGGCAACGTACCCCGTCACGCCCAGCACGCTGACGGCGGTGCGGGCCCTGGGATCCGCAGGCATCTTGAGCTGGTCTTCGAAGGACTTCTTGATGCCACGGATGCCATAGATCACCCCGGTGACGGCCATTCCCACCCCCACCAGGACCAGTAGTGCCATACCGCCGGGCGCCTTCATCACGGCGGCGGTGAAGTCGCTCGCGGACTTCTGGTTGTCACCGCCGGAACCGGTTCCCATGGCAAAGGAGGCAAGCGTCAGGGCCAAGCCGGCGAATACCACAGCCTGTGCTGCTGCCTTGGCCTTCTTGCCCGCCTTTTCCTTCGTAGGCAGTCTGTTGTAGTCGAAGATGGCATCGCTGGTCTGCCACAGCGCAAGGGCAGCGCAGGCGGCAAAGCTTGCCCAGAGGAGGAACGGCCCGGCTGGCTGGCTGGCGAGCTCTGACACGGCGCCGCTGAAGTCGGCGCTTCCGCCGCCGCCCATGGCGAGCCGGATGGCGATCAGGCCTACCAGGAAATGCAGGACACCGCTGGCTGCGAACCCTGCCCGCGCGAACAGTTCCAAGGTACGTGAATTTGTGGCACCCTCCGCCGCATCGGCGGCCTGCCTGAGTTCTCTTTTGATGGCGGTTCCTTCTGCCGGCGCCGCAGAGGCGCATATTTGTGTGCCCCCTGCACAAGCCCCATCGTGCCACGCTTAGCGACCCGCGAACAGTCCCGATCCGTGTGCCCAGTTCCGTCCCGGGCCTGGTGACGGGTGGGTGCTGCGGCGATGGGTAGTCATCCCCATCGCGGGAGACTTGCTGCCGTGCGACGATATGTCCAGCGATAGATCTAATTCTTATTACTCTCCGGGGGAGACACCATGACTTTTTACGGCGCGGACGTCAGCCAGCTTCGGGAGCTGGCGAAGGCTGTTGACAAGGCGGCGGCGCTGCTCAGCAGCCGGGCCAGCTCCCTGCAGGGCCAGATCCAGTCCGCGCCATGGAAGGGCACCGACGGCGAGCTGTTCCGGCAAGACTGGTCCGGCAACCACCGCCCCAGCCTGGAGCGGGTGGCATCCAGCCTCCGCCACAACTCCAAGCTGCTCCTGCAGCACGCAAACGAGCAGGAACAGTCCTCTGCCGAGACCGGTGGCGGCAGCGGCGGCGGGGGCTCCAGCGCGCTGGACAGGCTCAAGGACCTGGGCAGCCGTGCGAAGGACTGGCTGGAGGAACAGGTAGCGAAGGCGGCAGCGGCTGAGGCCCACCGCCAGGAGCTGAAGCAGGGCATGGATGACATGCTCAAGGCCAGCCCGGAAGAACAGGCCAAGTGGTGGGCCAGCCTTTCCGAGGAGGACCGGAAATATTTGATCGAAGGCGAAGACGAGAACGGCCCGTTCGCTGAAGACCTCATGCGGATGGATGGCGGCATTCCCGAGTCCGCCCAGGACCAGGCGAGTGCCCACCTCCGGGAACTCGCCAAGTCGGAAACTCCCGTATACACGGAGAGCGGCAAGGCCTCCCTTGACGCCCGCGTTGCCTGGTTCCACGCCGGCGCGGAGGTAGGCACCGTGGTGGTGGAGAATGCTGACGGTTCGGCCACCTTGAAGGTTTATGGAAACGTGGGCGTCGGAGTGAACGACACCACGGGCACGGCCGGGGTCACGCTCAACGGGGAGGCATCGCGCGAGTTCAAATTCGGTAGCGTGGAAGAGGCCACTGCCGCCCGCAACCAGATTTATACGGACCTCCCGCCGGACAGTGTCGGTGAGATCAAGGATGTAGCGGGCAACCCGCCTGGCTACATCCTGGACACCATCAACGATGCTGCGGACGACAACGGCTCCACCGGCCACGACGACAAAGCCAAGGGAACTCTCTCCCTGGAAGCCGAGGGCGAAGCCGGCCCCGCTTCGGGCTCGGCGAAGCTGGATCTCGCCTACGAGCGGAACCTGACAGACGGCACGGCAACCGCCAGCGCCGAGGTGTCTGCCCAGGGCAAGCTGAACCTCGACGGAAGGGTCTTTGAGGCCTCGGGTAAGGGCGGCCTGGAAGTAAACCTGGATAAGAACGGCAACATGGAATCGATCGCCGTATCCATGGAGGGCACGGTTGCGGCGGGCGCCACCGCGGGTCCCGACCTCCAGGGCGCCAAGGCTGAGTCCAGCGTGACAGTAGGCACGCAGGGCACCGTGAAGATCGACGTTGAGTACTCGCCGGAGAACGCGGCCGTGATCGACAGCTACATGCGCAATGTGGCGTTGGGAGACACGGTTGCGGCCGGCCAGGACGCCGCCAAGCTCTACGAGGCAGGTTCTGCCACTGTCCAGGAGAATAGCGTGGTGACGGCGTCCAACGAGTTCGGCATTGACCTCAAGGCCGGCGAGGTGGAGGTCAAAACCGAGAACAAGGCAACCACCAACGTGTCCACGTACTATAAGGTCCCGAACGACACCAAGCTCGAGAAGCTCTGACGTCCCGTGCCAAATCCGCACGTGCAAACCAGCCCAGCCAAGACTTACCGCTAAGGAGCAACCATGTCAGTTCATATCGAGTCCCCGCTGGGATTCACGGCAGACTTCCCCGAGCACACCCAGGTCCTGGAGGACTCGGCCGCCGGGCCAAACACCGAGCAGTATGGCTTGCTGGGCGGCGTCCTGGTGACGGTCATCAAGGACGACACCTCCGTGACCGGGGCCGCGCAGGCCAACGGCTGGGCACACCTGATGTCAGGCTTCTACCTTGAAGACCGCGCCGGGACCATCCTCACCGAAGGCGAACTGAACATACCCGCGAAGGCCTCGTACGCCGTTGTGGTTGGCTACACGGACCCGGCGGGCGAGGCGAGGGTCGCGGCCACGGTGGGTGTCTGGGAGAACAACCGTTTCATTGGTGTTGTGGTGATCTGGCCGTATGTGAACCCGGAGATCGAGCCGCGGCTGGGGATGCTCAAGGAGATCGTCGCCGGCATCAGCGTGAGCTGACCCCGGTTCCGGGCTTAGCGCCGCCGGTAGCAGAGGTCGAAGATCAGCCGGCCCGCCTCGTGGGCCTTCGCCTCAAAACTGGTACGGATCCGGCCTTCGAAGCGGGGGGCCCAGCCGCCTGTTTCATCCACGCCCTCGTTGGGGCCGGTGTGTGCGGTGCTCACCGGCGCCCGGCCTTCGCGGACGGGCGCGCCGCCTACCAAAGTTTCGACGCCGGATTGCCACACCTGGGTGAGCGGGCTTTCGGGTCCGTGGCGCTCGCCGGTGTGGAGGTTGTCGAAGTCCGGCGAGTCCGCCAGGACGTCGCGGACGTGGACGGCGTAGTTGGACCAGTCGGTGGCGACCCGCCACAGGCCGCCCTTGGTGAGTGCCCGTGCTGCCAGTTCGGCAAACTCCGGCTGGATGAGGCGGCGTTTGTGGTGCCGTGACTTGTGCCAGGGGTCGGGGAAGAACACCCAGAGTTCGCTGACGGAACCTGCCGGCAGCATGGTGGCGAGGACCTCGGGCGCGTTGGCTTCCACCACGCGGACGTTGTTCAGCCCGCGGCTGTTGATCTTGATGATGGTGTTGGCCAGGCCCGGGGTGTAGACCTCCACGGCCAGGAAGTCCGTGTCCGGGTTCTCTTCGGCCGCGTGGCAGATGGCATCGCCCAGCCCCGAACCGATTTCAACGATCAGCGGCGCCTTGCGGCCGAACTCGGCCTCGGCGTCGAATGTATAGTCCGGGTGGACCGACGTGTTGGCAACGTGCCGGGGCACGTCCAGCGCCCACCGCTCCGAGTGCTCTTCCCACGCCGTCTGGCGGCGACCCTGCAGGCGGGTCCCGCGGCGCACAAAGCTCACGGGCCTGCCGCCGTAAGTGCCGAAGGACGCCTGGGTTCCGGGCGTCACCGGGCGCGGGACGTGCGGAGGCTGGGGGGATTCTGGGGATTCGCTCATCCCTTCCAGAATAGAGGAGTCAGTCCCGGACTAGCTTGCCGACAGCCAGGGAGCGCAGTTCCCGCAGAATCTCCAGCTGTTCGTCGTTGATAGTGGTAAGCCGCTCAATCTCCTCCTTGGCCTTCACGTTTGTGTCGTAGTCGTGCTGCGCCATGGCCGCAGCAATAGCATCCTGGCGCTTGGCTGCGATGAGGAGAATTGCACCTTGGAGTCCGGCAAGCATGGACAGGAACAGGTTCAACAGGATGTACGGATACGCATCCCACGCCTGGGACGCCAGAATCCAAGAGTTCAGGGCAGCCCACACCATCATAAAAGCGATGAATCCTGCAACGAACCGCCAACTGCCCATGCTGTTGCGCATAACATCGGCGGCGCGTTCGCCCCTGCTTAGGGTTGCTTTGTGTGCGGCATGCCAGGTCTCTCGCGGTTCGCTCATGCGCCAAGCGTAGGCTCTTCCGCGCTTCCTGCGGCCCCGGCTGGCGCGCCGCCCGCACACCCGTCGGGACAAAACAGGCCACAAGTGCGCGCAATGACAGAATGGTCCCCGTGACCCGTGCTGACAACGTTGAAGTGCCTGGACTGCTGATCGACGCCGAGATCGACGACATCCCGCCAGCAGCCCCGACGCGTCTTCCGGGTCAGTCGGGCGGCGGTCCGGAAAGCCCGCAGAGCAGCCGGCGTGCCCTCGCATACCTGGGCCTATGCCTGGTGCTTATCGGGCTGAACCTGCGCACGGTTTTCTCCAGTTTCGCCGCGGTTCTTCCGGAGATCACGTCCGACGCCGGCCTCCCGGGCTGGGCAGTCGTGGTGCTCACCACCGTGCCTGTAACGCTCCTGGGTGTCTTCGCGCCGCTGGCGCCCGTCCTGGCGCGCCGGTTTGGTGCCGAACGAGTCCTGCTGGGCGCCATGGCCGTGCTCACGGCGGGGCTCCTGCTGCGGCCCTCGGGTATCGGCGGTTTGGTGCCCGGCGCCGGGCACCTCCCAACCCTGCTGGCGGGAACGGCCGCCTGCGGTGCTGCCATTGCCCTGTGCAACGTGCTGCTGCCAGGGTTGGTGAAGCGAGATTTCCCGGACCGGCTGGGCCTCATGGGAGGGCTGTACACCACGGCCATCTGCGCCTCGGCCGCCCTCGGAGCCGGCTTTACCTACCCCGTCTTCTCGGCGACGGGGGAGTGGACCTCGGCGCTGTGGTTCTGGGCGGTCCCTGCCGCCGTCGTACTTTTGCTGTTCCTTCCTGTGGCACTGCGCCAGCATCCCGTCCGGCACCAGGCCGGCCACCTCGGCGTCAACGTGTGGCGTTCGGCGGTGGCGTGGCAGGTGACCATCTTTATGGTGCTGCAGGCCATGATGTCCTTCAGCGTCTTTGCCTGGCTGGCGCCGATCCTGCGCGAACGCGGCGTGGACGGCGGAACGGCCGGCCTAATGGTCTCTCTTTCGATCGTGCTCCAGATGCTGGGCTCGCTGTTTGCCCCGGCACTGGCGGCGAGATTCCGTGACCAGCGCGCCATCGCAGTGGTGGTGGCGCTGATGACCGGCGGCGGGTTTGCGCTGAGCATCTTCGGACCCCTGGAACTCATCTGGGTGTGGACCGGGCTGCTGGGCCTGGGGCAGGGCAGCCTCACCGCGGTGGCCCTGACCATGATCATGCTGCGGACCCGCGACGGGCACACCGCCGCGCACCTGTCCGGGATGATGCAGGGCGTGGGCTACGGGCTGGGTTCCACCGGCACGCTGATGGTGGGCCAGCTGCACCAGGCCACGGGATCGTTCACGGCCGCCGGGGTGCTGTTCCTGGTGGTCGGTTCATTGGCCGCGGTGTTCGGCTACCGAGCGGGCCGGAACCGCTACATCGGCGACTCCAACCGATTGGGCCAGTAACGTGCAGGACCCCGCCCTGCCGGCCACGCATTCCGCTGCCACCGCCGGGATCCTGCAGCGACCATTCCTGTGGGTGACCATCGGCGCGTGTGCCCTGGTGTTCCTCGCGGCGTTCGAATCCCTTGCGGTGACAACCATCATGCCCGTCGTCAGCCGCGAGCTCGACGGCGCCAGTTTGTATGCGCTGGCCTTTGCCGGTCCGCTGGCCACCGGCGTGATCGGCATGGTGGCGGCCGGAAACTGGTCGGACCGGCGCGGGCCAACAGTCCCGCTGTATGCCTCAGTTGCCCTGTTCGTGCTGGGCCTGATCATCGCCGGTACCGCTGTGTCCATGCCCATGTTGGTTGCCGGCCGCCTGGTGCAGGGGCTCGGCGGCGGCGCGTTGACTGTTTCGCTCTACGTTGTGGTGGCCCGCGTCTACCCGGCTGTCCTGCACCCCGGGATCTTCGCCGCCTTCTCCGCCGCCTGGGTGATCCCGTCCCTGGTGGGTCCGTTCGCAGCCGGCATCGTGGCGGAAGTCCTGAGCTGGCACTGGGTGTTCCTGGGCGTAGTGGGGCTGGTGGTTCCCGCCGTGGTGATGATCGTTCCGGTGCTCCGTGGCATCGACCGGCCCTCTGAGCAGGCCTCAGTTCCGCCCTGGGCGCTGGGCCGCCTGGCCTGGGCGGCGCTCGCCGCGCTCGCTGTGCTGGGGCTGAACCTTTCCGCCGGAGTCAGCATCGCGGGCTTCACCGCAGCCCCGGCACTCCTGGCCGCGGCCGCCGTCGTGATTGCCCTCGTCGCCGTGCGCCCGCTGGTACCCCGCGGAACACTGCTCGCCCGCCGCGGCCTGCCCAGTGTGATCCTGACCCGCGGCCTGGCATCTGCCGCGTTCTTCGGCGCAGAGGTCTACCTGCCGTACCTGCTGATCGAGGAGTACCAGTTCCCACCGACGTTCGCCGGCCTGGCGCTCACGGGAGGCGCGTTGTCCTGGGCAGCTGCTGCCGCCATCCAGGGCCGCCTCGGCGCCCGGCTGCAGCACCGGGTGGCCGTGCGCATCGGCTCAGCGCTGGTGCTGGGGGCCATCGTCCTCACGTTGGCGACGTCGGCACTCCACTGGCCTGCCGCCGTCGCGATTGCCGGCTGGCTTTTCGCCGGCGGCGGCATGGGGCTGCTGTATCCGCGGCTCAGCGTGATGACGCTCGCCATGTCCAGCAAGGAAAACGAAGGCTTCAACAGCTCGGCGATGTCCATTTCGGACTCGCTGGGCGGGGCGCTAGCGCTCGCCGCCACGGGCATCGTGTTCGCGGCATTTACGACGACGGCGGAATCGTTCGCCGGGGTTTTCGCACTGACGGCGGTGGTGGCCATCGCCGCGGTTGCGGTGGCGCCGCGGGTCTCGCGCTAGCCACAAAAACTCACGCCAGCCGGGTGGCGCGGAGTACGGTGTCCCCGATCACGGCTTCCTCGCCGTCCGGACCTGACGCCGCCCGCTCGCGTGTGGTGTTGACCTCCAGCTGCCAGCCCGGGGAGTCCAGGCCGAGCTCCGCGACGAGCTGAGCCGGGGTGTAGAACATTTCCGGTCTGGTGTGGTTTCCCCACGGCGGCAGGCGGTGCGGATGATGGCCTACGATCAGCAGCGTGCCGCCGGGCTTGACCGCCGCAGCCGCCGTCCGCAGCGGACCCTGCCACGCCAGGTGCGGGGAATGCAGGAACTGGGAGGTCACCAGATCGAAGGTTGCCGTGGGCTGCCACTCCTCCAGGTCACACTGTTCCCAGTGGATGCGGCTGGGAATTTCACCGGCTCCCTCGGCGTGCACACTCTCACGGTCCAGAGCCGATTTTTCGTGGGTTGCAGCCCGTTCCAGGGCGACGGCGGAAACGTCCACGGCGGTGACGGTCCAGCCCTGCTGGGCCAGCCAGATGGCGTCGGCACCTTCGCCGCAGCCCAGGTCCAGTGCCTTGCCCGGCCTCAGTCCGGCGCCTTCGCGGACCAGTTGCGGGTTTGGTTTGCCGCTCCAGAATTTCGGCTTGCTCCGGTACCTTTCGTCCCACGCCTCCGCGGCACTGCGCTGCGGTGCATCCCCAAGCCGGGTGTCGCCGTCGTCCGTTGTGTGGTGGTGGTCCGCACCCTGTTCAGTCATGGCTCAAGCCTGCGCCCGCCGGGCACACAAAGGCAACGCCCGCACCCGCTGCACCGTCGCCACACAGCCAACTGGGGAGGCCAACCGGGTCCAGGACAAGGCCCAGGGCGCAGGGATGGTACGCTTAGGGGACTTGATGTGCAGTGATGCCCGCTTGCTCCTTAAATCGGAGTCCCAACTATTTGGGAAGCGGGTTTTTTCATGTGAGAGGCACATCCTGCGTCGATGAACGCGTTCCATTTGGTCCCAGCCGCCGCCCTGAAGTGGGCAGCAGCACGGTTGATCACCTGACTTTTCTTCGGCGAAACCCTTGAGCCAACCGGCATCGGGGGCCGATATCCGCACGGATACCGCCTGAAAGACCTTGAATATATGACTACTTTTGCTGCCCTCGGCACGCCCAAAGAACTCGCCGACACCCTCACAGCCCAGGGAATTGTTGAGCCGTTCCCCATCCAGGTCAAGACCCTCCCGGACACCTTGGCCGGACGCGACGTCCTGGGCCGCGGCCGGACCGGCTCCGGTAAGACCATCGCTTTCGCCATCCCGCTTGTAGCACGACTCGCTGAGCGGGAAGCCAAGCACTTCCGCAAGCCCGGCCGCCCCATGGGCCTGGTCCTCGCACCGACCCGCGAGCTGGCCACCCAGATCAACGCCACCATCGAGCCGATGGCCAAGGCCATGGGCCTGACCACCACCGTGATCTACGGCGGCATCTCCCAGGCGCGCCAGGAAAAGGCACTGCGCGCCGGCGTCGACATCGTCATCGCCTGCCCGGGCCGCCTGGAGGACCTGATCCGCCAGCGCATCCTGACCCTCGAAGGCGTCGAGATCACCGTGCTGGACGAGGCCGACCACATGGCCGACCTCGGCTTCCTCCCGGTGGTCAAGAAGCTCATGGACATGACCCCCAGCCAGGGCCAGCGCCTGCTGTTCTCCGCCACCCTGGATAACGGCGTGGACAAGATCGTCCAGCGCTACTTGTCCAACCCGCTGACCCACGCTGTGGACGAATCACAGGCCGCCGTGACCACCATGGAGCACCACGTCCTGGTGGTCAACGACCAGACCGTCAAGAAGCAGCTGATCGTTGAGCTCGCGTCAGGTGCCGGCCGCCGCGTGCTTTTCATGCGGACCAAGCACCACGCCCGCAAGCTGGCCAAGACCCTGACCGACGCCGGGATCCCCGCCGTCGATCTGCACGGCAACCTCTCGCAGAACGCCCGTGACCGCAACCTGGCCGAGTTCTCTTCCGGTGACGTCCGCGTCCTCGTGGCCACGGACGTCGCAGCCCGCGGCGTCCACGTGGACGACGTCGAACTGGTAATCCACGTGGACCCGCCCACAGAGCACAAGGCATACCTCCACCGCTCAGGCCGTACTGCCCGCGCAGGCTCGGATGGCACTGTTGTCACGCTGACCCTCCCGGAGCAGCAGTCCGACGTCAAAAAGCTGATGAAGGCTGCCGGCGTCGAGGTCAACTTCGAGCGCGTTACTGCCAACTCCCCGCTCGTTGCTCAGCTCGTGGGCGAAATGGCTGACAAGATCGATCCGCGCACCCGCGCCGCTCTTCTCGCCAAGAAGTCCGCGCAGGGTGGCGGCACCTCCACGGGTGCCAACGCCGAGCGCAAGCGCGCCCGCCGCAGCCAGGAAGGCCCCACTGCCGGTGGCCGTGGCGGCCGTGGTGGACGCGGACGCGTCTCCGCTGAGCCGACCCGCACCGATCTTCCCCGCGCTGAGCGCCGCGCTGTTGCCTACGAAGGCCGCACCGAGGCACGGGCAGCCTTTGACCGTGTAGCTGAGCAGAACGAGGACCGCGCCATTGCAGCAGCAGCTGCTCGCCGCAACTCCCGCGGCCACGGCGCCACAGGCTCCACGCACCGCAACGACGTCCCCGCAGCAGGTGGCCGTGCATCGGCCGGCCGCGGTTCAGACGGCCGTGCGGATTCACGCGTTACCCGCAGCGATGCTCCCCGTGGCGGCACGGGCCGCCCGGCTACCACCGGCGGACAGCGCGGCGGACGTCCGGCAACGGGCCAGCGCGCAGCCGGAGCCCGCACTGCAGGCGCCGGTGCAGGTGCAGGCGCTCGTACAGGCGGCGGACAGCGCTCTGCAGGTGCTGGTGCAGCCGGCGGCGGCAACGCCGGCAACAAGGCTGTTTGGTCCTCGAACACCGGCGGCACATCCGGTGGCTCGTACGCCGGTAACGGCGGCGGCGGCGCCGGTGGCGGCAGTGGCCGTCCGGCACGCAGCGGCCCCCGCCGCGCGTCGGCTCCGGCTTCGAACGAACGCCGCAGCCGCTAGGAATCGTGCTTTCGCTACGTAAAGTAGCTGGCGATACGCAGAATGCCGGCCGCGACGGATATATCCGCAGCGACCGGCATTTCGCGTAGCGCAAATCACGAAGCGCAGCGCCAGCCTGAAAGAGTTGTGGAAGTTACCAGCCGCGGGCGCGCCACTCCTCAAGGTGCGGGCGTTCCGCGCCCAGGGTGGTGGGGCTGCCGTGACCCGGGTGCACCAGAGTGTCATCCGGGTAGGCCTCGAACAACCGCGCGGTGACGTCGTCCAACAGCGACGTGAACCGCGAGGGATCCTTCTGGGTGTTGCCCACGCCGCCCGGGAACAACGAGTCGCCGCTGAAAATGTGGGCAGGGCCTTCGGGGTCCTGGTACACAAAGGCGATGGATCCCGGGGTGTGGCCGCGCAGGTGCACGGCGGTCACGTCGAAGCCGTCCACGGCGAACGTATCCCCATGCTCAAGGTTCCGGTCCACGGGTACCGGCAGCGCCTCGGCGTCGTCCGTTCCAGCCGCCGTGGGTGCGCCCGTCGCTCCCACCAGCGCCGGCAGCGCGCGGACATGGTCCCAGTGCTGGTGCGTGGTGGCGATGAGTGCCAGCTTGGGCGTGGCCGCAGTATCCGCGGCGGCGTCCTGCAGCATCGCGTGAATGGCCGGAAGATCGTCCGCGGCGTCGATCAGCAGCTGGGCGCCGCTGGCCTTCGCGGTCAGCAGATACACGTTGTTGTTCATCTCGCTGACGGAGATGCTGCGGATGGTGATGTCGCGTAGGTCGTGAATGAGCGTATCCATGGGCTTCAGTCTATTCACGGCCCTGGGACACCCAGTTGGGGTCCGCCGAGCGGGAGCCGACGACGGCGTCCGCGGCCTGGTCCAGCGCCTCGAGTTGCGCC
This sequence comes from Pseudarthrobacter xylosi, assembly GCF_055412765.1. Classification (NCBI taxonomy): domain Bacteria; kingdom Bacillati; phylum Actinomycetota; class Actinomycetes; order Micrococcales; family Micrococcaceae; genus Pseudarthrobacter; species Pseudarthrobacter xylosi. The sequence continues at coordinate 716,523 of NZ_JBVAYT010000001.1, read as the reverse complement.
GGGGTCAGGTCCAGGGTGAGTGCGCCCAGGTTTTCGTCGATCCGGTGCGTCTTGCGCGTGCCGGGGATGGGGACCACGGTCAGTCCCCGCCGTTTGCCCTGCTCCAGAAGCCACGCGAGTGCCACCTGGGCGGGCGTTGCGGACAGCTGGGCGGCGACCGACCGCACGGTGGCCACCACTCCCTGGTTGGCATCGGCGGCGTCCGCGGCGAACCTCGGGATCCGGCGTCGGAAGTCGTTGGCTCCCAAACTCGAAGCGTCCACCGTGCCGGTGAGGAATCCCCGGCCTAGTGGCGAATACGGCACAAAGCCCACGCCCAGGCTGGCCGCGGCCGGAACAACGTTGCGTTCCACGTCGCGGCTCCAGATGGACCATTCGCTTTGGACCGCGGCGATGGGGTGCACGGAGTGGGCTTCGGCCAGCTCCTGCGCGGTCACCTCGGACAGGCCAAGGTGTTTGACCTTGCCCTGCTGCACCAGCCCCGCCATGGCCTCCACGGTTTCCACAATCGGAACGCGGAGGTCACGGCGGTGCATGTAGTAGAGGTCGATCACGTCCGTGCCAAGCCGTTTCAGGCTGGCGTCGACGGCCTGCCGGACGTAGGCGGCATCTCCCCGGACGTCCGTATAACCGTCAGCCGGCGAGCCCACCAGGGAAAACTTGGTGGCGAGCTGCACTTCGCCCCGGCGCTCTTTCAGTAGCTGCGCGATGAGTTCCTCGTTGCTGCCTCCGCCGTAGATGTCCGCGGTGTCAATAAAGCTGACGCCGGCGTCCACTGCATGATGCAGGGTTTTGAGGGCATCGTGTGGGTCAACCTCGCCGTAGACCGGGGTGAGGGCCATCCCGCCGAACCCGAGGGGGCTGACGTTGAGGCCGTCGCCGAGGTGTACCGATGGTGCCGTCATGGGGGCGCTCCGTTCGTTGTGGACTCTCGTCCCAGCCAAGAACCCCGGCCCCTGCCCCAGTATTCCTAGACAGTGCCCAGTATTCCTGGACAGTGCCCAGTACTCCTAGCCGGCGTCCCGGCCCCACGGGATGATCCGGTCGGCGCCCTGGCGCGTGGCCGCGATCATCACAGCGTTCGCCTCATCGGGTCCCGCCGCCCACTCCTCCGCCGTGGTCCGCTCCATGCCGAATTCCACATGCCGGTCCACCAGCCGTGCCAGCCGCAGGGCGGGAGGGGTGTCCATAAACCAGACCTCATCCAGCTGCGCCCGGACCTCCTTCCACTCAGGCGTCTCGGCCAGCAGGTAGTTTCCTTCGGTGATCACCAGCGGCACGAAGGAGGGGACCGCGATCGACGCGGCCACCGGCTCGTCCAACGTCCGCCGGAACTCCGGGGCGTACACCACTGCCTCATCCCGGCGCACCAGCCGCTGCAACAGCGAGAGGTAGCCGCCGACGTCGAACGTGTCGATGGCCCCCTTGCGCTGCCGCAGCGGTGTGCCGCCGATGATCGCGTTGCCCAAGTGGAAGCCATCCATCGGCACCACGACGGCGAGGCCGGCGCCGAACTCCCGCTGCAGCCGGGCCGCGAACGTGGACTTGCCGGAGCCGGGCGCGCCGGTGATGCCCAAAACAGTCCGCCGGCCTCCGTCGAGTCTGTGCCGCAGGGCGGCGAGTGCCTGTGCTATCGCGGGGGAGTCCATGGCAAAAGCCTAAACCGGCCGCTGGTCCTGCCCGGTTTTCGCGCGCACTGACGGGACGCCGGCACGTGAGGCCGGCAGGGACTTCAACCCCGCCGCGCAGCCCACAATCCCGGCGATGAAGAGCACCTTCAGGACGCTGAAAGGTTCGACGCCGGTGGCCATCGCCCAGCCGACCGTCAGTGCAGCGCCGATCCCCACCCAGACGGCGTAGGCGGTGCCGAGTGGAATGCTGCGGATGGCCAGGCCCAGACCGAGCATGCTCAGGGTGGCTGTGACGGCGAAAATAAGGGTGGGCAGGGGCCGGGTGAAGCCGTCGGACTGGCCCAGGGCGGTGGCCCAGACGGCTTCCAGTACGGCCGAGGCCAGCAGCATCAGCCAGGCGGCGGAACGCTTGTTCATTACGCCACCACCTTTAGGCCAACCACGCACGCGGCGATGCCGGTCAGCAGCAGCAGGCGCGCCGTCGTCGGACGTTCCGCCTTGGTGATGATCGCGTAGGCGGAGGTCAGCACCACGCCCACGCCCACCCACACGGCGTACGCGGTGCCGGTGGGGATGGACTGCATGGCGATGGCGAGGCCAGCCATGCTGGCGAGGACGGAGACCAGGAAGAGGAGGGCGGGGGCGAGCCGGCGCCGGCCGGAAGCCTGGAAGGTCCGGTGCAGGGCTGCGGCCCAGACGGCTTCCAACGCTCCGGAAAGAATGAGAATTAACCACGACATAACAGATCCTTTGGCCAGTCTTGTCGCGTGCCGGGTACTGAACCGTCGTCCGGAGGGTCCTGAGCGGAGCCTTGAACCCAGCATAGCAACGCCCGACGGCAGGTGGCCGGGTTGGTGGCCAACCTCACCGCCGGGCGGGGCAGGACCTTAGAGAGCGCCGCCGGCAGCCTCCGGCGCGGAGGAGTCGCGGCCGCCGTTGCCCACGGTTTCGCGGGCGATGAAGTTCTCGATGTCAAAGAAGTTGTCCGCGCGCTCGGCGATGTTCAGGAGGGTGGTCATGGAGGCGACCTCCTCCACCTGCTCCTTGAGGAACCAGAGCATGAACTGCTCGCCCAGGGCGTCGTCCTCGGTGCGGGCCGCACGGAACAGTGCCTCGATCGCGGCCGTCACTTCCCTCTCCTGCTCCAGCGCCAGGGCCAGCGGCTCGGTCACGGAGGAGAAGTCGTTGCGCACGGTGGGGACGCCCGGGATGGTGAACTCAATGTCGCGGTCCAGCATGTACTGCACCATCATCATGGCGTGGTTCCGCTCTTCCACCGACTGCCGGTAGAAGTAGCGGGCCAGCTGCGGGAGGTCCTGGTTGGCGAACCAGGTGGCCACGGCAATGTACTGCTGCGAGGCCGCGAACTCGTTGCCGATCTGGGTGGACAGGAGTGAGTTAAAGGGTGTGGAGGTCATAGCCAGAGTCTAGGAGCGCCCCGCGCCGCTGACCAGTGTGGAAAGGCTCAGATAATGAAGGCGAGGCTAGCCTGCAGGGCTGGATCAGGCACTCACTCGGTCGATCGAAACCACGGCCAGGAAGCCCCGGCCCAGGATCTCGGGGGTCCCGTTATCGGAACCGACGACGGCGTCATAGCGGTTGAGTGCCTCGGGCTCGGTGGGTGCCGGGGCAGCTTCGTCGCCGTCGGTTTCCGCGGCTTCGGCGGCTTCCGGGCTGACGCTGAGGTTGCCGGCGCTGACGGTGGCCTGGCCCTGCAACAGCACAGCGAGCTGGCCCTCGAATACCGGGTGCGCGCGCTTCTTGGAGAGCTCGATGATGGACGTGAAGCCCTTGAACGAACCCGTCCGGGTGATGACATTCAGGTCGCGGATTTCCCCGGTGGGCAGGGCTCCGTGCGCGGCAGCTTCGCCGGAGAACCTGAAGGGCCGGTACTTTTCCAGGGGGTGCTCGGCGCCGTCCACGGTGAGAACAAAGAGTTCGCCGTCGATCACGGTCAGCACACGATCCATGCCCGGGAATGCGGAGAAATCCCCGGCTTTGCTGACGTCGGCGATGCTGACCCGCCAGTCCCACGCGCCGTCCTGCGCCGAGGCGGCCTTCGGGTGGCTGGCAAGCTCCCTGGTCACCCCGCCGCCATTGCGCCACGGTTCGGACCTGAGTTCTGCGAAGCGGATGATCTCCATCGGACCAGCCTAGTTTGTTTGGGCGTCCCGCCTATGTTTGGGCGTCCTCGCCACGCGTGGCATGCTGGGCGAATGCGCCAGGGGATCACCGAGGAACAGAGCCGGCTGCTGACTGACTGGCTTGGGGACTTCAGCGTGGTGCAGGACTACTCCTGGCCGCTGCAGGACACCAACGTCCTCCACGTTGCCACGCCGCAGGGCCAAGAATTCATCGTCAAGGCGAGCACCACCAGCCACCATATCCACCGCGAGATCGCAGCCCATGCCGGCGGTTTCGAAGGGCTCCACGGCCGCGTGCCGGCGTTGCGGCACGCTTCGGCGAAGGCAGGGATCCTGATGACGGAATTCCTGCCTGGGATCCTGGTTGAGGGGACACCAGCCGAGGATGAACCTGAAACCTACCGCCAGGCGGGGGAGCTGCTGGCGAGGATCCACCGGCCCGCTGGGGAATCGTCCACCTACGCAAAGGCCCTCACGGCCAAGACCCGGGCGTGGATGGAGCGCGCCCACGGGCTGCTGCCGGAATCCCAGCCCGACAGGTTTGAACAGGCGCTGGATGCACTGCGGCCGGGCGTGGTGCAGCTCGTGGCAACGCACGGCGATTACCAGCCGAGGAACTGGCTGCGGGACAACGGGCAGATCAAGGTCATCGACTTTGGCCGAGCCGAACTGCGTCCGTGGGTGCACGATCTGGTGCGGCTCTGCCATCAGCGGTTCATGGTGGAACGTGTGCTGTCCGGCGCTTGAAATAGAACCGGCGAACGTCGGCGCAGGGGGCACTTGCCTGTTACTCTCCTCCGGGGGGACAACGCGAAGACAGCCTGAAGGAGCCCGGAATGTTCGTCAAAGTGTGTGGACTCAGTACGCCCGAATCCGTCCGTGAAGCAGTAGGCGCCGGGGCGGACGCGGTCGGCTTTGTCCTCACCGCGAGCCCGCGGGTGGTGTCGCCGTCGCAGGTTTCCACTCTTCTGGCCGATGTGCCGGACGGGGTACTTGCCATCGGCGTTTTCCGGCATGAACCTGTCGCCGATGCCATTGCCATCGCCCGTGCCGCCGGACTCGAGTGGGTCCAACTCCACGCGGACCTCACCCCGGAAGACGTCACAACAGTGCACGACGCCGGCATGAAACTGATCAGGGCGGTCACCATGGCAGCCAGTGCGGACGCGTTCGCCAACTGGGGCGAGGAACTCCTCCTGATTGACGCCGCCGTGCCCGGCTCCGGAGAGTCCTGGGACTACGCTTCCATGGTGGATGTGACGGCGCTCCAGGACCGCAAGTGGCTGCTGGCCGGCGGACTGGACCCGGACACCGTGGCGCACGCCGCCGCAGCCTCCGGCGCCTGGGGCGTGGATGTCAGCTCCGGCGTCGAGGTTTCCCGTGGCGTGAAGGACCTGGCGAAGATCCGGGCCTTCGTGAAAGAGGCCAAGGGCTAAGTCCCGGTCCAGGTTTCAGGGTCCAATCAGGGCATACCCCTACGTCTTTGTCAGACCCCGCGGGGCACAATGGACAGATGAAGACTCTGCTCAACATCATCTGGCTGGTATTCGGCGGACTCTGGCTTGCCCTGGGCTATTTCCTGGCGGGCATCATCTGCTGCCTGCTGATCGTCACCATCCCATGGGGCATCGCGTCGTTCCGCATTGCGGCGTACACGCTCTGGCCGTTCGGGCGCATGGTGGTGGACAAGCCGGGCGGAACGGGCGTGTTCTCGCTCCTGGGGAATGTCATCTGGTTGGTCGTGGCCGGCATCTGGATCGCGATTGGCCACGTGGTCACGGCCATTGCCATGGCGGTCACCATCGTCGGCATCCCGCTGGCCATCGCCAACCTCAAGCTCATCCCGGTCAGCCTGATGCCGCTGGGCAAGCAGATTGTGCCCACCAACAGCCCGTTCGTTACCGCTTACCGTTAGCCGGCGGCGTTCCCAGGGGTTTCGCTGAACCCAGCGACCAGTCCTTGGGCTTCGAGCTCCTCTGAACGCAGCGCACGCAGCACACAGAACTCGTTGCCGTCCGGGTCAGCCATGACCACCCAGGTGACGTCAGGTCCCTGCCCGACGGAAATGCGCGACGCGCCGAGGGCTTCCAGCCGCTGCACTTCCGCGGCCTGGTCGTCCGGGCGTAGGTCCAGGTGAAGCCTGTTCTTGAGCTCCTTGCGCTCGGGCACCTTCAGGAACAGCAGGTCCGGGCTGACACCGTCGGCCGGGCTGCCTGCGGGCGGCTCCAGCACGATTTCGTCGTCCACCTCGTACGTGCGGCGCCACCCGAGTGCCTTCTCCCAGAAATCGGCTGGCACTTTGGGGTCGGTGGAATCGATGCTGACGGCCTGGATGCGTAGGTTCATCCGAGCAGTCTTGCACCGGGCGGGTCGACCGTAAAGGCTTCTGGCCGTTGCGCGAGGGCTCAGGCCAGCTCGCCTTGCAGGTTCCGGCGGGCGGCGTCGAGCCATAGTTCCCGTGCGCGGTCGCTGTGGAACAAGGGGTCCAGTTCCAGCAGATGACGGACGACGGCGGCGCGGCCGGCGGCGAAGTCCGCGTCACCGATGTGCGCGTAGTCTTCCCGGACGGCCGCCACATACCGGGCGTACGGCTCAGGTTCGCCGCCGAGAACTGACAGGTCCGCGTCGCAGAGGAGGGCGCCGTCGTCGTCCCCTGGTTCCGGGCGGTGGTCCGACGTCAGCCTGACCAGCCGCGCCACCTCCTCGACATCCGAAGCAGGGAGCCCCGCGTCCGCCAGGCGCTCCTCGGCGAGACGGGCCGATTCCTCCTCGTCCTGGCCGGCGATCCCGCGGTAGACGGCATCGTGGAACCAGGCTGCGAGCAGCACGGTCCGCGGCGGATCGGAGGGGTTCGCGAGCAGGTCCAAGGCCTCCAAAACTGCCAGCAGGTGCGTGCGGCCGTGATACCGGCGGTGGTCCTCGCTCCAGCGGTCCAGCAGGTCCAGGAAGAGGGCGTCATGGCCGGGCATGAGGGCTTCCCAGCGGCTCAGCAGCGGCACCTTGAGGGACTTGTTGCGCTGCCGTGCCGGGATGCGCAGCCCGCTGGCGATGAGCTTTCGGACCAGGATCCGGGCTTCCACCGGGATGGCGCCCGCGGCTACGAGGTCATCGAACCGGCGCTCGGCGACGTCGTAGTGGTCACCGTCAAAAGCCCGATCCGGGATGCCGGCCGCGGCGGGGAAGGCGTGCAGCTCCGCCAGCGACGTGTCCGAGATGAGGTGCGAAAAATGCGTGCCGTGGGCTGGCCACAGCGGCGGATCCAGGTAAATCGCCATGGGGGAAGTCTAGTGCGGCTCTCCGCAGGGCCGTTCAGGAGCCGGCCGGCAGGATGTTCTGGTTTCCCTGGAAGACGTTCCGCGGATCGAAGTCCCGTTTGACCCTGGCCAGCCTGGCGTAGTTCCCGTTGCCGAACGCGGCACGGATGCGCTCCTGGCCTTCGTTGCCGATGAAATTGAGCCACACCCCGCCAGTGGCATAGGGCGAAATCTTGCCGCGGAAGTCCTTCACCCAGGCCTTGGCCAGCTGGCCTTCCTCGGGTGTTGGCGAGATGCCGTACGGGTGGCTGACCCAGGCCGCGTTCCGGTTGATCAGGGGCGTGGCCGCGGCAGCGTTCCCGCCCACGGCGCCGCCCCAGCGGGCGATGAGCTGCATGGATGTGGCATCGGGGAGGTTCCGGGCCGATTCCAACAACACGTCCAGGGCTTCGTCGGGCAGTTCGTTGTGGTAATCCGCGCTCCAGTAGTTGTAGTGGTCCGGCGGATCATCCAGGGAGGACTGGAAATCGGCGTACGGAGTGTCTCCTACCAGGTCCACTGCCGGACCGAGCTCGCGAAACGGCCTGGCGTGTTCGGAGCCCTCCTCGGGCTCCCCCGCGTAGAGGTAGGCGATGATGGTCGCCATTTTTCCCACCAGATGCTCAGGCACAAAAGGCTCCGGCGGCGCCGTCAGGTACAGCATCGCAAGGCCAACCCCGTCGGGGGCTGCCAGGGCCAGGTCCCGGAACGCCCGGGAAACATCCAAGGCGGCCTCCCCGGGCCAGAGCCACATCCCGGCATGGACCACCGGGCCGAGCCGGTGCGCCTGGAACGTGAAGGACGTGGCCACGCCGAAATTGCCGCCGCCGCCGTGGAGTGCCCAGAAAAGTTCCGGGTTTTCCCGGGCGCTCGCGGTGACGCGCTCGCCGTCAGCCGTCACCAGGTTCACCGAGACGAGACTGTCGCACGCGAATCCGAAGGAGCGCTCCAGCCACCCTGACCCGCCGCCCAGGGTGAAGCCGGCGACGCCGGTGGTGGAGGCCCGCCCGCCGGTGACGGCTAGGGCGTGCTCCTGGGTGGCGCGGTCGAACTCGCACCAGGTGACGCCCGCCCCGGCGGTGACGATGCCGGATTCGGGGTCCACATCGATCGACTTCATGGGCCGGACATCGATCACCAGGCCGTCGTTGTTCATGGACATTCCGGCCACTGAGTGGCCTCCGGCGCGGACAGCAATGGCGAGGGAATGCTCCCGCCCATAGCGCAGGGCTTCGGCCACGTCCGCATCATTTGAACACTGGGCAATCACCGCCGGACGCCGGTCAATCATGGCGTTGAAGACCTTCCGGGCCGGGTCATAGTCGGGGGTGTCAGGCCAGATCCACTTCATCACAAACGCTCCTCAGCGACTGCGGCCCCTCCCCTCCCCATAGCGTAGGACTTCGGTCCGCGACGTTCCATAGGCAACCCAAGCGAACCTCGAGCGGGAGCTAAACCAGCTGTGGCTTCATTTTCGGATACGCGGTGAAAACTATTAAAAAAGCCCGCAGATGCGGACTAAGATCATGGAATGCCAACTATTCGCGTATCCGAAGCCGCCCGGTTCCTCGGCGTCAGTGACGACACCGTCCGGCGCTGGACAGAGAACGGCAGCCTCACCCCGGTCAAGGATGACGCCGGCCGGCTGGCCGTCGACGGCCTGGAACTGGCAAGGCACGCCCAGAAGCTCGCGCAGCTTCCCGAGGACCCGCACCGTGCAGGAAGTTCGGCACGCAATAGGTTCGTTGGCTTGGTCACTGGGATCACGGCGGACAAGGTCATGGCCCAGGTGGAACTCCAGTGCGGGCCGTTCCGGGTGGTGTCGCTGATGAGCAGTGAAGCCGTGCGTGAGCTGGGCCTGGAACTAGGCTCCGTGGCCACCGCGGTGGTCAAAGCAACAACAGTCATCATCGAAACCCCGCACGGAAAGAGCATCATTTGAGCCCCCGCACACACGCCAGAGCCGTTGTTATCGCAGCCGGCCTCATGTTGGGCCTGGCCGCGTGCGCGCCGGCTTCCACGACGCCCACGGCCTCGCAGTCCACCGGCTCGCAGTCCTCGGGCGCCACCGGTCAGGTGTCCGGGACCATCACGGTGTTCGCAGCCGCGTCGCTCAAAAGCACTTTCACCAAGCTGGCCAGTGACTTCGAGGCGAAGAACCCGGGCACCAAGATCGTGCTGAGCTTCGCCGGGTCCTCGGACCTGGTCACCCAGATCACCCAGGGCGCGCCGGCCGATGTCTTTGCCTCCGCCGACACCAAAAACATGACCAAGCTGGCCGATGCCAAGCTCCTCGACGGGACCGCGAAGAACTTCGCCACCAACGTCCTGGAGATCGCGGTCCCGCCGTCCAATCCGGCGTCGATCGCGTCCTTCGCCGACCTGGCCAAACCCGGCGTCAAGGTGGTTGTCTGTGCCAGCCAGGTTCCGTGCGGGGCCGCAGCGGACACCGTGGAAAAGGCCGCGGGCGTGACTCTCTCGCCGGTCAGCGAGGAATCATCCGTGACGGACGTCCTGGGCAAGGTCACCTCGGGCGAGGCCGACGCCGGGCTGGTCTACGTCACCGACGTCAGAGGCGCCGGTGACAAGGTCAAGGGAATCCCGTTCGACGAATCCGGCAAGGCTGTCAATACCTATCCCATCGCCACAGTAGGCTCGAGCCGGAACAAGGAACTGGCGGCAGCCTTCATCGCCAGCGTCACCGGAGCCGACGGGAAGAAAACCCTCAGCGCGGCCGGCTTCGGGGCCCCGTAGCACCCCGCCCCGTAGCACCCCGCACCGCAGGCAACCCCACAGCCTAAGTAAGCCGCCCACAAGGAGACCATGAAACAGGCCAGGAACGGCGGGTACGGCGGCGTCCCGCGCTGGATCTACGTCCTGGCGGTGGCCGGCGGCCTGTTCGTGGTGCTGCCGCTGGCGGCCATGGTGGCTAAGGTCAACTGGGCCCAGTTCATCCCGCTGATCACGTCGGAAGCGTCGCTGCAGGCCCTTGGGCTGAGCCTGCGCACGTCCGCGGCCAGCACCGTCCTGTGCATCGTCCTGGGCGTGCCGCTGGCCCTGGTCCTTGCCCGCGGCAGCTTCCCCGGCCAGCGCTTCCTCCGCTCCCTGGTCCTGCTCCCGCTGGTCCTCCCGCCGGTGGTGGGCGGCATCGCCCTGCTGTACACCTTCGGGCGGCAGGGGATCCTGGGCCGGACGCTGGAAGTGGCAGGCCTGCAGATCGCTTTTTCGACGACGGCGGTAGTCCTGGCCCAGACGTTTGTGGCCCTTCCGTTCCTGGTGGTCAGCCTCGAGGGCGCCTTGCGGACGGCCGGGAACCGGTACGAAGCGGTGGCCGCGACGCTCGGCGCCGGTCCCACCACGGTGCTCCGCAGGGTCACCCTTCCGCTCGTGCTGCCGGGGCTCGCGTCCGGCGCGGTGCTGTCCTTCGCGCGCAGCCTGGGCGAATTCGGTGCCACCCTCACCTTCGCCGGCAGCCTCCAGGGAGTGACCCGGACCTTGCCGCTGGAAATCTACCTGCAGCGGGAAACGGACGCGGATGCCGCCGTCGCGCTATCCCTGGTCCTCGTGGCAGTGGCAGTGGTTGTGGTGGCGCTCGCGTACCGCAGTCCCCGCGCCGCTGAGCGGGCCCCCGAACCCAGCGGCGAACGTACGACGACGCCGCGTGCCGCGGGCGGTGAAGTCAGGTGACGTTCTCGGTTCAGGCCGCCTTGGCTGGCCGCGGGTTCGACGTCTCCCTCGCGCTGGGGCCGGCCGAAACGGTGGCCGTGATGGGAGCCAATGGCGCGGGCAAATCCACCCTGCTGAACGTCATCGCGGGCCTGCTGCACCCGGACTCGGGCACGGCCGAACTGGACGGCAGGACGCTGTTTGACCTCACCGCAAACCGCGGCCAGTGGACGGCTCCACACCGGCGCGGAACGGCCCTCCTGGCCCAGGAACCGCTGCTGTTCCCGCACCTGACTGTGCTGGAGAACGTGGCCTTCGGGCCCCGGAGTGCAGGCGCGTCAAAGCAGGCAGCGCGCGAGTCCGCCCTGAAGTGGCTCGCGGAAGTCGAGGCAACCGAGCTGCAGTCCCGCCGCCCGGCCGAGCTCTCCGGGGGCCAGGCGCAGCGCGTTGCGGTGGCCCGGGCGCTTGCCGCGGACCCCGGCTTGCTGCTCCTGGACGAACCGATGGCTGCGCTGGATATCCATGCCGCGCCGCTGCTCCGGCGCCTGCTCAAGCGCGTGCTGGCCGGCCGGCGCGCCATCATCATCACGCACGACGTCCTGGATGCCCTGATGCTGGCCGACCGTGTGGTCATCCTCGAAAACGGGCGGATCAGCGAGGACGGCCCAACCCGCGAAGTCCTCCAACGCCCGCGCAGCCGGTTCGCGGCCGGGCTCGCCGGGCTCAACTTTGTGGCCGGCCAGATCACCGAACACGGTCTTCAGTCTGGCGACCTCAACCTCTACGGACACCACGACGCAGCCGCCCCGCTCCCCACCGGGCAGCCGGGCGTGGCTGTCTTCCCGCCGTCGGCCGTTTCGGTTTTCCCCAGCGAGGCGCATGGCAGTCCGCGGAACTCCTTCGCCGTGACCATTACCGACCTGGAGCCGCACGGGGACGGGATCCGGGTCCGCGCCGGGGAGGGCGGGCAGCTGAGCGCGGACATCACCCCGGCGGCCTCTGTTGATCTTGGGTTAGCGCCGGGCATGCAGGTGTATTTCGTGATCAAGGCCGGCGCCGTGGCCATCTACCCGGGCTGACCGGGTCGGGCAGGCACGCGGGTAGGCTGATCAGCGTCGTCCGGACGCGGCGGCGGTATTGGGGGAGAACCATGAAGAAGATTACGACGGCGGCTGCCGTACTTGCGCTGCTGGCGGGACTGTCCGGGTGCAGCCTGTTTCCGTCCCCTCCGCCACCGCCGGACATCGCCCCGGCCTCGCCCATGTCCATGCTGCCGCCGGAGTGCCCTTTTGTGGGCCGGGATGAGGTGTCGCCGGTCCGGATCCCCAAGGGCACGCCGCGTGAAACCATCGGCAGCGTCCTGAACGCCTACAGCGGCTGGCTCAACGCCGGCTCGGAGCTGGTCACGGCATGGAGCCCGGGCAAGGCCGTCCCGGCAAACTGCGTGGCCGACCTCGCGGCCAGAAACGCAGAGGCCTACTCCAGCACCTTGTTCACCACCCACAGCGACGTCGCCTGGCAGGAGTATTTTGCGGCGGTGAAAGTGATGAACCAGCAGAACCTGGCGGCGGTCCGCGCTGTCGAGGCAGGTGTCGAGGCAGGTACAGGCGGGCGCGGCACGTTTGAGCTGCTGCAGGAGATCGATCCGAGCGCCACGGACAGCGGCACGTTCCTGAAGTTCGACGCCGTCTACCGTCCCACCGTTGCCGGGCAGGGCAGCTGGGAGGACCTGGACAAGCCGACGCGCTGGTATGTGGAGCTCGTACCGGCGGGGGAGTTCCTGGTCATCAACTACATCGAAACCAAGCTGGCCGCCGGCTATCCTTGAGTTCGATTTATCCGAACCGGAAAATGTAGTTGACTATTTCTGTCATTTAACGTGACAGACTTCACATCTGGCAGTAATGTCGCCTGTGGATCGCCCGCACCGATGGCCGGTCCATCCACTGGAACTGACCCGGCTGACTGCTGACCGCTGATGGCCGCGGGTCCACTTGCGAAGGAGCTACCCGCTTTGAAGATCGCCCGAATGCTGGCCACAGCCGCAGCAACCGCTGCCCTGCTGACCCCCTTGACCGCCCACGCCGCACCCGCCACCGGTGGTGATTCGGCCAGCCCGGACATTGCCGGCGGCACCACCACCACGATCTCCGCGGCCCCGTATGCCGCGCAGATTTCCTTCGATTCCACCGGGACCAACGTGGGCTGCACCGGCAGCCAGATCTCCGCGAGCTGGGTCATCACGGCCAAGCACTGCAACTCAACATCGCTGAAGTCCGTCCGGCTGGGCACCACATACCTGGGAACCGGCGGAACGGTGAAAACGGTGGCCGCGCGTTATGCCTCCGGTACCGGCGATGTCCTGCTCCTGAAGCTTTCAACCCCGCACTACGGCTCGTATGTGGGGCTCTCCAGTTCGTTCCCGGCCACGGGCGCCTCGGCCAAGGTCTACGGCTGGGGTGACCAGACAGAAGGTGCGGGCACCATGTCCTACTACCTCAAGACGGCCAACGTCGCCGTTGCCGGACAGGGTGCGGACACCTACGGCGGGCCTTCTGTCCGAACACAGTCACAGACCGGGCACACTCTGGGCGGCGACTCCGGCGGGCCGCTGATAGTGAACGGCAAGCTGGTGGGAGTGCTCTCCACCTCCAGCATCCTGCCGCCGCAGAACCCGTCCGACTACACGCGCTATTACAACGACCACGCCTCGATCGCCAGCAATCTGTCCTGGATCACCAGCGTCTCAGGGGTGGCGGGCTCCTGACCTGACCGGCATATCTGATCGGCATGAACAGACCACAGGGCGGGTGGCTCCTTGGGGGAGCCGCCCGCCCTGTGGTCTCTAACCCGTCGCGCTACATCCCCGGGACGTCGAGCGTCTCGTGGACCTGGATGGTGGCGCCTTCGCCGGACATGAAGTGCGGGTGTCCGTCCATTAGGGCAACGGCGGCGTCCAGATCCTCGGCCTGGATGAGGCTGTAGCCGCCAAGCGTTGCGTCAGCGTCGGAGACCGACGAGCCGTCCATGACCTTGGTGGCGCCCAGTGGTGTGCCGAGGTCAACAATGCCGTCGCCGGCCTTGGCCGCCCAATCCATCCACATTTTCATGCCCGCCTCGGCCGCTTCGGGGCTCGCTTCGGCCAGGGCTTCTTCGGCTGACTTGGGCGAGGTGTACAGGACCATAAATTTCTTCACGGTACGTCCTTGGTCTTGTTGCGCCGAGGGGATGGTCCCCGCGGTCACAGCATGATCCTAGGACTTTGCGGGCTGCCGTGGCAGGGGTGCCGGGAACGGATTTCCGCTCGGCAGTGGACGGCTCTGGACAGGCAGTTCGCCGTCGGCAAACATGGGGCGTAGAGGGCACATCCTCAAAGTTGAGCGTAGTACACTCAACTTAGCGCAAATGCGCATCCCCGGAAGGAGCTCTCTTTGGACGTCAAATTCACCACCAAGAGCCAGGAGGCTCTTTCGGCAGCAGCCATGAACGCCTCCACGGCAGGGAATCCGCAGGTGGAACCTGCCCACCTGCTCAAGGCCCTGATGGATCAGCGGGAGGGCGTCGCCGTCGCGCTTCTCCGCGCCACGGGCGCGGACCCGGATGCCGTCAGTGTGCAGGCGAGCGGCGCCATTAAGGCGCTGCCGGCAACCTCGGGCGGCTCCACACAGCAGGCACAGCTGTCCCGGCCTGCGCTGCAGGCTATCCAGAACGCCAAGAATGAAGCGGACCGGCTGGGTGATACGTATGTCTCCACTGAGGTGCTGCTGCTGGGGCTCTCCGCCGGGAGTGACGCCGTCGGGCGGTTAATGCGCGACGCCGGCGCCTCCCATGAAGCGCTGCTCGCCGCCCTGCCGGGTGTCCGCGGCGACCGGAAGGTCACCACGCCGGATCCGGAGAACACCTTCCAGGCGCTGGAAAAGTTCGGCACGGACCTCACCGCGATGGCGCGGGCCGGCAAGCTGGACCCGGTGATCGGGCGCGATACCGAGATCCGGCGTATCATCCAGGTGCTGAGCCGCCGCACCAAAAACAACCCCGTGATTATTGGCGAACCCGGCGTGGGCAAGACCGCCGTCGTCGAAGGGCTCGCCCAGCGCATTGTGGCCGGCGATGTCCCGGAAAGCCTGCGCGGCAAGACGCTGATCGCCCTGGACCTCGCTTCCATGGTGGCGGGCGCCAAGTACCGGGGCGAGTTCGAGGAGCGGCTGAAGGCTGTCCTGGAGGAGATCAAGAATTCGGACGGGCAGATCGTCACGTTTATCGACGAGATCCACACCGTGGTGGGCGCCGGTGCCACGGGGGAGTCCTCGATGGATGCGGGCAACATGCTCAAGCCCATGCTGGCGCGCGGTGAGCTGCGGCTGATCGGCGCCACCACGCTGGATGAGTACCGCGAGAACATCGAGAAGGACCCGGCACTGGAGCGCCGGTTCCAGCAGGTGTACGTGGGAGAACCCAGCGTGGAGGACACCATCGGGATCCTCCGCGGCCTCAAGGAACGCTACGAGGCGCACCACAAAGTCACCATCGCCGACTCCGCGCTGGTGGCCGCTGCAACCCTGTCCATCCGCTACATTTCCGGCCGCCAACTGCCGGACAAAGCCATCGACCTGATGGATGAGGCCGCCTCCCGGCTGCGGATGGAGATCGACTCCGCGCCGGAGGAGATCGACCAGCTGCGCCGTTCCGTGGACAGGCTCACCATGGAGGAGCTGGCCCTCGCAAACGAGAAAGACGCCGCGTCGGTGGAGCGACTGGCTGCCCTCCGTGCGGACAAAGCGGACAAGAGCGAGGAGCTGGACGCGCTGAATGCCCGCTGGGCGGCCGAGCGTGCCGGACTCAACCGCGTGGGCGACCTGAAGGCCAAGCTGGATGAGCTCCGCTCCACGGCGGACAAGGCCCAGCGCGAAGGCGATCTGGAGACGGCGTCGCGGGTGCTCTACGGCGAGATTCCGGCCGTGGAACGGGAGCTGCACGCGGCCGCGGCAGCCGAAGAGGCGGTCACGGACAAGCCCGCCCAAATGGTGGCTGACGAGGTCACTGCCGACGATATTGCCGAGGTTATTTCCGCGTGGACCGGCATTCCGGCCGGTCGCATGCTGCAGGGTGAAAGCCAGAAACTGCTCCATATGGAGCAGGAGCTCGGCAAGCGGCTGATCGGTCAGTCCAAGGCGGTGGCTGCGGTGTCCGACGCCGTGCGCCGTGCCCGGGCCGGCATCAGCGACCCCAACCGGCCCACGGGGTCGTTCCTGTTCCTGGGGCCCACAGGCGTGGGTAAGACGGAGCTGGCCAAGGCGCTCGCGGATTTTCTGTTCGACGACGAACGCGCCATGGTGCGGATCGACATGTCCGAGTACGGCGAAAAACACTCCGTGGCCCGGTTGGTGGGTGCCCCTCCGGGATACGTCGGTTATGAGGAGGGCGGCCAGCTGACGGAGGCCGTCCGCCGTCGGCCCTACTCCGTGATTCTGCTGGACGAGGTGGAGAAAGCCCACCCGGAAGTCTTCGACATCCTCCTGCAGGTGCTCGACGACGGCCGCCTCACCGATGGCCAGGGCCGGACCGTGGATTTCCGCAACGCCATCCTGGTGCTGACGTCCAACCTGGGCAGCCAGTTCCTGGTGGACCAGTCGCTGGATGGGCAGGCCAAGCGCGCCGCGGTCATGGCCACCGTCAACGCGTCCTTCAAGCCGGAGTTCCTGAACCGGCTGGACGAGACTGTGCTGTTTGAAGCCCTGACCGTTGACGAGCTGGCGCGGATTGTGGAACTGCAGGTGGCCGAGCTCGGCAGGAGGCTGCGCGAACGCCGGCTCTCCCTGGTTGTGTCCGACGGCGCCCGCGCCTGGCTGGCCATGTCCGGCTTCGATTCCGCGTACGGTGCCCGGCCGCTGCGCCGGCTAGTGCAGAAGGAGATCGGCGACCGCCTGGCCAAGGCCATCCTCTCCGGCGACATCGCGGACGGTGACACGGTGCTCGTGGACACCGCTGCCGACGTCGAGGAACTCACCATCGAGGGGCTGGAAGCTCTGGCAGGACCCGACGGTGGTGCTCCCGCCGGCACGGGCCTGGTGGTGCGGCGGAAGGAGTAGAGCGGCTCTTCCGGGCTCGGCCGGAGCCTATTTCCGTGGGGCGCTCCCTGTGCCGCGTTATTGATCAGCAAACCGACCGGGCGGCCGTTCAGGACTTCCAGAAGCTCGGAGGGATCGTTGGACCGGACATCCAGCCGCCCTCCGAGAACTCCTTCACGAGGGACAGGCCCAGTCCTCGGTTAGCGCCAGTAACGACAGCCAGCTTCTTCATCCGATCAGGCTAGGTCTTTAGGGCAGCGCGCTGGCGTTGATGACGTTTCCGCCGTCGGCCGTGACGTAGCAGTCCACGCGCCGGTCCCCCGATTCCCAGCTGGTGCTGCTGGGGTAGGCCCGCTGGAAGTTCAGCGTGTACTCGTTGGCTGCCGGCGCCAGCCTGGCCGCCTGGCAGGCCTCCAGGGCCTTGGCAGCGAGGGCCTCCCGGCCCGGATAGGAGCCGACGGCGGGGTAGCGGAAGACGGCGACGAGCTGGGCCGAGTGGCCGGTATCGCAGGCCACCACCGTTGACCGCAAAGCCTCGGGGTCAAAATCCTGGAAGCAGTCGCCGAGCCGGTAGTCCGGCGGTTCCACACCCTCGCGGGGGAGGGGGAGCGGGGTGGCCAGAGGAGTGGGTGAGATCTCCACGATTCCCGAGCCGCCGTCGTCGGACGTCTCTGATGCCCCGGAATCCAGCCAGATGGCGAGCCACACCAGGCCTCCCACCACGCCGAGCAGAACCACCACAAAGAGTGTCTTCAGGAATGTAGACGCGACCCGCCGGCGCTTCCGGGGGGAGGGCTCCGCCGCAGGCGCCACGACCGCCACCTGCGGCAACCCCGCGGTGGGCGGAGCGCCGGGTTTGGGCGGGATGGGACGCAATTCCTGGTTGTCCATCCGGATACCCCTCCTGGGTTTCGCCTCAGTATGCCGCACGCTCCGTGCAACTGGATCGGCAGCTGATGAAGAGACTCTATCCAACAAAAAAGCCGGGAACGCTGCGCATCGCGGCGGTAAGGGTACCCGACATGTCGTCCACGCGCACGGGCCGGGCAGCACCGGGCGCGGAAAGCATGTAATCTAGGTGTTACGACAAATTGACCAAACATTCCGGGGCCTCACCGATAGCCAAGGTGACCACCTCCGGTCCGAGTACAAAAGGGGGTCACGCCATGGGGCGCGGCCGTCAAAAGGCAAAAGCTACCAAGCAGGCTCGGGATATTAAGTACTATTCCCCGAACACTGACTATTCGGCCCTTCAGCGCGAGCTCAAAGGTCCTGAAGGTCGTGCCACGAGCCATTTCGCGAATGACCCGGTTGAACCGGATTATTCGGCTTATGTGGATAAGTACGCGGACGATTTGGAAGAAGACGACGACGAGGTAGACACCCGTCGGATCGGCTAGCTGCCGCACCCCGGTCCCGCCGCAGGGCGCCCGGCCAGCGACACTGCAGTACATTCGGACGCCGCATTTGTTCGTGAGTACAGCACTTCTTTTCAGCACCCGGTTCCCAGCGGAACCGCGGTGCTGACCTCAGTTACCAGGCCCGTTGCCTGCGCCGGAACCCGGTGCCGGCGGCGGGCTTTTTGGTGTTGACTGGAGGCGTTGATGCGCTGTGCCGCCCGCGAAAGGACCTCCCATGCCAGGAACTTCCTCATCCCCCAGCTACCGCCACGGTGAACCGTGCTGGGCCGATGTCCAGACCCGCGACGTGGAAGCGGCCGAGGCCTTCTATGCAGCGGTGTTCGGGTGGACCTTCAAGGACCTGCCCACGCCCGATGGCCGCAGCTATGCCCAGGCGTTCGTGGGCGAGGACCTCGTGGCGGTGGTGGCGCCGCAGAACCCGCACCAGGAATCACTAGGCACGCACGCCCAATGGAACATCTACTTCGCGGCGGAGGATGCCGGGGCGCTGGCCGAGGAAGTACCCCACGCCGGCGGCGCCGTGCAGTTCGGGCCCGAGGAAGTGGCGGACACCGGCGTGATGGTGTTTGTGGATCCTCCCGGCGGCGGGACTACCGGCGTGTGGCAGCCGGGGACGCACACGGGCTCCGGCCGGTACAACGAGGCCGGCGCGCTGTCCTGGGCGGAGCTGCTGACGCCCGAGCCGCGGGCCGCCGTCGGGTTCTTCCAGCAGCTGTTCGGCCACGAGGTGACCGAGTATCCGCAGGACGACGGCGGGACGTACAGCACGCTGATGGTGAACGACGCGGAGGTGGCCGGGATCGTCGCGGCTGAGGCGCCTGCCAGGTGGCAGATCTACTTCGGCGTGACCGATGTGGCCGATGCCGTGCGCAAAGCTGTGGCAGCCGGTGCCGAGGTGCTGATCGCACCCGAGGCCGATGACGACGAGACTCCGGGCGCCACGGCCACCCTCAAGGATCCGCAGGGCGGCGAGTTCAGCCTGCTGGAGGTTTAAACACCAATGCCCCACCGCCGCCGGTGAGCGGATGTGGGGCATTGAATGAGTGGCTACGCGTAGGCGTTGACCAAACGGACGGCGCCGCCATCCACACCCTTGGCGCCCTGGACGTAGTCCGGACCGCTCTTGAGGATGGAATCCGAGTCCGCGGTGACGGTGCCCATGATCCAGGACGGGACGCCGCGGTCGTTGAGGCGGGCCACGGCGGCGTCGGCAGCCTCGGCGGACACTATGGCCACCATGCCCACGCCGAGGTTCAGGGTGCGCTCCAGGTCGGCCAGCGGTACGTTGCCCAGCTCGGAGACCAGCTTGAAGATGGCCGGCAGTTCCCAGGTGGCGCGGTCCACGGTGGCCACGAGGCCCTGCGGCAGGACGCGGGCCAGGTTGGCGGCCAGGCCGCCGCCGGTGACGTGGCTGAAGCCGTGCACGGTTGCACCTCCGGCGGAGCCGCTGACCGGGAAGGCGCGGGCCAGGTCCAGGCAGTCTGCGGCGTAGACGCGGGTGGGTTCCAGCAGTTCCTCGCCCAGCGTGCGGCCGAGTTCGGAGACCTGGCGGTCCAGTGCCCAGCCGGCGTGGTTGATGACGCGGCGGACCAGGGAGTAGCCGTTGGAGTGCAGGCCGGAGGAGGCCATGCCGATCACAACGTCGCCAGCGCGGACGCGGTCCGGGCCCAGCAGGTCGGAAGCCTCGACAACACCGGTTGCGGCACCGGCAACATCGTATTCGTGCTCGCCCAGCAGGCCGGGGTGCTCGGCGGTTTCGCCACCCACCAGGGCCGTACCGGCGACGGAGCAGGCCGCGGCGATGCCACGGACGATGTCCGCGATGCGCTCCGGGACAACCTTGCCGCAGGCGATGTAGTCGGTCATAAAGAGCGGCTCGGCGCCCACCACCACGATGTCGTCAACCACCATGCCCACCAGGTCAAAGCCGATGGTGTCGTGGATGTCCATGGCCTGGGCGATGGCAACCTTGGTGCCCACGCCGTCGGTGGACGTGGCCAGCAAAGGACGCTTGTAGGTCAGCAGGCGTGAGACGTCGTATAGGCCGGCGAAGCCACCCACACCGCCGATGACGGAGGAATTGTGGGTGGCCTTCACGGCACCCTTCATCAGTTCCACGGCGCGGTCGCCGGCTTCAACGTCAACACCGGCGGAGGCGTAGGTGATGCCTGCGGGGCTCAGTGGGCTGTTGCCGGCGGCGGGGGTTGCGGAAGTCATACGGACTCTTTCTTGTCAGCGCCGGGGGTGGTGGCTACGTGGTGGATCGCGGGCACGTGGTCTTCTTCGGTGAGCAGGTTCTCGAACTCGGCGTCCGGTCCCGGATCGCAGCCGGTGGCGCCGGACTTCTCCGCCGGGTCCTCGCTGTCGCCGATTGAGGACACAGTCAGCGCGGCCGTTGCACCGGGGAGGGCAGAGGGCGACGGCGTGAGGCCGCCGAGGTCGGTGCGCTCCAGCAGGTTCTTGCCCAGTTTGTCCGCGCCCGGGAGCGCGATGGGGTACTGGCCGGTGAAGCAGGCGGTGCAGAGGCGCTCCCGCGGCTGCATGGTCGCGTTGATCATGCCGTCTTCGGAGATGTACGCGAGGGAATCGGCGCCGATGGCCTGCGAGATTTCCTCGATGGTGGCACCGTTGGCGATCAGTTCCGCGCGGGAAGCGAAGTCGATGCCGTAGAAGCACGGCCACTTGACCGGCGGGGAGGAGATCTTGATGTGGACGGACGCGGCTCCGGCCTCGCGGAGCATCCGGACGATGGCGCGCTGGGTGTTGCCGCGGACGATCGAGTCATCCACCACCACCACACGCTTGCCGCGGATTACGGACTCAAGGGCGTTCAGCTTCAGCCGGATACCCAGCTGGCGCAGGGTCTGCGAGGGCTGGATGAACGTGCGGCCCACGTAGGAGTTCTTGACGAAGCCGTGAGCGAAGGGAATGCCGGATTCCTCGGCGTAGCCCACGGCGGCCGGGGTGCCGGACTCCGGGACCGGGATGACGATGTCCGCGTCCTGGGTGTTTTCGCGGGCCAGCTGGCGGCCCATCTCAACACGGGACTCGTACACGGAACGGCCCGCGATGGCGGCGTCCGGACGGGCGAGGTAAACGTATTCGAAAACGCAGCCGGCCGGCGTCGCCTCCGCGAAGCGCTTGGACCGCACACCGTCCTCATCGATGGCGATGAATTCGCCCGGCTCGATTTCACGGATGAAGCTGGCGCCCACGGTGGCCAGGGCGGACTGCTCGGAGGCAACTACCCAGCCGCGCTCTAGCCGGCCCAGGACCAGCGGGCGGATGCCGTACGTATCGCGTGCCGCGTAGAGGGTGCCTTCGTCCATAAACACGAAGCAGAAGCCGCCCTTGATCTTCGGCAGCAGCTCCATGGCGGTCTGCTCCAGGGTCTTGCCCTCCTCGCCTTCGAGGAGTGCCGTGACCAGGGCGGTGTCCGAGGTGTTGCCCTGCTTCATTTCGCCGCTGAGCTGGCCGCCGTTGCGTTCCAGGATCATGGCGTTGAGCTCGGCCGTGTTGGTCAGGTTGCCGTTGTGCGCAAGGGCAACCGTGCCGGTGCTGGTGGCGCCGAGGGTGGGCTGGGCATTGGCCCAGTGGCTGGCTCCGGTGGTGGAGTAGCGGCAGTGTCCCACCGCCAGGTGCCCGGTCAGGGTGTTCAGCGTGGTCTCGTCGAAGACCTGGGAAACGAGGCCCATGTCCTTGTAGACGTTGATCCGCTTGCCGTCACTGGTAGCTATACCAGCCGACTCCTGACCGCGGTGCTGCAGTGCATACAGCCCGTAATAGGTGAGTTTTGCTACTTCTTCACCTGGCGCCCAGACCCCGAAAACGCCACAAGCGTCCTGAGGTCCCTTTTCGCCAGGGAGAAGATCATGAGAAAGTTTTCCATCGCCGCGTGCCACTGGTCGATTATCTCATGAGATGCGGTAAGACTTTTCCGCGCCCGGCATTGTGACCGCCGGCCGGCAGCCTACTGGCCGGTACCGTCGTCGGGTTCCGAATCCGGGACCGCTTCCACGATGGCGCGTTTCTGACGCTTGACGCTCTGACGGTCCAGCAGCAGGGCCGCCACGGCGCCCAACACGGTGCCGCCGGCGCCGAACATGATCAGGAAGAAGCCGAACACCGAGCCGCGTTCGAACGATTCGTCGCCGGGGAGACCGTACGCGACGGCGGCAGCCACCGCTGCGCCCACCAGGGCGCCGAGGATGAGGAAAGGCACATACTTCGGTGCCCGGCGGACGGTGACCTCGCGGCGCTCCGCGGGGGTTTCTTCAAAAGCCATGCCCTCTAGCCTACTCATCATTGCCGTTGCCCTATCACCTACGGCTGCCAAAACAGCCGGATGGGAACATCGCCGGATGGGGACCGTAGGTGATAGAGCAACCGGGGTGGGAGGGTCAGGGCTGTGACGTCCGGGACAGGATCCAGGTGTTGGTGCCGTCCTGCCGTTCGAAGATTACGGTGGTGACCAATGCCTCGATGAGCGACAGGCCGCGGCCGGACTCGGAATCGTCGTCCGGGGTTCCAGGTTCCAGGGGGCCGAACGGGGGCTTGGCGAAAAACGCGCTGACCCGGGCCTGCAGGAGGCTGGGCTGGACGCTGATGTCCACTCCCAGCTCTACCGGTTTCTGCGCCTGGGCTGGCTGCGCGTGCTGGACAATGTTGGACGCGGACTCGATCACCGCCGTAGTGAACGTCATCTGGTCCATGGCCTGGACGAACGGGGCGTCCTCCCAGAGCTTGTCCAGCTCGTTGTGCACGGAGTCGATGGCCTCGGCCGTGGACAGTCCCCGGAACGTCCGCCGGGCCAGGACCTCAGTCATTGAGGAACGCCTCGTCGGCAGAGGCGTAGGCGGTCAACACCCGGTCCATGCTGGTCAGCTCGAGAACCATTTTCACCTGCGGCTGGACCGCTGCGATGCGAAGGTCCCCGCCGGCCTGGCGGGCGGCCTTGAGGCAGCCGATCAGCGCGCCGAGTCCGGAAGAATCCATAAACGCGGTGTTCTCCAGGTTCACCACGATCCGCGAGGAACCGCCGGCGATCACATCGGTGACGAATTCGCGCAGCTTGGGCGCCGACACCATGTTCAGCCGCCCGTCCGCCTTGACCTCCGCGTACGAATCCTTGACCTCGTAACTAAACTCCATCGGCTTTCCTCTCTCCTGCATAAACGTCCACAGCGGGTTCGTAGCCCTTGTACAAAACAGCCCGGACCAGGATGCTCATGACCACCAGGTCAAAAATAACCCAGCCCACGTTCACCAGCGTGCCAAGCGGCTCGGCCAGTCCCGTGGCCAACCGGATAATCCCGACGACGGCGGCCACCGCCAGCAGCACGCTCACCACGATCTGGGGCCGGATGAGGCTCCAGCTGGGGCCGCCTGCCTGGCGGGCCTTCGGGGTGACGGCGAACCCGAGGGGGCGCCCGAACCAAACGTTCCGGGCCGCCGTCGAACACGCCTTGATCCACGTGGGGAACAGCGCCAGGCTGTACTGCTGCCCGCGCCAGGTGGGGATTCCCCGGCCGGCCACCGCGAACAGCAGCTGGTTGGCGACCATAAACGGGATGAACCGCAGGAAGAAGTCCCAGCTGAGGCTGGACACCGGCAGGACGCCCAGCAGCAGGTAGATGATGGGGGCGGCGAAGTAAATGACCGCCGCGTAACCGCTCAGGTAGGTCCACATGGTGGCGAAGTACATGAGCCGCTGGCCGATCTTCAGGCCTTTCTGCACCAGCGGGTTCTCACGGAGCAGCACCTGCATGGTCCCCTGCGCCCAGCGGAGGCGCTGCGTCAGCATGGTCTTGAGGTCCTCCGGCGCCAGGCCGTAGGCCAGGATCTCGTGGTGGTAGACACTTTCCCAGCCCATGGCATGCATGCGCATGGCCGTGGCCATGTCCTCGGTGACGGAGATGGTGGCCAGCGGCATGACCGGCTGGGCTTCGTCGCTCCGCTCCACATTCAGGGCATCGAGGACTGCCTGCACGGATTCCAGTGCGCCCAGCGGCGACCAGTCCCTAGCCGACATACGCTGGACGGCGTCGTCTGCCACCACCGGGACGCCCGCGTCACCCACATGCGCGAGTTCCATGGCGGCGATCTCTTCGAGGTCGGCCTGCAGGGCGGACATGTCAGCCTGGACCAGCGTCTGCACGGCCGCGTCCACGCGGCGGCGAACACGGTACGTGATCTCGCTCATGGCCTCGCCGGCCGTCATCTGTTCCTGGGCTTCCAGCGTGGCTGCCTCCACCGCGTCCAGCACTTCGGCCACAAGCGGGGTGTTGATGTCCGCGGATTTGCGCGCCTGGCGGATGGCGGAGCGGGAGGCCGTGAGGGCGCGGCGGATGCTCTTTTCGGTCTCCTTGACGTAGCCCACCAGGCCAAGCTGCATCAGGGCCTCACGCCGGAGGATGGCGTTGGAGCCGCAGAAGAACGCCGCGTTCCAGCCGTCCTTGCCCTGCTGGATGGGGCCGTAGAACAGCGGTGCCTGGCTGCCGAGTGGATCGTGGGCGGGCACGTTGCTGAAGTACTGCGGCGTCTGGACCAGGGCCACCCGGCCGTTGTTGAAATAGCCCAGGGTCTTTTCCAGGATGTCCGGCTCGGGGATCTGGTCCGCGTCCAGGATCAGCAGGAATTCGCCGTGCGTGACCATCAGGGCGTTGTTCAGGTTGCCGGCTTTGGCATGGCGCGGCACGCTGGCGGTCCAGTCCTCACTGCGCGTCACATAGCCCAGCCCGTGTTCTTCGGCGAGGGCCTTCAGCTCGGGCCGGGCACCGTCGTCGAGAATCCAGGTGCTGTGCGGGTGCCGGATTTTCTGGGCGGCCAGGGCCGTGGCCATGACCATGTCCAGGTCTTCGTTGTAGGTGGTGATGAGGACATCGACGGTGGCATCGGGGGGCGGCGGGGGTGCTCCCTTGCGGATCTTGAGCTGCCACACGGTCATGCCGAACAGCATCACGTCGATCAGGCTGTAGGTCTCGGCCACCACCAGCGGCACGGCGATCCACCAGGCATCCCAGTTCAGCGACGACGCCCAGCGCCAGCCCACGTAGTTCAGGCCCAGGATGACGGTCAGAACCACCACCAGGCGGGTCCAGAAGCGCGTCATGCCGCGGCGGGCTCGGGGAGGCGGCGCACCACCACCACGGTGACGTCATCCTCCGCGGTGTCGGCGGGGGCAAGAGCCATGATGGCGTCGCTGGCGGACTGTGCGGAAAGCTGGCCGTGGGCGGCGCCGAGCACGGCCGCGGTGAACTTCTCCACCGAGTCGAACACGTCCAGCACGCCGTCGCTGACCACCACCAGGGAGTCACCCGGGGCCAGGCCGACGGCGGACTGGGGCCAGGCTGACCCGGTCCAGGCGCCCACCGGCGGGCCGCCGCTGGGAAGACGGTGCACCGAGCCTTCGGCGGTGATGTGCAGCGCCAGTCCGTGGCCGGCGTCGACATAGCTGACCACACCGGAGGCGGCATCCAGGCGGGCGTGGAAGAGGGTGACAAACGAGTTGGAGGAATCCAGGTCCGCCGCGATGGTGGCGCTGGCGGAAGCAAAGGCGGCGTCCAGATCCTGGCGCTGCCCCGTGGACCGCATCACGGCCCGGACGGTGGCCGCGATGAGGGCGGCGCCCATGCCCTTGCCCATGGCATCGGCGAACGTCAGGTGCAGGCCCTCGGGCGTGCGGTACCAGTCGTAGAAGTCGCCGCCCACGCTGCGGGAGGGGCGGAAGACGCCGGCGACGTCGTACCCGTCCACCCGGACGTCCTCCTGGGGCAGCAGGCTCTTCTGGACCTCGGTGGCGCGTTCCAACTCGCTCGCCACGGCTGTGTCCGCCACGGACGGCTGCCGGCGGCGGAACAAGGCGTTGATCCTGGATTGGAGTTCGCGCGGGCTGAACGGTTTGCTGATGTAGTCATCGGCGCCGTTGTCCAGGCCCGTGAGCTTGTCCAGTTCGTCGGCGCGGGCGGTGAGCATCACGATGAAAGCATCGGAGAATTCACGCAGGAGTTTGCAGACTTCCAGCCCGTCGATGTCCGGCAGGTTCACGTCCAGCGTGATCAGATCAGGCTTGACGCGGCGGACCTCCTCCACGCCGGGCAGGCCAGCCTCGGCCTGGGTGACCTCGAAACCCTGCTTGACCAGGATCCGCACAAGGAGGCCACGGATGTCCGGATCATCCTCAATCACAACGGCACGGCGCGGTTCGGGCATGGAAGGCATGACTCTACTTCTACCG
This sequence comes from Pseudarthrobacter xylosi, assembly GCF_055412765.1. Classification (NCBI taxonomy): domain Bacteria; kingdom Bacillati; phylum Actinomycetota; class Actinomycetes; order Micrococcales; family Micrococcaceae; genus Pseudarthrobacter; species Pseudarthrobacter xylosi. The sequence continues at coordinate 690,064 of NZ_JBVAYT010000001.1, read as the reverse complement.
TATTAGGGCCGGTGAAGCATGTCATTGGCATGACAAAGACGGTTGAAGTCGGTGAAGCTCCGGGCCTTCCTGGGCGGGCGGCCATCGCCTGGCCCGGTCTTGCCGCAAAACTTGCCGGGCCTTGATGGGTCCTTGAGGCTCCGTGGCCACACTCGAAGGACCAGCTACGAAGGAATACGCGGACTGCCGGAGGATGGTGCAGGGGTTATGGAAGCAACGGAATCCGTCAGGCTGCCGGGCAGGCTGGCACGCTCATGGCGGCTCTTGAAGCAGGGCCGCCGCCCGCGCAGCACAGTTCATTACCTGAGCCATTCCTGGAAGCTCCGCTCACTGTCCCGCTCGCTGGCCAAGGCCCTGGGTGAGTCCTGGGAGGCCTCGAGCTGGCCCGGGGACCGGCTGGCGGTTGGCATTGAGCTTTCGGAAAAGGTGGAACAGCTGACCCGCCTCCTCAACCGCGAAACCGAACTTCACGGCCGTCTGGCAGCCCTCACAAAGTAGCCGTTCCCTGCTGACCCGTTCCATGCCACACTGGAGGACAATCAAGTGGCTGGGGGATACCAGGTCAGGAGATTGCCGTGCATTGGTACACAGGGTGGGCCTACCTCTTAGCCGGGCTTATGACCATGGACGCGATGCTGCTGGCCTTGTGGTTCATAGACAACGACTGGCCAAGTGACTGGCGGAAGAAACCCTGATGCACCGCAGGATGCGTCAGCTGGTCCCGCTTAAGTACGCGCGGAGTCAGCGGAGGTCCAGGCGCATCAGGACGCGCGGGAATCCATTGAGCACCGAATCCGTATCTGCGGCCTTGACGAACCCGCCCTTCTCGAAGAGCTTGCGCGTGCCCACGTAGGCCATGGTGAGGTCCACTTTGCTGACGCCGTTGTCCACCGGGTACCCCTCAATGGCGGGCGCGCCGTAATTGCGGGCCAGCTCCACGGCGCCTTTGAGCAGGTGGTGGGAGATCCCTTTGCCGCGGTAACCGGGCCGGACCCGGATGCACCACACGGACCAGACGTCCAGGCCGTCCACGTGCGGAATCCTGCGGTTGCGGGCAAAGCTGGTGTCGGTGCGCGGGTGGACAGCTGCCCACCCAACTACTTCGTCGCCGTCGTACGCCAGAACCCCTGGCGGCGGATCCTGCGCCACGAGCTCCTTCACCAGGTCGCCGCGGGCCGTTCCTCGGAGCTCCAGGTTCTGCTTGGACGGGATGCGGTAGCTCAGGCACCAGCAGACGTTGGCATCGGGCCGCTTAGGGCCAACCAGCGTTTTGACGTCCTCGAACAGCGTTCCCGGACGGACTTCGATCGGCATGCCTGACTCCCGATTGGTGGGCTACCTGTGCCCAGCCAGACTAGACCCCCAGGGACTCACGCAGGGCAGCGACGTGGCCCTTCGCCTTGACCTGGTACTGCGCCAGCGCCACGTTGCCCGCGGGGTCCACCACCACGGTGGAGCGGACCAGGCCTTCGACGATCTCGCCGTTGACCAGCTTTTCGCCCCACGCACCGTAGGCGAGGGCTACTGCGTGGTCCTCGTCGGAGAGCAGCGGGAAAGTCAGGTTAAAGTCGCCGGTGAAATCCGCCAGCTTCTCCGGGGCGTCGGGGGAGATGCCCAGGACTTCATAGCCGGAGCCCTGCAGGGAGGAGAGGCTGTCGCGGAAATCGCAGGCCTCGGTGGTGCAGCCGGGGGTTGCCGCCTCCGGGTAGAAGTACACGATGACGTTCTTGCCGCGGTAGTTGGCCAGGGCGGTTGCCGTGCCCTCGGCGTCCTGCAGGGTGAAATCGGGTGCCTGGGTACCTGGCTGAAGCTTGATGGTCAGTTGGGGGCTCATGGCGTTCCTTCGGGAGACTCTGATGGCAAAAGACAGGAAACCAGTGAATCGGCTTCCAGTTTAAACAACAACTCCGGCGTCATTTGAAGTATTCCGGCTGCTCCACGGCCGGGACGTGTGCACGGGGCCCTCTTTTGGCCCGTGACCGTCCCGGCGGCCCATTGACTTGAAGCGCCGTATGGATACGGTTAGAGATACACCTTGTTGGTCTCCGCACTTCGTCGCCGCACTCCGTAGCCGCCTGCCGGCATCCGTTCACCAATGCTTGGTCCCAGCCCCAAGCGCCCGCCGTAACTCATCCCTAGGCTGTGTCCCCATGACCGCAAATTTCATCAGAGCTCTGGCCGTTAAATCCTTTGATATTCCGGACAAAAAGCGGTGTCCGGATAAGGCCGAGTTCGATCTCGTCACGGTTGATGACTACTCCGTGGCCCGCCTTATCCTCGCTCCCGGCTGGCGTTGGTCCGAGTCCGCCAAACCCACGGAACTGACGGACTTCTGCGAGCACAACCACCTCGGCTACTGTGTCTCCGGCAGTCTGGAGATTCAAACGTCCGACGGCGTGAGGTCCACCATCCAAGCCCACGACACCTATGCGCTGCCTCCCGGGCACGATGAGTGGGTGGTTGGGTCCGAGCCGTTCGTCGCCATTGAGTTCCTGGGTACGGCGTCCTTCGGCCGGCCGCGGAGCAGGGGACTGCACGCGCTGATCTGAGCCGGAGCCGGTCTGAGTTGTACTAGGCCCGCGCTGGACTGTGGCCTAAACGGCCGCGGGAGTCTCCGCGCGCACTGTCCGCTTGTGCACGATCCGCTTGAGCCTGGCCACAACCTCTTCCGGCGTGCAGTCGGCGTCGAGCAGGGCGAAGCCCGGGTATTCCGGCATGGAACGGTAGGCGTCGCGCAGGGCTACCAGGTCAGCCAGCGTCTCCGAATCGGTGCCGCGGGCCATGATGCGCTGGTGTGCCAGCGCGGGCTCAACGTCCAGATGCACCACGGCTTCAGGGTCCGGCAGGCACGAAACCAGCCAGGGGAGCAGGCGGCCGCGAGGCAGTCCTTTGGCATTGCGCAGGGCAAGCTGGCAGTGGAGGTGCCGGTCCATCACCACCAGTCCGTCGAAACGGCTGGCCCGGGCATGGGAAATGAGCACGTTGGCCACGCGAAGGGTGGTCTCCACGGCGTCGGCAAGGCGCCGCGGCCAGTGGATGCCCAACCGTTCGGCCAGCACGGACATGCTCCGCCGGCCGGCGTGGTTGCTCAGCAGCAGAGCATTTCCGCCATCGGCCTGGGCCGCCTCTACCAAGGCGCGGGCTGCCGTGGATTTTCCTGAGCCGTCGATTCCGGTTAAGACAATAAGCACGTGGCCTCCTTTCGCCAAAGGTTTAACGGAAGGGACCGCGTGATCGTCCCGTCATGAGTCGGAGGTCACCTAAACTGGCGTCCGGACAGACTGCCTGCAACGGGCCGGTGGCCACACCAGGGGAAATGGGGATCTTCGATGCAGCTGGCCCAGCTTGCCGCGATTATGGCGTGCGTACTTTTGGCCGCGCTCGCCGTATTTCAGGCCGCGCTGATCGCGGGAGCGCCGCTGGGAAGGTTCGCGTGGGGCGGCCAGCACAACGTGCTCCCTGCCAAGCTGCGGATCGGCAGCGGCACCTCGGTCATCCTTTACGTTCTCTTCGCCTACGTTGCGCTGGCCAAGGCGGGCATGGCGGGCCCACTGGTGAACCACGGCTTCACGGACGTCTTCTCTTGGGTGCTCACGGCCTATTTCGCGCTGGGCATTGTGATGAACGGAATCTCGCGCAGCAAGCCGGAACGCCTGGTCATGACACCCACAGTGGCCGTTCTGACGGCGCTCTATCTGGTCCTGTCCCTGCACTAGGCAGCCGACGACGGCGGCCAACCGGCCGCCGTCGAACGTTAACGCGGGAGGCGCTTAGCTGCAGTGCTTCGTGAAGGCGGCGCCGGCTTCCTGGTAACCGGCTTCCAGTTCGGCGAGCTTAGCCTCGTCCGGGGCTTCCTTGGCGGACTCGTCGGTGAACTCGATGATGGATCCGAGCGCAGGCTTGAGGTCATCCGATGCCACCAATTCGATGGGCCGGATCTGGTTGGCGAGACGCACCAGACCGGTCTTGCCCACGTTGTTCGCGGGGTTCGCCAGGACAGCCTTGACGCGGTCGCAGGTTTCGGGGGTGGAAAGTTTGGTGGGCGTGGTGCATGCAGAAGCGGAAAGCACGAGGCCGGCAGCGATCAGGGCGGTTGCGAGTTTCTTCATGGGTCCCTCAGTAGTTGATTGAGGTTTCGATTGTAAGCAGAGACCGCGGCGGCTTGCCGATCCGGGGCTCCGGAGGGCGGAGTGTGACCGCGCAAGGAGGGGGCTACGGACTCTGGCGGGCCGGTTCCCAGGGTGCATAGACTGGCAGGACAATCGTGCGGGCCTGCCGCAGGTTGGCCTGTGCGGATCACCCAAATTCAAGGAAGAATCATGGCCCGCACAACCCAGAATTCAGGAAAAGTACAGCGCCGTACCGCCATTGGGTTCATTGCACTGATGGGGCTGTTGGTGCCTGTCCTGCCGGCTTCAGCGTCGCAGCAGGAAGACTCAGTCATTGTGCTCAAGGGCGCCACCTCCGCCGAGGGGATCGCCGCCGGCAGCGGAACCACCTTCTACGCCGGCGACCTCGCACTCGGTGACATTTACCGCGGCGACATCCGTAAAGACAAAGCGCGGTTGTTCATCGACGTCTCGGACTTTGATTCGCAGCCCAGGGCCGCCGTCGGCATGAAGGCCGATACCCGCAACGACCTGCTGTTTGTAGCGGGCGGCGCCACAGGCAAGGCTTTTGTGTACAACACGGAATCGGGCGAGCCCGTTGCGGACTTCACGCTCGCTCCCGGCTTCATCAACGACGTCACGCTCACCCGCGATGGCGCCTGGTTCACGAACTCCGCCGCGGGTGAGCTCTACTTGCTCCCGGTGGGGTGGCACGGAAAGCTGGGCGACGTGCGGACCCTGAAGCTGCGGGGACCGGCGGCAGGACAGACGGGACCCTTCAACCTCAACGGCATTGCTGCTGCCGATGGCGGCCGCGTACTGATCGTGGCTCACTCAAACGACAAGGCCCTCTACACTGTGGACCCGGAGACCGGTGAGAGCGCGAAGATCAAGGGCGTGGACGTGGAGAACGTTGACGGCATCCTGGTCCGGGGCCGGACAATCTGGGCTGTTCAGAACTTCTCGAACCAGATCAGCCGCATCAGGCTCTCCGAGGACCTGTCATCCGGCGAGGTCAAGGAGGTCATCACCAGCCCCGCCTTCGATGTTCCCACCACGATTGCGCGGTTCGATGACACGCTGGCGGCCGTGAATGCACAGTTCAACCAGCCGGCCAGTCCTAATGAAGTGGTACTGGTGCCGGCCCGCAGTTAGGCCGCTTCGGTATGGACGGTGCTGCCCTTGCAATTTGCTTCTCCACTTTGCTGCTCACAACATCTCCGTTGGCTGGAACGGTCCGTTGACTGGAACGTTCTGACGACGAACCGGCTAGTCTTCGTCGGTGTCGGCACCCTCTGCGGGTTCCTGGGAGTGCACGCGGATGTCGGTTGGATCCGCGGTCTCGTCCCCTTCGGCCGGAGCCTCGCTGTGGATGCGCTGTGCCACTACTGGCTTTTCCTTCATGTCAACCGCTCCCGTGGTGTGTGGAATGTGCCTCAATCATCATTCAGCGCCTCCCGGAGCGGGGTGTCAATAACCCGCGAAGACCTCTGGCCGAAGCGATCGAAGCCTCGGACGGCATCCTGTTTGTGTCCCCCGAGTACAACCGGTCCATTCCGGGAGCCCTTAAGAAGCGGGTCAATCCAGGGGCAGGGTTACCGTCACGGTGGTGCCCTGCCCTGGCTCCGAAGACACGCTGACGGTGCCGCCGGCCTCATGGACTGCCACGGACATCAGCCGCAGCCCGTAGCCGTGGTTCTTGCCGCTTAACGCGAGTTCACAGTCAAAGCCCGTGCCGTCGTCGGACACTACCAAGCGGATGCCGTGGCCAACTGCTGCCAATTGGACGGTGAGTTTTCCGGCGTCGGAGTACTTGAAGGCGTTGCTCAGCGCTTCGCGCGCCGATTGGTACAGAAGGGACGCGCAGTCCGCCGGGATCTCGATGCCCCAGTGCGGAGTATCCCAGCGGACTGCCATTCCTTGCTGACGGAGAGGGCTGGTCAGCCGGTCAATGCAACCGGCCAGCCCCAACGTGAGGAAGTCGAGCGGGTGGTGATCAGTGATCACTCCATCCACTGCGACGACCTCGTCCAGAGCTGATTCGTTCCCCATGAATCTTCCTGCTTCCCCGCCGTTTTTCGTGGTGATAGATCCAGCGTGGACCGCCAACTGCATGAGTTGCGAAGGGTTGGGTCAAGTTTGGATCAATTTTCCGGGGAGCCACCGGGGATCGAAATTGCGACGTGCGCCTTCTCAGCACCACCCGCGCTAAGCTCGGCGGCGTTGAGTCCGTCTTTACCAAAGCTTGCGCCTTCGTTGTTGGTTTTCTGCTGATGGATTGAGCTGGTACTGGAAAAGTCATAGGAAATAAGAAATTCTAGACTTTTCCTGTGGGGACAAATTCACTTAATGCGCGCTGCGTCACAACTCTATATAACTGTCCGTGCTTTCGAACGGAATTTTCCGACTTCCGTTGGCGCCCTTTCCGGGCGCGGATCCTTGTGATTACGGTACTTATTCCGGCGCACAATGAGGCTGTTGGAATCCGCGAAACCCTGACGTCGCTGAAATTTCAGAGCCGGCTTCCGGACAGGGTGATTGTGGTGGCAGACAACTGCACGGACGCTACCGAGGAAATTGCACTCTCGGAGGGCGCAGAGGTTGTCCGCAGCGAGGGTAACTTGGATAAGAAGGCTGGTGCCTTGAACTTCGTTCTTGGCCGTCTCCTGCCGGATGCCGAACCCGAGGACATGATCCTCATCCAGGACGCGGATTCTCAGCTGTCCCACGACTTTATCGAACGGGCCGTAGCCCATCTGCAGCGCGATTCCCGGCTCGGCGCCGTCGGCGGTGTTTTCCGTGGCGGTCGTGGAGGTGGCTTTGTGGGGCACCTGCAGCGGAATGAATACGCCCGGTATGCCCGCGATGTAAAGCGGCTCAAGGGCAAATGCCTGGTGGTCACCGGTACCGCAGCCTTGTTCCGGGCCCGGACCCTGCGGGATGTGATCGCTGCCCGGCTGGACGGGTCACTGCCGCCGGGGAACGGCCGCGGCGGGGTCTATGACACGTCCGTCCTGACCGAGGACAACGAGCTGTCGTTTGCCCTGCTCACGCTGTGTTATCGCATCAAATCGCCTGCGGACTGCACGTTGGTAACCGAGGTGATGCCGTCCTGGCGTGATCTGGGGGCTCAGCGGCTCCGCTGGAAGCGCGGAGCAGTGGAGAACTGCGTGCAGTACGGCTGGACCAGGGTCACCCGGCCTTACTGGGGACGGCAGATCCTGGCGATGCTGGGCGTATTGGTAACGCTGGGCTACTTCAGCACGGTGGCGGTTGCACTGGGCACGGGGGCCGGGCTGAACATTCAGCCGTTCTGGCTGGCCGTGACCGGTGTCTTCGTGATCGAACGCGTGGTCACGGTGCGGCTGCGGGGATGGAAATACATGCTCGCCGCCGCCACCATGTACGAGTTGGTGATCGACCTGTTTCTGCAGGTGGTCCATGCCAAGGCGTACCTGGACGCAGCCCTCAACAAGAAGAAAGCCTGGTAATAACCATGTATGACAACCCAGCAGCTCCTGCCGCGGCAGGAATCGGCTCCGGAACCCTCGCTATGACCGGTGCAGGCGACCTGTTCTGGCTGGCACTTGCGGCCTTCGCGCTCCTCGCGCTAGGCATGGCCATCAAGCGGATTGTCCCTGTCCGCGGCGACAAATCCTAGGCTGTTCCGCCGCAAGAGCCGAACAGAACACAAGAAGGCAGGGCGCCCGGAGATCCGGACGCCCTGCCTCTGTGTTTGGGACGGCAGTCCTCAGGTCACCACACGGAGGGCGCTGGAGCAGCCGCCTGTGTCGCACACCTTGTACGTGGTGATGTTGTTGCCCTTGAAATTGTTGATGTAGCTCCCGCTGTTGGGCACGGTCTTCTGGACATCGTTGATCCATAGCGTCACGTTGGAGCCGGTGGCCTCAGTCCATTTCAGCGTGGTGGTGTTCACGCCCTGGGCCTTGGTGGTGGCGGCGGATAATTTGATGGTCGTCGCCGGTGGGAGCGGTGGTGCAGTGGCGGTGGGGACGAAGGAGAAGTCCCGGACCACTACCGATTCCGGCTTCACGTGGGCGGGATCCCCGCCTCCGCCGCCAGTGACCCACAGGTTGAAGTGGACCTGCTCTTTCGCCGGCGCCGGAACTGTGGTTCCCTGCAGGACCGTGCGCTTCAGGAGGGTGCCGGTGAAGCCCTGGCCGGCGAATGTCTCGAATGTCAGCTTGCCCGGTTCCCACACCATCCGGTGCGTGGTGATGGGGCTGGCTGTTGCATCGAAAACTACTGTGTTATTGCCTTGGCCGGGAGGCTTGGTGGCGTCGAACCAGTACCCGTGGCCTTGGCTGACCGGCCACGATTCGCCGTAGGCTGCTCCGCCGCCCCAGGCCGACGCTTCGCAAAGGTCGATTTCGTTGTAGCCCGGCTCGGCCTGGGGGTCGTAGGTGAACAGGCAGCCCCAGACGACTTCTTTCTGCAGCACGCTGATGTTCTTCTCCACGGTGGTGCTGTAGGTTCCGTAGCCGAACCCGTGCCGGGTGGACTGGAATTCTGCGCCCACCGGTGCCCCACCCGTGGGGTTGGTGAGCTTCAGGGTGACGTAGCCGTTTACGTCGGGGTTGCTGACGTTGGCAGCGTCAAACAGTTTGTTGTATTGCGGCGCCCCACCCCAGAAGCGCTTTTCCCAGTTGAAGCCCTTCCACGCGAAGTTCCCGGCAGGGCCCGGGTCCGGCGGAGCGGTCTCGGCGGCTTGTGCGGATGGCATGCACGCCAGCATAGCCAGGCCCGCCGCCGCCAGCATGGCCAAGGGTCTCAGCGGGCGGGTGGAATGTGAGACAAGTAACCGAAAAGAAGCCATGCAACGCCCCTTACTTCGTGCTCCCCAGCGAGCAGCTTTGCGCCCTCATTGAGCACACGTTGATCATCAGCCACTACAGTCACAAAACGCAATAGCCTATATGCAGCTAATTTGAGCCAATTGAACCCTCAAGAAAAACGCAATATTTTTCAACCCTCAAGAATTCCACAAATTCTTGCGAAGTGGAATCTTGCTCCCAGAACGGTGTGTAGGCTCACTAATTAGGCCACCCCCGTATCGCTGAGGACCCATCATTTTGGTGTTCACCGACGAATAGACCACGAAATAGCTGGGATGGTGTGCTGCGTGGGCAGGGAATTATCAAACTTTGGGGGCAAAGATGGTGGAGCGGGGAGTTGCTGTTGTCGTGGAAGACGACGACGACATTAGGACATCGCTGAAGGAGGTGCTCCAGCAGTCCGGGTTTGCCGTTTTTGAAACGTCCTCCGGATCTGAAGGGGTGAAAGCGGTGCGGGAACACCACCCCGTCGTTGTCACCATGGACGTTGGCCTACCGGACTTCGACGGCATTGAAGCCTCGCGCCGGATCCGGACATTCAGCGACGCCTACCTCATCATCGTCACCGGCCGGGCGGAAGAAGGCGATGCGCTGATGGGGTTCGAGGCTGGCGCCGATGACTACCTCACCAAGCCTTTCCGTCCCCGGGAACTCCGGGCCAGGATCGCAGCGATGCTCCGGCGTCCGCGGTCGATCAGTTCCGTTCCCGGGAACGGGAACGCGGCGCCCCGTGCCCTCGCCGAACCGCAACCGGCGGCTGCCGCCGTGCCCGCCGTCGTCGTCGACCCTGCACCCGCCCATGCCGGCGCCGTCCTGTGCGACTTCGAGCACCGGGGCCTGACGCTGCACGAAGGATCCCGCTCCGCAGCCATCCACGGCGTACCACTGGACCTGACCCGCACGCAGTTTGACCTGCTCCTGGTCCTGATGGAGAACGGCCGGGTGGTGCAGACAAAGGCCGACCTGGTCCGCCGCCTCCGGAACGAGCCGTACAACACCGGCTCGTTCGTCACCACCGGCGAGGAGCGAGCTGTGGAGGTCCACCTCGGAAACCTGCGCAAGCGACTCGGCGACAGTTCGCGGTCACCGCGCTGGGTTGAAACGGTGCGTGGCGTGGGGTACCGCCTGGCGCCGTAGCAGCAGCGCCCGGCGCCTCTTAGGCGTCGCAGACCCGGGGCAGCCGGACGAGTTTGCTGACGGAGGCCCTGAAGAACTTCTCTTCAGCAGGGCCCCTATCTTTTCTTAATGGCCTCTTCGAATGCGGGCAGGCTGCGTTCGATCATGTCCTCGTTGGCCGTCAGGGAGATCCGGAAGAAGCCCGGCGTTTCGAACAGCACGCCCGGCAGAACGAAGACATCCCGGCGGGCGAGTGAGTTGGTGAACGCCTCGTCGTCCGGAATCGGGGACCTGACATACAGGTAGAACGTGCCCTCTGGACGCCAAAGGCGGTAGCCCATGCCGTCGAGCGCATCGACGAGGCGGTCCCGGCGCCGCTGCAACTGTCCAACGTCGATGGAAAACTTCTCCAGTTCGGGAAGGGCGTGCTGCAACAGGGCGTTCGGGTATACCCATCCCATGGCCACCTGCAGGCTGGTGATGGGCGGGCCCATTTCGTCCCGATCCGGCATGGTGGGTGGCAGTGCCAGGTAGCCCACCCGCTGGCCCGGCGAGAGATGGGTCTTGCCGTAGGAGTAGGCCAGCAGCGTGTGCGCATAGAACTCCACCGGGCTGTGGAAGCGCAGTCCGTCGAACACAATCCGGTTGTAGGGCTCGTCCGAAATAAGGTAGATCCGCCGTCCGATCCTCGCCGACGCCGCCTCCAGCAGTTCCGCCAGCCGGACCAGCAATTCGGGTGGATAGATCCGTCCTGTGGGGTTATTGGGCGTATTGACGATCAGGACACGGGTGCGCTCCGTGATGGCAGCCTCAATGGCGTCAAGGTCCAGGTCAAACGTGGTGGTGTTGATCTTCACCTTCACCGGTACCAGTCCGGCTTCAAGTACCAGCGGCTCGTACAGGAACCACGGCGGCAGGCTGTAGATGACTTCATCGCCCGGATCGGCCACGGTCTTCAGCGCCAGGGCGATTGCGGCGAAGCCACCGGTGGTGAGGTAGATATCCTCCGTCCGGAACGGCACCCCCAGCAGTCTCTGAAGTGACTCCGCGGCGGCCTCCCGGGCGGCCTCGCCGTTGGTCTGGTAGGCGAACCACTGATCATTCTGCGGCGTCAGGGCGTCCCGCAGCGTGTTGACGTAGCGGGCGGCCGGCATCTGGTGCGGGTTGCCGAAGGTGAAGTCGCACCCGGGCGCCTGCCCGTGCCCGCGGGAACCATATTCGCGGATGTAGGCCTCAACCCGCCGGAAAGACGGGATCGACGCCAGCCGGGCAGCGCGGGCGGATACCGCTGAGGTGGCTGTCGGATCGTTCATGTGACCACTCCTGGGCAGGGCAGCCGTGGGCCGGCAGCCGGACGGGCAGCGCGCTGCTGAGTCAGTGGAGGCTGTGGTGCGACCTATTCTGGACTCCGAGATGAGTCGAAGTAAAGGGGCGCGGGAAAGGCTCAGCCCAGCTCGCCGGTCCCGGCCGCCGCGAGCGGCAGGATGTGGCTCCAGAAGTCCTCGGGGATATCCCATTCGGCGAGCCGGACGGTTTCCTCGACACGGCCGGGCTCGGACATGCCCACAATGGTGGAGCTGACCCGCAGATCCCGGGTGGAAAACTGCAGCGCCGCGGCAGCCAAAGGCACGCCGTATTCCTTGCAGATCGCTTCCATCTTCTTGACCCGCCCGATAATGGCCTCGCTGGCCGGACGGTAGCAGTAGTTGGGTGCGGCGTCCGGGCCCTTCACGAGCATGCCGCCGCCGAACGGGGCAGCGTTGACGTAGGCCACGCCGCGGTCCGCCGCGTCCTGGATGAGCGGCTCGGCAGTCTGGTCCACGAGCGTGTAACGGTTGTGGCTGATGACGACGTCGAATGCGTCGGTGGCGAGGTACTTCAGTTCCAGGTCGATGGGGCCGCCGGCCACGCCGAGGTGCCCGATGACGCCTTGGTCGCGCAGTTCGATCAGCGCTTCCAGCGGGCCGCCCGCTGCGATGCCTTCCTCGAAGGTGATCTTCTCGGGATCGTGGAGGTAGACCAGCTGCAGATGGTCAAGGCCGAGGCGTTCGAGGGATTCCTCCACGGAGCGGCGGACCCGTTCGCCGGAGAAATCGCTGACGCCGCGGATGGGGTCCACCTTAGTGGCCACCACAACGCCCTCGGGCAGGCCGCCGGCTTCCGCCAACGCCTGGCCGATCCGGCGCTCGCTGTTAGTCTGCCCGTACTCGTTGGATGTGTCGATGAAGTTGAAGGGGCCTTCGAAGACCCGCCGGATGGTGGCGACGGCGGTGTCGGTCCCGTGCGGTGCCGGGTGGCCGCCCAGCGAGCTCGTGCCCACGCATACGGCGGAGACTGACAGGCCGGTGCGGCCGAGTGGGCGGTAGTCCATGGTGGATTCCTTCAGGTATGAGGTCCAGAAAAGGCTTTCTCTCTCTGTATTCTGCCTGCTTCGCATGCTCGATCGTGTGATTGGTCCCCGCCAGATGGCGGTTTGGACACTCCGGTTTGCGTGTTGCTGGCGGTTAGAATCGCGATAGGGAATACCTAGGCTGAATTCAGGTCACAACGCGGTGGCCAGCCACCCAGGAGTACACAATGCCAACCCCGAAAGCCCCACCTTTTGATGCTGAACTTGGTGCAACACTGGCCGCGCTGGGGGATCTGCTCAACCCCACGCTGACCCCGGACATGATTTCCGGGATGCGGGGTGCGCCGCTCACGTCGCCCATCGAAGAGCAGCTTGCAGGTCACGCCGTGACGCACGTAGAGCGGACCATCCCGGGCCCCGAAGGCGCCCCCGACCTCATTGTTTCCATCTTCTCCAGGATCGATCATGTTCCCGGCGGGCCCGGGATTTGTCACACTCACGGCGGCGGGATGGTCATTGGTGACCGCTTCCTGGGGGCGGACATGCTCATCGAGTGGGTGGAACTCATGGATGCTGTGGCCATATCGGTCGAGTACCGCCTCGCCCCCGAAAACCCGGACCCGGCGCCCGTGGAGGACTGCTATGCCGGCCTCCTCTGGACCGCGGCGCATGCCGAGGAGCTCGGCTTCGACCCGGAGCGCCTCATCATCGCCGGCGCGAGTGCCGGCGGCGGGCTGGCCGCGGGAGTGGCCCTGATGGCGCGGGACCGGGGAGGTCCGGCATTGGCTGGCCAGGTGCTGATCTGTCCCATGCTCGATGACCGCAACGAAACGGTCTCCAGCTACCAGATTGACGGCTTCGGGCTGTGGGACCGGACCAGCAACGACACCGGCTGGGATGCTTTGCTGGGCGACCGGCGCAAGACGGCCGACGTGTCAATCTATGCGGCGCCGGCCCGGGCAACCGACCTCTCCAACCTGCCGCCCGCTTTCGTCGACGTAGCCACGGCAGAGGTGTTCCGGGACGAGGTTGTGGCCTACGCCTCGGCAATCTGGGCCATAGGAGGTGTTGCCGAGCTACACGTCTGGGCAGGCGGATTCCACGGCTTCGACATGATTGTCCCGCAGGCAGCAATGTCCATCCAGGCCCGCGATGTGCGGACGAAGTGGGTACGCCGCATCCTCGGCGCCTGACGCGGTGCCTGAGGCGGTGCAGGCGCCTGGAAGACGCTGGCGGAGTAAAATTCGCACCACAAGCTAATTCAACGAGCGGCAGATATGCAGGGATTGGTATGGCGCCTCAAGGCGCTCGACCCTGAGGCCTCCGAAAGCCTTAAGGTGATCGCGTACTTTGACGCGCTCGTTGACGGGCACGCCAGCGCCCAGGTCCTGCTGAGCGGGGCCGCCGTGCTCAGCGGCTGCCCGGCAGGATACGTGGCTGACGGGAACACCCTCCGCGTCGACGCCTCCGGTACCAAAACTGCGCCCGGCGAACCTGGCGCCTGGCCCGGACACGATTTCGGTGACGGCGGGCGGGTATGGATCGAGCGGTCCGGCCCGGCCTTCGCCAACGATGAGATGATCCTGGAGCGGGTAGCCATCGCACTGGGGATATCGTTCGACCGCACCAGCCCGGTGGCGGCCACCCGCCGGGCCGTCGCGACGATCGTCGACGGTACTGCGCCCCTGGACCGGCGGATGGATGCTGCCGCCTTGCTCCATCTTGATCGTGACACGCCCTACCGCATCATGGCTGTCCCCGCGGCCACGATGCTTACGGGACCAAACGCGGTCATCTACACAAAGGTGGGGCCCGTGCGGGCAGCTGTGCGCAGGCCCGCCGATGCCCCGCCTGAGTCCCGCTCGGGGATCGGCCTGGCCATGGTTCCCGGCGCGCTGGATCGGTCGTGGGCATCGGCCCTCCCCGCGCTGCGGTTGACCACTCCGCAGAATCCGAGCCAGCTTGCCGACGGTCTGGGCAGCCTGCTCGTCTTTGCGGAGCTGGCCGATTCTTCGGGGCTGGAAACCCCTGACCTCACGGCACTGAAGCGTCTTCTCCAATCGCAGCCCAAAGCGCTGGCGCTCCTCGAGTCCATTGCAGCGACCAGCAGCCTGCGGGCCGTCGCAGAGGAGGTTGGCCTCCACCATTCCAGCGTGCAGAACCGGGCGGCCGACTACTCGACGGCGCTTGGGTTCGACCTCCGCACCGCGCCGGGGCGCGTGCGACTGTCACTCGTGCTCACGCTGTACAGGCTGGCCACCACTACATTCGGCCAGTGAGCGCAGGCAATCCGCCGATGGACGCCAGCGCCTGTCGGGTGTCCGGCAGTTGGCGCTCTGGCGGGAAGCCGGCCAGCGGGTCAGGACTCTTTCGTTATCGCCGCAACGGTTCGGCACCAATCGGTCCGCCGCCGGATCCCGGCGCGCCCGCCGGCCCCACAATTTAAGGACCAAACTCGGACCCAAGGGAGAGTGTGATGCGCAGTCCCGCCGCGTCAGGCGCGGTTTTTCCTACAGCCATTCTGATGGCTTTGCTCTTCACGGGCTGCGGCCCCCAGGCGGGACCGACGACGACGTCGAGTCCCAGCCCCACCGTCACCTCGACGACGTCCACCGGAACCACCACTGCGACGCCGACGGCGACCAACTCGCCGAGTGCCACCGCACCGGCGTCGGCCTCCTGGACCAGCTACACGACGGCGGACGGCCAACTGACGTTCGAGTATCCGGCCACATGGAGCGTCCGGGACCCGGCCGGCGAACTGCCGGAGGGCGGCGGTGCGTTCGCGGAGGTGACGAACCAGGCCGGCAAGCCGCTGGCGACACTCCGGACCAACATGGCCACCGGGTCCATGTGCCTGGAGCGGTTCCCGTACGAGGTGCTGGAATCCCAGGAGTTGCCTTGGCTGTCGCAGGGCGGGCCGGCGCCCTGGTTTGTTTTCGAGACCCGCGGCAATGATGCGGCGCCGGGTCCGGCCGACACGCCGGCCGCGGCCTACGGCATCGCGTGGGCGCCGCCCACGGGCGACTCGGCCTGCGCCATTTTCCACTTCTTCACCTGGCCGCCCACCGCTGCCATGTTTGGAGCGTTCTACAACCCCGGGAACAATGTGTCGCCGGGGGCCGAGTCCCTGCCGTATCTGGAGCAGGCGAAGAAGTACGCGGAGACCCCGGAGTACCGGGACATCAAGCGGATGATTACGTCCTTGAAGCCAGCCGGTTAGGCGCCAGGGGTTAGGCTCCGCGGGCTCATGCGGGCTGGCTCAAGGTTCACACAAGATTTGGGGAAGAAGGCCATATTCCGTCCTTGCGTCCGCCTGGATTCGATAGATTGATCCCGGTTCCGGTCCCCCCACCGAAACCCGGAAGCCCCCGCGCTTGAGTTCAACTCGCGTGGGGGCTTCCAACCAGAGGTCAGGCTTTGGGCAAACGAAGCAGCTGGGTCTTGAATCCGGCCGACAGGGGTTGAACCGATGGTTAGCTAGGCACGTCCTCCCCGCTGGTTTCAACTCCCGGCTGCCGCCTTTTGCCCAGCGATAGCTTGGGCGTCGCGGCCACCAGGAGGGCAGCCACGGCCACCGCGGCGCTCAGGATCAGGCCCGGCCGGTACTGTTCCAGCATCGCGGCCGCATCGACGGCGGCACCTGGGCCGGGCGCATTGCCGTGACCGCTCACCATGGCCGTGGTGACGGCCAGCACCAGGGCGGCACCGACTTGGGTGCTGGTCTGGATCAGGCCCGCTGCCAGGCCTTGCTCGGCATCCCGGATGCCAGCGGTGGCCTGGACGTTGATGGACGGGAAGGCCAGGGCGAAACCGACTCCCAGCAGCAGGACGGACGGCAGGATGTCGGTCACGTAATTGGGCGAGGTGCCGACGCGAAGGAACAGCACGTACCCGAGCGTCAACGACGCCAGTCCGGTCAGGATCAGCCGCGGGGCGCCGAATCTCTCGATGAGCCGGTCCGCGAGGGGTGCGCTCGAGGCCACCAGCAGGCCGGTCGGGAGCAGCGCCAGGGCCATGCCAAGGGGGCTCCATCCAAGCACGGACTGCAGGTAGAGCGTCAGGATGAACTGGAAACTCAGGTAGGAACCGAACAGTCCCACGGCACTGAGGTTGGCCCGGGCAACCCAGCCTTCCTTGAGTATGCTGAACCGGATCAGGGGGTGTTTGACGCGGTTTTCGATCACGGCGAACGCTGCCAGCACCGCGGTGGAGGCCACGAATCCGGCGATTGTTGCCACAGATCCCCAGCCGTTCCCCGGCGCCGCTACCAGCGTGTACACCAGCCCCAGCATGCCGCCCGCGAGTGTGATGGCGCCCCAGACGTCATGCCCGCTCTCTTGCTCCCCGTCTGCGGCCTGGCCTGCGGCTCCGTCCCGAGGGATGTACCTCAGGCCAAGGATCACAACGGCCACTGCCACCGGAACGGAGACCAGGAAGGTCCAGCGCCAGCTCAGGGCGGTCATGAGGCCACCCACGACCAGGCCGAGGGAAAATCCGCTGGCGCCGAACGTGGTGAAGATGGACAAGGCGCGGTTGCGTTCGCGGCCTTCAGCGAAGTTGGTGGTGATGATCGAGAAGGCAGCGGGGGCTGTGAATGCGGCGGCCAGGCCCTTGACGAAACGGGTGGCGATCAGAAGGGCCGGGTCATCCACCAGTCCGCCGAGCATGGATGCTGCTGCGAAAACGCTGAGCGCAATCAGGAAGATGCGACGCCGGCCGAGCAGGTCCGCCATTCGTCCGCCCAACAGGAGCAGGCTTCCGTAGCCGAGCACGTAGGCGGAGACGATCCACTGGAGGGATTCGGTCTCGAGATGAAGTTCGTTGCCGATCGAGGGCAGGGCCACACCGACCATTGATACATCTAGTGCGTCGAGGGCCAGAACGGTGCACAGGACCAGGAGGAGCATCCACTGGGCGCGGGTCCAGCGCACGGCTGTGAGCCGGCCGCCGGCTGATCTTTCAAGGGTGGAAGTTGAAGTCATGGGAATAACTTATATGACGCGTCATTGAATGACAAGGAATATTATGACGTGGACTTTTTAATGGGTCATGAACTAGAATCACCTCATGGCAACACAGCAGGACCGTCAGTTGGTTGAGCAATGGCGCAGCATCCAAACCACGTACTTCAACACTGCGGGGGCACTTGAGCGTGCGCTGGAGTCGAAGTTCAGCATCGGCCTGACGGAGTTTGAAATCCTGGACCTCGTGGCCGAAAGCACCGACGCGGCATGCCGCATGAAGCAACTGGGTGAGCGCACGCCCATGACCCAGAGCGCCATGTCCAAGGTGGTGGACCGGCT
This sequence comes from Pseudarthrobacter xylosi, assembly GCF_055412765.1. NCBI lineage: Bacteria > Bacillati > Actinomycetota > Actinomycetes > Micrococcales > Micrococcaceae > Pseudarthrobacter > Pseudarthrobacter xylosi. The sequence goes on along the minus strand of NZ_JBVAYT010000001.1, from coordinate 672,327 downwards.
CGACAAAGCTGGGCTGATTTCCCGCCAGTCCTGCGAAGATGACCGGCGCTCACTGTTCTTGGAACTCACCGACGCCGGCCGCGCGCTCCACCGACAAGCCGCCGTCGAACACCGCGCCCTGCTCAGGGAAAACTTGGGCAAGGACTAGCCGTCAGCCTTTGCGGTCCGGGCTGGTCTCTTCCTCATCCCTGGTTCGCGATGCCAGGCATGCAGCCGGCCACGCTTCTTATTGCGGCGGCTGCTGAGTAGTGTCTGACTTAGTAGACAAACTTGTCCAGTCTGGTGGTCCTCAGAGACTTTATTCCGCTCAGCGACCGGGAGCATAGCGCCGATGGTGGACATATGTCTTTAGACTGCCCCCATGTCCGAAACTGAACGAACCATCGCAGACCCGGCCTTCGAGGCTGCCTACGAGGCCGCACAAAAGAGCCTCCGAGAGGGCGGCATCCCGATCGGTGCCGCCTTGGCCCGCGGCGGGGTGGTCATTGCCAGCGGCCACAACGAGCGTGTCCAGCATGGCGACCCAATCGCCCACGGCGAGATGTCTGCGTTGCGGGCTGCCGGACGCCAGAAGAGCTACCGGGACACAACCCTCTACACCACCCTGGCGCCGTGTGCGATGTGTACCGGGACCATCATCCAATTCAAGATTCCGCGCGTCGTGGTGGGCGAGGCCGAGACGTTCCCCGGCGAATTCGACCTTCTCCGCTCACGCGGCGTCGAAGTGGTGGTGTTGGATGATGCCCGATGCGTTGCGATGATGCGCACCTTCCAGGACGAGCACCCTGAACTATGGGCGGAGGACATCGCCGAGTAGCACCCCTGGCGGGAATGTCTGGCGACCGCGCGGTCAGCAGCCGCAGGACCGGCGAATGATGAGCTCTGCGGGGAGAAGTTGGCCCTTGCCATTTGAATGGTTGGCAGAGAGCGCTGCTTCGACCGCTGCTTCGGCAGTCTGGTTGTGGGCTGACGGACAGTTGTGAGCCGAGGCCAGCTGACTTCCGATTCCGAGGTTCCGTCGCATGAGACAGCCGGCCGTCAGCCGCCGGCCAGGCGATTGAACCCGACTCCCTCCGGTCAGCCACCCAGGATGACGTGATCTTTCCCGGAGCCAACTTGCCCGGCAGTGTCCCGTCAAGGGTGGGTGTCGCATGCCCGCGGATCCACCCCGACCAGGTGGTTCTCTACCGAATCACCCGGACCGGCTGACGCCTACGCGTGCCGGACGGCGTGGCCCGGCTTTGTTCGCGGGTGCCGGTGGCCGGCGGCCTCCCTTGACAAGAAAACTGAGCGAACTCATAATTGAGTATATTCAACTATGTCGACTAGGGGACCCAATAGGAGAAAGTCATGGCAGACGTACCCAGCACGCAGGGTCATCGGAATGCGCCGCCGATGGCTGTCGCGGCGGCGGGTGCGGAGTTCGCGTATCGCGAGTACGGCCCACAGGGCGGCGTCCCATTGATTGTCCTGACGCACCTCGGGGCGAACCTGGATAGCTGGGACCCCCGCATCGTAGAGGGCCTGGCTGAGGAGCGGCACGTGATCGCTGTGGGTTACCGCGGCGTCGGCCACTCCACCGGTCCCGTTCGTGAGTCGATCGAGGACATGGCCGCAGTGATCCGCGCGCTCGGATACGGCCGGGTCGATGTGTTCGGCCTGTCGATGGGTGGGATGGTCGCCCAGGCGATCGCCGTGCAGGCGTCGGAGCTGATTGACCGGCTCATCCTCGCCGGGTCCGGCCCGGCCGGAGGACCCCGGCTCACCGACATGACCCGCACTACCATCACAACTGTGTTGCGGGCGGTCATCACGTTCAACGATCCGAAGGCGCTCCTGTTCTTCACCCGCACCCCTGCCGGCAAGAAGGCCGCGCGCGAGTATCTCGCGCGGTTGGAGGAGCGCACTGCCGGCCGCGACAAGCCAGTCACTCCCAAGGTGTACCGGGCGCAGTTGGCCGCGGTGCACGGGTGGGGTCTGCAGCAGCCCGATGGTCTTTCCCACGTCACCGGCCCGGTGCTCATCGTGCACGGAGACAGCGACCGTATGGTGCCGGCGGCAAACGTGGCCGCGCTCACCCGGCAGCTGCCCACCGCGTCGGTCACGATCTTCCCGGATTCCGGCCACGGCGCCGTCTTCCAAAACCACCACGCGTTCGTCGACGCCGCCCGGAATTTCCTCGGCCGGTAACGGGGACCCGTCAACTTCACCACGCAGCATCACCAATAAGGAGCAAGGTTCATGAGAGCGTTCGTCGTCGAAAAGTACAAAGGCCCACTGCAGGAATCGAATGTTCCTGAGCCCACAGTGGGGGAGCTGGATGTGCTGGTGCAGGTGCAGGCCGCGGGTCTCAACATGCTCGATGAAAAGATCCGGGCGGGCGAGTTCAAGCAGATCCTCCCGTACCGGCTTCCTTTGATTGCCGGAAATGATGTCGCGGGAACCGTCATCCGTGTCGGTTCGAAGGTGCGTGCGTTCAAGCCTGGTGACGAGGTTTATGCACGGCCTGGCCAGGACCGCATCGGCACGTTCGCCGAGCGAATCGCCATTGCCGAGGCCGATCTTGCGCTCAAGCCGGTATCGATCAGCATGGAGGAGGCGGGCTCGCTGCCGCTGGTCGCACTGACCGCCTGGCAGGCGCTCGTTGAGCGCGGTCACGTGCGGCCCGGCCAGAAGGTCCTCATCCACGCCGGCGCCGGGGGAGTCGGATCGATCGCGATCCAACTCGCCAAACACCTCGGGGCGACCGTCGCGACCACAGTGAGTGCCTCCAACATGGACTTCGTGCGCGAGCTCGGCGCCGACATCGTCATCGACTACCGCAGCCAAGACTTCGAACAGCTCCTGAGCGGCTACGACCTGGTGCTGGATAGCCTCGGCGGCGAAAATCTCCAGAAGTCCCTGCGCGTACTCAAGCCCGGCGGCAAGGCGATCGGGATCACCGGGCCTCCGGACCCGGCCTTTGCCCGCGAAGCCGGCCTGAATCCGGTGCTCCGCCTGGCGATCAGCGGCCTCAGCGCAGGGATCCGCCGGCAGGCCAGGAAGCTCGGCGTCAGCTATCAGTTCCTCTTCATGCGCGCCAGCGGCGACCAGCTGCGCCAGATCACCGCACTGATCGACGACGGCGCGCTCCGCCCCGTCGTCGGCCGCGTTTTCCCCTTCAGTCGGACCGTCGAGGCCCTTCAGGGCCTGGAAAAGGGCGGCATCCGTGGCAAGGCCGTCATCAGCAACCCCTGAGCCTTCCAGGGCACCCGCCCCATCTTCATCAGACAACTACCAACCAACTTCACAGGAGAACCGTCATGAACGCGCACGAGCCCTTAAACGAACCCGTAGTTACGTCCTACGCCAAAGCGCCGTCCCGCCGAATCAGCGCCGGCGGCGTCACCTACGCCTACCGGGAGCTTGGCCCCAAAGGCGGCATCCCTGTCATCTTCTTCGTCCATCTCGCAGCGACCCTGGATAACTGGGATCCACGCATCATCGACCCCATGGCAAGAAGCCGCCACGTCATCACTTTCAACAACCAAGGTGTCGGCGCCTCCACGGGCCAGGTGCCCGACAGCATCGAGGAGATGGCCGACGACGCCTACACCTTCATCAAGGCGCTCGGATTCGAGAAGATCGACGTTTTCTCCTTCTCCCTCGGCGGTATGGTTGCCCAAGCCCTGGTCCTCAAGCACCCGGACCTCGTCCGAAAGCTCGTCCTCACGGGAACCGGTCCCAAGGGCGGCAAGGACATGGACAAGGTGGCCGGGACCACCTACTACGACATACTTCGGGCCACCCTTACCCGGTCCGACCCGAAGGAATTCCTGTTCTTCAACCGCGACACCGCGGGCAAGCAAGCCGGTAAAGCATTCGTAAAGCGACTCGAGGAGCGCACAGCCGACCGCGACGCGCCAATCAAGGTCAAGGCGTTCCAGACCCAGCTGAAAGCCATCAAGAAGTGGGGGCGCGGCACGCCGGCTGACCTGTCGAAGATCACCCAGCCCACCCTGATTGCCAATGGGGACAACGACCGGATGGTGCCCTCAGTCCTTTCCGAGGATCTGCACCGCCGCATCAACGGCTCCGAGCTGATCATCTACCCCGGTTCCGGCCACGGCGGTATCTTTCAGTTCCACGACAAGTTCGCCCCTATCGCGGCAGAGTTCCTCGCCCGCTGACGGACATGAACGCCCACCCCGACGGCGGGCAGCTGAGACTGAGAAAACATCGGCGAGACCGTCCACCGTCTCACCGAGATCGTCGAAGAGTTGGCGGCTGATCCCGACGTCCAGGTCGTCGTATTCGACGGCGGTGTGCCCGACTTCTTTCTACAACCACTTCGACCTCGTCGCGGCCGCCGACTTTCCCGCCCCTGAAGGCGAGGGAGCAGTGCCGGTGTGGACCGACCTGGTCCTGAAGCTTTCCAAGGCCCCCTACATCACCATCGCAACCATCCGGGGCCGCACCCGTGGTGGGGGCAACGAGCTCGCCCTCGCCTTCGCAGCCCGAGGTCGGCGGTGGTCTGCTGCCCGGTGGTGGGGGTACGGAGCGGCTTCCGCGCACTATCGGTCGTGACCGGGCACTGGAGGTCGTCCTCACAAGCGCCGACGACGACCTGGAATACCGGCTTGGCGAGTACATCGGCATCGCCAACCAGCGCTGCTGACATAGCCACCACGAGTGAGGGCCGCAGCATTTGCTGCGGCCCTCATGGGTTCCACACCTGCTCGAAGGTGAGCGTCAGCTCGGCATCAGGTTGAATCTGCGGCGAGTGCGATCGCTGCCGCTTTGCCGATGCTTGAGGAAGCGCCTGTCGCCAGCGCGACCTGCCGGGTTGCTGTCATGACTGGCTCCTGGAGTTCGTGCCCTGCAACTCGGGGTAGAGGGCTTCGACCGGGCCACTCAGGGCGGCCTTGAGCTGTAGGGACGTGTCGTCGGCGAGAACCTCATACTCACCGGCCTCGACGGCATCCAAGACGGTTCGTACCAGATCGGCCGGGTCAGTCTTGGGCTCGCTGGTGTGTGCCGCCATCGCGGTGTCGACATAGCCGACGTGCACTCCGACGACGTGGACGCCTGCGGGGGCGAGTTCCAGGCGCAGTGAGTTGGTGGCCGACCAGAGGGCGGCCTTGGTGGCGCTGTAGATGCCGGCGACGGCGTACCAGCTCAGGGCGGAGTGGATGTTGATGATCACAGACTCTTCCCTCGCTGACAGGATCGGAGCGAATGCCCGGGTGAGGAACAGCGGGCCGAGGAAGTTCGTCTCGACGTTGGTCCGGATTTCCTCATTCGTGTGGGTAAGGATGCCCGGGCTCGCCACGGAGGCTCCGGCGTTGTTGATCAACACGGTGACGTCCCCGGCGGCCTCGACTGCTGCCTGGATGGACTCGGGGTCGGTGACATCGAGGGTGAGGGGGACAATGCGCTCATCCTCCCAGGTGCGGGGGGTGCGGGCGGTGGCGTAGACCTTGCTGGCGCCGCGTGCGAGGGCGTCGTGGACGAAGTGGGTTCCGATGCCGCCGTTTGCTCCGGTGACGAGGACGACTGCTTCATTGAGTGAGGGCATTTTATGGACTTTCTGCTGGTGAGGTTATCCGTGCCGGTCGGCGCGGATGGTATTGATGGTTAGGGGCACCTGATCAGGCGTGTGCCATGACCGGGTAATCGGTGTAGCCGGCCGCGCCGCCGCCGTAGATGGTGGCCGGGTCCACGTCGTTCAGCGGGGCGTCTGTGCGCAGCCGCTCGACGATGTCGGGGTTGGCCAGCGCGAAACGGCCCAGCGGGGCAATGTCAGCAAACCCCGCGTCGATGTCGCCAGCAATCTGCTCGCGGGTTCGTCCCCTCCGTGATGATCAACCCAAGGGAGGCGCGCTGCGCGTAATACTCGGCGGTGAGGTCGCTCAGGGTGCCATCCGGGTTGGCCCTCGTGCGGGTCATGGGTGCCAGTGCGAGCCGATGGGGGAGTTCCACCCGGCCGAGGGTGAACGGTTGCCAGAGAGAAGACAAGCTCATGGGAGGGGTTTTCCTTTGATCGATCGGTCATGAAAATCACCGCTGCGCCGGCCAGAAGTGCGTCGTCAGTGAGAGAATGAGCGAAGGCACTTTTGAGCCGCTAACAGTAGCGACTATGCTCATAACTGAGCGTAGTCAGATTCTATTCCCGAAGGAACATTCAATGTCAGTCGCCCCTCAGCCGGTCGGACGGCGCGAGCGGAACAAGCAGGACAAGCTCGACCGCATCACGGCCGCCGCACGGGAACTCTTCTCCGAGCATGGTGTCGATGACGTCACCACCCAGCAGATCGCCGACAAGGCTGACATCGGTACGGGGACTCTATTCCTGTACGCCAAAACCAAAGCCGAGTTGCTCCTGCTCGTGCAGAACTCCGGCTACGCCGACGCGCTCGTGGAGGGTAAAGCGGCCGCCGGGGCCGTCCCCGATGTGTTCGAGGCAGTGATGGCGATCGCTCGCCCGGTGGTGGAGTGCAACCGTAAGCAGATCGACAACGGCCGGACCTACCTTCGAGAGATCGTGTTCGGCGACCCCGAGGAACCCCACCACCGCGATGCCCTCGCCCTGACCGTTCAGACCGAGGAAGCGATCGCCGACGTGTTGCGGCGTGACCCGCGCATCGGGCCCAAGGATGCTGCAACGCTCGCGCACATGGTCTCCGCGATTATGTTCCTCAGCATGGCGGCCACAATCAACATCTCGAAGTCCATCGACGAAATCCTCGCCGAGATCTCAGAGCACGTCGGCGTTTTGGTCCCCCGCCAATAGGAATTACTCATCGGGGCCATACAGGTCCCTGCACCGTAGAAACTTGGTCCGCCAACCGAAAAGCTGCCACTGCATTTGGGTTCCTTTCCATATTTTGGGGGCGCCTGGCTGGATAGCATGAGGTGACCGGACAGAGCCGTCCGGCCAGCTCTACGCGGAAGGATGCCCATGGCAGCGGTTACGGTGGACGATATCCTCTCGGATCTCCCCTTGGGTTTCGCCAGCCTCATCCTCAGGCCAGCCCCGGCCGGCTCTGCGATCGACCGGTTCCTGATAGTGGATGCGGATGATGAAACGCCCGACGGCGGTGCGGCCTTTGTCCTGCTGATCGGCGTCCGCGGCCGCTCGGCTTTGCCCGCGCTGCGGCGGCTCCTGAAGAACCCTCCGGCGGTGGTGGCCGTCAAGGGCAGACGTGAAGAGCTCGCCGAAGCTGAAGAGCTGCTGCGCGAAGCCGGCACGGGCCTGCTCCTAGTGGATCCGGGGGCTGACTGGGACCGGCTGCTGTCCATCGCCAAGGATCGCATCCAGCCGCGCAGCTACCAGAGTGAAGTGCTGACGCTGCTGGAAGAGGACCTGTTTGCCATCGCCCAGACCACCGCCAGGCTCACATCCAGCCATGTGCTCATCGAAGATGCCGCCAACAAGGTCCTGGCATACTCCACCGTTTCGAATGACATCGACGAGCTGCGCAAGGCCTCCATCCTGGCCCGGCGTGGTCCGCGTAAATACGAGCTGCTGCTGAAGGACCTGGGCGCCTACCGTGAGCTGCACCGGACCCGGCCGCCGGTGCGGGTACCGGCCCGGCCCCAGGACGGGCTGCGGGAACGGGTGGCCATCACGCTGTTCGCCGGCGACCGGATCATGGGCTACATCTGGCTGCAGGAAACCGGGGACGGTTTCGGGCCGGACGTTGATTATGTGCTGAAAGGATCTGCTGCCCGGGCCTCGGCCGAGCTGATCCGTCACCGCAACCAGCAGTCTGTGCACATGCGCGAGGACCGCATTGTGCGGATCCTGTCAGGTTCGGCGGAAGCCGCGGCCAGTGCCCACAGCGAGAAGATCTCCGCCGAGCGCCCGGCCGCACTGATCCTGATAGGAATGCCCGTTTCCGAAGCCCAGGCCGACGACGCAGCACTGAAGCACGGCGAACTCGCCAACCTGGCGTCCATCCACGCGGCCGCCTACAAGCCGTCCGCCGTCGTGGGCCAGTTCAAGGGCGACACCGCCGTCATTGTCCCCGGCCTGCAGTCAACCTCGGCGGAGCCCGGGCTGCGGAGCCTGGCTGAGGCAATCGTCCGGGATGCCGGCAAGCACCTCGGCATCAGCCCGTTCGCCGCCGTCGGTCCGGTAGTCCCGGACCTGCTGTCCCTGCACTCAACCACCCGTATCACCGAGGCCCTGTTGAGGTGTGTGGGCACGTCTCCGGACCGTGGCGTTGCCACGGTGGACGAGTTCGAGGGAGAGATCCTCTTCCGCGAGGCGGTCCAGAATTTCACCTCCTCCACGTTCCGCCACCGAGGTCTTTCCGCCCTGTTGCGGCAGGACACCGAACTCGCGGAAACCCTGCACGCGTACTTCGACGCTTCACTCGATGTCGCCGAGTGCGCCAGCAGGATGGGGCTGCACAAGAACACCGTCTACTACCGGATCAGCAAGGCATCCCGGGCCACTGGGCTGGACTTCGGCAACCCGAGGGACTCGCTGGTGGCCCTGCTCCACATCCAGGAATGGGCCAGCACACCTAAAGAACAACTGGGCAGGAAATGACCACAACACTCAAAGCACCGCCGCTGGACCGGATACTGCATGACATCGTCCGCAACCACAGGCCACAGCGGGAAACCGGGTCTGTCCCGGCCAACATCCCCCTCCTGGCAGCGGTACCCTTCCACAGGTTCGGAATCGCCGTCGCCACCACGTCCGGTGAGGTGTTCAGTTCCGGCGATGCCGACGTCCCGTTTTCCATCCAGAGCATCTCCAAGGTGTTCACGCTGGCAATGGCGCTTCGAGGCGACAGCTCAGGAAAACTGTGGTCCCGGGTGCTGCGCGAACCGTCCGGGACCTCGTTCAACTCCCTGGTCCAACTGGAAGTGGAGCATGGCATCCCGCGGAACCCGTTCATCAACGCCGGCGCCCTGGTGGTCACCGATCACTTGATGGAAGAAATGTCCGACGCCGCCACCCAGGTGTTGCGGTTCCTCACCACCCAGGCGGCCAGCACCGGGCCCTTCATCGATGAGGCCGCCGCTGCCAGCGAGCTTTCCAGCAGCAGCCGCAACCTGGCATTGGCGCACTTCCTGAAGGGCTTCGGCAACCTGGGGCAGGCCGCGGAATCCGTGGTGGAAAACTACGTTCGCCAATGTTCCATCATGATGTCCTGCGTGGAACTCGCCAAGGCGGGACTCTTCCTCGCCCGCGACGGCCAGGGAACGCTCGGAACCGTGGTGTCCCGCAGCGACGCGAAACGCATCGGCTCAATCATGCTGACGTGCGGGATGTACGACGCCGCGGGCGAGTTCGCCTATCGCGTGGGCCTTCCCGGGAAAAGCGGGGTGGGCGGCGGGATCCTGGTGATCGTTCCAGGTGTTGGTGCCATTTGCGTCTGGAGCCCGCGGCTGGACGCTAAAGGAAACTCCCTTGCCGGTACCGCGGCCCTCGCCGACCTTTCCGACCGCACCGGCTGGTCTGTTTTCTAACCAGTTTTCTTGCCCGTCGGGGTGCACGCCCCACAACTTCTTTCCCATCCCAGCAGGATCTTCTCCGTATCGAAAGGATCAACCATGCCCATCAACCCCAATGACGAGGTTGTACTGAACCAGGCCGACGGCGGCCACGCGCATGCTTCCGAGTCTGCCCTGCACGCGGAGGACAAGGGGTATCACAAGAACCTCAAACCGCGGCAGATCCAGATGATCGCGATCGGCGGCGCGATCGGAACGGGCCTGTTCCTCGGCGCCGGCGGCCGCCTCAACGCCGCCGGCCCGTCGCTGGTCATCGCTTACGCGGTCTGCGGGTTCTTCGCGTTCCTCATCCTCCGGGCCCTGGGCGAACTGGTCCTGCACCGCCCCTCCTCGGGCTCGTTTGTCTCCTACGCCCGGGAGTTCTTCGGCGAGAAAGCCGCGTTTGTCTCCGGCTGGTTCTACTGGATCAACTGGGCCACCACCACCATCGTGGACATCACCGCCGCCGCGCTCTACATGAACTTCTTCGGCCACTACATCCCCTGGATGGCCGAGGTCCCGCAATGGGCCTGGGCCCTGATCGCCCTCCTGGTGGTCCTGGCCCTGAACCTCGTCTCCGTGAAGGTCTTCGGTGAACTCGAATTCTGGTTCGCCATCATCAAAGTCGCAGCCCTCGTCGTCTTCCTCGTTGTCGGCACGTACTTCGTCATCTTCGGCACCCCCGTCGACGGCCAACCCGTAGGCCTGAGCCTGCTCTCGGATAACGGCGGGATCTTCCCCAACGGCCTGCTCCCCATGATCATCCTCATGCAGGGCGTCCTCTTCGCCTACGCCTCCATCGAACTCGTCGGCACCGCCGCCGGCGAGACCGAAAACCCGGAAAAGATCATGCCCAAGGCCATCAACTCCGTGGTCTTCCGCATTGCCGTGTTCTACGTCGGCTCCGTCATCCTCCTCGCCCTCCTCCTCCCGTACACCTCCTACGAGAAGGGCGTCAGCCCCTTCGTGACGTTCTTCGGCTCCATCGGCATCCAAGGCGTCGACGTCATCATGAACCTCGTCGTCCTCACCGCCGCCCTCTCCTCCCTGAACGCCGGCCTCTACTCCACCGGCCGGATCCTGCGCTCCATGTCCGTGAACGGCTCCGCCCCCAAATTCGCCGGCCGCATGAACAAAGCCGGCGTCCCCTACGGCGGCATCGCCATCACCGCCGGAGTCTCCCTCCTCGGCGTCCCCCTGAACTACCTGGTGCCGGCGCAGGCCTTCGAAATCGTCCTCAACGTCGCCTCTGTCGGCATCGTCATGACCTGGGCCACCATCGTCCTGTGCCAGATCCAACTCCAACGCTGGGCTGACAAAGGCTGGCTCCAACGCCCCTCCTTCCGGATGTTCGGGGCCCCCTACACCGGCTACCTCTCCCTCCTCTTCCTCGCCGGCGTCCTGATCATGGTCTTCATCGACTCACCCCTGACCATGCTCGTCACCGCCATCGCCTGCGTCCTCATGGTCTTCGGCTGGTACGCCTGCCGGGCACGCATCCGCGAAATCGCCGAAACCCGCGAAGGTTACACCGGCACCGCCCCCGTCATCGCCAACCCACCCGCGAAGACCTTCAGATAAAACCCCGCACCATCCACTACAAACGCCAAACCAGTCCAAACAGCCAAAGAAAGCCCATGACAACGGAAACCGAAGCAACCCTGACCGCATCCCACACCCTGCCCGCCGCCGTCGGGAATTCCGAGCACGGCTCCCGGCCGTCAATCCATTCGGAGGTGCCACACGCTGGCACCGGCCAGGCACTGAAGTCAGCCGGGCACGTGATTGTTGATTCGCTGGTGGCCCACGGTGTGGAGCGCACCTATGTGGTCCCCGGCGAGAGCTTCCTGGACGTCCTGGACGGCCTGCACACATCGGACATTGAGACCATCGTCTGCCGGCATGAGGGCGGGGCCGCCTACATGGCCGAGGCCGACGGGAAAATGAACCAGCGCCCGGGCATAGCGATGGTGACCCGGGGGCCCGGCGCGGCCAACGCGCATGTGGGGCTGCACACAGCATGGCAAGACTCCACCCCCATGCTGCTGTTTGTTGGCCTCATCCCGTTCGCGCACCGGGACCGCGAGGCGCGCGGGGGAGCACACCAACTGGGCCCACCGCTATTTCCCCACGCGCCGCTACGCCTCCATGATCAGCGCCCGCAATGGCTCAATGGGCTACTCCGTCCCTTCGGCCATCGCTGCTTCGCTGGCTGAACCCGGGCGCCGCGTGGTCACCATTGCGGGGGACGGGGAGTTCCTCATGAACGGCCAGGAGTTGGCCACCGCGGCCCAGTACGGGGCCACGCCGCTGGTGATCGTTATGGACAACCAGGAATACGGCACCATCCGCACCCACCAGGAGCGGCATTATCCTGCACGCGTCTCCGGGACCCAGCTGAAGAATCCGGACTTCGGCCTGATGGCCCGGGCCTTCGGCGGTTTTGGCATCACGGTCACCGAGGACTGTGACGTTCCGGCCGCACTGGACGCCGCCCTGGCGGCCATCGATGAGGACGGCGTCTTCGCCCTCATCCATCTCATCGTGGAACAGCGCGTAAAGGCTTACTGAGCCAGGTGCTGACAGAGCAGCGGACGACGGCGGGACATCCCGCCGTCGTCCGCTGCTCTTTGGCCGGTGGTAGCGTCCGTCGACCCGGTCACGCCACTTTGGTCATTGCGCCTTGGGCGGCGCCGGACGGAGTCGGTTGGACCGGGCAGCGTTGGGTTAGAACGGGACGGGGCCAAAACGGCCAACGGCGACGAAGAGTGCCAACGCGCCCAGGACGGCGTTGATGACAACCGCCTGCTTCTCGCCGCGCTTGATGTGGGTGATGATAGCGCCGACCATCACGACGGCCAGGCCGGTGGCGGCGACAGGTACAAGGAAGGTGGCGATACCCGTGAGTGCCGGCAGGATCAGGCCCAGGGCGCCGAGGACTTCAGCTAGGCCGATGGCCTTTACGGCGCCGGAATTGAAGTCTTCCGCCCAGCCCATGCCCGAAGCGGCGAGCTTCTCCTGCGGCTGGGAGATCTTCATCAAACCCGCGGCCAGAAAGGCCAAGGCAAGGGCAGAAGCGACTATCCAGAGGGTGATGTTCATGATGATTCCTATGTGGTGTGAGAGTGGGAGATGTTCGCGATCGAAGAGCTGCAACTTCCGGCGTTGACTTCAACCTTGAACTCAACAGTAGAGCGAATGACTTCAAGACGCAAGTAAATTTCTTGCCCGGAGACTTCATGGATGAAGTGAACCCTGTAGCATGACTGGCATGGAAAGGTCACCCAGTGTCGAAGCCAAGGGGCAGCCGTCAGCTCCCCAGCCTGCGAGCGAGCCGCGCTGGCTGAGCGAGGAAGAGCAGGCGGTCTGGATTGCCCTCGGGAGCGTTGTCTTTCGCCTGCCGGGTGCGCTGGATACGCAGCTTCAGCGGGATGCCGGCATTAGCCATTTCGAGTACGTTGTTATGTCTGTCCTGTCTGAGTCACCGGAACGCACCATGAGGATGAGCGAGCTGGCCGTGATGGCCGAAGCCATGCTCCCGCGGCTGTCCCAGGTGGTGTCAAAGTTGGAGAAGCGGGGCTGGCTCCGCAGGGCCCCCGACCCCGCCGATGGCAGGTACACACTTGCCACCCTCACCGACGATGGCTGGGAAAAGGTCGTTGCAACCGCCCCCGGCCACGTCGAGACCGTCCGCAGCCTCGTCTTCGACCCGCTGACCAGGGCCCAACTCAAACAAGTCCGCGAAATCAGCCGCCGCATCATGACTGCCGTCGACCCGGAAGACCGCTGCCTGCGCTAACCACCCCTCTGGGCCGAAGCGCCCTGCAGGCCCAGGTGCCCTCCCGTTGCATTTTCAAGTGCACTTTGAGTGCAGTATGATGCACTGTATGGATAAGAGTACAAGTGCGCTTGCGACGGCGATTGGTGGCCGGGTGCGGCAGGAGCGGCAGTCACGGGGCTGGACCCTCGATCAGCTGGCCGACGTTGCAGGAGTAAGCCGCCGCATGCTGGTCAACGTCGAGCAGGGCGCGGCGAATCCCAGTGTTGGAACCCTGCTGAGGATCAGCGATGCCCTCGGCATCGGACTGCCGGCACTGGTCGATTCTCCCCGCCCCAAGCCGGTGACTGTGACGCGCAGCGGGGAAGGCGCCGCCCTGTGGACGTCGGCGCCCGGTGGGCGCGGCGTGCTGGTGGCGGGGACTGAATCTCCCGACGTCGTCGAGCTGTGGGATTGGACGCTGGCCCCTGGTGACCTGCATGAAAGTGAGGCTCACTCGGCAGGCACCAAAGAGCTGTTGCAGGTCCTGCAAGGGTCCGTCACTGTTGTGGTTGCCGACGAGTCGTACGTCCTCGGTTCCGGTGACGCTGTTTCCTTCCCCGGCGACATCGCCCACTCCTACGCCAATTCCGGCGCGGAACCGGCAAGGTTCTCCCTGGCCGTCTTCGAACCGGGCGTGGGGACCGGACACCGGAGTGAGGCTGCAGATGCGTGAGATGCGCATGCGAAGCGCTGTGAACCTCCCGGTGCCGCCGTGGGGGCTGGCCGTGACGGCGATCCTGTCAATTCAGCTGGGTTCTGCCCTGTCGATGGATCTGATCGAGGCGGTGGGCCCGGCCGGAACGGCATGGCTCAGGCTCAGCATGGGAGCCATCATTCTCCTGGCGATCGCCCGCCCGCCGTTGCGCTCCGTCCGCCGAGGCGACGTGCTGCCATTACTTGGACTCGGGATCACGACTGGCATGATGTCGATCGGGTTCCTCGCCGCGATCGAACGCATACCGCTCGGCACCGCCGTGGCCATTGAGTTCCTTGGACCCCTGACGGTGGCCGCAGTGCGCAGCCACAACCGGAAGGCGCTCATCTGGCCGGCCGTGGCGCTGCTTGGCGTCGTCTTACTGACCGAACCCTGGCAGGGCGACTTCGACCCGGCGGGCGTGGCGTGGGCGGCGCTGACGGGCGTCGCTTGGGGCGGCTACATCCTGCTCACCCAGCGGATCGGCGACCGTTTCACCGGAATCGGCGCGCTCTCAATGACTGTGCCCATCGCTGCTGCCACGGCAGCCTTCGTCGGGATCCCGCAGGCCGCCGGCCACCTCACCTGGGGGATATTGGCCGCCGCGGCCGGGCTGGCCATCCTGCTGCCCGTGCTGCCGTTCGCGCTGGAAATGCTCGCCCTGCGCAGGATGACGCCTACCGCGTTCGGAACGCTGATGGCCCTCGAACCCGCGCTCGGCGTCCTCCTCGGACTGCTCATCCTGCACCAGCAGCCCTCGGCCATCCAGGTCCTTGGCATCCTGCTCGTGGTCCTCGCCGGTGCCGCGGCTCAGCTCGGCGGACGACGGCGGACAACGTCGCCGCAGCGGAGCGCCAGTCCTGCCGACCTCGACTGGGTGGGCTGATCCGATGTTCACTGGTTTGAGCGCTTTTCCCCTCACCCCGCTGGCCCACGATGCGGTGGATGAGGCGGCGTTTATCCGCTTGGTTGAACGGCTCAGCGAAGCCAACGTCGATTCGATTACCGCGCTCGGCTCCACGGGTTCCTACGCTTACCTGAGCAGTGATGAGCGAAGCCGTGTTGCGCAGCTGGCCGTCCGGCACGCCGGCGGGACACCGGTCATTATCGGCATCGGCGCGCTGCGGACCTCCCAGGTCCTCACGAACGCGGAAAACGCCGAGCGGGCCGGAGCTTCAGGCCTGCTGCTCGCACCAATGACGTACCAGCCCCTCACAGACGATGAGGTGTTCGAACTTTTCCGGACGGTTACTGCGCATTCGTCGCTGCCGGTGGTGGTCTATGACAACCCCGGCACTACCCATTTCACCTTCACCCCCGAACTCTATGCACGGATCGCCGCGCTGCCCGGCATCGCTTCCATCAAAATCCCGGGGGTATCCGCTGACCCGAAGCAGGCGCGGGCCAGGGTCCAGGAGATCCGCGCGGCCATCCCGGAGCACGTGACCATCGGGGTGGCCGGAGACGCAACGGCCGCCGACGGACTGGCCGCCGGGTGCGATGCCTGGTACTCGGTCTTGGGGGGCACCTTGCCCGCCCTGGCGGCTGGAATCACCCGGGCGGCGCAGGAAAAAAGGTTCGACGACGCGCGGGACGCTTCCGAGCGCCTGGCACCACTGTGGGAGCTGTTCACTGAGTTCGGCGGAAGCATCCGCGTGGTCGCTGCCATCGCAGAACACCTTGGACTTGCCCCGAAAGGCTGCCTGCCTTTGCCGATCCGGGGATTGACCGAGGACCAGCGCCGCCGTGTTGCCGCGGTGATGGATGCGCTCGGCCTCCAAGGGTAAAAAGAGCACCGGAGCTTCAGAGAAAAGTGCCGCGGGTTGATGAAGAGGAATCCGCGGCTGCCGGGCCTTCGGTACAAGTGCTGTTGGCCAGGAATTACGATGTGACGACGGTTTCCCGACGCGTTGTCAGCCAGCAGTTGCTGACCGCACAACGCACCATTCGTTGCCCTCCGGATCTTGGAGCACTTGGAACGTACCCGCGGCACTGACGTGGATCGTCCCCACCCGGACAGCTCCGAGAGCCTCAGCGGCGACGGAGGCTGCCGGCACATCGTCAACGTGCACGTCAAGATGCAGACGGTTCTTCCCGTGCTTGGTCTCGGGCACTCGTTGGAAGGCCAGGCGGGTCCACCCCGGCGGATCGATGAAGGACCAGGCCTCGCTTCGATGCACCGGTTCGCCACCGAGGACCGAGGACCAGAACTCCGCGAGTGCGGCGGGCTCCTGGCAATCCACTACCACCTCATCAATGCGTCCAATCATTGCCTGAGCCTACCGCCGTGCCGGAGACGCGAAGTCCAGATACCGGCCTCGGCCATCGTTCGGCTGGCGAGCCCGCCTGGTCCAGGTCCTAGCTGAATTCGCGGATGGTGATCCCGGAGAAGGTCGCAGGGCCGCCGTCGGCGTACAACGAGATTCCGGTGTCGCCGTCTGCGAAGTGCACTTGCTGCGAGAGCACCGTTTGCCCGGCATTAACGAAGACTTCGACGCTCTGTTTGTCGACGAAAATGCGCAGGTGCACCGAGCGTGCGGCGGCGTCGATGGGCGCCGCCGCACGGGTGTACGGCACGAGCGAGAAGCCGCTCTGGTCCGAAGGAGCGCGGTCGACATAGACCTCGCCAGCGTACTTGCCGATGTTCGTGTGGCGCGTGCCGTTGGCGGAGCGCCCCACCGATACCCCGACGTTCGCGGCAGCATCCCACGAGATGTCGAGCTCGAGCTCGTAGGCGCTGGCGCTCCGCGGCAGCACGGCGCTGCCGTTCACGGTGCGGTCGGGAAGCACGGTTGTGGAGGTGACGTAATTTGAGAGCGCCGCAACGGGGGCACTGAGCAAGCTGTACCAGCCTTCTGGCTGACGCTCCAGGCGCAGCTCGCGCACGATCGAGTTCTGCCCGTTGTACCCGTCGGATGCATCGGTGGGAACATCGCGCGCGGCGTACTTCCAGTTGTTCATCCAGGCGACCGCGTACCGCCGCTCGTCCGGTGCATCCACCGCCGGCCAGGTCACGGCGGCGTACCAGTCCCAGCCCCAATCGAGCCACTGCGGGTCGAGGTTGTTGGTGATGAATTGTTCGCCATCCCACGTGCCAGTCCAGTAGGCGAAGGTCATCGGGAGGCCGACGCCGTAGGCGTCCATGCTTGCGCCGAGCACCCAGTGCCGTGTTCCGTCATTGGCGGTCATTTGGAAGATGTCGGGGCATTCGATGCCGCCAAGCGCGTGATTCGGGTAGTCGAAGTTCCGTTTCAACTGCCAGTCGCGCAAATTCGGTGAGGTGTAGAACGCTGCATATCGGGCACGGCCGATGACGCACATCCACTCACTGCGCGCCGCATCCCAGTGGATCTTCGGATCTCGGAACCATTCGGCGTTGTCGATCTCTGCCTGTGTAGTTGCGGTGCGGCCGTCGGTATTGACGATCACCGGGTTGGGGAGCGCCGTAAAGGTGTACCCGCCGTCGGTTGACCAGTACAGGTACTGCTCCTGGTACTTGCGGACGTTGTTGGTGGGCTGCGTCGCGAGCGCGATGATGGCTCCCGCGCCGAAGCCCGCAGTGTTTGACGTGTCGACCACTGCCGAGCCCGACCACACGGGAAAGTCTGTCTGCAGCGGCAGTGAGGCTCCGTGATGGGTGAAGGTCACTCCGTCGGTGGTTGTGGCGTGGTCCCATCCGCCGGGGCCGTTGTTCTGCCCGGAGTGCAGGTAGTACAGGTGGTGGGCGCCGTTGGCGTACACCGGGCGCTGCGGGTCGCACAGCCAGCCCGACGGCGGGGTCAGGTGGTAGACGGCGCGCAGTGATCCCTGGGCCTGGGCGGCCGTGATGGGCATGCCGCTGCTTATGAATAGGGCGAGTGCTCCTGCTCCTGTGCCTTGCAGGACGTGGCGCCGAGAAAAATCATGGGTCATGTTTGCTTCCTCGCAAAGGGTGGTAGCTGCAGACATCAACTTTGATGCCTGGTCCTGATTAAGCGTTTGATCAAGCTAAAGATAATTGGTCGCACCGGCGCGATCAAGCGTTTTAGCAAATTTCTTTTTGACTGGCGCGCAGGCAAGGCATATACGCTCTGGGAGAACCCGCGCACTTCTCCCTGTCTCCTACTGGTTGCCCCCAGCAACCAGACGTAAACTGACCTTCGAACCGCTTCCCGCGGGACCGAACTGGGTTGGAGCCACTTTGCTCTGGAAACTGCTTGTTGAATACCTGCGGCCGCACCGGCAGCTGCTGATCGCCGTCGTGATTTTCCAGCTGGCGCAGTCCATCGCGTCGCTGTACCTGCCCACGCTGAATGCGGACATCATCGACGAGGGCGTGGCCAAGGGGGACACCGGCGTCATCCTCAACCTGGGCGGCCTGATGCTGGGAATCACGCTGCTTCAGATCGTGTGCTCAGTGATCGCCGTGTACTTCGGGGCGAAAGCGGCGATGGGCGCGGGCCGGGATCTGCGCGGGGCCATCTTCACGCGGGTGGGGGAGTTCTCCGAGCAGGAAGTCACGAAGTTCGGCGCGCCCAGCCTGATCACGCGCTCCACCAACGACGTCCAGCAGGTCCAGCAGCTGGTGCTGATGTCCGCCACCATGCTGGTCACCGCGCCCATGCTTAGCATCGGCGGCGTGATCATGGCTGTGCGGCAGGATGTGCAGCTCTCGTGGCTGATCGCCGTGGCCGTGCCGGTGCTGCTGATCGGGGTGGGGCTGATCATCATCCGAATGGTGCCGCTGTTCCAGAAGATGCAGAAACGGATCGACACCGTGAACCGGGTGCTCCGCGAGCAGCTCACCGGCATCCGCGTGGTGCGCGCCTTCGTCCGCGAGGACATCGAGACCGCCCGCTTCGCCCAGGCCAACGTGGACGTCACGGACACGGCGCTGCGGGCCGGCCGGCTGATGGCGCTCGCGTTCCCCGTGGTGATGCTGGTGCTGAACATCTCCAGCGTGGCCGTGATCTGGTTCGGCTCGTTCCGGATCGAGGACGGCTCCATGCAGGTGGGCACGCTCATTGCGTTTCTGAGCTACCTGATGCAGATCCTGATGTCCGTCATGATGGCCACCTTCATGGCGGTGATGATCCCGCGTGCCGCTGTTTCGGCGGACCGGATCGGCGAGGTGCTGAACACTGAGTCGAGCGTCCGGCCCCCGTTGAAGCCCGTGAGCAGCGCGGTCTCGTCCGACGGGCACCGCCGCGGGCAGCTGGAAATGCGCGACGTCGGATTCGCCTACCCGGGTGCCGACCAGCCCGTCCTCTCCGGGATCAGCTTCACTGCCAAGGCGGGGCAGACGACGGCGATCATCGGCAGCACCGGTGCCGGGAAGACCACCCTGGTGAACCTCATGCCGCGGCTGTTCGACGCCACCACCGGATCGGTTCGGATCGATGGCGTGGACGTGCGCGAGCTGCACCCGGACCTGCTCTGGGGGCACATCGGCCTGGTGCCGCAGCGGCCCTACCTGTTCAGCGGCACCGTCCGCAGCAACCTGCAGTACGGCAAGCCGGACGCCACCGAGGACGAGTGCTGGACCGCGCTGGAGATTGCGCAGGCCCGGGACTTCGTGGAGGAGATGGAGGGCGGGCTCGACGCGCCCATCAGCCAGGGCGGCACCAACGTCTCTGGCGGGCAGCGGCAGCGGCTGGCCATCGCCCGGGCCCTGGTGAAACGGCCCGAACTGTACATCTTTGACGACTCGTTCTCCTCGCTGGACACCGGCACCGACGCCCGGCTCCGGCAGGCCCTCAAGCGCAGCACCGCCGGCGCCACGCTGGTGATCATCGCGCAGCGTGTGTCCAGCATCGTGGATGCGGACCAGATACTAGTGCTTGACGACGGCAGGATCGTCGCCCGTGGAACGCACGGGGAGCTGCTGGAAACGTCCGAGACGTACCGGGAGATTGTGTCCTCCCAGCTGGCAGCGGAGGAGACGGTATGAGCACGCAGAACCGGCCGACGTCGGGCGCTGCCCACGGTGCCGCCACCCACGGAGCCGGCCCCGGCGGAACCGCAGCGGCCTCGAAACCCGGGACTGCCGACGTCGTACGCATTCCCCGTCCGGCGGGCGGACCGGGACGCGGCGGACCCTTCGGCGGGATGAACATTCCGGCGGAAAAGGCGATGAACTTCGGGCCGTCGGCCAAGCGGCTGCTGGGGACGCTGCGGCCGGAACGGGCCTGGCTGGTGCTGGTGCTGGTCATGGGCGTTGCCAGCGTGACGCTCTCGGTGATCGGGCCGCGGCTGCTGGGGGAGGGCACCAACCTGATCTTCGCCGGCGTGGTGTCCAAACAGCTGCCCGCCGGGGTGAGCAAGGCGGAGCTGATCGCGCAGCTGCGGGCCGCGGGCGAGAACCAGAAGGCGGACATGCTGACGCCCATGGCGCTGACGCCGGGGCAGGGGATCGATTTCGCGGCGCTGGGCAGCGTGCTGATGTGGGCGCTGGTGCTGTATGTGCTGGCGTCGGCGTTTATGTGGGTGCAGGCGTATGTGCTGAACGGGGTGGTGCAGCGGACGGTGTTCGGGCTGCGCGAGGAGATCGAGGGGAAGATCCACCGGCTGCCGCTGCGGTATTTCGATTCGATCCAGCGCGGCGAGCTGCTGAGCCGGGTGACCAACGATGTGGACAACATTTCCCAGAGCCTGCAGCAGTCCATCAGCCAGGCGGTCACGTCGGTGCTGACGGTGGTGGGTGTGCTGGTGATGATGGTGATCCTCTCGCCAACGCTGGCGCTGATCGCGCTGGTGACCATTCCTTTGACGCTGGGGATTACGGCGCTGATCGCCAAGCGCTCGCAGAAGCTGTTTGTGGCGCAGTGGAAGCACACGGGGGAGCTGAACGGGCAGATCGAGGAGACGTACACCGGTCATGCCCTGGTGAAGGTGTTCGGCCGGCAGCGCGAGGTGGAGGAGCGGTTCCGGCAGAAGAACGTGGAGCTGTATGAGGCGAGTTTCGGCGCGCAGTTCATTTCCGGGCTGATCATGCCGGCCATGACGTTCATCGGGAACCTGGTGTATGTGGGGATCGCGGTGGTGGGCGGCCTGCAGGTGGCGTCCGGGGCCATGCAGCTGGGCGACGTGCAGGCGTTCATCCAGTACTCGCGGCAGTTCACCATGCCGCTGGCGCAGCTGGGGTCCATGGCCAACCTGCTGCAGTCCGGGGTGGCGTCCGCCGAGCGGGTGTTCTCGTTGTTGGATGAGGAGGAGGAGTCTGCGGAGCCTCCTGCTTCGTCTCGTCCTGTTTTTGGGCGGGGGCGACTGGTGTTTGAGGACGTGTCCTTCTCCTACTCGCCGGACAAGCCGCTGATTTCCTCACTCTCGTTGGTGGCGGAGCCGGGGCAGACGGTCGCGATTGTCGGGCCGACCGGCGCGGGCAAGACCACCCTGGTGAACCTGATGATGCGGTTCTACGAGCTGGACGCGGGCCGGATAACGCTCGACGGCGTGGACGTCACCTCGGTGCCCCGGCGCGAACTGCGCTCGCGGCTGGGAATGGTGCTGCAGGATACGTGGCTGTTCGGCGGGACGATCCGGGACAACATCGCCTACGGGCGGCCTGGCGCTACGGAAGCGGAGATTATGGAGGCCGCCACGGCCACTTATGTGGACCGGTTTGTGCACTCGCTGCCCGAGGGGTACGACACCGTGCTGGAGGACGAGGGCTCCAACGTGTCCGCCGGTGAGAAGCAGTTGCTGACGATTGCGCGGGCGTTCCTGGCCCGGCCATCCGTACTGATCCTGGACGAGGCGACTTCTTCAGTGGATACGCGCACCGAGGTGCTGGTGCAGAAGGCGATGAGTGCCTTGCGGTCCGACCGGACGTCCTTTGTGATCGCACACCGCTTGTCCACCATCCGCGACGCCGACCTCATCCTGGTGATGGAGGCCGGTCAGATCGTGGAGCAGGGGACGCACGCTTCGCTGCTTGCTGCTGGTGGAGCTTACGCGCGGCTGTACGAGGCCCAGTTCGCGGCTCCTGTGGCGGAGGTCTAAGCTCTAGCGATTTGACTGACTAGCATTCATTTGTCCTGCCATGGAGTGGAGCGTGGCCACCCCTAGATATCAGCCATCACTTTTACCGCTCGCTCGGCCTCCCAGCGACGTATCCGGTTTGCCGTTTCCCAGTGTTGAAGACCGCGCAGATCCGATCCGGTTCGAATGGCCGATGCCATCTCACCGTTTTCAATTTCGTATCCAAGTTCCCTAGATAACAAATATGCGTAAACTTTCACGAGACTGTGGCCATTTGAAAAACGACGAGCCATGCAATGGTCGCACGATCTCATACTGTGCAGTCGACACAGCTTTCCGCCGCCCGACTTGGCTAAATCGTTGATTCGCACTCGCTGGTCGTCAGTCCAATCCAACTCAGCACCCAGAACATCGGCGAGCACGTCAAACTCAGGGACTACTAGTGCATCCATCCATTCTTCGTGCTCTTTGATATCAGACAACTCAATGCGACGTTTTGTGTTAGTGGTCTTGTCTACTATGCGAACTCGGCTGGCAACCTTGCGTCCAGCATCGATCACAATCCCGAATGCCGCGGTGAGAGCAAGCCCGTAGGCCGCAAGTTCGCGTGATTTTCCCCGCACGCGGCTCAAGGAATCCTCGCGTTTGCTAAGGCGACTTATTGCAATTCTTTCAAAGGCACTCAACTTGCATATTAAGTCCGCTTCTATGTCCCGAAATTCGCTGATGACGAGATTTGGCAGGCCTAACCAGACCGAGTCGGTCTCACCATCGCAGTCCACGAGGTAGATGCAGTTAGGGAGGTCTTCGCCGCTCAGTTCCGAGTAGGCGCGAAGGATGGATTCTTTGCCCCGACCTGGCACAAAGTAAACATCCTCATGGAGGAATACTGAAACAGCTGTCTTGTCCGTTGTTCCCTCAACCATCAGTAGAACTGTGGATTCCGGTAGACTACGTCGGCGCATGCGAATGGACTGTGCCAGAGATCCTGGCGGAAAATCAAGAGCCATGCGGAACTCCGGGAAGAGCGCGTTCCAGTTTCCCGTGATTTGCAAGTATTACGGGAGAGTGGGTTGCCATGAGGAAGCTAAGTTCAGCGGCTCTGCCCATTTTTGCCAAGTCTTCGATCAATGTGTCCTGCCAAGTTACGTGGAGAGAGATTTCAGGCTCATCAATGATTACGAGCGTTCGTGGCTTGGCGCGGAAAAGAATTTCGTATGCAAGAACGGTCATTTGCTGTTCACCAGAGCTGAGCTGGCGCGGGCTTATGTGCGTCCCAGCGGAAGTGCTGAACTGCATTCCGAACTCGCGGCCTAATTCAAGTTTCTTTGGCGTGAACCGTACGTCTAGGAAAGTCTTTAGGGCACTGAGTCGTTGTTCTAGGCTGCGAAGCACCTCCAATTTATCCAATGAAGATTTGAGGACTGCGTTAATAACGATACGCAGGTTAGGGTCGCTGAGCGTTTCATCAGTAAGCTCAGGTTCGTATTGGGCGCCGTCATCTAGGAGGCCTACGAGGCGCAACTGCTCGCGCTGCTTAGAGACTTGTTCGATCACGCGGTCAAGCTCCCCGGAAGAAACGGCCTGTCCCCTGGACATGGCGGTTATCAAGTCCTGAGGAAATGATCTGTCTTTCTGCTGCGCGGTTCTTGCATAGGCTGAATCGGCAGCTTGAATGCTGTCTGCTAATTCGACACCCGCGGCTTCAACTGCCAGTTTGCTCGTGCGCTTAGGAGTTCCCCGCGTGGACGGTCTCTTTGCCCGGGATTCTCGGACCAGGCGCTGGTCGGTAACGAAAAGTACCGGGAACCGTTCACCAAAATCCTGCAGCCATTCAGGTAGCCCATATACGGATTCAACTTCGATCTCTTCCAATGTCGAACGGACCCGCCGATATTCCTGGAAGGGAATTGAGTGCGCGGCTGCGTACTCGCTCATGCCACGCATTGCATCGGCTATGTCGTAGTCGCATTCTTCGAGTAGGCCTAGTCCCCAATCCGGAAGGCCCGCCAGTGGCTTTGCCAGCTCCACGTAACCCTCTTTGTCCTCCCAGGTGATCAAGAACCCCCCGTCACTTTTGACTCTTGTCATCGTGAGTGGCTCAAGATCCCAAAAATTCAGCTTTAAGCGGTCTAGTGGTGCCGTGGCAAGTGGCACGATATCGCCATTAGAGAGGGCGCTTATCAGTCTTAGAAGCGTAGATTTACCGGTTCCATTCGCACCAGTGAGGACCGTCGGGTCGCTTGGATCAATTACAATTTCGAAGGGAACGCGTCCAAAAAGCCCATCTACTTCGATGGACCGAAGTCCGAAACGCTCGCGCTTGGCTGATCCAGTCGATTCAGACATGTATACCTCGTTTAGAAGCGAATTTTGAGTGTCAAATATTGCCAACTCGGATTTGGCATCGTTCTCTGGACGCGAGTCTAAGGGATCCTTGGTCGTACTTCGAATCGCGAAGCAGCGTGAAAACTAAGAGCCAATCTGAGGGCCCCTGTAGCGCCCTAACCGCTGCCTCAAAGTACGGCAACCTATCTGTGTCTGTCGCCGTCGAAGCACACAGAAATACGGGCCAGTGTTACGGGCGCCGCGGGTAGTCTGTGCGGAGTTCACCTCGGGATTGCTTGAGTAGTCCCGCACCCATACGGCTTTGCACAGATGCTTCGAACGCTCTGTAGGCGATCTTACTGCTTTGCACTCACCCGTTCGCAACAAACAAACTGCCCTAAGTTCTCCCGCAGCAGTCCTTTCACGCCCCCTTCCGTCGGGCACCCGACAACGAGGCACCCAAGCCGCTCCCGTCGTCGGCCAGCAGGTCGCCCAAGCCCATGCAAACAAAGACTAGGAGCATGACCGCGCAATGTTCGACGCCCTCGAGGACGGCTTCGCAGCGTCGAAAGGGAACGTGTGCTGCATGCATGGTGGCGGCGTCAGAGTACATTGAAACGCGTACGGCGTGAGTCCTGAGATGAGGCCAGGGTTCAGACCTCGATGAAGGCCCTTATCTGTCGGCCCTGGGGTCCCCGTGGCGGGATGCGAGGACGAACCCACACAGTTGCTTGCGTCGTCGCAGACCCTCACAACGAGTTCTCAGGCATATGCGTTGCTCTAGCGCCTGCCGATAGGCTAGCGATGTGTTCGTTACAGAATTTCACCCCAGCTTCACGAACCAGCCTGGTGACGACGACGTGCTTTGGCGCTATATGGATCTTGCGAGGTTCCTCTCCTTGCTAGAGGACGAAGCTATCTATTTTGCACGGGCAGACCAGATGAGCGATAAGTGGGAGGGCTCATACAGCCAGGCCAACGTGGACATGCGCCCCCAGCTTTATGGTGAGTTGTTTGAAGACATGAATCGCCAGTACCCGATAATGCACCAAACAGGGCTTAAGACGACTCATGTCAACTGCTGGCACGAGTCTCTTGTTGAATCTGCGGCGATGTGGGATATCTACCAGCGTGAGGGCCGCGGAGTCGCCGTCAAGACAACGTGGAAAAATCTGGTTGCAAGCATTGGGTCTGATCGGAGCATCTTCGGAGGCCGAGTAAATTACGTCGACTACAGGACAACTTTCATTCCCGAGGGCAATTTTTTTGATCGCTTCATGCACAAGCGATTGAGTTTTGCTCACGAACGCGAGGTCCGCCTCATCATGATGACGGGACGTAGCATCCCGCACCCCACGGAGGAGCATAGCGCCATTTCGCTGGGTCCCGAGCCTGCTGCGATACCCGTTCCTGTCGATCTAAAGCAACTGATTCAAGCGGTTCACGTCGCTCCGGACGCTCCGGATTGGGTCAGCGACCTAATCCATAAGGTGTGCAGGAGGTATGGTCACGGCTTTGCTGTCCGCCATTCCGATTTGGCGAGCGATCCTATTGCCTGACTTCCGCCAACCGAGCTTCGTTTCGAAGACAACCTCATCCATGACCGGGTGCTTCCCCAACCAGTACCTCCTTGCGCCCGGGAGCGACACGAACGTCCTAGAACTGCACAACCACCCCCCGCCGTAGTACACGGACACACAGCGCAACGTTGCAGCCCCCAGACGTAACCTGTTTAGATGCCTCGTTTTGCGCTTGATATTGAGTCCGTCGCCCGCCCCGTCCGCGCCCAGGAACTCCTGGATGCTGTGAACCACCGGGTCGTCATTGCCGATGGGGCCATGGGCACCATGCTGCAGGGGCGGGAACTGTCCCTCGAGGACGACTTCCTGGGGCTGGAAGGCTGCAACGAGATCCTCAATGCCACGCGGCCGGACGTCCTTGCCGACATCCATGACGCGTACTTCGCGGTGGGCATCGACGCGGTCGAAACCAACACCTTCGGCGCGAACTGGTCCAACCTCTCCGACTACGGCATCGACGACCGGATCGAAGAGCTCGCGCGGAAAGGCGCGGAAATCGCCCGCGAACGCGCCGAAGCGGCAGAAAAAACAGACGGACGGATGCGGTGGGTCCTGGGCTCGATGGGGCCGGGCACCAAGCTCCCCAGCCTCGGGCACACCAGCTACGACTACCTCAAGCAGACCTTCGCCCTGCAGGCCGGGGGCCTCATCGACGGGGGAGCGGATGCCTTCCTCATCGAAACCAGCCAGGACCTCCTGCAGACCAAGGCCGCCGTCAACGGCTGCAAACAGGCCATCGTGACCCGCGGCATCCGGCTCCCGATCTTCGTCGAGGTGACCGTCGAAACCACGGGAACCATGCTCATGGGCTCCGAGATCGGCGCGGCGCTCACCGCCCTCGAGCCGCTCGGCGTCGACGCCATCGGCCTGAACTGCGCCACCGGGCCGGACGAGATGAGCGAGCACCTCCGCCACCTCTCCAAGCAGTCCTCCGTGGCCATCGCCTGCATGCCCAACGCCGGCCTGCCCGTTCTTGGCCCCAATGGCGCGCACTACCCGCTCTCGCCCACCGAACTCGCCACCGCGCACGAGCAGTTCGTGCGCGAATTCGGCTTGGGCCTGGTGGGCGGATGCTGCGGTACGACGCCGGAGCACATGGCCGCCGTCGTCGAACGTCTTGCACCCTTCCGCACGGCCGCCGCGGTCACCAGCGGCGGGAGGGGCGCCGACGGCAGCCGCCTTCCCACCGAGCGTGAAGCCGGCATCGCGTCCCTCTACCACCACGTGAATTTCGACCAGGAGTCCGCGTACCTCGCCATTGGCGAGCGCACCAACGCGAACGGATCGAAGGCGTTCCGCCAGGCCATGCTGGAGGAGCGCTGGGACGACTGCGTGGACATCGCGCGCGAGCAGGTCCGCGTCGGCGCGCACCTGCTGGACGTCTGCATCGACTACGTGGGGCGCGACGGCGTGGCCGACATCAAGGAGGTCGTCTCGCGTTTCGCGTCGGCCTCCACCCTCCCGCTCGTCATCGACTCCACCGAACCGCCGGTCCTGCGGGCCGGGCTTGAACTCATCGGCGGACGCCCGGTGGTCAACTCCGTCAACTACGAGGACGGTGACGGCCCGGACAGCCGCTTCGCGCGCATCATGCCGCTCGTGAAGGAACACGGCACCGCCGTGATCGCCCTGACCATCGACGAACAGGGCCAGGCACGCACCACCGAAGGCAAGGTGGCCATCGCCTCCCGCCTCGTCGACGCCCTGGTGGGCGAATGGGGCATGCGCGTCGAAGACATCATCGTGGACGCCCTGACCTTCCCCGTCGCCACAGGCCAGGAGGAAACCCGCCGGGACGGCATCGAAACCATCGAGGCCATCCGCCAGATCACCACCAAGTACCCCGGTATCAACACCACCCTCGGCGTCTCCAACGTGTCCTTCGGCCTCAACCCGGCAGCGCGCATGGCCTTGAACTCGGTGTTCCTGCACGAGGCCGTGCAGGCGGGCCTGACCAGCGGCATCATCGACGCCGCCAAGATCGTGCCGCTCGCCTCGCTCCCGGAGGAACAGCGGAAGGTGGCCCTGGACCTCGTCTATGACCGCCGCGAATACGACGCCGACGGCAACGTCACCTACGACCCCCTGGCCATCATGCTGGACCTGTTCGCCGGCGTCGACACCGCAGCGCTCAAGGACCAGCGCGCCGCGGAACTCGCGGCCCTGCCCACCGGCGAACGCCTGCAGCGCCGCATCATCGACGGCGAAGGCAAGGGACTCGAAGCGGACCTCGACCTTGCCCGCAGTGAAGGCATGTCACCGCTGGCCATCATTAACGACCAGCTCCTCGAGGGCATGAAAGTCGTCGGTGAGCGTTTCGGCGCCGGCGAGATGCAGCTGCCCTTCGTACTCCAGTCCGCCGAGGTCATGAAGAACGCGGTGGCCCTGCTCGAGCCGCACATGGAGAAGTCCGATTCGTCGGGCAAGGGCACCATGGTGATCGCCACCGTCCGCGGCGATGTGCACGACATCGGCAAGAACCTGGTGGACATCATCCTCACCAACAACGGCTACAAAGTGTTCAACATCGGCATCAAGCAGGGCATCGCCGAGATCATGGCCGCGGCTGAGGAACACAACGCCGACGTGATCGGCATGTCCGGCCTGCTCGTGAAGTCCACCGTGGTGATGAAGGAAAACCTCGCCGAACTGCAGTCCCGGGGCCTCGCGAAGAAGTGGCCCATCATCCTCGGCGGCGCCGCCCTGACCCGCGCCTACGTGGAGCAGGACCTGGCCGAGCAGTTTGAAGGCACCGTCCGGTACGCCAAGGACGCCTTTGAGGGCCTCGCCCTCATGGAACCGCTGGTGCAGGTGGCCCGCGGCGCTGACCCCGCCGCCGTCGGCCTTCCGCCGCTGAAGAAGCGCATCCACAAGGGTGGCCCGAAGTTTACGGTGACCGAGCCGGAGGCAATGCCCGGCCGGTCCGACGTCGCCGCCGACAACCACGTGCCTTCGCCGCCGTTCTGGGGAACGCGCATCGTGCGCGGCGTCTCGCTCCACGACTACTCCACCTTCCTCGACGAACGCGCCACCTTCATGGGGCAGTGGGGGCTCAAGCCCGGCCGCGGCGACGACGGCGCGTCCTACGAGGAGCTGGTGGAACGCGAGGGCCGGCCGCGCCTGCGCTACTGGCTGGACCGCATCCTCGGCGAGGGAATGCTGGATGCGTCCGTCGCGTACGGCTACTTCCCGGTGGTCTCCGAGGGGGAGCAGGTGGTGGTGCTGCACCACGGTGAAGACCGCGACGGCGTCCTCGGCACCGCGGGACTGCTCTCCCCCGACGGTGGCTCAGGCGGCCCGATCGGCACCGACCGGCTGCGTTTCGACTTCCCGCGCCAGCGCCGCGACCGGCACCTCTGCCTCGCCGACTTTGTGCGCTCACGCGAATCGGGACAGGTGGACGTGCTGCCGGTGCAGCTGGTTACGGCCGGTTCCAAGATCGAGGAGTTCACCTCCAAGATGTTCGCGGCCAACCAGTACCGCGACTACTACGAGCTCAACGGCCTGGTCATGCAGCTCACCGAGGCGCTGGCGGAGTTCTGGCACGCGCGCATCCGCTCGGAGCTGGGTTTCGCCGCCGAGGAGCCGAAGGACAAGGCCGGCCTGTTCAAGCTCGATTACCGCGGCGCGCGGTTCTCGCTCGGGTACCCGGCCTGCCCCGACATGGAGGACCGCCGCAAGGTGACGGAACTGCTGAAACCCGAGCGGATGGGCGTGGTCCTCAGCGATGAGCTGATGCTGCACCCCGAGCAGTCCACCGACGCGTTCGTGTTCCACCACCCGGAGGCGAAGTACTTCAAGGTGTGAGTTGCGGTTGGACCACGCGCTGCTGTGGACCAAGGAGCTAAACTCCGGTTAACGTCATCGGCCCTGCGGCAACTTTCCACGCGGCCGGAAGTACTCCTCACGCCTGGCACGGTCCAGTCGCTTGCCTGCGATGCCTGCCTTGGACATCCATTGGTAGCAGGTGTTCTGGTTCAGCCCGAGTCCGGCGGCAGCACCCATTACGCTGCCGACCCGGCCCAGAACAGCAAAGAACTGTCCTTCTGCTCCGCCGAGAACTGCCTCCGGCCGACAGATTCCTTCGTTAGAGACAACACGGTCGTTGCAACTCCCAAAAATTCTGGGTGTTGCAACGACCGCTAGAACCCAAGAGCGGGTGCCGGCCTTGCGTGTTTTCTGGTGTGGGTCACCTTCTTGTGAACCCTCTTTGTTGCCATGCCATTTTTTGGGCATTGCCCGAGAGGTCGGCATTGCCCCGCCGGGCAGTGTAGGGCTAAGCCCCGGACTGGTCCCGTGAGATGCAGGCCCCGCCGCCGTCGGTTATGTAGATTGAACTGACCCTGTTTTTCATCTCGCCCAAGTTGAGGCGTTCCTGCATTTGTATGTTCCATGCGTAGCCAACGCAGTCGGGGCTGTCGTAGATGGTTATGTACCCGTACGTGTTGTTGATCAGGGACGCTGAGTTGTTGTTGACCTGGACTCCCCAGCCGTTCCGCCCAGCCGGGCCGTCGGTGAACAGCTCGTTCCCCATGCCGGCGTCGCTGTTGGCGTAGTCTGCCCGGGCGCCTTGGTAATCGGAATTGAAGTAGAAACACACCCGTCCTGACGGACACGCTGTCCCTGAGCCTGAAGCATTGGCAGCGGGCGCGCCCGCCAGAAATGCGCTGGCACCCAGGGCCAGTACGGCTCCAGCAGTAGCTGCTGCTTTATGCATCGCGAGTTTCATGAAGTTCCCCAGTCATTTTTGTTCGCGGACTTATCATCCGGGTGCCCAACGCAGGCGCCTCCGTCATCCTCCGCCATCCCGTCTCATACGGCCATGGGGACACCTGCCCTAACCCTGGGGTGGCTGGCCCGCGAAACACGCCAGGCCAGGTCCTCGACGGCGAGTCCCCTCGCAGGTTGAGCCGTGGGTAATGTCCCGCCCATAAACGCATGGGCAGCGCTTTCCGGTAGCCGGCCCCGGCAAGCCAGGGACGGTCTGGCCGGGTGACCCGGCGGTGCCGTCAGACCCTGAGTCGAAGCCGGTCCCTAGCCTGACCGGAGTGCGCCTGCGCGGAGTGCACCTGCGCCGCGTGCCCGCCCACGCTGGAGACCGGCTTCACCCGCCGGAACGCGGCGAGAATGGCCCGGCCCACCACAGCGATTCCGATGATGGTGGTGACGGCGCGCAGGGTGTCCCAGCCCGCCGTCGACGTCACCAGCGAGTAGAGCAGGAAGCTGCTGAGGTTGGTGCCCAGCGGCGCGCCGGGCACATACGAGATGCCGGTGCCGGCACCTACTGCGAAGGGCCAGAACCACAGGTTGGTCAGCAGGCCGAACAGGTAGGACGCGATGATGCCGTAGCCGCCAAGCATCCACAGTTCGGCCCTTCCGCGCACACGTCGTGGGAGCAGACCGGCCCCGGCACCCACCCAGGCGCAGGCGAAGATCTGGAACGGTGTCCACGGCCCGATCCCGCTCCACAAGGCGCTGGAGACGGCGATGGTGGCGGCGCCGAGGAGCATACCAAAGCGGGCACCGAAGGCCCGGCCGGCCAGGATCAGCAGGATAAAGACCGCCTCCACGCCCCCGACGCCGGTGCTGGCGACCCGCACCGCGGAACCTACGGCGGCCAGGACGCCGAGCAACGCCACCGTATGTGCCGAGCTGACGGAGCCGTCGAGGGACAGCACGATGGCGACGACGGCGAGGGGTGCAATGGCCAGCGCCGCGTAGGGGAGTGCCGCGGCGGCATCCTCCGGGAGGGCCGCAGCGAGCAGCGGCCAGCAGAATGCCGCGAGGGCCAGAAGGTTTGCAGCGGCGAGAACGGCCAGCTCGATGCCCCGCGGCATCCGGATGCGGTGGGATTTTTTGGCAGCTGGAATGTCGGTTTGTTGGTTGGTGAACCGTGGCGCTGCGATGCCTTGGACTGTGGCGGCACTGGCGGTGACTGCACTGGTAGGGGCGGCGTCTGGCTCGGACGAGGGCGCGACGCCGTCGCGCATCGGGAGGATCCGGGCGCCGAGGTCATGGGCAAAGTCGAGGTCGTGCGTGGCGATCAGGACGGCAGCACCGGCGTCGGCTGCGGCGCGCAGCGCCGTCGCAACTGCTTTGCGCGCCGCAGGATCGAGTCCGCGGGTGGGCTCATCGATCAGGAGGACCTGGGGACGGTCCATGGTCTGCAGTGCGATGGCAAGGATCCTGCGCTCGCCTGCCGAGAGGTCCCGAGGATGCTCGTGGCCAATGGGAATGCTGACATCTCCCCGCAACCGGGCAAGGTGGGACTCGGCAGAGCGTGGGTCAGGCTGGTCGCCGCTTGAGCTACGCCGGTCGGGGCGGTCCCGGCCTGATTTTCGCCGTTCTGATTGACGGACCGCGCGCGCCTGGCGCCGCTCTGCCGCGCGGAGCTCGCCTGTCACGGTATCCCTGGTGAAGAGGTCGTCCGAGGCGTCCGGCACCAAGGCGACGCGGCCGCCGTCGACCGTTCCATCACCCGCTGTGCCTCCACCGCCCGTGCCTTCACCGAGGGCGAGCGCCACCAAAAGGGACGACTTCCCGGCGCCGTTCGGCCCCACCAGGGCAACCACTTCACCGCGGTGCAGGGTCAGGGATGCATCCCGCACAAGCGGCTGGCCCTTGCGGTTCACGGCGAGGTTCGTGGCAGTCAGTACGGGCGCGTGCGCCACCGGCCGTGCCAGCGTCGGACGGGCAACGGGAGGGTGCGACGGCGCGGATGGCGGGGCACCCGGTACCAGGGCACCGCCGTCGATGGTCCACCAGGAGTCTGCCACGGGGACGAGCGCCTGTGCCCGGTGCTCTGCCACGATGACGCAGACACCTGCTTCGCGGGCGAGGGCGCTCAGCACGGCGATGACGTGTGCGCGTGCTGCGGTGTCAAGGTCGGCCAGGGGCTCATCGACCAGGAGCAGGGGCGGCTGTTCCACCACCGCGGCGGCGATGGCCACGAGCGTGGCCTCACCGGCCGAGAGGGTGCTGACGTTCCGGTCCAGCAGCGCAGACACCCCGACGCTCTCCGCGACCTCCAGCACGCGGGCTTTGGCGGTATCGGATGCCACGCCCCGCAGCTCGAGGCTGAGGCCGATTTCGTCCCCAACCCGGCTGGAGGCGAACGCTGCGCGGGGATTCTGCAGGACGACGCCGATCAGGCGGGCGGTATCGCGCGGCGGCGCGGCGGCGCGGTCCGTCCCGCCGACGCGCAGTGTGCCGGAAATATTCCCGCCGTCGAGGTGGGAGAGGAGGCCCGCGATGCCCCGCAGGATGGTGGACTTGCCGGAGCCCGTGGGCCCGGTAATAACCGCAATGGACCCGCTCGGCGGCGCGAATGCGGCGACGTGCACCTGCGCGTCGCCAATAAGAAATCGTGCGTCCTGGACCAGAACCGGTGCTTCGGTACCTGGGCCGGGTTGGAGTGCAGCCCGGCTCCCGAAGCCGCGCAGCTCCAAGGCCGCGGCAACCCTGCCGGCGTGTTCGAGTGTGCGCTCGAGTACGGGCACCAGGGCGCGGGCTCCGAAGCGTTCGCCCCGCAACCGGAACGCCAGGCGCACGGAGGTCACGGCGTCGGCAAGCGCCGGAAGTGCCGCCCACGCCACCACCAGCATCCGGGCGATGCCCTGCATGGGGCCGCGGCGGGCCAGGTGCACGAAGCCGCGCGCGATGTCCACCCAGGCGTTGAGGATGCCGAAACCGAGGATCATCCCGGCAATCGGCAGGGCGGACAGGACCGCCGCCCACAGCCCGGGTCCGGTTACCGGGCCGAGGAGGACCACATGGGCGTACGGGGGAGGCAGCCGCAGCGGCGGCAGGTCGAGCAAGACCGGTTCACCGATGCCCGCCCCGAAGAAAAGGATGCGGTAGATGACCCGCGCCGCGATGAAGACGACGGCGAGAGCCGCCGCTGCGCGTAACGGCGCGGGTCGAAAGGTCATGCCGCCGGTGTGGCCGGTGCGCCGTCCACCGCGTAGAGGAGCTCCAGGCTTTCGCCGGGGCTGACCTGCAGGGTGGCGAGGCCTTCCTGGGCGTAGGCCCAGTCACCGGTTGCCGGCTTCACCCAGAGGGACCAGTAGGCAAAGGCGGCGGGCATGCCGCTGCATTCTTCCTTGTACGTGCCGCCCTTGTGGGTGATCTCGAAGTCCGCGGCGGGCACACCGTTGACACGGCACACCAGTTCGGTGGGGTATTGGGTGGTGCCGACGGTTTTCACCTTGGCCTCGTCGAGCACCTTGGAGGCGGGAGTCTTTGCGTCCACGGCGACGCAGACCGAGGTGTCAGCGGCGGCCTGCCTCAGGGCACCCGAATCGACAATGACCTTCACACCGGCGCAGGGCCCGGAGGCGGCGCTGGCTGAAGACGTTGCGGCTGGCGCCGGGGTAGAGGCGGTGGGCTGGTTGGTGGCCGGCGTGGAACAGGCGGCAAGGGTAAACAGGAGGGCAGCGGCGGCGAGGGAGCTCGCGGCGGCGGTGCGGATCTTAGTCAAAGTCACGTGTCAAGGGTAGGGCGTTGCTGGTCCGGATCAGGATGGCGTCACGTTGTGTGACGTCAGCGTTCCACGCGGTTACGCGTGCCGGGGCGGCGCTACCCGGTTACAGGCAGCGGACCTGCCTGCCTCAGAACCGGGTAGTTCCGCGCATTTTGCGGG
The DNA here is from genome assembly GCF_055412765.1 of Pseudarthrobacter xylosi. NCBI lineage: Bacteria > Bacillati > Actinomycetota > Actinomycetes > Micrococcales > Micrococcaceae > Pseudarthrobacter > Pseudarthrobacter xylosi. The sequence goes on along the minus strand of NZ_JBVAYT010000001.1, from coordinate 637,813 downwards.
GGCGGCCGTCCGGGTCCACCAGGAAGCGGTTTACAGGATTGGCCCAGAGACGCTGAAGGGGCGGCACGGGTTCTGCACTGTGGCGTCGCACATGTCCCTTGGGGCGGGGCGAGGAGCGGCCGGTTTTGTGCCAGTGATCCAGGGCATCGGCGGCGGCATTCCACAGGCCGAGGGCGTCCGCCGGGGAGTGCAGCCGAGGGTCACCCTTGTCCAGGCCCAAGTGCTCGGCCCAGAGCTGGAGCCGGAGCCCCTGGACCAACGGAAGGGACACCCCGGGACCAGTGTCTGCGCCGGGTGTTTCCCGGTGACCAGAAGTGGTATCGACTACCGCGCAGGTAAGCTCGCTGTCCGTGGTCCAGGATCGACGGTTGAAGTTGTCCGATCCGCAAGTGAACCAGGCGTCGTCGATGATACAGATCTTGGCATGGACGTAGATCGGAGTCCCGGCAGTGTTCTCCAGATTGAACACGCCGAATCTGCCGGGTGCAACGCGGCTCATCCTTTCGATGGCCCTCAGTTGCCCGAGCCGCTTGGGTGGCCCTGCGAGCGGACCGTCTGAGTCCGGGTATCGGGGAACCACAGCGATCACGTTCAACCCGGGGTTCTGTTCGAGGGCCGCTGCGATTCCGGCGGCGACCTCTGCGGACCACAAGTACTGGTCCTCGATGTAAATCAACGAGCGGGCCAGGGCGAACGCTTTTGTGTAGGCCCGGGCAACGCTCCGATCACCGCCGGGTGCGAACGGGAACGGCGGATGCTTCACAGCGTAGGTGCGCAGCAGCTGCACGGCGTGAGGGCCGGCCGGCGGCGGTGGCGGCGCAGCCTCCGGCAGGGGTTCCGGGTGCCGGGGCATGTCCGCCAGGCGTTGCAGCAGCATCCGGTAGGGTGTGCGCCGGTCCAGGGGATGGGGGTCATTCCACCGTTCAGCGAACAGTTCCAGCACATCTGCCACCACCGGGCCACGAAGTTCGACGGCGGCGTCGTGCCACGGAGGTTGTTTCCCGTACCGGGGATCCATGGCCACTGCCTGCGGGTCTCCGGCGTGGTCGGCGTCGTCCCGGCGGCTGTGCGAAAGGTCGATCCCACCCACGAACGCGACGTCCTGCGCAGGGTCATCACGGCGGCGGATGACGAACAGTTTTTGGTGATGGCAGCCGAAGAGGCGCACACGCTGATCCAACAGCACCTCGCCGCCGGCATCGTTGACCTGGCGGCTGAGGAGCTCGTTGGATCGCCAACTCATCGGGGCTGACACGCGTTCCCCGTGGGATCTCCAGATCAGGCCGCGGACTTCCACTCCCGCCCGGGCCAACCGCGCCAGCAAGTCACCGATCGCCGGTCCGTCCGCTGTAAGCCGCTCGTCGGCATCGCCTCGCCAGTCGGTGAACCACACACGGTCTCCGGGCTGCAGGGCTGACAGCTCCTCATGCAGCCGGGCGAAGTAGGTGGCCCCATGAATCAGCGGCCGCACGAGGTTTCCCTCCGACCAGGACGACGATCCCGGACCGCCCGCGTGCACGCCGGTGGCGGCATTACCCCGCTCAGCGCTACTCAAGAACCAATATCCAGCACTACTGTCCACTCGTCGTTCCCTTCGGGACCCGAGGCCGGTCACTAAGCGTCCGGCCTAATCAATAGCCTACGACTGCGGCCCGCTAGACTCGCCTGCATGGGGGGAAACAACACATCCGGGGAACGCAAGACACCGAAGCCAGCCCGATTCTCTGCCGCCGTCGTGCCCGTGGTGGGCCTGCTAACGGTGCTGGTTGGTTGCATCATCGCGTGGAACAACGCGAGTGCGACCATAGGCTGGTTCGCCTACGCGCCCCTGAGCAACGAGCTCTTTATGGGGAACGGCATGGCCTTTGTAACTCAAGGGACGCAGATCGGCTTGGCAGTAGCAGTCACCGGACTGCTCGTCTTGGCGTTCTGGGCCGGGTACAGAATCGGTAGACAAGCCAGCCCGAAGAATCAGTAAGCTCCGGAAGGCGAAAAGGGCTCCGCCTGAGCCGAAGGTACGCGGCCGCATGAGGGACCCCGGGTGAAGAGATCATCTCCTGAGAGCCTTGCGGGAAGTCCCGCCGTCGTACGCGGTCAGGTCAGGTCGGCTGGTACTGCCGGTGAAGCATTCGCATATGCTCTTCGGCAAGCTTGATCATGGCCTGCACTGCCGGCGAGAGGCTGGCGGGATCGCGGCTGATGAGCGTGCGCTGTGGGCTCGGCCCTCGGTGGCCCCGGCCGCCGGCCCGTCTCGTCCTCGAATTGCCACCGTCCCGACTCACGCCACCTCGGCGCAGCTCGCCGCCTCCATCACGTTCCTGCTCAGCGCCGACGGTACCAAACGTCAACGGCGCCATCCTCGCGTCCGACGGCGGCTGGTCCGCGCTGTTGGCGCCCGGATACACGCGCCGAGGAGGGCAAAGCATCGCCGGTTTGAGGCCGGTCCTCCGGCCCTATCGGAATGACGATGGACGGCCTATCTTGGTCTGATACAAGCCCAAGGAAAGGAACAACGATGTTCACCTTGCAGATCAGCTATCCAGTCCGGGACTACGAGGCTTTCAAGAAGGTATTCGATAGCGATCCCGCAGGCCGCGCCGCCTCGGGCGCCAGGTCTGTCCGGCTGCTCCGGGATACGGACGACCAGAACAGCGTGGCCGTGCTCCTTGACTTCGACACCAAGGATGCTGCGACCGTCTTTCTGGAACGGCTCCGCAGCGAGGTATGGGACAAGCCCGAGGTGATAGGGCAGCTGATGACGGCAGCGCCCACTGCAAGGATCCTGGAGGAGACGGCCCGCGAGGGTGAGCGTGCGGGCTGACCGCTGAGTATCCGGGGTTCCGCCGAACCATTTCATTGCGGCCGGCTGGGCCAACTAGAAAGGCTGTTCGGCCTTAACTCAAACGCTCGACGGCGGGAGGCCCCGTCGTCGACCGTTTCCTTTCTTCGTGACTGCTTCCGCCTCCATCCGCCCTGGGGGCGTCTGACAGTCACTGCCGCCGGCCAAACAGCCTGCGTACCGTGGAACTTGTGGACACAAAGAAGACATCCGTGAGTTCCTGATTTCGCGCCGTGCGAAGGTCAGTCCGGAGCAGCACCGGGTCCGTCCCGGCGTGCTGCGCCTGCTGGACGGGATGACCGGAGTGGCCGGCATGGTGCAGAACGGCAGGGGCGACGTCCTCGCCGGCAACATGCTGGGACGGGCTCTGTACTCCGAGGTATTTAACTCAGCTGTGTCGTATGATCAGCACACTCCGGGCCGGCTGCCGAACCAGGCCCGCTACATCTTCCTCGATCCACGGGCAGCCGACTTCTACCCCGACTGGAACGCGATCGCGGCCATCATGGTCGCGATGCTGCGCCTGGAATCTGGCCGGAATCCGCACCACCTCGCCCGAACGAGCTGGTCGGCGAGCTCACCACGCGTAGCGGCCTGTTCGCCGCGCTCTGGGCCGGGCACGACGTGCGGATCCACACCACGGGAACCAAGCGCTTCCACCACCCGGTGGCCGGCGACCTGTCCCTGCAGTACGAAACATTGGGCCTCCCCGGCGACGAAGGGCAGAGCGTGTTCACCTTCACCGCCGAGCCGGGCTCCGCATCCGCAACCGCGCTGGCATTCCTCGCCAGCTGGGCGGCCTCGCCACCCGAGGAAACCACCCAAACAGCCACCGCCGGCGATCCTGCCGGCGGATCCACCGCCCCCGTGCGCTCCCACGCGCAACCAGGGCGCAACACAGGAAAGACAGAACCCTCCGATGACTGAACAAAACAACCCCACTGAGCAGGCCAACAACACCACCGGCAAGAAAGTCTGGTTCATCACCGGCGCCGGCCGCAACCCGGCAGAGGTCACTCAGGCCGTCGGTGACAGCGAGGACCTCCTCGCGGTAAAGCTCGACGTCACCGACCCTGCCGACGCGGGCGCCGCCATCCAGGCAGCCGTGGACCGGTTCGGCCGGATCGACGTCCTGGTGAACAACGCCGGCAACTTCTACGCCGGGTTCTTCGAGGAAATCACCCCCGAGGACTTCCGGGCACAGATCGAAACCACCATGTTCGGTCCCATGAACGTCACCCGGGCGGCCCTGCCGGTCCTGCGGGCCCAGCGCTCCGGCTTGGTGGTCACCATCTCTTCCACCGCCGGCCTAAGCGGGGGTAGAGGGACTCCCAGTCGTGACCGCCGGTCCAGCCATCGCCCGGGCTCATCCATCTGGCCTGTGCAGTTCTCGGCCGACATCCCCGGCAGCGGATGCCGCGGGCTGATGGCTGCCGTGGCGCCGAACAATTCGCCGAGGGGAGGCTCCGAGTCCAGCGCCTTGAGCCAGACCTGGTTGATGCTATCGCCCGCGTAATCAATGAAAAGACTCACGCTGTAGGCGCTGGACACAAGCTGCGTGAAATCCGCCAGCGCCCGTTCCCACGGCAGGTTTTCCAGCACGCGCTGTCGCATGCTGAAGCTCGGCCGGACGGCAAGCCGGAGGCCGGTGACGATGCCCAGGGCGCCCAGGCCCACCACGCTGCCCAGGAACTCCTCGCCGTCCGCGCGGGACAGGGATAGCTGCTCGCCGGAGGGCCGGACCAGGTCAATGCCCTCCACCGCTCCGGCCAGGGAGGGGTTGTTCACGCCGGACCCATGGGTGCCCGTCTGGACGGCCCCGGCCACGGAAATGTGGGGGAGCGACGCCAGATTGTGGATGGCCAGGCCGGCCTGCTGCAGCGTGCGGCACAGAGCACCGTAGCTCACTCCGCCGCTGACGCGGACGCTCTGCCGATCCGAGTCCACTTCAGGCAATCCCTTAACAATCCCCACTGTCAGCGCTCTGCGCATTCTATGCGGCGCGGTAGCGGGCGGAGGATGCAGAAGTGGGGGGACCGGCTTATGCGGCAGGCTACCCGGCAGCGTTCCGGTTTTGCGGCCAAACCGCAGTTCTAGCAAAGAGTGGATTTTGATGCGGGCTGGTCGAACTGGTGGGCTCATCGCACGGGGGGATGGTCATGCTGGGCGGCTGGCCGACGTCTGATGTTCAGGATCAGCGGCAGAAGAGCTGCGGGGGAGGGGACAACGGCGGCAGCTTCCGACGCTTCCTCGGCCTCCCCGTACCCCCAAAGTGCGAATATCGTGGGGATTCCGTGTGCAGCTGCTCCCGCGACGTCGTAGCTTCGGTCTCCGACCATAGCGGGACTGGAGATGTCAACGCCTTCGGATTGGAGCCGGCGCAGCAATTCGGCGATGACGTCTGCCTTGCTCGATCTTCCCACGCTGTCCGACGCCCCGCACACGTCGATGAAATAGCCTTCAATTCCGAACCATTGTGCGAGTCTGATTGCTTGGTCCTCCACCTTGGAAGTGGCTACAGCCATTGGAATGCCGGACGAGTGTATGTGCTTGAGTACGTCTATGATCCCGTCGTATGGGCTGGATTGTTCAGCGCCATGATCGGCATACGCTTTGCGGTAGTGTTGGAGGGCCTTTTGGGCGGTTTTTTCGTCCAGTTGTGAGACTGTTCTAAAGGACTCGATCATCGGCGGGCCGACGAAGCGGCGCAGTTTGTCCATCGCGGGGACTGGCGCGCCTACAGCTGCCAAGGCCTGGGCAGCACTTGCTGTAACGCCGGGTGCTGAATCCAGGAGCGTTCCGTCCATGTCGAACAAGATGCAGCTAATGCCAGTGAGAGAGGGCCGGGCCTGGTGCAGATGTGTCATTTTTTCGAGGGCTTTCGGTCTTGAAATTGGTTCCGTTCCGGTTGTGTCCGGGGGATTATCGCTGTGAAGGGTAGGCATGGATCGAGTGAGTCTTGATCAGATAGATCAGAGGATTCTTGCGGAGCTCACGAAGAACGCCCGCATGAGCCATGCAGAGCTGGCGACCAAAGTCCTACTTTCGAGGAATGCTGTGCGCCAGCGAATCGAACGGATGGAACGGCAAGGGTATATCCAGGGGTACACGATTGTTGCCGGCCCACCCGGCCAGGGCCTCGTGTCCGCCTTCCTGATGGTTTACAGGAAGGACCGGGTGCGGGGGTCGGACGTCATCACCGTGTTGCGGTCGATTCCGGAAGTGGTTCTATGTGACGTCGTGAGCGGTGATTTTGATCTGCTGGTGAGGGTCGAGGCCCGGTCGCTGGAGAGGGTTCAGGAGATCTGGGAGCAGATCGCGGCCATTCCCGGCGTCACGGACACAGTGACGGCCATGACGCTATCCAGTTTCATCAGGCGAGGCACCGGAGGTGCCCGCGCCACCGAGTGAAGGTGATCAGACTCCGGACATGTCCGCGTTTCGGACCGGCAGCACGGCAGATTCAAGTAGCGACTGCGCTGCGTCCCGGTCCAAGAGGTTCCTGCTGGTGACGATGTCCAGAATGGTGACCCATCCTGCAGGGCTTCCTTAGCCACCACTGCTGCTGCTGCGTACCCGATGGCCGATATGCTAGCCGTTGCAAGACCCACCGAGGCTGGTACAGGAACGATCCCGAGCGAATCCGTCTCGATGCGGGTGGTCATGGTTTTCCATCCTCTGTGTGGAAGTTTGGATGGTGCGTAGTCGTGTGCCTTTGCTCGGAGGAATTGGAGGGGCGCAAGGCCCGGCACGCCCCTCCAGTTCGATCAGTTCTTGATGCAGATGACCTTTGGCTGGGTCATCTCCTCATACGCGAAATGGACGCCCTCCCTGCCCATGCTCCCGTACTTGGCCCCTCCGAACGGCATGCCGTCGAACCGGTAGTCAGAGGAATCGTTGATCATGACGCCGCCTGCTTCGAGCTGGCTGGCTGCGTCCATGGCCCTGGCCAGGGAGTCGGTGAATATGCCCGCATGAAGACTGAACTCGATGGCATTGGCGACGTCGATGGCCTCTTCGAAAGTGTTGAATTTACGAAGCATGACCACAGGCCCGAAAACCTCCTCCCTCCACAGGCTGCAATCCGCCGGGACGGCTTCCAGGACGGTCGGCTGAAGCACATTGCCGTCCGTGACATTGCCTGAGAGCAGGACAGCGCCGGCCTTGAGGGCCCCGTCCAGCTTGATCTGGAGCTCCTGCAATGCGGTGGGGCTGATCATGGGTCCGACATCCGTCCGTTCATCCAATGGATCTCCGGCAACCAACCGCGCCGTTGCCTCCAGGAAGCGCTGGCGGAACGCACCGTACACCGGGGCGGCTACGAGGATCCGCTGCACACCCACGCAGTTCTGGCCGGCGGCCCAAAACGCTCCCGAGACACAGGATTCCACTGCGTTCTCGATGTGGGCATCGTCCAGGACGATCACGGGTGCGTTTCCGCCGAGATCCATGGAAAGCTTCTTCAGGCCTGCGGTACGGGCGATACTCTCACCAGTGGAGAACCCCCCGGTGAAGGACACCATCCGTACGTCCCGGGACCTGATGATTGTTTCGGCCACTGCCCGGTCGCCATGAACAATCGTGAGAGCTTCCGGCGGGAGCCCGGAGCTCACGAGGACGTCCGTGAGCAGCTGGGCTGACAGGGGAGTCAGTGCAGAGGGTTTGAGGATCACGGCGTTTCCTCCGGCGATTGCCGGGCCGATCTTGTGTGCCACCAGGTTGAGGGGGTCGTTGAAAGGAGTGATCGCGGCAATGATGCCCAGTGGTTCGCGCGAGTACCATCCGGTGCGGTCCTCTGAGCCCTCATACGAGTCAAAGGGGATGACTTCGCCTGCGTTCCGGCGCGCTTCGGCAGCGGATAGGCGGAGCGTGTTGACCGCGCGCAGCACTTCCTTCCGTGCCTGGCGGATCGTTTTCCCGGCTTCGGACACGATCGTTTGCGCGAACTCCTCGCTTCGCTGCTCGATCTCCGTTGCGGCGCCGTCCAGTATCTTCCCGCGGGCGTTGCGGGACAGTGCCCGTGCCTTCCGGGCGCCGGCGCGGGCCGTTTCGATCAGGGCATCGCCGGCGGTGGCGTCGGTCAGCGAAACCGCGCCGACCACCCTGCCGTCGTAGGGGCTCGTCACATCACGGAACTGCGGCAGCGCCGTTTCCGTCGAACACAGCATGGATTCAGACATTTGCAGCTACTCCCGTCCGGGCTGCGTGCATGGCGATGATGTCAGAGAGCAGAGCGTAGGCGGTCTCCACGCGGCCGGCTCCCGGTCCTGAGACGGTTACTGCGCCCAGAAGGTCGGTATCGAAGGACACGGCATTGGTCGCGCCGGAAACTCCGGCCAGCCCATGGCCGAGGGGGAGCGCCACGGGTGATACGCCTGCTGTCACTGACCCGTCCAGGTTCCGCTGTGCTGCACCGACGAGCTTCCAGCGGCGTCCCTCGCGGGCTGCCTTCTGGATATTCTCCGGCGTCACGGTCGAAATCCCCTGCCGCTGAACGTCCTTGAGTTCTATGCCTGCGTCGAGCAGTTCGTTGGCGAGGATGAGGACCTTGAGCTGAACGTCGTAACCCTCGATGTCCGCTGCGGGGTTTGCCTCGGCGTAGCCGAGTTCCTGTGCCTCGCTTATGGCCGCTTTGAAGTCCAGTCCGGCCTCCATCCGCCCGAGCACATAGTTGCTGGTGCCGTTGAGGATGCCTTCGAAGCCGTTCAGCTTCAGCCCCGCGAACATCTTCTTGGCCAGGCGGATGACGGGTGTGCCGCTCATGACGGCACCCTCGAACTCGAAGTGCACGCCGTTCTGTTCGGCCAGGGAGGTCAGCTCGGCGCCGCGGAGGGCAACCGGGCCCTTGTTCGTGGTGCAGACGCTCTTTCCGGATTCCAGTGCCCATCGCACGTGTGAAACTGCTGGCTCGCCGTCTTCAGGATTCGTGAAGGTGGCCTCACAAATGATGTCGGCGGTGCAGTTGCGGATAACTGATTCGTTATTGGTGTCCGCGGATCCGCCGTACTCGGCGAAGGTTTCGCCGGCACCGTCCAGTTTCAGGGCGATGGAGAGGTCGATGCCCTCGGGTTGGACGAAGGAGCCGAGGCGCAGGTCGGTGATGGCCACGACCCGCAGGCCGAAGCCCAGCTCGGAACGCAGTGTCTCACCGCGTGTAGCGATCAGTTCGGCCAGCGTCCTGTTGACGCCGCCGAAGCCGATCAGCGCAATGTCGTAAGTGGTCATGGTGCTCCTTCAATCAGTTACATCGGTCCTCCAATGTTGACCGGATTCCATGTCCGTCACTGCATGTGATTGTGACCGAAAAACAGGGCGAATTGACCATCTGCCTGCCGATTCGACATCTACACCTCGAAGTAAATTACGTGCAACATAGACATGTTGAAATGTTTTTAATGACCAGAACGCCGTTTTGTGTTACTTTCATCACTATCGCTATTGCACAGCTCGAGGCGGCCTGTCCCACACGCCGGGGCGATGTGCGCACCCTTCGCATCAGACCTGTCCACTCACCTGGGAGAAACCATGGAACCCTCATCACCTGTCCAGCTAGAACCGCAGCCCACGATTCCCCCGTCGACCGATTCCGGGCTCCGGCGGTCCATGGGGGCACGGCATCTGGTCATGATCGCCATGGGTGGGGTGATCGGCTCCGGGCTTTTCCTGAGCTCGGGCTACACCATTTCCCAGGCCGGGCCACTCGGGGCGGTCATCGCCTATCTCATGGGCGCCTTTGTTGTGTACCTGGTGATGGCCTGCCTCGGCGAACTTGCCGTCGCTTATCCGGTCTCAGGCGCCTTCCACATCTACGCGGCGAGGTCGATCGGGCCAGCCACCGGGTTCACCACGGCCTGGCTCTACTGGCTCTGCTGGGCAGTGGCCATCGGATCGGAGTTCACAGCCTCCGGTCTCCTGATGCAGCGCTGGTTCCCGGGTGTTGACGTCTGGGTCTGGTGCGTCATCTTCGCCTCGGTCCTCTTTGGCCTGAACGCAGTTTCTTCGAAGTTCTTCGGCGAATCCGAGTTCTGGTTTGCCATCGTCAAGGTCGGCGCCATCGTGGTCCTTATCGTTCTCGGTGGCGCGGCGCTGTTCGGCCTCCACCCGCTCAGCGAGGGGACCAACCACCCTTTCATGTTTGAGAACTTCAACACCTCCAGCGGTCTCTTCCCCAACGGCTTCACCGGCGTCCTCGTCACCGCACTTGCAGTGTTCTACGCCTTCTCCGGCTCTGAACTCATCGGCGTGGCAGCGGGCGAAACCGCCGACCCCGCCACCAACATCCCCAAAGCGATGCGCAGCACTGTCATCCGTCTGCTGATCTTCTTCGTCGGGGCAATCGCTGTCATCGCCGCTACCATCCCGTTCGAGCAAGCCGGACTGGATGAAAGCCCATTCGTGACGGTCTTCTCATCCATCGGCATTCCCTTTGCCGCTGACATCATGAACTTCGTCATCATCACCGCACTCCTATCCGCCGGAAACAGCGGTCTCTTCTCGTGCGCACGGATGCTCTACTCCCTTGCCGACGAGGGGCACGCCCCCCGGGCCCTGAAGAAGCTGACCCGGCGCGGTATCCCCATGATCGCGCTCTCAGTCAGCATGCTAGGAGGCCTGGCGTCACTCATCAGCAGCGTCGTTGCACCTGAAACGGTCTACCTGGCTCTCGTTTCGGTGGCAGGTTTCGCCGTCGTCGGGGTCTGGATGTCCATCACCGCATCGCACTTTTTCCACCGGAGGTCCTTCGTCAGGAACGGCGGCGATGTCGCTGCCCTTCCCTACAAGGCACCGTTGTTCCCGCTGGTGCCGATCCTGGCCTTCTCGCTCTGTCTCATTTCGCTCATCGGCATCGCCTTTGACCCGAACCAGGTGGCAGCCCTCTATTTCGGAGTCTCTTTTGTTGGTGCCTGCTACGCCTTCTTCTACTTCAAGTACGGGCGCAAGGCGGGCGCAAACCAGCTGTCCTGACGCCATCATCGACCATCGTCTTCTCAGCTTCGTGGCCGGGGTCTTTCTTCCCCGGCCACGAGGCTGTCCAAGGGATAAACCATGAACTCACAAGGCCTGATGCAACACGTGCGCAGTTCGGTCCAGGACGCCGGCAGCTGGCTGGAGATTGACGCCGCCGCTTTCGAGTCAAACGTCCGGAACCTCCTGGCCATGATCGATGACCGGGCGCTTTTGTGCGCAGTGGTCAAGTCCCATGCCTACGGACACGGAGCTGACCTTTTACTCCCTTCCCTTGTTCGTCTGGGCGTTCCATTCGTCGGAGTAGGAAGCAACGGGGAGGCCGCCATTGCACGCCGCTGCGGTTTTGAGGGCCGGATCCTGCGTGTCCGTGCCGCGGCGCCGCAGGAGATCAGGGCAGGCCTGCGTCACGACATCGAGGAACTTGTGGCCGACCCGCAGAGCGCGTGGGAGATACATAAGATCGCTGCCGTGGCCGGAAAGGTGGTCCGCATCCACCTCGATATCAACTCTTCCGGGATCAGCAGGCACAGCCTCGACGTCTCATCCGCGCTTGGCCGGGCATCCGCGGTAGGAATCGTGAGCCACCCGGGGCTTCAACTGGCCGGGATCATGACGCATTTCCCCAAGGACGACGACGGCCATATCGAAACGGCACTTCTGCGTTTCCAAAGCCAGGCGTTGACGCTGCTTCAACTCACCGGAACTCCCCGGGAGGAAGTGCTGCTCCACTGTGCCAATTCATACGCCGCCCTGCACGTACACGGCTCCTGGCTGGACATGGTCCGTGCCGGGGCAGTGCTCTATGGCGATTCGGGTCCGACAGCAGCGCATTTCCAACGGTGCATGGCCTTCAAGGCCCGGATCGCTTCCATTAATAGCTATGCGGCAGGTACCAAGGTCGGCTACGGGCTAACCCACACCTTGGACCGGGACTCAAGGCTGGCGTCTGTGACAGCAGGTTACGGAGACGGCTACCGGCGGGCGCTGGCCGGCCAAGGCGGTGTGCTGGTCCGCGGCCGTCGCGCTGCCATTGTCGACGTCGTTTCGATGAATTCCATGGTTGTTGACGTCACCGATGTGGCGGAAGTCTGCCCTGGAGACGAAGTCGTGCTGTTCGGGCGGCAGGACCGCGAAGAAATCGCTCCCGCAGAACTGGAAGCAGCGAATTCCGCCATACTCGCGGACCTCTACACTGTGTGGGCGCAAGGAAACCGCGTCCTGGTCAATAACGAAGACATGGGAGAATAAGCGTAGTTATCGGGCGGAAGGAGCATGGAGTATGGATTCTTCCTCGGAAGCGTCGTCCATGGCCCAAGGACTGCGGATAGTTCGGCTGGTTGCAGACCGGGAGAAGTGGGGAAGGCGGCTCCTCGGTGTTTCCCAGCTCGCATCCGAGCTGGATATGGAACAAAGCCGTGTCTCCCGGCTGACGCAGGAATTGTGCGAGCTGGGGCTGCTGGAACGTGTCGAACGCGGCCCATTCCGAACCGGGCCACGTTTTTTCAGCCTGGCCGCAGCATTGAATGCCGGCTGGGTCCGGGAATCCAGATCCGAACTTGAGGCTTTGGTGGCTTCTTTCGGCCTTCGATCCAGAATCTCTGTCCGCGAGGGCTTCCGCGTCATTCTCCTGCGGGCCTCCAGCAATGACGCGGTTCCCGGCAGCTTCGTGAAACCCGGCATGGTGACGCCCGTGTGGTGTACCGGGTCCGGCCGGGCCCTGCTGTGGGACGACCAGCAGCCTGCCGTTCAAGCTCTCCTCAAGGACGTCAACTTCATCGGCGTAGGCGGACCTGGAGCGGCCCATTCGCCACAAGAAGTCGCCGAACTGATGGACCGGGACCGGGCGCGGGGCTTCATCGTCGCGGAGGAAGAATTCGAGCATGGAATCTACGAACTGGCCGTTCCCGTCCGCACCGCTGAAGGATCCATTCTTGCCGCGCTGAGCGTATTGGGCAGCCGGGCCGAGATCAAATCCAGCACGAATGACATTGCAAAGGCCCTCACAGCAGCAGCCGAGCGGTTGGGGTCCTGCGAGGACCGCGCCCGGGGCGACGCGGGCCGGAAGGACCTGGCCAGCTAGGGCCGGTTCTGCGGCAAAGGGCGGCCCAGCGACGACTCAAGCCACTTTCCCCAGGACAGGAGAGCCGTGGCGCAGAACTCCCGCCGCGGCTCCAGGCGTGTTTTGGCGCCCACGACCTGCAAGCCTGCCACCACGTCGCCCTTGAAGTCGCGAATCGGAACCGCCAGGGAGTACAGCCCCGGCTCGGCTTCCTCATCGACGATGGAGTACCCCCGTGCCCGCGCTCCGCGCAGTCGTGACAGGAAGTCCTCGACGTCGAGCGGTGTATTGGGGCCATGACGTACGAAGGCAACGCCCGAAAAAATTGTCCGGACCTCGGCGTCCGACGCTTCCCAGAGCAGGGCTTGGCCGGCATCACTGCAGAAGGCGGGGTAGGGCCGGCCCAGCCAAGAACCGACCATATTGCTACTTGCCGGAACGCGCTCACCGACGGTGACCGTACTGTCTCCGCTCAGAACTCCAAGGAAGCATCCTTCATCAGTTTCACCGGCCAAGCCTTCCAAGGCGGTCACACCGTCGGTCTGCAGCCGTTGCTCTGTCAACAGCTGCGCGTCGGTCAGGAGCGACCAGTCCAAGGTGTAGGACCTATGGTCTCCGCGTGCCAGAAACCCCTCCTGCTCGGCGGTCCGCAGGCTGCGCGAAACCTGGCTGCGGTCCTTGCCCAGATCGGCTGCTATATCAGTGGCCGTTCCGCCAGGCAGGCCTCCTGCGTTGCGGGAGCCGACCGCTAGGACTGCCATGATTCCCCGGCCCATGCTGGATGTCTTAGACATGGATCCGATTCTAGTCACTGGACGAACCGGTCCTAGTGGATGGCGAAGACCCGGGCAGGAAAACCGCTGCCTCGCAGGGGCTTAGGCCAGCTCGCAATGAGGGCCGCGCCCGCTTCCGGAAGTCCTTCCAGGTTCGCCATCAGTTCGATCTGCCACCGGTTCCGCGCCAGGACATAGGTCTCCAGGCTGAAATCCTGGCGGGAAGTAGCCAGCCCCGGGTCTGTATCCGTTTGTTCATGACCGACGGCAGTAACCGACCGCTCCTCAATCAGGAAGGAAAGGACTTCCTGCGACCAGCCCGGCGTGTGGCTGACACCCTCATCATCCCTGTTTGCCATGGCGCCAGCGTCGGGCCAACGAAGACTCCACCCTGTCCGCAACGCCACAAATGCCCCCGGTGCGATGGCACCATTGCGGCTCTCCCATGCCTGAACGTCCTCCATCGTGGGTGTGGCGTCCGCATTTGCGATGACCCGCGCGGTGATGTCGAGGATCACCAGCGGAAGGACCATGTCCTCCACAGGAATCTGGTCCAAGGTCCGTCCCCCGCGGATGAAATGCGAGGGAGGATCAACGTGTGTTCCCCATTGGCCGATGATCGAATAGCGGTGGGCAGTGAAACCGTCGCCTTTCTCCAGATCGAATAGGGGTTCCCTGACTTCGTCGGGGAATGCCGGGAAATGCGGCTGGCCAGGGTGGAAGGCGTGTGTCAGGTCGGTAAATGACCTGCCGGCAAGCAGCGGCTGCAGACCGTCCCAAAATCCGGTCGTGGTTGCTTCAATCATGATGCGGCCTCGCTCTCAAGGACTGCCGGAAGGGCAGTGCTGGAGACGCTGATTGGCCCTGTCAGTTCGATGACCGGTACCTCCCAGGGATGGATCTCCACGATGTGCTGGAGGCAGCGCTCCACGGCAGCGTCATCTAGCGCCGCATCGAAATACGTCGTGAAGACCAAGGTAGGCGAAATTGTGCGCTGGCCCACCTGCCCCAACGTAGGGTTGGCACCTTCAGTGCAGGTGAAACCCTCGAAACCCAAAGCCGATTCGAAGACATGCCTGTAGTTGCCAAAATCCCCTAAGTCCGGGGATTCCGACAAAGCTTGGAGCAGGGCCACGATGCCCGCTTCATCCTCGAATGCTTCTACGCCGCCCTTGGCGAGCCGCGAGAAGGATTCCGGAGCTATGGGCCAATGCACACGCAGCTTACGTACTGATTTCATTTCAATCTTCAAGGGAAGCCTCTTCCTGAGCGGTTCGTAAAAGGGTGTCTGAATGCCATGGTGACATAGAGTGATGGTCATTACAAGCATCTAAAAATGCTTATTACGCACACATTGGGATGGAGGCATTCATGTTCACCCCGGCACATCGCCAGACTTGGGGCGTGACTGGGCCGGAAAGGGCAGGTTGCCTTAAAGGACTGCGGACCGTCATGTGCAAGCCCGGGGCTGTGCCGCGCTTTTGTCACTGCACGTTGTGATAACTTGCATTGCCGGATCACGAGTCGCCGCGTCCGCCCGGCAGGCCAGAACGAACCGAACCGCTTGGAGCCCTAAACAATGCCCAGTAACACCAAGCTCTCCCGCATCCTCGATGCCGGAGCGAACCTGACCGTGGACGGCGCACTCGCCACCGAGCTTGAAGCGCACGGCTGCGATCTGCAAGATCCTTTGTGGTCGGCTAAAGTCCTTCTGGAACAGCCGGAGCTCGTCAAGCGCGTACACCAGGATTACTTCCGCGCCGGAGCCTCGGTCGCCATCACGGCGAGCTATCAGGCCACACCGTTGGGATTTGCGCGGCGCGGCATCGGCGAGAAAGAGGCCTTGCGATATGTGGCGTTGAGTGTGCGCCTGGCCGACGAGGCGCGCCGCGAGTACATGGCCGAAAACACGGATGCGGGCCCCCTGCTGATTGCAGGATCGGTCGGGCCCTACGGCGCGTACCTCGCGGACGGATCAGAATACCAGGGAGACTACTTCCTCAGCCGAAACGAGTTTTTGGAGTTCCACCGGCCTCGAATCGCGGCGCTGGTGGAGGCCGGAGCAGACTTTCTTGCCTGTGAGACGCTGCCTTCATTGCCCGAGGCCGAGGCCTTGCTGACACTCATGAAAGAGTTCGACGTCGAAGCCTGGCTCTCCTTCACGCTACGGGACGGTGGGCACATCAGCGACGGTACGCCGCTGGCGCAGGTGGCAAAGCTCTGTATGGAGCAGCCGCTCGCGGTGGCGATCGGCGTGAACTGTGTGCCGCTGGACCTGGTCTCCCCATCCCTGGAGGCCCTGGGCAAGGCCACCCACATGCCCCTGATCGCATATCCAAATTCGGGAGAAACCTATGACGCAGTCACCAAAACGTGGGGGCAGGCCGCGGCTGGGGACAGCGCTTCGGGCCCCGATAGGAAGCAGCCCGCAAGCCTTGCGGAGGGAACGCCCATCTGGCGTGAACTTGGTGCCCGGCTCGTTGGCGGGTGCTGTCGAACGACCCCGCAGGATATTGCCGCCGTGGCGAGGCTGTCAATCATTCCCTGATCAGAAGCTGCCAGGGCCGGGGTTCGCTCCGACCTTCGCCGCCATGGTTCGCACGGACCAATGCGTTTGGCCTTCAGGCTTGGAATTACTTGTCAGATCAACGATCTCGTCAATCGTCGATTGGGGAACAACCGGCTTGCGGCCCTGCCCCGGACGCACCTCACCCAGATGTGCGAGGCCCGTTGCACCTCGCGGTGAGCATCAGGCACTCGCCAGTCCACCTGCCCCCTTCAACTCACCAATCGCGCCCCAGACCCTGGTCTAGTGGCACGCACTAGTCCTGCTCGGCGATGTCCTCTGCGATGTCCTCCGCCCACAAGTCCGGGTTGTTTTCCTGGAGCGTTCGCATCATGTCCACGCACCGCTGATCATCCAGGACCACCACCTCAACACCACGTGATCGTAAAAGCTCGAACTCGCCGCCAAACGTGCGCGCTTCACCCACCACCACGCCGGGGATGTTGAACTGGATAATGGTTCCGGTGCACATGGCACAGGGGGCCAGCGTGGTGTAGAGCGTGGTGTCCCGGTAACTCTTCTGCCGGCCGGCTGCGCGAAGTGCGGACATTTCCCCGTGCGCTATCGGATCGCCGTTTTTGCACTCGTTCGTTGTGTCCGCTCGCGATGACCACACCGTCACGGGCGAGTGCTGCCCCGATGGGAATGCCGCCTTCGTTGGCGCTCTTTTGGGCGGCTTGATAAGCGGCTTCGAAAGTGGGGTCAGGGGCCGCTTGTGGCGCCGGTATGGCGGCGGGCAGTTGAGGTTCGTGGGTCATGCGGTCATTGTCGTATGAGGGGTTGGGGTTGGGGTTGGGGCTCGAAACCCGGGTGCGACCTAAACGAGCGGCCACGGGTACCGCATGCCCGTGCGGTCAACCGGCAGCACCTGTGTGCTGAGCAGGCGCTTTACCCGGTGCTCCAGGGCCGCGACCTCTTCGCCGTCGAGGAGCTCAGCCACGTCTGGAGGCGAGGCCTCTGCGAGTGGAGCGATGTCCTCAAGCAGGGCGTCCGGGATGGGTTCGCCGGCGAAGTCCCAAATCACGGTGCGCAGCTTGAAGCTGGCCGAGAAGCACAGCCCGTGATCGATGCCCCACACCCGGCCGTCTTCGCCGCGCAGCACGTGCCCGCTCTTGCGGTCGGTGTTGTTCGTAACGTAGTCGAACAGTGCGATACGGGCCAGCTCAAAGTGCGTCTCCGGTGCTTCCGCGAACAGCGTGAAGTAATGGTCCCGGAAATCGCACTCGATGAACCACTGCAGTGAGCCGACCCCCAACGGAGCCTCCTCGCGGATCACCGTCGGCGGCACGAGCCCCCACTCCAGCGATTCGCTGAGCAGGTAGGCCGCGCGTTCCCGACGGTAGAGCCCGGGCTCGAAATCGGACAGCGGCTTTTCCCCGGCCTCCGGCTTGTAGACCGCGTACGCGGTTTCCTCCGCGCCGGCGACCTGGACGAGGAACGTCTCGTTGCTGCTGCGCGGAATGCGTCCCACCAGCTCGACGCTGCCCTCGGTGAGCAGGGTCAGCTCACGGCCGGACACCGGCTGCCCCAACTCACTGCCCCCTCAGCCCGCTCAGCGGTTCCGACGTCGAATTCACCATGAGTACGGCGGGCGCCTGACCGTCCACAAACGAGATGACTGACACCGAGCCCGGGCTGATGACGATCCGCTGGAAGAGGTCCAGGGGCGTGCCCAGGGCGTGGGCCACGGCGGCCTTGATGGGATCGGCGTGGGAGAAGCACACCACCACGCCCCCAACATGGGCTGTGCGCAGTGCCTCCAGCGATCCGACGATCCGCGCCTGCATTTCCGTGAAGCTCTCGCCGTTCGGGAAACGGAAGGTCGAGGGGCTGTGCTGCACGGCCTGCCACTCGGGCAGGGCGGCCACGTCCGCCAGAGCAGCCCCGGTCCAGTCGCCGAAATCGCATTCGAGCAGGCCGTCGTCGTACTTCACTTCCCGTCCAGTGCGGGCCGCCGTCGGCTCCGCCGTCTCGCGGGCGCGCTCCAGCGGCGAGGAGTAGATGGCGTCGACAGACAAGTCCGCGAGGCGCTCCGCGACCCGTTCAGCTTGGGCCCGGCCGCCGTCGGACAGATTCAACCCCGGCGCGCGTCCGGGCAGAACCCTGCCCGTCGTCGGCGTCACTCCATGGCGCACCAGAAGCATCAGGGTTCCCGGCGGACCCGACGGCGACCCCGATGTAGGTGCCGGTGATTCCGGCGGCATGGCTGCAGTCATCAGCACCAGCGTATGCGGCACAGCGCCCCGTGAGCAGGGAATCTGAACAAATCCCTCGTTCCCGGCCCGGTAGAGGTCTACCGTAGAGGAGTGAGTGATCGCCCCGAAATCTTCACTGTTGGTGAACTGCGTGCCTCCGGCCACGTGCACAAGGACCTGCGCCGCGAAATCCGCGACAACCTGCTCGCCGCGCTCGCCGCCGGCCGTGACCCCTGGCCCGGGATGTTCGGTTTCAGCCGGACCGTCCTTCCCCAGCTTGAGCGGGCGCTGCTTGCCGGGCACGACGTGGTCCTGCTCGGCGAACGGGGGCAGGGCAAGACCCGGCTGCTGCGCACCCTGGCGGGGCTGCTGGACGAGTGGTCGCCGGTGATCGAGGACTCGGAACTCAACGAACACCCGTACGAACCCATAACGGAACACTCCCGTGCCCGCGCCCTCACCGAGGGGGACCGGCTGCGGGTGGCGTGGCGCCACCGCTCCGAACGGTACGTCGAAAAGCTCGCGACGCCGGACACCTCCGTCGCGGACCTGATTGGTGACGTCGACCCGATGCGGGTGGCCGAGGGCCGCCGCCTGGGCGATCCGGAAACCATCCACTACGGCCTGGTCCCGCGCTCCAACCGCGGCATCATCGCCATCAACGAGCTGCCAGACCTCGCCGAGCGAATCCAGGTCTCGATGCTGAACGTGATGGAGGAACGCGACATCCAGATCCGCGGCTACGTGCTGCGGCTGCCGCTGGATGTCCTGGTGGTCGCGTCCGCCAACCCCGAGGATTACACGAACCGCGGCCGGATCATCACGCCGCTGCGGGACCGCTTCGGCGCCGAGATCCGCACTCACTATCCGTTGGAGCTCGACGACGAGGTGGCCGTCATCCGGCAGGAGGGGCACCTGGTGGCGGGCGTCCCGCCCGTCATCCTCGAGATCCTGGCCCGCTACACCCGGGCGCTGCGGCAGTCCCCGGCGATCAACCAGACCTCAGGGGTGTCCGCGCGGTTCGCTATCGCGGGCGCCGAAACGGTCGCCGCGGCGGCCCTCCGCAGGGCCAGTGTGCGCGGCGAGGACGAGGCCGTGGCCCGGATCATCGACCTGGACGCGGCCGTGGAAGTCCTTGGCGGCAAGATCGAGTTCGAGTCCGGTGAGGAAGGGCGTGAACAGGAAATCCTTGACCACCTCCTGCGCATGGCCACCGCCGAAGCCGTGCGGGCGCACTTCCATGGGATCGACATGGGACAGCTGGTGGCCGCGCTCGACGGCCACACTACGGTGACCACCGGGGAACTGGTCACCGCGCGGGAGTTCCTGGAAAACCTCCCGAACCTCAACGGCTCCGGCCTCTACGACGAAATCAGTGAGCGCCTGGGTGCGACGAACGACGGGCAGCGAGCCGCCGCCGTCGAACTCGCTTTGGAAGGCCTCTACCTCGCCCGGCGGATCGCCAAAGAGTCCGACGACGAGGCGACGATTTACGGCTGACGAAGCCGCTCAGCAGCCGGCAGAGGAGGGCCCATGAGCGTTCATAACCGGTCCAGGTACAGCCGGTACAGGGGCGGACCTGACCCGCTCGCTCCGCCTGTGGACCTGGTGGAGGCGCTCGACGCCGTCGCCGAGGACGTGATGGCCGGCTACTCGCCGCGGCACGCCCTGCAGGAGTACCTGCGGCGCGGCGGCCGCAGCCGGGAAGGCCTCGACGACCTCGCCGGCCGCGTCCAGCAGCGGCGCAAGGACCTGCTGGACCGGCACAAGCTGGACGGCACACTCAACGAAGTCCAGAAGCTGTTGGAAACCGCGGTGCTGGAGGAGCGCAAACAGCTGGCGCGCGACGCCATGATGGACAACACTGACCGCGCCTTCCGGGAGATGCAGCTGCAGAACCTGCCACGGTCCACGGCCGCGGCGGTCAACGACCTTGCCTCGTATGACTGGCAGTCGAGCACGGCGCGGGAGGCCTACGAGCGGATCAAGGACCTGCTGGGCCGCGAGGTCCTGGACCAGCGGTTCGCCGGCATGAAGCAGGCCCTCGAGAACGCTACGGATGAGGACCGAGCGGCCGTCAACGAGATGCTGCAGGACCTCAACGGGCTGCTCGACAAGCACCGGCGGGGCGAGGACACCGACGCGGACTTCCAGAACTTTATGGCCAAGCACGGCCAGTTCTTTCCCGAGAATCCGCAATCGGTGGAGGAGCTGATCGACGCCCTCGCCCAGCGGGCGGCCGCAGCCCAGCGGTTACTGCAATCCATGTCGCCGGAGCAGCGGGAGGAGCTGATGAGCCTGTCCGCCCAGGCGTTCGGCTCGCCCGAGCTCATGGCCCAGCTCGGCCAGCTCGACGACACCCTGCGTGCCCTGCGGCCCGGCGAGGACTGGACCGGCTCCGAACGCTTTGAGGGTGAGGAAGGGCTTGGCCTTGGCGACGGCACCGGCGTGCTGCAGGACATCGCCGAGCTGGACGAGCTGTCCGAACAGCTCTCCCAGTCCTACAACGGGTCCAGCTTGGACGACCTGGACCTGGACGCCCTGGCCCGCCAGCTCGGGCAGGATGCCGCCGTGACGGCCCGCACCCTTGCGGAGATCGAGCGGGCAATGCACGACGGCGGATTCCTCCAACGCGGGGCCGACGGGGATCTCCGGTTGTCGCCGCAGTCCATGCGGCGGCTCGGGAGGGCGCTGCTGCGGGACACCGCCAGGCAGCTTTCCAGCCGGCAGGGGCGCCGGGAGACACGAGTTGCCGGGGCGGCCGGGGACCAGACCGGCTCCAGCCGCCCGTGGGAGTTCGGCGACGCCGAGCCGTGGGACGTCACGCGGACCATCACCAACGCGATCCGCCGGACCATTGCCGACGGCGGCGACCCGGGCCGCGGACTGCGCCTCGCCGCGGATGACATCGAGGTGGCGGAAACGGAGGCGCGCACACAGGCCGCCGTGGTCCTGCTCGTGGACGTGTCCTTCTCGATGGCCGCCCAAGGGCGCTGGGTGCCCATGAAACGCACCGCGCTCGCCCTGCACCACCTCATTTCAACGCGCTTCCGCGGCGACCGGCTGCAGCTGATCACGTTCGGCCGCTACGCGCAGACCACGGACATCGGCGAGCTCACCGCCTTGCCGCCCTTCCAGACCAAGGGAACCAATCTGCACCACGGCCTACTGGTGGCCGGCCGGTTCTTCCGCAAGCACCCGTCCATGCAGCCGGTCCTCCTGGTGGTGACCGACGGCGAACCCACCGCGCACCTGCTGGCCGACGGTGGGACCTGGTTCGACTATCCGCCGGACCCGGAGACCATCCGGATTACCGTGGCCGAACTGGACCGCCTGGGGCGTGCCGGCACACAGGTCACCTTCTTCCGGCTGGGCGATGACCCCGGCCTGGAACGGTTCGTCCAGCGCATGGTGCGCCGGGTCGGCGGCCGCATGGTGGCGCCTGACGTCGGGGACCTGGGCGCTGCCGTGGTGGGGGAGTACCTCCGCGCCCACTTCCGCGGCCGCCCCTACGGCGAGACGGACTGGGTCAAATAGAAGGCTGTTCGGCACTAGCTCCCGCGGACGACGGCGGGGGCCTCCCGCCGTCGTCCGCGCACCACGGCAAGGCCCCACCCCGGTTCCGCCAGTCGCCAGCAGGTTTCGGCTGCCCAGCCGAACGCCGGCCGCTCCGACCCGTCCGGTGCTGCATGGTGGCGGAGATGCGTGTTGTAGATTAGCTATTGACTGAAAATTCAGTCAGGCTTATGGTT
Source organism: Pseudarthrobacter xylosi (assembly GCF_055412765.1). NCBI lineage: Bacteria > Bacillati > Actinomycetota > Actinomycetes > Micrococcales > Micrococcaceae > Pseudarthrobacter > Pseudarthrobacter xylosi. Next base: position 615,661 of record NZ_JBVAYT010000001.1, on the reverse strand, counting down.
GATGCAATACATCAACGTGATGTAGCTCACGAAAGGCTTGCCATGATCAGCACGCGCTTCCGCAAAGACGCGGATTCCGTCGGTGCCGCATCCGCGCACAAGGACCGCTTCGGCCGCATTGAGTCGGCCGGCATTGAGTTCATTCCCGACGAACAACGCACCTCCCGCCCCCGGAACCTGTTCACCGTGTTCTTCGGCGGCAACTTCGCCTTCTCGGTCATCGTTTTCGGCTGGCTTCCCATCACCTTCGGCCTGGACTTCGTCGGCGCCGCCACGGCCAGCCTCACCGGTCTCCTCGTTGGTACAGCCCTGATCGCCCCGATGGCCCTCCTGGGGCCACGGACCGGCACCAACAACACCGTTTCCAGCGCCGCACACTTCGGCACCCGCGGGCGCTTGATCGGTTCCGCCCTGACCCTGGTGTTCGCTCTTGCCTACGCCGCCATCGCGGTCTGGACTTCGGGCGACGCGCTGGTTGCGGCCGCCGAACGGCTGCTCGGGATACCCGTCGACGGCGTCACCCTCGCCATCGGCTACGCCGTAATCTCCGTGGAAATTGTTCTCGTGGCGCTCTTCGGCCACGGCACCGTGGTGGCGATGCAGAAGTGGGTCGCACCCGTCGTCGGCGTTCTGCTCCTTATCGGCGTCGTCGCCTTCGCACCGACGTTCAGCCCCACAACAGTCCATGCCGACTACCTCCTGGGCGACTTCTGGCCCACGTGGATCCTCTCGGCCGTCGTTTCCGTCGGCGGCCCCCTCTCCTATGCACCCACACTGGGCGACTACAGCCGGCGCATCTCGCGGACCAGGCACTCGGACCGTTCGGTGGTGACCTCGGCATGCCTCGGCGTCTTCCTCGGGCTCTTCGTCACTGCCCTTTTCGGCGCCTTCACGGCCTCGGCGTTGCCGGAGCTTGGCGGCTCGTACGTCGCCGATCTCGTGAAATCATCCCCGGCCTGGTATCTGCTGCCCATCCTCATCATCGCGTTGGCAGGCGGACTCGGCCAAGGCGTGCTCAACCTCTACGCCAGCGGACTGGACCTCGAAGCCCTCTTCCCGAGGCTCCGGCGGATCCACACCACCCTCATCACCTCGGTGATCGCAGTCGGTCTTCTCTACGTCGGTGTCTTCGTCTTCAACGCGGTGGACTCCATTACGGCCATGACACTGGTCCTCAACGGCGTCGCCGGACCCTGGGTTGCCATCAACGTTCTGGGATTCCTGATCGCCCGCCGCGGCAAGTACCACGCCGCCGACCTCCAGCTCTTCCGGGCCAGCGGACCGCGCGGACGCTACTGGTTCAGCAACGGCTGGAACCTGCGCGCGGTAATTCCCTGGGCCATCGGTTCAGTCTTCGGCCTGCTCGCGACGGACACGTCCCTGTACACCGGGCCGTTCTCGCAGCTCGCCGGGGGAATCGATCTCAGTTTCATCGGGTCCACGATCATCGGAGCGGCAGGCTATCTGCTGGCCTTGCGGTTCTGGCCCGAACCCGCCGCAACGAGGGAGTCCGCACGGGAGGAAGGTGAGCACGTATTACTGTCAAACCATGACTGACAAACTAGCCAAGATCCTCACCGCCGCCACCACCTGCATCGCCAGGAACGGCGTCCGGGGAATGCGGGTCAACGATGTGGCTGCAGAAGCCGGTGTTTCGCCGGGCCTCCTGTACTACCACTTCACCGACCGGGCCGGCCTGCTTGCCGCAACGCTTGAATACATCAACAAGCAGGTCAGCAAGGACGACGACGCCCCCTCATCCCCTGACGCGGAAGACCGCGCCCGGCACTTCAGGCACCTGCTCCTTGACGAAATCAAGGACGACGCTGATGTCCGCCGGAATTCGGTGGCCTGGAACGAGCTCCGGGCGTGCTCCATCTTCGAACAGGAGCTGGCGGAACCGCTTTCCCGGACAACGGCGGAATGGAACCGCGAGATCGCCCAGGCCATCGTCACCGCCAGCGAAGGCACCAGCGAGGACGAGGCCGCAGTCATTGCGGAGATCCTCACCAGTTTGGTGGAAGGGATCTCCGGCCGCTGGCTCAACGGTTTCATCACCACAGACCACGCGCGTTCCCTGTTGGCGACGGCCATCGACTCACTCACCACAGCACGCCCCACGACCCTGCAGGAACCATCCGGACAGGGTCTGGGCAAATGAACCACCGACCCAACTCTCAACCACATATCAAACGACGCGATTCCAGCGGAATCCCGCGATTATGCAAGGACCCCTAGGGTCCCGTTAGGAAGCACCATCTTGGACATCATCGCCAACACCGAACCGCCCGCCTCTTTCGCCCGGAGCCAGGAAAGCACCCGCCGGCCGCTCCGAGTGGCCCTGGTCCAGCACCGCTGGCGCGAAAACGCCGCCGAGCTCAGGTCGGTGCTGACCGGGGCCATCGGCAAAGCCGCCGACGCCGGAGCCAGGGCCGTGTTCCTGCCGGAACTTACGCTGTCCAAATATCCTGCCAACGTCCGGGCCGGCAGTAACCCGGCCCGGAATGCCGAGGACCTGCTCAGCGGCTCCACCTTCGAGTTCGCCGCCAATGCGGCCCGGAAGCACTGCGTCACCGTCCACGCCTCGCTCTACGAGCGCTCAGACGGAAACGACGGGCTGGGCTTCAACACCGCCATCCTCGTCTCGCCCCAGGGGGAGCTGCTGGCACGCACGCGCAAGACCCACATTCCCGTCAGTGCCGGCTACTACGAGGACACGTACTTCCGTGGCGGGCCGGCAGTCGACGCCTACCCCGTGCACCGCCCCGCGGAACTGGACGGGGCCGCCGTCGGACTCCCCACCTGCTGGGACGAATGGTTCCCGGAGGTCGCCCGGCTGTATTCGCTGGCCGGCGCGGAAATCCTGGTCTACCCCACGGCCATCGGCTCGGAGCCGACCTTTCCGGAGTTCGACCACCAACCGCTGTGGCAGCACGTGATCACAGGCCACGGCATCACGAACGGCACGTTCATGGTGGTCCCCAACCGGACGGGCGACGAAGGCGACATCAACTTCTACGGTTCCTCATTCATTTCCGATCCCTACGGCCGCGTCCTGGTCCAAGCGCCGCGGGACCGGGAAGCCGTCCTGGTGGCCGACCTTGACCTGGACCAGCGCAAGGACTGGCTGGACCTGTTCCCGTTCCTAACCACGCGCCGCCCCGACACCTATGCCGAGCTCACCCGGGACGTCGATTTCGACCGTCCGTACGGGGCGGTATCCGCGCAGCAGACCGCGGACCAGCCATGACCTGGATGATGCCGAGCGAAACGGCACCCCAGGAAAGGGTCTGGATGGCATTTCCGCCGGAGCGATCCTCGATAGGGCACACCGCGGAGGAAACCCATGAGGCCCGCACGGCGTGGGCAGTGGTGGCGCATGCTGTGGCGGATTTCGAGCCTGTCACGATGGTCGTGGACCCGCCGGACATGACTGCCGCGCGGACTTATCTTTCGGCTGGCATTGACCTGGTGGAAGCGCCCCTCGACGATGCCTGGATGCGGGACATCGGGCCCACATTCGTGACCGGCGACGACGGCCGGCTGGGCGGGGTGGACTGGGTCTTCAACGGCTGGGGGCAGCAGGAATGGGCCAGCTGGGGCAAGGATTCCGGGGTCGGTGCGGAAGTTGTGAGGAAGGCCGGTGCGGAGCTGCTGGACAGCCCGCTGGTCAATGAGGGCGGCGGGATCCAGGTGGACGGTCTGGGCACCGTGCTCGTCACCGAGACGGTGCAGCTGGATAAGTTCCGGAACCCGCACCTGACCAAGGCTGACGTCGAAGCCGAGCTGGCCCGCACTATCGGCGCCACGCATGTCATCTGGCTGCCACGTGGGCTGACCCGTGATTCGCAGGAACTCGGAACCCGCGGACACGTGGACATCGTGGCCGCTATCCCGTCGCCCGGTGTGCTGCTGGTCCACTCCCAGCGCAACCCATCACACCCGGACTTCCAGATCACCGCCGATATCATCGCGATGCTCGCCGGGACCCGGGACGCGCAGGGCCGTGTCTGGGAAATCGTGGAGGTACCTGCCCCGGACAGGCTGCGCGACGAGCTCGACTGGGTCGACTACAGCTACATCAACCATCTGGTGGTGAACGGAGGCGTCATCGCCTGCAGTTTCGACGACCCCGCGGACGCCGGAGCCCGCCGGATCCTGGAGCAGGCGTATCCGGGCCGGGAAGTGGTGACGGTCGATGCGCGCGCCATCTTCGCCAGGGGCGGCGGCATCCATTGCATTACCCAGCATCAGCCGGCCGTCTGACCGCTTCAACGCCGGCGCCCCCGGCCCCACGATCACCAACATTGTGGCCAACTGGGGATCCCAGCTCGCGGCCGGACGCCTGCGGGGTGTCCCGCCGTCGTCCGTTTGAGGACTGGTGGTGTGTGCGGGAGCGCCTAAGCCGTGGCAGCGACCAGCTGGCGGTGCCGCAACGTCTCCCCTTACTCGCCAACCACCTACCGCGAGCTCACCGCCGGCACGCCGAGGACGCTGTCCAGCAGCCCGTTGCGGAATTTGCCCTCCGGATCGTGCGCCGCTGCCAGCGAGCGGAAGTCCGCAAGGCGGGGGTAGAGGGATTCCCAGTCGTGACTGCCGGGAGTGAAAAGCTTGCCCCAGTGCGGCCTGGCTCCGAACGGCCGCAGCAGGTCTTCGAGCTGCGGAAGTACGGCTTCCACCTCCGGCTGTAGCGGCTTCCAAGTGAAGTGCAGGGCAACGCTCTGCTGCCGGTAGAAGGGGCTGAGCCAGAATTCGTCTGCGGCGCCGGTCCTGATTTCGGAGACAAACAGCAGCGGCGCCAGCTCAGGAGCCAGGGTCCGCACTGCCTGGATCGCAGCAGGTGCCTGCTCCAGCGGCAGGATGAATTCGCTTTGCAGTTCATCACCGTTGCTGGGCGTGAACTCGTGGCGGAAGTGCGGTAGCCGGTCCAGCCATGGCCCCGGCTCATCCATCTGGCCTGTGCAGTTCTCGGCCGACATCCCCGGCAGCGGATGCCGCGGGCCGGCGGCTGCCATGGCGCCGAACAATTCGCCGAGGGGAGGCTCCGAGTCCAGCGCCTTGAGCCAGACCTGGCTGATGGTATCGCCCGCGTAATCGGTGAAAAGACTCACGCTGTAGGCGCTGGACACAAGCTGCGTGAAATCCGCCAGCGCCCGTTCCCACGGCAGGTTTTCCAGCACGCGCTGTCGCATGCTGAAGCTCGGCCGGACGGCAAGCCGGAGGCCGGTGACGATGCCCAGGGCGCCCAGGCCCACCACGCTGCCCAGGAACTCCTCGCCGTCCGCGCGGGACAGGGATACCTGCTCGCCGGAGGGCCGAACCAGATCAATGGCCTCCACGGCTCCGGCCAGGGAGGGGTTGTTGACGCCGGATCCATGGGTGCCCGTCTGGACGGCCCCTGCCACGGAAATATGGGGCAGCGACGCCAGATTGTGGATGGCCAGCCCGGCCTGCTGCAGCGTGCGGCACAGGGCACCGTAGCTCACTCCGCCGCTGACGCGGACGCTCTTCCGTTCCGAGTCCAGGTCGATGTGCTGTGGCAGCGCATCCAGCAGAACGTGCACGCCGTCGGTGTCCCCGATGCGGTTGAAAGAATGCCGCGATCCCAAGGCCTTGACCTGGCCGGAACGCGCCACCACCTGGGCGAGCTCAGCCACCGACTCCGGGCGCACAACGTCCGCTGATGAGTAGTTGAGATTTCCTGCCCAGTTCTTCATGTGCTCGGCTTTCGGGTGAAGGTACGTTCGCTCCACCAACTGTGAGCGCTAACAATTTCCCTGTCAAGACGCTTCGGCCGCCTCCCGCCGGGGAGGGCGGTAACATCGTCAGCAGGTCATCCGCAGCGGCAGCCGCTGCCATGTTTTGGCCCAGAAGGCTTTGAAAGGGGAGCAGTGCGCGCAACCGTCAAGGACGTCGCGCGTCGTGCCGGCGTTTCACCCAAGACTGTCTCGAACGTCATGAACGGCATCGTTCCGGTCAGTGGCGCCACCAGGACCAAGGTGGAGCAGGCCATTCTCGAGCTGGATTACGTGCCCAACCTCTCCGCCCGCGGACTGCGCAACGGGAGGTCCGGTGTGATTGCGCTGGCCTTGCCCGATCTTGGTACGCCGTACTCGGCAGAAATTGCCCACCACATTGTGGACGTGGCGCACGAGCAGGGCTGGATCGTACAGATCGAGGAAACCGGCTCTGATCCCCAGCGCGAGCACGAACTTATGGTTCGCGCCCGCTCCAACCTCATCGACGGACTGATCCTCAACCCTGTGGTGCTGGACGAGAGCGCCGTCCGGGTGGGCGTTGCCCTTCCGCCCGTGGTCCTGCTCGGGGAGGTTGCGCAAAGCCTTGCCGACCGCGTCTTCGTCGATAGCGCCGCTGCCGCCCGCGACATGACTCTGGCCCTGGCGAAGCCCGGGCGCCGGCGGATCGCCGTGTTGGGAACCACCCAAGGCAGGGGATCGGCTGCAGCCATACAGCGAACCCAGGGCTATGAAGAGGCGTTGGAGATCCTTGGCATGGAACGGGACGAGTCACTGCAGATTCCCTGCGAAAAGTGGACGCCGCAGTCTGCTGCCGATGCGCTCACTGCCTACCTGGACTCCAACCCCCTTCCCGAGGCTCTGTTCTGCTTCACGGATTCCATGGCCATCGGCGCCCTGAGTGTGCTGTGGAAGAGGGGCCTGCGCATCCCGGAAGACATTGCGGTGGCGGGCTTTGACGACATCGCCGACGGCCGCTATGCGGTGCCGTCGTTGACCACGGTCTCCTTCGACAAGCGCGCCATTGCCAGCGAAGCCCTGCGCCTGCTCACCGAGCGGATGGCCGACAGGGGCCACGAGCAGCGTGTGGTTTCCGTGGACTACACCATCGTGGAGCGGGACAGCAGCCGCACCTGAAACGAGAGCGACGCACCAATTGTTGGCGCTAACAATTTTCTCTTGCCCTGTCCATTACATCGATGTAATGTGAGGCGTGCGTCACCTCCTGAAGGCATAAGCCCGGGAACGGGGACGCACCGGAACCGGAGTTTTGAGCAACAAGAAGTGACCTTTCCGCGGACCCATCCAAAGGAGTGACGGGTGAAGCAGTTTGAATTTTTAGGGAAGCAAGTGTCCCGACGGCAGTTATTGACAGGAGCGGCAGCCTTAGGCAGCGTCCTGGTAGCAGGCGGCCTGACGGGCTGCGGCGGAACCGCCCAGGCCTCTGGCCTGCGGGACATCGGGTTCTGGCACCTGCTGTCAGGCGGTGACGGCATCAAGATGCAGGCAATGATCAACAGCGCCAACCAGGCCAACCCCGGGTTCAAGGTGCATCCCACGGTTCTGGCCTGGGGCCCGCCTTACTACACCAAACTGGCCATGGCATCGGCCGGCGGCCGGCCACCGGAAGTAGCGATCATGCATGCCAGCCGGGTTCCCGGCTACGCCCCCGGCGGGCTCATCGACCCCTGGGACCTGGACCTGCTGGCCGAGCACGGCGTCACCGCGGACAACTTTGCGCCACGCATCTGGGAGAAGAGCCAGCAGAACGGCAAGGTGTTCTCCATCGCCCTGGATTCGCACCCGTTCGTAATGTTCTACAACACGGACATCGCCAACAAAGCCGGCGTCCTCGGCGCCAACGGGCAGCTGCAGGAAGTAGCTTCGCCGCAGGAGTTCCTGGCCATGGCCAGGGAAATGCAGAAGGTCACTAAGGCCCATGGCCTGTCCTTCGGTTACCTCGGCAGCGGCTCCCAGATGTGGCGGCTCTTCTACACGCTCTACAAGCAGCATGGTGCGGACATGGAACTGATCCCGGGCCAGCCGATGAAAGTGGACCGCGACGCCGCGATTGAGTCCTTGGAATTTATGGCGTCGCTCTTTGACGACACCATCGCTGCCAAGGCCGGCGACATCAGCACGGGCATCGCGGAGTTCGCCCGTGGTGACTCGGGAATGCTGTTTAGCGGGGTGTGGGAACTGCCCACGCTCAAGAAAGCCGGACTTCCGGTGGACGCCGCCACCATTCCCACGCTGTACGGAACGCCGGCATCCTACGCCGACTCGCACTCGTTCGTCCTGCCGCGGCAGCTGAATGTGGATGACGCGAAACGGCGGGACGTCTACAAGTTTGTGAGCGATGTCCTCAAAGGATCTATCTCCTGGGCCGAAGCCGGGCACATTCCGGCGTACCAGCCCGTGGTCCAGTCGCAGGCATACCGCGACCTCACGCCGCAGATCCACTACGCCAACGCGGCGGACATCATCGCCTACGATCCCGAGGCCTGGTTCAGCGGCTCGGGCTCGGACTGGCAGACCTACTTTGCGGAGAACGTCCAGAACGTGTTCCTGGGCCGCGATAAGGCGGCCGCAGGCTGGGACGCCTTTGAGCACCGCACCAACACCCTTCTTTCCCGGCCCAACCCGGTCTAAGCGCACCGAGCGACAAAGGAGTCCTTCATGAGTTCTTCACTAGCGTCCCGGCGCAGCACCGGCCAGCCGGACACCGCCCCAGGGATCCAACCCCAACCAAGGCGCCGACCCTCACAGAGCCGCACCAGGAGCAACCTGAGCGGCTGGGGATTCGCCGCCCCGTTCCTGGTCTTCTTCCTGGTCTTCCTGGTGTGGCCCATTCTCTACGGCTTCTACATGAGCCTGACGGGCAAATCCCTGACCGGCGCCAATGACAGCCTGATCGGCTTCGCGAACTACGCCGAGGCACTGGCCGATTCTGACATGTGGCGCTCCCTGGGAAACACGCTCTACTTCACCGTCATCAGCACCGTCCCCCTGGTCCTCGTGGCCCTGGTGATGGCGGCCCTGCTGAACGTGGGGTTGCCTGCCCAGTGGCTGTGGCGGCTTTCCTACTTTGCCCCGTACCTGCTGGCCTCCACAGTGGTTTCGCTGTTCTTCATGTGGATGTACAACCCGCAGCTTGGCCTGTTCAATGATTTCCTCGCCACGATGGGCCTCCCCAAAGTCGCCTGGCTCAACGATCCCAACGTGGCCATGTGGGCGATCGTCATCGCCACGCTGTGGTGGACGGTGGGGTTCAATTTCCTGCTGTACCTGGCCGCGATGCAGAACATCCCCGCACAGCATTACGAAGCAGCGTCTTTGGACGGCGCCGGAGCCTGGCGGCAGTTCTTCTCGATTACCCTGCCGCAGCTGACCCCCACCACGGTGATGATCGTGCTCCTCCAGATCCTCGCATCCCTGAAGATCTTCGATCAGGTGTACCAGATGACCGCCGGCGGGCCCGGAGGATCAACCCGCCCGGTGGTGCAGTACATCTTTGAAACCGGCTTCACCGGCTACCGGCTGGGGTACTCCGCAGCCATCTCCTACATTTTCTTCGGACTGATCGTGCTCATTTCGGTCATGCAGTTCGTCACCACCCGCCGCAGGAGTGCATAACCATGGCAACCCCTACCCTCACCCGTCCCACCGCACGCACCAGCACCAGCGCGGGGCTCCGCCGCCCGCGCAAGAAGATGACCGCGGGCAAGATCGCCGCGCTCGTTGTTGCGGCGTTCATCGCCGTGCTGTGGCTGATTCCGTTTGCCTGGGCCACGGCCACCGCATTCAAGACCGAGACGGATGCCGCCTCTCCCAAGGTCAGCTGGATGCCGCCGTCGGGCTTTACCGCTGACGCGTTCGTCAAGGTGTTCCAGGACGGCAACATCCCGCTCTGGACCTGGAACTCGTTCTACACGTCGGCGGCCATCACGGCGATCACGCTGGTGATCTCGGCGCTGGTGGCCTACGCCCTGTCCCGGATCGACTTCAAGGGCAAGAAGGTGCTGATGACGGTGATCATTGCCTCGATCATCATCCCGCCGCCGGTCCTCATCATCCCGCTCTTCTACCAAATGCTGGCATTGCACCTGATCGACACCTCGTGGGCCATCATCCTGCCACAGGTCATCCACCCAGCCATGGTGTTTGTGCTCAAGAAGTTCTTCGACCAGATTCCCCGCGAACTCGAGGAAGCCGCGGTGATGGACGGTGCCAGCCGCTTGCGGATCTTTACCCAGATCATCCTGCCGTTGTCCCGGCCCATCCTGGCCGCCGTCGCGATCTTCGTGTTCATTGGCGCCTGGAACAACTTCCTCTGGCCGTTCATTGCCACGAACGACGGCGCGCTCCTCACCCTCCCGGTGGGGCTGCAGACCATCAAGAGCGCGTACGGCATCCAGTACGCGCAGAACATGGCCTCCGCGCTCCTCGCGGCGCTGCCCCTGATCCTCGTCTTCCTGTTCTTCCAGCGCCAGATCATCAAGGGCGTCGCGACGACGGGACTCGCCGGAACCTGATCCGGCACCTTACTTACCACTCACCAAAAGACCTGAACCACAACCAAGGAGATACCGCACATGTCCCGCGCACGGATCACCCTCGACCGCGACTTCACCATCGGCGAAGTCCCCCGCCGCCTGTTCGGCTCCTTCGTGGAGCACATGGGCCGCTGCGTCTACACCGGCATCTACGAGCCGGGCCACCCGGAGGCCGACGAGAACGGCTTCCGCCAGGACGTGCTCAAGCTCGTCAAAGAGCTCGGAGCCACCGTCATCCGGTACCCCGGCGGCAACTTCGTCTCCGGCTACAACTGGGAAGACGGCATCGGCCCGCGGGAGAACCGTCCCCGCCGGCTGGACGGCGCCTGGCACACCGTGGAAACCAACGCGTTCGGCCTGCACGAATTCGTGGACTGGTCCCGCCAGGCCGGCACGGAAATCATGGAGGCCATCAACCTGGGCACCAGGGGAGTGGACGCAGCCCGCGAGATCGTGGAGTACGCCAACCACCCGGGCGGCACCTACTGGTCCGACCTCCGCGCCAAGAACGGCCACAAGGATCCGTTCAACATCAAGCTCTGGTGCCTGGGCAACGAGATGGACGGTCCCTGGCAGATCGGGCACAAGACGGCCGAGGAATACGGCCGCCTGGCCCAGGAAGCCGCCAAGGCCATGCGCTTCGTGGACCCGGACATCGAACTGGTGGCCTGCGGAAGCTCCAGCTCCAACATGCCGACGTTCGGCGACTGGGAGCAGACGGTCCTGACGCACACCTACGACGAGGTGGACTACGTCTCCCTCCACGCCTACTACCAGGAAAACGAGGGCGACGTCGGCAGCTTCCTCGCCAGCGCAGTGGACACTGACTACTTCATCGAGTCCGTCATCGCCACCGCCGATGCCGTGCGTGCCAAGGGTAAACACAAGAAGCACATCAACCTGTCCTTCGACGAGTGGAACGTCTGGTACCAGCGCGGCCTGGACACTGAGGACCAGCCGCACAACGTCGTCAAGGCGGGCTGGCGCGAGCACCCCCGGGTCATCGAGGACAAGTACAACGTGACAGACGCCGTGGTGGTGGGAACCCTGCTGAACTCGCTGCTCCGCCACGGCGACCGCGTCAAGATCGCCAACCAGGCGCAGCTGGTCAACGTCATCGCGCCCATCCTTTCAGAGGAGAACGGGCCGGCGTGGAAGCAGACCATCTTCCACCCGTTCGCCCGCATGGCAGAGCTGGCCAAGGGCCAGATCCTGCGCCTGTCCGTGGACTCGGACAAGTACGAAAATGTCCGCTTCGGCGGCACAGACCTGGTGGACGTCAGTGCAACATGGAACGAGGAAACGGGTCGCGTGGCACTGTTCTTCGCGAACCGCGGCCTGGAGGAAGCCGCCGACGTCGAGGTCGCCCTGCGCGGGTTCGACGCCCGCCGGGTGATCCGTGCCGAGGTCCTGGAAATTCCGGAAGGCGGGGACCGCTTCACGGCCAACACCCAAAGCAATCCGAACCAGGTGGGGCTCAAGCCGCTGGAAGGCGCGAAGGCGAGCGGCTCCGAACTGCGCCTGACGCTGCCGGCGCTGTCCTGGGCTGTCATTGAGCTGGAGGTCGTCAAGAACTGACACCGCACCACTACTGAGCGGGCGACGGCGGGAGGTTCCCGCCGTCGTCCGCTCTTAGCGGGGTTATGCCAGCGTCATGCGCGCAGTCCCGGCCATCGCGGAGCTGCCAAGATCACTCTTCTTCAGAGCCTGCTGGGCTTGGAGGGCATCGGCCCAGGCATCAGTAGTGCTGACGGCGGCCCAGTTTGAATTCAAAAGGGCGAGCAAGGTTGTGTGCACTGTCTTTGCGTCCGCGAAGCCCGCGTCGTTGGCGAGGTTGATTGCCCCCGTGGCATCTGAGAGAACTTCAGTGTTGAAGCCAAGAAACTCCGCTTCGACGGCAGAGGCCAGGACGCAGTTGTTTGTCATATAGCCGACAAGGGTGACGGTGTCGATGTTTTGCTGGCGCAGCCAATCTGTGAGGTCAGTGCCTGCGTAGACGGAGCCGTACTGCTTCACGACTCCCTTCCATGCATCGGTTCTGCGGCGTTCGATGTCGGGGTGAAGTTCGAATTCAGCTGTACCAGGTGCAAAGACCGGGGCACCTTCACCTGCACTGTGTTGCATTGCCGCAATCGGGATCCCGGCGGCCGTGGCAGCGTCGACAGCTCGGGCGATCATGGGTAGGGACTCCTGGTGCGGTGGATACTGGATCTCGAGAGGTCCGCTGAAGTACTGCTGCTGGACGTCGATGAGGATGAGTGCGCGACGAGGGGTGCTCATGTTCTAGGGCTCCAAACTAGTGGTTTACTGGCCGCCTGTTGGCTGCCACTCCATCCTTCGCTCTCCAGACAACGGCCACCAGTGGCCCGAATGCCCATATACGATGGGATCAGGCCAAAGTGGTGGAGAGGACGCAAATGCGGATCGCGGTGTACGCCTTCGACGACGTGACAATGTTCCACCTCGCGGTTCCGCAGATGGTTTTCGACGAAGTCAGGCGTCAGGGCCTCGCCGAATGGAAGACCATTCTTTTCTCCGACCAGGCGGGGCAGGTCTGCACAACGGAGGGTTATCAGCTCGGCGGGATCCAGGGCCCTCAAGCCGCAGAAGAAGCGGACGTCGTGGTGGTGCCCTCATGGTTCGGCGACGGCCGCGCTCCCAACGATTCGCTGCGCCGGGTGCTTCAGGACGCACACCAGCGCGGTGCGGCAATCCTCGGGCTTTGTCTCGGCGCTATCCCCGTAGCCGATGCCGGTTTGCTTTCGGGGCGCAGTGCAGTCACACACTGGCAAGCCTTCGAGTCCCTCGCTGTCCGGCACCCTGATGTTTTCCTCGATCAAACGGTGCTCTACATCGATCACGGTGACGTTTTGACGTCGGCCGGCACGGCTTCAGCACTGGATGCGTGCCTGCATCTTGTGCGGTCGCGCCTCGGGGCAGACGCTGCGAACAAAGTGGCGCGCAGTCTCGTCATCGCCCCGCACCGGGAGGGCGGACAGGCCCAGTACATCGAACATCCTGTGCCCCCGCGGCGCTCCTTGGATGACCCGATGGCGCGCTTGCTCGAGTGGGTTCTGGGCCGCCTGGGTGAGCCCCTCAGCATCGATCGCCTCGCCACCCAGGCGCACATGAGCCGTCGAACCTTTGTCCGCGCGTTCCGGGCATCAACAGGGACGACGCCGTCGGCCTGGATTCGCACCCGGCGACTCGACGCTGCCCGTCGGCTACTCGAAACCACCGACCTGTCCGTTGATCAGGTTGCGGCTGATTGCGGCTTCGGCAGCGCTGTGACCCTCCGACAAAACTTCGCAACAGCCTTTGCCACCACCCCCACGGAATACAGGCGCCACTTCGACGCCCGACTCAACCGGGAACCGTCGCGCTGACCTGTTTGCGGGCGTAGGCGCGGTTGGCCCGCTGCCTGGCGCCGCAACGTGTAGAGCACCACTGCCTCCTGGCGTGGGTTCGGACCATGAACCGGTCGCACGGTGAGGACGCGCAGCGCGCGACGCGATGCGCGTCCGGTCCCGTCAGTAACGCAGCTGCGTCCTCCGCAATCTGCGCCATCGCGTGATCGACGAGCTGCGTCACCGGATGGCTCGCAACCCGGCTCAGCCCTTCATGTGCGTCGTATCGCAACAGCGCCGCGCTAGGAACCGCGGTCATGGCCCGGTTGAGTCTGTCCAGGGCCCCAGGATCAGGAGCGACGCCTTGGGTGTGCGACATCAGCACCTCCCGGACGTACCCTCTCAGGTCCGTGAGCTGAAGCTGGCAGTAGGCCAGCAAACCCGTGCCTTTCGGCGCGAGTTCATGCGCAATGAGCCATGCGGTGGCGCTGTCCGGGCTGTCCAGCTCATCGGCCCGTTGCCCGGCTGCGAGCGTGACGACGCTGTTGGCCAAAGCCAGGCACAGATGCTCGGCGGTTCCAGGGGCGGGGGGAAGCGGGACCTCTGTCATACCTCTCACGGTATCAGTTGCTTTTTGCCGTGAGAACCTCTTACTGTGTTCTATCACGTTAAAAATATCCCTATGCCGTGATAAGTGAGGTAATTCATGAATCGTCCATGCCCTTCCGGCACTGCCCCCTTTGTCCTGTCGGTGCTCGACAATGCGCTGACCGGCGTCGGCTCTTCGGCTCAGGAAGCCCTCGACGAGGTCATATCGCTTGCGCGTTTGGCCGACCAGCGCAGATACCACCGGTTCTGGATGTCCGAGCACCACGCGATGCCCGGCGCCTCGATCCCGTCGCCGCAGCTCATGGTGGCGCGGCTCATCGGCGAGACCGAGCACATCAGGCTCGGCGCGGGCGGAATCATGCTGCCCAACCATGCGCCCCTGGCCGTCGCTGAGCAGTTCGGTATGCTCCACGCGCTCGCTCCGGGGCGGATCGATCTCGGCCTGGGGCGGGCTCCCGGCACCGACGGAGCCACCGCGGCGGCGCTGCGCCGTCATCACACGGCGAACGACGAATTTCCCGAGCAGATCGCGGAACTGCTTGGATTCATGGGGAACAACTTCCCGCAGGGCCACCCCTACCGGGACGTACCCGCCGTACCGGGTCCTTGGCAGGCGGAGCAGAACAGGGTCCCGCAGGCCGGGCCCGGGGCTGACATCTGGATTCTGGGATCCTCGCTCTACTCGGCCCAGCTGGCCGCCCGGCTTGGCCGGCCTTATGCCTTCGCCCTGCAGTTTGGCAGTGCCGACGTCCTGAATGCCCTGCGGATCTATCGGGAGCAATTCCGCCCCTCGGAGTTCCTGGACGAGCCGTACAGCCTGGTCAGCGTGGGTGCGGTTGCTGATGAAGATCCCGTCGAGGCGCGGCGCCAGTCGGCCACCACGGCCATGGGAATGCTAAGGATGTTCCAGCGCAAGCCCTTCTCGATCTTTTCCCC
Source organism: Pseudarthrobacter xylosi (assembly GCF_055412765.1). Taxonomy (NCBI): domain Bacteria; kingdom Bacillati; phylum Actinomycetota; class Actinomycetes; order Micrococcales; family Micrococcaceae; genus Pseudarthrobacter; species Pseudarthrobacter xylosi. The sequence goes on along the minus strand of NZ_JBVAYT010000001.1, from coordinate 600,457 downwards.
TGAAGAAGTGGAAGCCTTCGCGGCCAACTTCCACGAGCGTCAGATCCTTGAGGAATACACCGACCGTGCCCTTCATGGAACGGCGGCCGAGGTGGCCGCTGGGTTGGAGGAGCTTCATGCCCAAACGGGTTTCGACGAGGTGATGCTGGTTGTCCAAGGTCATTCGCGCCGTACCCAGGCACGCACAGTAGAGCTGATGGCAGATCACTACGACCTCGCCCTAAGAAACGCCTGACAAAAGGTAAGCGGACGACGGCGGGAGGTTCCCGCCGTCGTCCGCTCACGACGTTTTCTCTTACGGGGGCACCGCGGACCCTCAGGTGCTGATCTCCCAGTGGACCCGGATTGCATCCGCAATGCGGCCGGCTCTGACGTCGACCCGGAAAGCGACGGGCGCGGTCCCTGTCTCTTCGATGACCGAATCACGGTACACGCGGCCGCATGCGGGACACAGGGTGTGGAGATCCTCATCCGCGGGCCATTCCGCCAGCTCCGCGGGGACCGGGGTGTTCTCCCCGCTGTGGACGGGGACGCCGTCTGAGTTGGCTTGAATCAGCCCGTCCTGGCTGACGGTGTTGCCGCACACGCAGGTGATGGTGGTGACATCATGACCGATCACTTCGGCGGTTTCAGTGTCCATGATGACCTCCCGGCGCTGGAAGAGACGTGCTGTTATCAGCTTATGCCTGCTGATCCGTACGGTCTCCCTGCAATTGGAGCGCCATCCTCGCGTCCCACGGCGGATGGTGGTTTGATCCAGGCCAGCTTGGTCCGTGGGACGATAGGTCCAGCGGACCGATTGTGGGCTGGCTTCGTGACGATAAATGGCCTGGGGGCCTCATGACTGTTGATTCGAAGTGGAGTGCGCCGGGCGGGCTGGACCTCCCCGACGTGGACGCCGCGAAGATTTCCGGACCGCTGGGCAACTCCGGGGCCGCCATGACGGTGCTGGTTGTCGACGACGACGAGGGGTCCCTGCTCGTGGCGAAAGCCGCCGTCGAGAAATCCGGGCATAAGTGCATCGTGGCCGCGGACGGCGACACGGCGTGGCAGCTTTACCTGGAGCGGCGTCCCCAGGTGGTTGTCACCGACCTGATGATGCCTGGGCTCGACGGCTTTGACCTGTGCCGGGCCATTAGGGCCGCCGAAACAACCTCCTATACGTACGTGGTGCTGCTGACCTCGCACGGCGCCCAAGAGGACGTGCTCGAAGGTATGCGGGCCGGGGCGGACGACTACGTGACCAAGCCGTTGGACCCCTTCGTCCTGCATACCTGCCTGCTGGCTGCCCGGCGGGTCACGGCACTCCATGGTGCCCTGGCCGACGCCCTGGATGAAGCCAAGGACAGCAACGAACGGCTCGCTGAATTCACCGGCCGGGTCAGCCATGACCTGCGCAATCCGCTGACCTCCATCCTGGGTTATGTCGAGCTGGGTGCCACGGACGCAGAATCGGGCCAGACAGGGGAGGCTGCGGAGTACCTGGAAATCGTGGGCAGCAGTGCGCGGAGGATGCTGTCCATGGTGGAGGAGTTGCTTGCGTTCGCGTCCATCGGCGGTTCGCTGTCCAGGTCCCGGCTGTCGCTGGCGGGCCTGGTGAAGGAAGTCGCCGATGACCTGAGCCTGGGCCTGCGGGAAGCCGGCGCCGTGGTGCAGTGCGAGGACTTTGATTTCGACGCTGACGAAAGCCAGATGCGGGTAGCGCTGCAGAACTTGATCCAGAACGCGGTGGCTTACCGCCGGCCGGACGTTCCCCCGGTCATCAGCGTCACCGGGCAGGAAACCGGAGCCGGCGTCGTTGTGGTGCGGGTGGAGGACAACGGCAAGGGAATCGGCGCGGGGGACCGGCGCCGGGTGGTTGAACCGCTGGTCCGCCTGCACCGGGAAGGCGATCCTGCCGGCACGGGGCTGGGCCTGGCCACGTGTGCCAGGATCGCTGCCGCCCACGGGGGACGGCTGGAAATCTCGTCCAGCCCCAGCGGCGGGACCACCGTCAGCGTTTACCTCGGGGCGCCTTAACGCAGGCTGGCCGTGCCGCCACGGCACGGGCATTGGTCCCTCCCAGTTCACCCTCCAGCAACCGTGAGGTCCTTCACCGTTTTCCCCGAACCAGCAGTCTTTTTACGCCCCCTTTTGCCCGGCACCCCTAACCGGCCGGGCGGAGAATCCCCCGTATGCGTAGGAGTACTCCGTGAGACACAGGAACATCGCTATGCCTTCAAAGACCCTAAAAACGACGACGGCGGCTGCCGTCCTGGCGCTCGGCCTCCTTGCGTCCCAGCCCGCCAACGCAGCCAATAACACCTCTGACGCCCAGGCGTTCACCTTCGGCGTTATGGGCGACATCCCTTACGGCGACGCCGAAATCGCCAAGTTCCCCGCCCGCATCCAGGACATCAACGCCGACAGTGCGCTGAAGTTTGTCACCCACGTGGGCGACATCAAGAACGGCTCCTCGGTCTGCTCCGACGAGTACTTCGCCAACATCCGGGCACAGTTCGACACTTTCGAGCACCCGCTGGTCTTCACACCCGGCGACAACGAGTGGGTGGACTGCCACCGCACCAACAACGGCGCCTACAACCCGCTGGAACGGCTGGCCAAGCTGCGGGAGGTCTTCTTCGACAAGCCCGGCAAGACCCTGGGAGCGACCATGCCGGTCAAGACACAGGAGAAGCTTGGGCTTCCGGAAAATGTCCGCTTCACCCAGAACCGCGTGGCTTTTTCCGTGGTGAACGTCCAGGGCAGCAACAACTCGCTGCTTCCGTGGAGTGGCCTGGGCGAAACGACACCCACGCCGGAACAGTTGGCCGAAGTCGAGCACCGGACGGATGCGGTCCTGGACCAGATCCGCGAAACTTTCAGTGACGCCGAGCGCCGCAACGACCGCGCCGTGGTGTTGATGACGCAGGCGGACATGTTTGATCCCTCGCTGCTCGCCGCGGCTGCTGCCAACCCGGAAACGGTCTCCGGGTTCCGGGAGATCGTTGCAGCCATCATTGAGGAGACAAATCGCTTTGACCGTCCGGTCTATCTCATCAACGGCGACAGCCACGTCTTCGCCGAGAACCAGCCGCTGGCGGACGGCTCGCCCTGGCTGGAGGTCTACGGCCAGCCCGCCGCGGATGACCTGCAGCGCATCACCGTGGACGGATCGGCCAATGCCACCAACTACGTCAGGTTCACGGTGGCCGGCAACGGCAGAGATGGCGGGGATGTGCTGAGCTGGGAGAAGGTCCCCTTCCGCCACTAAGGACCAGACAGAAGCGGACGACGGCGGGAGCTTCCCGCCGTCGTCCCCTTGTCTGTCGTGGCGCCCGAGGTTCGTGGTGGGCAGGGGGTTCCCGGCGAGTCCGGAACCATCCGCTAATCCTGACGGATAGGGTGGCGAGCATACGCCCCGATGCGCAGGGCAGCCGGCATGGCCGCAATACAAAGGCCAGCACGTGCGCCGCATCGGAAGCCGCGGCGTTCTGGCGCGGTTTACGAGGTCGCAATTGGGGGAGGACATGACCTTGGATACAAATGGGGAATCACAACCGCGCACTGCGCGGCGCATGAGAATCATTGCCATTTCGGTGATAGCAGCGTTGGTCATCGTCCTCGGTATCTGGTTTGCTGGTTCGCGCACGGCCGGTACGGAAGGTTCGGATCTTGTCCACCTGAACAATCAACGTGTCATCTTGGACAACTCGATGAACCTGTACGAGCCTCTGGTGAGCGAATTTTCAACGCGATATGGGGATGCTTTCACAGAAGAAGCCCCTGATCAGGACAAGCAGCAGGTACTTGATCAGGAAGCCGGGCGGTTGAAACGTGAATCGAGCATCAATCTAGGGCGCCTGCAACGCATGGAGTCGTCGCCGGCACTGGACAAGCAGGAAGTTGCCGATGCGTTCAACGGATTCAAGCGCGAGTACAGTGCCGTCATTACCTACAATGATCAGCTTGCGATAAACCTGACGAACATTACGCGATCCGTTGAAGGAGCTTGTGCGTCGCTGCATTCAAAGTTGAATGTCGCCGGTGAGCTATACGCTCAGGAGTACGTCAAGGCCGCAGATGGATGCCTGGCGGCACTGTCGTCCTCCAAGGAGGGCAGCGACGAGGAAACAACTACGCTCCTCTCCGGAGTCGAAGCGCTGATTCGCAAGCAGCGGGAAAACCAACAAGCCGTGGTGGACAGTAAAGAAGGTGTGGAACGTTTTGCTGCCCACACCAAGGCGTTATTGGCAATGCTGGAGATTAATAAACCCCTCAATGAAGCGCAGACGAAGTACGAGTCTGATGTGAAGGCGAAATACGCCGAGATTGTTAATAAGGCAAACAAATCCAATTCGGACTTCGAACGGATCTTGAAGGACAGCCTTGAATCGGCGGATCCAGACATGAAGAGTGAGGGATAGGCCATGGCTTCCAGTCTGATCCGCGGCAAAGGCCGTAGGAACGTTATCGTGCTAACCAGCGTTATTGTCTCGCTGCTATTGATCGCTGCCGTCATCGTTACAATGACGAACCTGGGCAGGCAGCAGGATAGGGAGAGCCTCACGCAGCTCAAGGACGAGCAGATAAAAACACTCGTTGATGCGCGAAGCAAGCTGCAACCAGCAGCGAACACGTACCTGGCGGCATATAAAGCAGCACAAAATGCCGGCGGATCACGGGAAAAGGCTGAGCAGGAATCGAAGAACGAGCATGACGCGTTCAAAGAAGCCGAGACTTCCGCTCGCGACGCCATGGGGACATTGAAGGCTGGCCGTGGAATCAAGGAGGGCCAGGCCAGCGAGGCGGTTGCCCAGTTTGAAGACTCCTACCTGGGTTTTGTTGACTTCATGGCAGGGCTCGTCGACTCCTATCCACAGTTTGATTCGGTATTCAGAGAAGGCGACGAGAGTTGCAACGGCATCTTTATCGGTAGTCGGGCGGCCAACCTGAATGAGCGCAATGAGCTGCTTATCAAGGCTGCCGGCGTCTGTCGTAGTTCCACTGACCAGCTTGGGCAGTCAAAGAACCCTGCATATGTTGAATACGCCCGGAGGGTCGACAGGCGAGTGCGGCAGCTTGAAGTCGATGCGGCGGCCACGGCTAAAGGTGAACGGGATTACGGAACGTTCACTGTGCTCAAGGACCAGCTGGTGCAGAAGGCGGACGACGCCAAGAAGAGGAATGCGCCGGACGCAGAACTGCTGGCAATTGCTGATGAGGCGAAGACTCTGAATAAGACAATTACGGCCAACAGGTCAGAGTTTGAATTTGCCGCTAAGCGCTATACCAAGACGGTGAAGGAGATGCCCTCGCTCCTCGAGGACGTCTTCTCGAAGCACGTGTCCGGTGGGATAAAACACTACGACTCCGTGATTCCGATGCGCGTCAATGTGCTGAAGGCCGTTCTTGACGACGAACTGGTTGAATAGCCTCGCCTGGTATCCGGCTGGCAACTGGCCGGCCATCTGATGTCTTGAAATGCAGTTCGTGAAGTGTGGTAAGCGTAGGGCCCGGTTCTCCAAAGAGCCGGGCCCTACGCGTACCCGCGCCGGGGACCCTCTAAGGAGCCCGGCGCCGGCCTCCTTCTGCGAAGCCCCGCCCTCGCCTCCGAAGCTGCCGGCGGCGACTGAATCCCCCGAACCCCTTGACGAATGTGATCTGCGTCGCGTAGCTTGTTGAACAAGAGGATTGTTCTACGATCCAACGATTCGCCGCAGTTTCGACTTCCGCAGCCACCCTGACGGCAAGCCGGCCAGACGCCCAAATGTCCCACCCTGCAACGACGCGGGCGGGGCAGAAGCAGGCACACGAGCACCATCCATCCCGACCCGGATGACATCAACTCTCTTCATGGAGGATTAACATGGCCACTCCCCAAGCAATGGCCCCCGTTGACGCAAAGCCCCCGGTGGGGCGCAAGGACATGTACAAGGCATTCGCGGCCAGCCTGACCGGAACCGCGCTGGAGTTCTACGACTTCGCCGTCTACTCCGCCGCCGCTGCGATCGTTTTCCCGCTCATCTTCTTCCCGGCCTCGGACCCGGTCACGGGTACCCTGCTGGCGTTCTCCACCTACGCCGTGGGCTACATCTCCCGCCCCGTGGGCGGCATCATCTTCGGCCGGCTCGGGGACGAGATCGGCCGCAAGAAGATCCTGGTCATCACGCTGATGCTGATCGGCGTGGCCACCTTCCTCATCGGCCTGCTCCCCACATATGACGACATCGGCGTGATCGCCCCCGCCATCCTCGTGTTCCTCCGCTTCGCCCAGGGCGTCGGTGTCGGCGGCGAATGGGGCGGCGCGGTCCTGCTCTCCAGCGAATTCGGCGACCCCAACAAGCGCGGATTCTGGGCCTCTGCCGCACAGATCGGCCCGCCCGCCGGCAACCTCATGGCCAACGGTGCACTCGCCATCCTCACCCTGAGCCTGTCCGAAGAAGCCTTCCTGGACTACGGCTGGCGCATCGCCTTCCTGATCTCCGCGCTGCTGGTGGCCTTCGGCCTGTGGATCCGGCTCAAGCTCGAGGACACCCCCATCTTCAAGGCCATGGAAGCCCGGGGCGACAAGCCCAAGGCCCCCATCCGCGAAGTCCTCGCCACCCAGCGCCGGCCCCTCATCGCCGCCATGCTCAGCCGCATCGGCCCGGACGTTCTCTACGCCATGTGCACGGTCTTCACCCTCACCTACGGCATCCAGGAACTCGGCTTCGACCGCGGCCAGGTTCTCGTCGCCGTGATGGTCGGGTCAGCCCTCCAGCTCTTCACCATGCCGCTCGCCGGCGCCATCTCCGACCGCATCAACCGCCGCCTGGTCTACGCAATCGCCGCAGTGGGCGCCGCCGTCTGGGCCTACCTGTTCTTCATCATCCTCGAAGGGCGGTCCCCGGTCATGCTGATCGTGGGCATCGTGCTGGGCCTGCTCTGCCACTCGTTTATGTACGGACCCCAGGCGGCGTTCGTCGTGGAGCAGTTCTCGCCGCGGCTCCGCTCCACCGGCAGCTCACTGGCCTACACGTTCGCCGGAATCATCGGCGGCGCCATCGCCCCGTTTATGTTTACCCTCCTGCTGAGCACCTATCACAGCTGGGTTCCGGTGGCCATCTACCTCAGCGTGGCCTGCCTCCTGACCCTGGTAGGCCTGGCCCTGGGCCGCGACTCCAACGTTGCCGAGGATGAGGAATACCTGCAGACCTCTGCTGAACTTGTGGAGTCCAAGTGAGCCAGCCACACGCCCTCCTGGCCCCCGCCGACGCCCGCCTGAAGTTCCGCAATGGCCTGGTCACCCCCACCTCCGGCTGGAGCGACGGCTACACCCAGGCGAACCTGATAGCGGTGACGGCAGACTACGCCGATGAATTCATAGAATTCTGCCGGCTGAACCCGAAAGCCTGCCCCGTCATCGACGTCATCCCGGCGGGACAATACGAAAGCGCCCTGGCGCCCGGCTCCGATATCCGCACCGATATCCCCGCCTACCGGGTGTGGGTGGACGGCGAACTGGTCGAGGAGGTGCCCGACGTCGCGTCTGTTTGGCGCGACGACATGGTGGGCGTCCTCATCGGCTGCAGTTTCACCTTCGAAGCCGCGCTCGCCAGTGCAGGGATCCCGCTGCGGCACACCGAATCCGGACGCAATGTCCCCATGTACCGCACCGCCGTGGAGTGCACCCCGGCCGGCAGGATCCACGGCCCCATGGTGGTTTCCATGCGTCCGATGCTGCCCGAACTGGTTGAAACTGCCGTCAGTGTCACGTCGGAAGTGCCGAAGGTTCACGGCAGCCCGGTCCACGTCGGGTCGCCTGAGGATCTGGGCATTGCCGACATCAACCGCCCCGACTTCGGGGATGCGGTGGAGATCCGGCCAGGGGAGGTGCCGGTTTTCTGGGCCTGCGGCGTGACGCCGCAGAGCGCCGTGATGGCCTCCAGGCCCGCCTACGCCATCAGCCACGCCCCCGGGCACATGTTCATTACGGATGTTCCCGAAAGCACCTACCGGGAACCGGCAGGAGCGGCATTGTGAAAAAGAGGATCCCCGTGGCCGAGAAGCGTGCACGCCGCGTCATCAACCTGTCCGTGCCGCGTCAGCAGGCCACCGGCACACACTGCGAACTGACCGGCGTGTGGAAGAGCCCCACGGGAGCGAGCATTCAGCTGTACGAGGGCCAGCTCATTCCGAGTGATTCCGGCCGGGCCAGCGTCTGGACGTACGCGGGTCTCCCGGCAAGCAAGACGGATGCGCGCAAGGCCATCGTGGCCACTGCCGGCCACCACAGACAGTAACTACACAAACTCAAGCGGACGACGGCGGGACCTCCCGCCGTCGTCCGCTGGCGTTTTGGTACGGTCAGATGCAGGATTTGTTGTAGTCGAAGCCGCTCGCGATGTACTGGGTTAGCGTGACTTTGCCGCCGCCGGTCAGCGGGGCGTCCGCGCACTTCATTGTTGCCGAGGCCAGCGAGCTCGCGCCGGCGAGCCAGCTTTGCAGGGTGTAGAGGTTGCTTGAAGAGGGCACGGTGCCGACGATCTGGGACCATTGGTAGCTTGTTGAGTAGAGCCCTGTTTTGGCTCCGATGCTGGCGAAGTAGGCTGCCATGCCCTCCAGGTCGGCCCTGTTAGCGCTCTTGTCTGCAGACCAGGTGTTCTCGGTCTCGACATCCAGCCACCACATGTAGGAGGCGGGGTTGCTGATCCCGCGGAGGTTGGCGTCGTCATAAGCCTTGGCGTAGCCGTACATGTAAGAGCAGGCTGAACCGACTGAACCCGACTTGCATATCCCGTACGGGTTGGCCACAGTCTTCCCGGCGTAGGTATTGCTGGTGGGCCACCAGGATCCGGCCCGGCCGGGGTTACCCGTGTTGACGTAAAGCGCCACCAACGGCTGGCCTGTCCCGCCTGCGGAGGTGCGTGCCCAGGACAGCTGCGTGGCCAGGCACGGGTTGGTGTTGTTCGCCAGGCCGTTGTTCACGCCGACGATCGCGAAGGTCTGGCCCTTGGGCAGGGGTTTGCCGCACTGGGGCCACGAGACATCGACGCCTGGTCCTGCGGGCGCCACGGAGGCTGTGGCGGCGGAGGTTTTCGCGGTGGTGGTGTAGCCGGTTTTGGTTCCGGTGACGGTGACGGTGAGGGTCTTGCCGGTGTGGGCGGCGACGGGCTTGTAGGTGGCCGCGGTTGCGCCGAGGATTGCGGTGCCGTTGGCTTTCCACTGATACGCCAGGGTGACGGGCGCCGGGCCCCAGACGCCCGGGACGGAGGTGAGGGTGGACCCGACCTTTGCCGTGCCGGTGATGGTCGGCACGGGAGCCGTCAAGGCCAGTGCCGCCACCGCCTGTGATGGGGCAATCGGCGCTAGGCAAAGCATCAGCACGATGACGAGGAAGACCCGAATCGATAGGGCCCGGAAGCGGTCGAATAGCAGCATAAAATCCCCCAAAATTGCCGCGCCCGCAAGGTCAGCGCGGAACCCTGAATCTAGCACGTGAAGATACACCAAAACATACTTCAGTTCTGAAGGCACTGTGCTGAGGCCGAATCTGCTCGGGGTGGGTCAGGCTGCCGGCGGCCGAAGCACCGCGACGGCCGCCACCAGATAGGGCACCGGATCGGGATCCGTCCCCGCGGCCCACCGCATCCAGGCCTCGAACGTGGCGCCTATAAACGCGGCGCACAGATACCCCGCCTCGTCCTCGCCTACGCCTGCCGAAACAAGGTACGCCCGTGCGCGCTCGCGCTGCGGTGCCAGCGACTCGTAGCTCCTGCTGGCCAGCTCGGGATGCTCGGCGATCAGCCGCAGCCGGCCGCGCGTGACCGCCAGGTCCGGGATCACGGAAACCCCTGCGACAGCTGCCTTCCGCAGCCCCGCCAGGACGTCGCCGTCGGAAGTTTCCTGGCCGCGGGCCGAATCCAGAACCCGGCCGGAAGCCTCGACCACCGGCTCCATGCCGCCCCAGATGAGCTCCGCCTTGCTGGAGAAGTAGCGGTACAGGCTCTTTCGTCCGATGCCGGCCTCCCGCGCGATGTCCTCCATGGAGGTCTGCTCGTAGCCGCGCTCGGCGAACAGACGCAGCGCGATGGCGGCCACGGCGTCGGGATCAATCGTCACCGGGCGCCCGGTGGGGCGCGCGGCGGTGGTCAAGGCATCCGAAGGCATCCCACCAGTATTCACCCTTACATAATGACACAGAGTGTCATAAGGTGGTTGGCATTATCTCCGTCAACGTCTGGAAGGACATCATGGGCAACGAAGCTACCTGGCAGGAAACCACCACCAACGGCCGGTTCGCCGGGAAGACCGTCATCGTCACCGGCGCAGCCTCCGGCATCGGCCAGGCCACCGCCCTGCGCATCGCCAAGGAAGGCGGCCGCGTCATCGCAGCCGACATCAGCAAGGAACGGCTCGAAGACCTGATTCTTGAGAACGGAGGCCTGGACCTGGTCCCGGTCGCCGGCGACATCTCCACCGAAGAGACCGTGGCCGCCGTGGTCGCTGCCGCCGGTGGACGGGTCGATGCCCTGGCGAACGTTGCCGGCATCATGGACAACTTCGCCCCCATCCATGAAGTGGACGACGAACTCTGGGACCGCGTCTTCCGGATTAACGTCACCGCGCTCATGCGCCTCACCCGCGCGGTTGTTCCGCTGATGCTCGACGCCGGCACCGGCTCCGTGGTCAACGTCGCTTCCGAGGCCGGCCTGCGCGGGTCCGCCGCCGGCGCCGCCTACACTGCGTCCAAGCACGCCGTCGTGGGCCTGACCAAAAACTCAGCCGTGATGTACGGGCCCCTGGGACTGCGCTTCAACGCCGTGGCACCCGGCCCCACCATCACCGGCATCGTGGCCAACTGGGGTTCCCAGCTCGCGGCCGAACGCCTCGGCCCGCTGATGCAGGCCACCGTCCCCACGCCCGCCACCGCCGCGCAGCTCGCGGCCTCCATCACGTTCCTGCTCAGCGACGACGGCACCAACGTCAACGGCGCCATCCTCGCGTCCGACGGCGGCTGGTCGGCGCTGTAGGGGAGCGGTACCCAACGTCCCCCCCAACTTCGCCAACATCCATTGCCTGGCTGCAGTGCGCGGGTTCACTATGGAGGGAAACGGGACGGCCGGCTCGGTCCGGAGCGCTCACCGCCTGACGGCTCAAGGGAGAGTCCATGGACAGCACCGGATTTGTTTCCCCGAACCGACGTTCGCTGCTGAAGGCGGCCGGGATTGGGGCGGCCGGTATTGCCGCTTTGCCCCTGCTGTCCGCCTGCACGGGCGCATCCGTGCAGCCTGTGTCATCGGACTCGGCAGCACTGCTCCCGGCCCCGCCCCGGCAGGTCGAGCCGCTGCTGGACCGGCCGAAAGTCGATAATGCCTTGGCCAAGCTCGACGAATTGATCGAGGAGGCCATGGAGAGCACCGGGCTGCCGGGGATGGCCGTAGCCGTGGTGTACCGGGACGAGGTGGTGTACTCCAAAGGCTTCGGGGTCAGGGAGGTCGGAAAGCCCGAGGAGATCGATCCTGACACGGTGTTCCAGGTGGCTTCTGTGTCCAAGCCCCTGGGGTCCACCGTGGTGGCAGGGGTGGTGGGGCGGCAGGTCATCAACTGGGCCGACGCCGTCGTTGGCCATAACAAAAGCTTCGCGCTCAAGGATGACTACGTCACGCGGAATGCGAGCTTTGCTGATCTGCTCGCACACCGCAGCGGGCAGAAAACGGGCTCGGGTGACCTGCTGGAGGACCTCGGATTCGATCGGGCGTATATCTTCGCCCACCTTAATCAGGAGCCTCTTGATACATTCCGGGCCAGCTACAACTACAGCAACTTCGGCTACACGGAAGCCGGCCAGGCAGCCGCCGATGCGATGAAAATGACCTGGGACGACCTGGCCGACGAGATCCTGTTCCGGAAGCTGGGTATGTCCGCCAGCAGTTACCGCCACTCGGACTATGAGAAAGCCACCAACAAGGCCATCCTTCATGTGCCGCTCGGGAACAAGGAGTGGGCGGCGAAATACCGCCGCAACGCCGATCCCCAAGCTCCGGCAGGGGGCGCCAGTTCGTCGGTGCGGGACCTTGCGCAATGGCTCCGGCTGCAGCTCGGAAACGGCAGTTTCGAGGGCAAGCCCGTTATTGATGCGGCTGCCCTCCAAACAACCCACGTGCCCCACGTAGTCTCCGGTCCGGCGTCGGCTCCCGCTGCCCGCTCCCGTTTCTACGGGCTGGGCTGGAACGTCTCTTACGACGACCAGGGCCGTGTCCAGCTGGGACACTCCGGGGCATTTAATCTTGGCGCAGCCACCGCCGTCTCGATGCTTCCGGGTGAACAGCTGGCCATTGTGGCCCTGACCAACGGGCGCCCGCAGGGGATTCCTGAAGCAATCGCCGCTGGCTTTCTGGATGCGGCCCAGCACGGATCGCCCACGGTCGATTGGCTGCCATTCACTGCTGGCGCGTTCAAGCAAATTGACGAGTCCGAGAAGCCTGAGGTCGACTACACCAAGACTCCGCCCACCCCCTCTCCTGCCCTGGCAAACAGTGCCTACACGGGCACCTACGACAACTCCTACTATGGCCAGCTTGTTGTCCTTGAAGACGCTGGGAAACTGGCCATGAGACTGGGACCGCAAGGCAGTCCCACCACTTTCCCGCTGACCCACTTTGACGGCGACACTTTCAGCTTCGAATCCATCGGCGAAAACGCCAACGGCCTGGCCGGGGCACTGTTTGCAGCAGCACCCAGCGGCTCCTCGCCAAGCGTTACCCTGGACTTCTACGACAGGACCGGGCTGGGGACATTCACTCGGGCCTCGTAGGGCTCCGGATTCCCTGCCGCACTGTGGGGCAGCGGCACCCAACTCAGCGGTCGACGGCGGGACGTCCCGCCGTCGACCGTTCACCTTCCCGCCGCAGCAGCTGGGAGTTGCCCAACGCGGGGTCACTTGGCAATGCTATCTGCTTGCGGTGGGGCGAGTTCCAATTTTTAGATGGCCTGCGAATCAGCTGGTTGTTGTCGTTGCTGGGCACCTTCAGCAACGACAACAACCGCGGACCGATGAGGTTACTTGATCAGGTCTGCGGCTTGGTCCAGCATGGTTTCGATCTTGGACAAGTCGGAGTCGGCCACCTTGCTTCCAGCGGACTGGCTGATCAAGACCACGCCGCTCTTAACGGCCGTCACGACCAACTGATCCTGGGCACCTCCTGTACCGCCGATCGTGGTGCGGTAGGCAACAGCTCCGGGTGTTTTGGCGGATGTAGGTATGGCCTTTGTGCTGGCGTTAATCGTCTGCCCCATAACTGACATCTGAATCTCCGTGCAACCTGCCAGCTCGGTGGCCTTGTCCGCAGCCACGGCCTTCACTTTTTCCTCTGGTACGCCTGAAATTAGTGTCAGCAGTTGTGCGGAATCATTGTTCGAGCTGGCGGATGCACCGATGCTCAAAACGGCTCCTTCCTCGAACTGCACGCCACCCCCAGTGGCGAAGTCTGCACACACGGCCGGCTGTACTGTGCTGTTCGCAATAACAGACTGAACTTGTGCCATGGTGTCCGCCAGTCGGTCGTCTGGCATCACGAGGAGGCGGACGTCGTTGGAATCCCTTACGTCACCGATCATCTTTATCAGTTCAGCTTTGGGGTATGTTCGGTATGGAATCTCCGTCGGCGTGGGAGATGCAGGAACTGAAGCGTCCACCGAGGGTATTGGCCCACTACAGGCTGTGAGCCCCAAAACCAACAGTGCCGAGGCGCCAATTCCGCGCAGCGCGATCTTATTCATTTGTTTCCCCAAAAGTTCGAGTGATGGGCTGACGAGCGTCAGCCGAGACAAACATTACAAGACAGGTAGATGGCGGTTGTCGTCGTTGCGAGCTCTCTCCTGGATGGGCGACATTGCAGCCACCGAACCAGTACCCGGACAACTGAACCAAGCATCACGCAGTCCTCTGCGCTGACACGAGCACGAGATCATCCACATTGGAAAAATCCATGTCCGTAAGCCGGTCGATCACCGCACCCTTGGTGCCCGCTAGCCGAACCCCTTCCGGGACGCCTTGCGGTCAGGCCAGGTCCTCGAAGCTGTCCTCGCCTGGGCGCCAGACCATCCAAGCCCATCGGGGAATCCCATGAGTTCGGCGATCTCGACGAAGATTTCTTCTTTGGCAGGATGAATTACTATGGCACCCGTGTCGAGGTTAATGCGGATGCCTGTACCTGTGGCTTCGCTCGTCGAGGTCACTGTGCCGGGGGTCAATCTGCGTAGCGCGTCCGCGTAGCCAAGGTCCTGCTCATGCCAGGGACGATCGACAGTCTTGACGACGGGCCATACGTAGCAGTTCAGCGTGACAGGACCGGCAGCCGATGTTCCATCGAATCGCAACTGCACATAGTCGTTGAGTACGAACTCGACCGAATACATCCGGTCACCAACCAGCCGTGATAGCAGTTCGTTCGGAACGTAAGACTCTGTCCCCATGTCTATGTGACTCCCTCTCGTCGTTCCAACTATGGCGCAAACGGAGGCTACGTGCGGTATTGCCGCTAGATGCGCCCGTAAGCCGATCCTCATCCGCTACGGGTTGGAGTGATCTGCCCTTGGCGACCGGCGGTGTTTGACGACGGCCAACCCTACGATGTTGGCGGCCGCGAACCCAAACGTCATCACACTTAGGATGACGTTGAAGGTGATCCAGAACGGCGAAGTATGTTCAGTGACGAGGGCTAGGACTCCAAGGATGAGGCCAAGAAATACGCCGCTCAGGGAGGGGAAGGATCGCTTCTTTGAAGGTTCCTTACTCGACTTACCGTTCATGACGCGCTACACCCTCTCTGGCCATTCCAATCCAGCCTGTAGACATGAATGCTACGCCTCGCCTCATGGACCGTAACCCGCCCGTTCGACTGTGTGCACGGGGATTTATGCGTGCCGATATTAGCGAATTGATCAAGCAGATGACCCTAGCGAAGCAGATACGCAGCGAGCCATGTTTGTCACAGCGGCCCGTCCGCATTCCGTCCCGTTAGCCGGTCGATCACCGTGCCTGGGAATCCCACCGTCACGTTGTCAGTTTTCGAAGTTGACTGCACGAAATGTCCAAAGTCGTCTGCACGGCCACTACATGTCCGGAAGGGGAACCCTCTAAGGGAGAGTCCGCCGGCGCATCATCTCTGCCCTGACTGAGGGGCTGCCGAATCCGCAAGAAGGCTGTCCCCTGAGCGGACTCGTTTAGTAGGAACAGCGGGCGCGAACCATTGGCATATTGGCCCGCATAGTTCAGGATTTGAGGATCTGGACAGGACGCATCAGCAGGTTTCATTTGGCGTCTTGTCAGCGTTTTGTGCTTTGGGGAAGAAGAAGACGATGAGCGGGTTTGACGATCTCATGGCTGAATCGAACGACCGCTGGGCACAGGCTATAAGAAGAGCCCAGCGCATAGAAGACAACGGCCTGGGGGAGGCCGTGAAAACCTATTTCACGCGCTACTTCCCGTCGGGAATGTTCCTGGTCGCGGTTGGGACCGCGGTCGGAATCTTGGGTCTCCGTGGCACACTGTCGGACTGGCCGACAGATCTGGCGTTCGGGTTCGTCGTTGCGGTGTTGGGTGTCGTGGTTGGTGGGCTGCTCTATAACGCGAAGAAGGTGGTACCCGCGGCCAAGTCGGGGAGGGTCAACGTGCTGCTTTCCCTGGAAGGCGAGGAACAAAAGCAGGTCCGGCGTCAGATTGCAGGGAAGGCACCCATAGATTCGGAGCATCTCTCGGTGATCCGGGCCGCGGCGGTGCAACTGCGAAAGGGTCTTGCTACCCAACTCATCCTTGCACCGTTCTTTCCGCTCATGTTCTTTCCTCAAGCCATCAACTTCGCCTTGCGCGGTGACACACTTGCGGCGTGGCTGATGGTATTTGGCGTGGGAGTGATGGCCATGGGGTTTGGGCTCCTCGTCCGTGACTTCCGGCGCGCGGGCCGGTTCCTGACACGCACAGCCGAGCAGTCAGCCCCTGGCACCGCGCGGCTTTAAACGTTCCATAAGCCGATCCCTCACCGGGCAGGTTCGAGCACGACGGTTCGAATACTCTTCGGCGCGATCGAACTAGGGTTTGAGCTCGAAGTAGCCCATCTCAAGATCATGCTCGATCTGAGTACGAACGTTCGCGAGCACGTGCAGAAGGTCGTTGAAGTGGTAGACGACTGCCTGTAGCGCGGATTCGAGGCTCACGTTCTCTAGGCGGGCCAGACGATCGTCGTCCTCGTGCAGGGCAATCCCGTAGATGTAATCCATCGCGACCAGATCGCTGCCAAGCAATTTGCCGGGGCCCAATCCGTTGTCCATTTCGAGGCGGCCCGAGTGAAAGATCGGGCCTGACGCCCCGATGCGCGGGCCGATGACTACCTGCGCCACGTGCTGCTTCAAGGAGCGCCTAGCCTTCGCCTGCTCAGGTGTGAGGAGGCTCTGAAGCGCAGTGACGATTCCTGGCAGATAGCAGTCCTCGCCAGGAGTGAAGAACACACGGCACTCAACGATTGTCGAGTCCACCATTCGCTTGTCGAGCCGCTGGTCTTCGACCCCGGTAATGCGCCACGTGTCTTCGTCAAGCCGCTGCCATGTGAGTTCGAGTAGTGGAATGTGACCACCCGCGTCCCGCAGGGCAGTGATTGGCTCACCCAATCCGGGGCTCGAACGTCTGAGGAACTTTGAGAGCTTGCGGCGGGCGTGGTCTTGAACCCTCGGAGGTGCTGCGGCCATACTCGGACCCTACCGCGTGCATCAGCGAAACAAGACGCTGGCGAGCCGTGGGGCGTTGCTGCAGGTGGATCCCTGAACGGACGCACTTGTGGTTCGACCCACTGGTGTCTGGCGTTGGCCGGACGAGAGACCTATATCCCCAAGATTAGTTTGGCGAGCCACTTAGGTTGGCTGATGAAGGGTGAATGGCCAGAGTTCAAACTGACAGTGTTGGTGCATCGGCCGGCCATTCGTTCCTGAAGGAAAGGGCTAAGCGCTTTGTCCTGTTCGCAGTGAATATAGGTGCTCCCGATGGTTCCCCAAGCAATGCGGCTGGGAACCCCGCGCCCATGACCGAGTTGTTGAGGAACAAGGAGCGAGATGGCCCATGAACTGTCGGCTTGAGAGCAATCGTCGTACAAAACCTCGCGAGCCCGTCCCGGATGAATACTCGTCGACCCATCCTCGTTATTCCGGACGGCGTCGTTGACCAGTGCTGATGGCCCACCCAACATCGCGCCGCTTTCACCTGCTGCCGGAACGAACGCCGCAACATACAAGAGGTGTCTGACCCGCTCCAGGCCCGTGATTACAGATCCGCCGTACGAATGGCCAAGGACAACTGGCCTCACCAAACATCCATCGACTATCTCCTGTACGACTGCAGTGTCAGCAGCCAACGAGCCTCTGTGCAAACGAGGAACATGGACACTGGCGCCTTGACGGCGCAGATCGTCCGCTAACCGGTCGAAGTGGGCCGGCTGATGCCACAGTCCATGGACGAGGACGATCTCGGTCGGCTGTTTCATTCAGCCAGCCTACGTTTGGAGACGCAGTTTGCGGGAAGCATGAGAACGCAAGAGTCGGTCATTCACCCAAGCTGACAGGCCGCAATGTTGCGCCCGCAAGCCGGTCGATCACCGTGCTACCGAAACCCGGCGGCACAGCCCGCGCGGTTGCTGGCTTAGGCCATGTACGTAAGACCCGCACGATGATATGCACGGTGACGGGGGGATTACTGCAACCATGTTCCTTATGACTGGAATGAAGATCGGGTATGCCCGGGTCTCGACGAACGACCAGGACCTTACCGCCCAACGCAATGCCCTCTTTGCTCTGGGTGTAGAGGAGGCCCAGATCTTCGTCGATCACGGACTTACGGGAGCGAATCGGGTGCGCCCTGGGCTCCGTGAAGCGATGGCCGCGTGCAGGGCCGGCGATACGCTCGTGGTGACCAAGCTCGACCGGTTGGCGCGCTCCCTTTCTGATGCCAGGGACATAGCCGATGAGCTGACGGCCAAGGGGGTAGTGCTTAGTCTCGGGGGCAGCACGCACGACCCGACTGACCCGGTAGGCCGGCTGCTGTTCAACGTCCTGGGCATGGTGGCCGAGTTTGAGGCGGACCTGATCCGGATGCGCACCCGCGAGGGGATGGCGGTCGCCAAAGCGAAGGGGCGGTTGAAAGTCAAGCAGCCTAAATTGTCCAAGACGCAGCGGAAGCATCTTCTGACGCTGCACGACGCCGGCGAGCACACACAGGCTGAACTGGCGGAGCTGTTCCGGGTATCTCGGACGACGGTGTACCGCGAGCTCCAAAGGCGCACCATCTGAAGACCGCCGCCGGTCCCACTGCTAGGAACACCAATTTGCGCTGCCAAGAGAACGCACTAGGCACGGTATTTAGCGCTGCCAAAATGCCGCCACTTATCGCTGCGATTCACAGGTACTGCCGCGGCCCATTTAGCGCACGGTTATCGTCCCGCTTATGGCGCATCGGTGCCTCATTCCCAGTATTGCCTCATTCGCTTCCTGAACTCGAGATCCTGAAGCTGACTAAAGAAAACAAGAAGCGAGTCGGGCTGATAATCGGGGATGCCTTCTCGTATCTCACCCAGCGTGATCGAGAATGAGACACCGGAGCTAAAGGTGAATTCCATCCACCAGAGACTCTCCGGAACGCCAGTGTTGGCAGCATGCCAAAGGGTTCTGACGTCACTCAACTCCTGTCCTATAAAACGAGTCCAGTGCGGTGCTTCCGTGACGTCCAAATGTGATAGCTGTCTCCGCGGAAGATTGCTGCGACTTAGCTCCAGTCCCTCGACGAGGCCGGCCATGGCCCATGAAATTTTCAGATGACCGATTTCGGAAAAAAACAGGACAATGTCCATATCAACTTCATCGATGAGGGCAAACTCGTTTTCATCCGTCCCGATCCCAAGCTCTGGGAAGACGTAGGTAACGTGGCTGAGCCGCGCCCCTTTCAAGGAATCGAGGAGCCGTTCAATTTCAGGAGAGTCATCTGCGATGGCTGGTTTCAAGGCATTCCTCCATAGAGTCCAAAGTAGGCAAATGAGCCGTCAGGGCCAAACGTTGCCCCGATCCCTTGTGTCCCGGTGATCCGGATTCCGCCCGTCTGCCGACCAGATGTCACACGGCTCAACACTCCGGAGGGATCCGTCAGAATATCATCAAGGAGGTCCTGACCGGTCCTGTTCATCAGCTTTCCAGGCACTTCTGGCAATTCGCCTCGACCCGCATGTTTCTGATACTCACGACCCGCTCGTGATAGTCCTCCCTTGGCTAGTTTTTTCCCAGCAGCGGAGAGTTGATCCAAAGAGAATGGGTCATCGTCGCCGGGGTCTGCGAATCCTGTCGTGGTGGATGGGCCTCCTGTTCCTCGTCCTCCGCCAGTGCCTGCAGCGGTTAGTGCGTTGTTGGCGTTGCCGATGGCTTGGGTTGCGGCTTCGGAGGCCCTTTTTGCGGCGGCGGCTGCTGCAAAGTTGTAGACAGGGGCAGAGTTGGAGTTCGCGCCCAAACTTCGGAGGGTTGATGAGTAGCCGTAGCCGGGCAGAGACTGTTGTGCTGAGACCCCGCTTGCGTAGGAGCTGGAACCGGCGGACGTTGAGACTAATGAACGGTCAAATTGAAGGTGCCCGTTGGCGGCCGATACAGCAGGACCGGACGGCCAAGTGACGTTGGCCCATTCACGCTGCTGGTAGTTGGCAATTTGCTGCGGGCTAAGCCCGGGACTTGCGGCAGTTCCTACACCGATCATGACCAAGTAAGCTGCTGCTCCGAGGCCCAGCAACGTGAGTCCACCGGCGCTGGCAGTCCCAGCGGCCACTCTTCCCGGCGCGCACACGGTTGGTTGAGAACAAGCCTGGCTGTAAAGCCCTGTTGGATCGCTGTTGTTGATTGGGTCTGATTCAGCATAGGTGTAGGGGCTGAATTGGTTGGGAGTAGACGTATTCAGAACCGGGTCTGGTGCAGTGAAGATACCTAGGACTGGGTCGAGGTCTCTTGCTCCGAGGTGCGTCAGTGCGCTTGCAGTGTCGGCGAGGCCGGCTATGTAGCCGTTTGTGGCGCCGAATCCGGTGGAGTTGGCGGCGTTGGTTCCAAGGCCTCTTGCCGCGGTTGGGGCAGTGGCGTATGCGCCGGATCCGGTGGCGGCCTGGGTCGGTCCGCGGGCAAGCCCGTATGGGTCGGTGTAGCGGGTCTGGGTCGTGACCAGGGTTGCCCCTGCGGTGGGCTGGACGATGGTCTGGGCTGTATCGACGCTGTCGCTGAGGAGGAACATCAGTTTCACTGCCCCGTTGGCTGCCGTTCGTTGAGCGACTGTTTTGCCGGTGTATGTGTAGGTGCGTGTTGCTGTCTTGACGCCTGTGGTGGTTGCGTGGGCGGTGACAGTGCCGATGACTGCCGTGGTTCCGCTGCCGTCGATGAGCGCGGCGAGGTTCCCGGTTGCGTCGTAGTAGCGGGTGCCGGTGCTTCCGGCTGTTCCGGTGGCGGGGGCGGGTGGGGTGCCGGCGGTTGCTGAGGGGTTGGGGTTCGTTTTGAGGTTGGATGTTCCGGCGGTGCTCGCGATGCGGCCGTCGAGGGTGTAGTTCACGGTTTCCCCGGCCCGGCCGGTCATTCGCCCGTCGGCGTCCCAGGTGAAGGACGAGGTGGTTGCCGTGCCGGTGGAAGGGGTGGAGGTCATGCTTTGGAGGCGGTGGGCCCCTGGTTGTCCCGCGGCAGGGTAGGTGTAGTTCTCGGTGGAGGCGAGTGTTCCAGCGGCGGCGAATCGTTTGACCCGGGAGCGGTCTCCTGCAGCGGTGTAGGTGTAGGTCTGGGCGTAGGGGGCCGGCCCGCCAAGTCCTGGTACGGATGTGGCGGTCGGGGCGGGGACTGTGGAGCAGTTTTTGGCTGAAGGTGTCCAGACTGCGGCGAGGCGGGAAGCATAATCGTAGTTGTAGCACTGGTAGTCGACGGGCGCTCCGGGGCGGTTTGCGTAGGAGAGTTCCCTCGCGGAGAGCTTGCCTGAGGGTTTGTAGGTGTAGTTGGTCGTGCCGAGGTCCGCGGTGACGCCCTTGGCTGTATTCGTTGCTGACTGGTTGGCCAGCCGTCCCGTGGTGGCGTCCCAGGAGAAGTAGGACTGGGTCAGCCCGGTCGTATCGACGGTGCTGCTCATGACGTTCCGGTCGTACTGCTGGAACGTCGCGATCTGGTCGAGGTGGTTGTACTGGGTAGCGCCGGCAATGGTGTCGGCGGTCGACGTTGCGATCGATGAGGGGTTCTCAAAGGAGTCGTACCCGAAGTAGAGCGTTTCTGCGGGGAGTCCACCGACGGCGGGGTTGACCTGGGCGCTGATATTGCCGGTTTTGGTGTAGGTGCGGGTGGTGGTGTACGTCCCTGCGTAGCCGGTGACCGCCGCGGGCAGCGTCACCGTGGTGGTCCTGGGTAGGTAGGCGGCGTTGTACCCGGAGACGGCGGTGGTGACGGCCTGGTCATAATTGGCACCGTTATAGCGTGTGGCGCTACTGGGTAGGCCTTTTTTCTCCCCGTCGTACGTCGTGGTCTCCAGGGTCCGGGCGGCTCCGCCGGCGGGTGTCACGGTGGTGCTTGTTTCGCGGTTGAGCGCGTCATAGACGTATTTGGTGACGACTCCCAGGGCGTCCTTGGTGGAGGCAACGCGACCGCTGGCGTCGTAGGTGGTGGCGAGGATGCCAGTGTCGGGGTCCGTGGCCGAGGTTTGGCGTCCGGCGGCGTCGAAGGACCAGGACCACTGATTGCCGGCATTATCGGTCATCGAGGTCATCTGACCGAACGTGTCGTATCCGTAACTGGTGGTGTCAGGTGTGCCGGTCGCTGTCGGGCCTCGGTAGAGCAGGCGGTTGGTGACGTTGCCTTCGGTGTTGACGATGGTTCGGGTAGCGGCATCGGTGCCGGTGCCGCTCACGGTTGCGGTGTCGGCGCCGGTGTACGCGATTTGGGTTGACCAGAGAGTCTGGTTGTCCATGGCGAGGGCCGTGACGGAGGTGACCCGGCCGGCTCCGTCATAGTCGTACTGATTCGATGACGCGACGGCGAGGTTCGGGACCATGAGGACGCCGTCGGGCTCGGCGAAGAAGTAGTAATCGTTGTTGACGAGCCTCTTGGCACCGGTGGTGTTGTAGTACGTGTCGGTGGCGATGGTGCCGCCGCCGGGGGACATCCTTTGTGTTTGCCGTATCCGGCCGAGGCCGTCGTAGATTTCGTAGCTGCCCATAGCTTCACCGGCACCGTTGATGCTGGTGCGGAGAACGTGAGAGGGCGCCGTTTGGGACACGGTGTAGGACGTGGCCTGCGTCGGGACCGCGTTGGTTGCCTGGGGGCGCATGGGATCCCAGACCCCTGTGATGCGGCCGGAGGCGTCGTACTGGTAGCTGGTGACGTTGGCGTTTTCATCCGTGCTGGTGACCTTGTTGCCGCGGATGGCTTCCATGGCGGTCGTAGTGGTCCAGCCCAGCGGGTTGGTGGTGGTGACGGACGTCGCCAGGCCGGTGGCGGGCGTGTAGGCCACGGAGCTTGTCCGGGCGGTGCCGGTGCTGTTGTCGGTGGAGCTGACGGGTCGCCCGAGGGGATCGTAGGAGGTTGAGGGCCCTGTTTGCCAGGTCGCTACCGTGACGCCGGTGACGGCGGTGGCGGCGTCGGTGCGTGCAGTGTTGCCCAGGGTTGGTGCCTGATAGCCGGTTGATCCCGGGAGTGCGCTGGTTGAGGCGTCGTAGAGTGTCCGGGTGGCCTCGCGGATGTTTCCGGCTGGTGCGCCGGTGCTGGTGCAGGGGCCGGCGAAGGTGCTCGTGGTGGCCGGGAACGCCAGCAGATTCTTTCCAGTGTTGTCCGCGTATGCGGTGACCGTGCACGTGCCCGGGGACCCGCCGGTTTCTCCGGAGTCAGAGACGGCGGTGATCCGGCCCAGCGCGTCGAAGTAGTTCGTGCTGGAGGTCGTTCGGGTTCCGCCGGTGATGCTACTGGCCAGGACCTTCTTCTGTGTTTTGGTCCCGATATGGCGTGCCTGTGCCGCTGTCGTCCCGGCGCTGCCAGTCGCCGTCGGGGTGGACGCCCAGGGCACGGTGATCGCGGTGGTGAGCCGGGCCCCGGTTTCGCCCAGGAATTTTTGGGTTTCCACGGTTGAGCCGGCCAGCCAGGGTGAATCCGTGATCGCTGTTCCGTCAGTGAGCGTAACCGTGGCGGCGGTGACTCCGCCGCTGCTGTTTGAGGGTGTTCCGTCGAGGCCTCGAAGGTAGGTAGCGACCGTGGACGGGTTTTGTCCGGCGGCGGCGTTCCCGGCGATTGTTTTGACATTGGACCACCCGGCCATGACGGACCAGCTCAGCTGGGATCCTCCGGCCCCTGCCACATACTTGGGACCCGCGTATTTCCATGCGGGTGTGCCCTGGTATTCGTAGCGGGTGAGCATGTCCGGGCTCCCGGCGCCTCCGGGGCCTGCGAGTGTGGCCACGGACGTGACGGGGTAGACATGGAAGTAGTCCATGCGTGCCGGCTGCGCGATGGGTGTCGTCGGGGCCCACCATTGCGGGAAACAACGCTTCGTGTTTGTCTGCGGCGATGCCGGAAGGTTGCTGGGCGAACATTCGGGCGCCTGGTACGTTACGGCGATCGTGGCCCCGGTGATGTTTTTGATGGACGAAATCCGGTACCGGTTTAGCGGGGCCAGGCCGTCTGCGACCCAGACACGGTTTTGCAGGGTCTGCCCGGAGAAAACCACGCGAGGGTCCGTAATCGTACCGCCGACCCCGGTTGCCGTGTTGGTACCTCGGTGCTCAATGGATCCGAGCCAGAGGGCAGGCTTGGTTAGGTCGCCGGGGTTCGGCATCGAGTGGTTCAGCGTCCATACGTCGGCATCCTGGTATGCCGTGGAACTCGTTGCGGTTCGGGTGGTGAGGCTCAGCAGGCGCTGGTCCGAGTAGAACGTCGGGGAGTAGACCGTGCAGGTACCTGTGGATTGGCAGGCGAGGCCTGTGGGGATGTCGTTTCCGGCTGCACAATCGACTCCGGTGCATCGTCCGGTGTAGGCGAGATCGATACGCAGCGGCGCGGCAGCGGCCAGCTCGGTGCCGGTGCGCATGCCGTAGTCAACCCGGGCCAGGCGGCTGGCCCGTACATAGCTGAGCCGGGCACCTGTACCGGCCTGGGCCGCGTAGTGGTTGCTGTCCTGGGTGTAGTAAAAGGCCTGGGAGTTACCGTGCACGTCCAGGACGTGGTCGAGGTTCCAGGCGTAGGCCTGCTGGCAGAGGGACGCGGCAAACGTCGCCGCAGCACAGGGCTGGGACGGGCCCGCGGCACCTACCGGTACCGTGTCCGTTGAGTTTGTTGTGGGCTTTCCTGCTGCCCAGCCGGGGAGCCGGTTCCGGCCGAAGAAGTACTGGGTGCCGGAGGTATCGGTGAGTTTCCAGTAGCCGCCGTCGTAGGTGCCGTTGGATCCGGCCGCCTTGAGGTATTCGACTTTGGTGTTGTCGTCATTTTGCAGCCGGAAGGTGCCGCTGGCGGCGTCCTTGATGACAGCCCCGGAGCGCCCGCCGAAGGAAATGCTGAACTGCTGGCCGCTGGGGGAGCCGCAGAGGTCATAGGAGCCGGAAACCCCTTGGTCCATGCAGGGAACAAATTTTTGGGTGATCGATCCGATACCGGCAAGTGACCAGCCGTCGCCGACGACCGAGGCCTGGTTATTCGTCGCGCTCGTGAGCCCGTCCACGGAGGATGAATCGTAGGCAAGGGCCAACGAAGGGGAGGGGCCCGCGGGAGCTTGCCGTGCATTGAGCGGGTAGCTCCAGGTGAACGAGCCTGTTTGTCCTGCGACACCCCAGGCCCCGGACGAGGCCCCGGGGAGACCGGTAAAAATCTCCGGATCCTTTGTCATTGGCCGGGACCGGAGCCATCGGAACTGACCCGAACGCAGCCGTTCGAACGAGGAGGTCGCTACTGCTGGTTGCCTTCGAGAGGGCTCCGGTGAGGGCCGCCGGACCCGTTCCTTCGATCGTGCCCTGCGTGGTCGAAGGATTAGGACCATCCAGGAACGGGACGGGGGCGGAGGGTCCTGGCTTACCGGACCAGGGCGTTACCTGCACAGCCTTTACTGTCTCCGCACGCGGAGGGGTCCACTCGGCAGAGGGAGAGACGGCGATCGCAAACAGCCCGGCCGCCGAGGTAGCCACTACAGCAGCGAGCGACAGTGTCAGGTACTTGTAGCCGGAGAACCCGGACTTGAACCCAGTGTTCATTTGAGGACTCCCACGGTGTCGTTGAAGTTGCTTTGGGCGAGGTTGAACTGGACCGGGGTGAGTACTCCCTGGGTCATGACGGGATTCAGGATCTGGCCTTTGAACTGGCCGGCTCCGGCCGCACCCGCGGCCCCGAGGAGTACCGGCTGGGTGGTCGGGGAGGCGATATGGCTGGCCGCGGACGTGGCAGTGGTCCATATCCCGGCGTAGCCGTCGCCGGTGACGGTGATGCGCAGCTGCCGGTTGATCTTGTCGTAGACACCGGAGATGAAGTTCCAGGTATTGGCCGTCAGCGCCGGAAGGCGTTGCACGGATTCCAGGCCTGCGCCGTTGGTTGCTGTCCAGGTGGCGAATTCGACGGCCCCGTTTGTGCCGATCCGGAACGCGCCACCTGGTGAGCCGGTGCCGGCCATTTGGGTGATCAGGGACTGGATCCCCGAGCCGGCAGGTGTTGAGGGGCAGAACCAGCCCGAGAGACTGAAGCTCTGTGCGGTGTTGACGGCGGCAGTGGCACCGGTGGTGGCGTACTGCCCGGCGGTGCTGAATTGCAGTACTTTCGCTGTTTCCAGGACGTCGGAGTCCGGCGCCAGTCCGCCTTGGCATGAGCTGGCTACGGGGACGTGGTTGCGGACCTCGATGTCGACCGTTGTCGCTCCGCCCTGAAGGGTGATGGGCAGAACGACCGCGGGATCGGCCGCTGTGTGGCCGACGGTGAAGTCATACGAAACCGGGGTGCTGTTCACTTGCTGGTTGACGTTCCCGGCATAGTCGAAGGACCAGACAGTCAGTCGGGACATCGATTCAACGGACCCTATGGTGATCGGGGCGGTTCGGCCCCCGGCAGGGCAGACCACCACAAAGGCCCCCGTCCTGGCGCCACAACTGACAGTTCCCGGGAACGACGGTGTTGTGTTGGCATTGGTCAGGGCATACACAAAACCCTTTGAGGCGTACGGGCCGTTGTTGTTCAACGTGAAGTTGTAGCTCTTTGCGCCCACCACACCTGCAGCGTCGTGATGTGCGGCATCGAAGGCTGCCGGTGCGGCAATGACCGGCGGGGCCGGGGCCGTTGTATCCACGGTGAAGTTGAACGCCATGGTTCCGGAGCTCTGGCCCTGCTGGTCTTTGGTGTAGGCCTGGATCTGGTAGTTTCCGTCCGCAAGGACCCCGCCCTGCCAGCTCGGGTAACTCACAGACCCAGGGATCGTCAGCGGCGTCGTAGTGGTGAACATAATCTGTCCAGCGCTGTTGCGGACAGTCATCCACAACTGCAGCGTGCCGCCCACGTCCCCATCGTCATCGCCGGCACCGACCGTGTATATCGGTTGGCGGAATCGGGTCACGTAGGTGTTGGGTGTACCGCCGGTCCACTCCGCACCGTTGATGTTCCAGAGATAAGGGGTAAAGGGAGGGATGTCGTAGGTGACGAGCATCGAGGCGTCGTTTGCAAAGCGCTTCCACCCCAAGGGATCACCCTCGTTTCCCGAGCGCAAAGAGACAGTCAGCATGGGAACTGAGGTGATGTAATTCTGTGCCGCCATCAAATCGAAGCTCAGCGTCCCCGCCGGGCAGGAGGCCGAGTATCCTGCGGCCGCAAGCCGTCCGTCAGTTTTGTCCACGAGTCCGGGCTGGTTGTTCCACGTAGTCGACGGAGATACGCCCCCGGTAACCCATGAATCGACCCAGGTTGGGGTGCAGGATGAGGACCAGATTTCGGTGGTGTTCATCCTGGCGGCCAGGATGATTTTGCCGGACATCGGGGCGGTCGCGAACTGGTAGAACCCTCGGGTGGTGTGGGAGACGCCGTCCGGTGCCCAGGCAGCGGGCAGGTACCCGACGTTGACGGTAGTGGCGGACCATTGTCCGTTCCAGTAGGACGTGTCGGGGTAGGCGGTGTCTACGAAGAGGTAGGAGGCCCGGACCACGCCCCAGTCGGGATCGACGTACAGGGGGTACTTCAGGTTGGGTGTTTTGAGGATCTCTTCCATGCCGAAAACCTGGGTCTGTTTGCCGTTTTCTGTTCCGAGGGACAGAGCAAATGACCTGGCGAGCCCGGAACCGCCGGGGTCTGCGGCGGAAGCGCCGGTTTGGGAGGAGTCCCACCACTGTCCCTCGGCGGTGCGGAGCTCGGCTTTTCCGGTGTCCGTGCCTACCGCTGAGAGGCCCTGGGCGCCGTTGTCCTGAATGGTGGTGTTCTGGGCATCGAGCAGGATCCGCATCTGCACGACGCGGGGATCCTTGGCCGCCTCAGCAGTGGCGATGCGCAGGACCTGGGAAACGCCGGTCTTATGGACCCTTTGAATCAGGTCCACGCCCGGGAGGACCGACGGGTACGTGGCAGTGTCACCCTGGACCTGTGGCTCCGGCAGCGCCCCGAACGGCCAGGTCTGCTTGATCGAGTGACCCCGATGATCATCAAGGGTGGCCATGGTTGCAGAACCCTTGGTCCCCAGAGTCAGGGCAACGGGGGCCATCTTGGGGGAGAGGACCTGCTGACCGGCCTGCCCGGTCCGCACCAGATCAGTGGAAATATCAGCCCACGCATCACCAGTCTTCATCCGGACCGGCTCGTTGTTCACCGTCCGGGTGAACGTCCCGTCCGGGTGGGCTACGGTCAACTCGGTCGGAGTGGTCGCCGACTCAACGACCACGTCAGCGCCGCCGGCGGTTGCGGCTTTCCGGGCGCTTCTTTCCGCAGAGGTGTCATCTTCCACCGCAACGCCCGGTTGAGGCAGGTCATCAGCCCACGCTACGGTCGGTGGCGCGACCAGGGCCAGGGCAAGAATAAGACCAAAAAACGCGCGCGAAGGCGCGGCAAAGAGAGCTCCCACGAAACAACTTTCAGCAAGAAGGAAAGCGTGCGGGTTCCCCAAGAGCCGTTCCCCATACACGGACTATCTGAAAGAAAGCTACACGCCACCTGCGTATTTACGCAATCGATTTGGTCTGTTCCGTGCTATGTGGCATCAGAATGCACCAACGACAAACATTTCCATCGGCTGAATCAGTTCGCTTGCGAGTGCCCGCGACGAATGATGCTTCTTCTGATCCAAGTCTCTTCTGTTCGGCTCCATTGCTGGGGTGACATTTGTTTTCGGCGCCGAGTGCATTGGTATTCCGATTCGCCCTATAGAGTTCACCCTTCAAGCCACAGCAACCTTAGGGACACACTGATGACCGCAGACAGCGAGCAGATCATCTCATCGCAGCATCATCAGGCCATCGGTCTGAAATACCGGAAGAACTCCATAATCTTTGGGGTGATAGGGGTATTCATATTTGGCATCGCTTTCGGAGCGTTTGCCTTTATCACCGCCCGCAAAGCGGAAGCGGAGGGTGTGAAAGCTACCGCCGGGAAAGTCCTGGGCATCCTGGCTTTCATCGCGGGGATCATCACCACGATAGTCTTCTTGAAGACCCGGTAGCCAAAAGGCGCCTAAGTGCAGGACTTTCAGTGAAAGTGCCTGATCGGCCTTGCCCTTCGCGTCAGCACTATGGTTGAACCCGGCATCCGCAGCCTCGTTCCGAACGGCCGTCCCAGGGCGACGGAGCCTGAAGGTTCTGGACCTCGTCCAGAAGCTGCGCTGCGCAGGAGTTTCGATTTCGTTGCGAGGATCACCAGCACTCGGCTCTGAAGCAACGCCTGCACACGAGGGAGCTCCGCGGAAAAATGGCTCCGGGCGACGCCTGGGCCAGCCAGCACCGAAACCGCGCTGGCTGGCCATTGTCGCTTCTAAACCCGGTCGCCTTCTGGTCAATCGTTGTTCCACTCTGACCCCGCAGCCCTAGCCAGGCAGGACGCCATAGCCGATGGATAGTTCCCGTCGAGTGCTGGAATACCGAGCTGATGCAGGGACTTCGGCCGGCCTGGGGAAGACGACACAATGTTGTCTACGACGCATGAGACCAGGCCGTACCGAATGAAGTAGCTGTGACCGGTAATTTTGGCGGGAGTTTTGAGATAACTTACGGGACGGTCAGGTTACGCGTGATTGCGCAGATCCAGAGCCGTGGGGGAGTGTCCTACCGAGGCTGTCCCACAACCAAGGAAACGGGAAACCCCTCAGACCGAGCGGACAGGTCAGCCGGGAACAGGAATGCTACTCCCGGTGCGGTGAACGGCCGGATATACATACTTCCGGTAGCATCCCTTCCTTGGGACAAAAACTGACGACCCTTGGCTATCAGCCTGAGAGGAACGCATGCCCGAATTCGCTGTACTGATCTACGCAAACGACTCCTTGCACGCACCTAACGCCACGAAAGAGGAGCTCAAGGAGTGCGATGAGCACTTCGACTCTCTCGTCGCCACCGGTCGCATGCACATCGCGTATGCCCTCACGCCGCGGGACCATGCGCGCACGATAAGAGCGGCCGGCCCCGCAGATGGCCCTTATGCCGCGGGTGGTGACGTCGTCGCCGGGTTCTACATCCTGAACGCGACGGATATCGACGAAGCGCTAGACCTGGCCCGAAAAGATCCGTCCATCCTCACCGGCGGTGGAGTGGAGGTCCGTCCTGTGCACAGCGGCGGAGTCGTCGCCCATACCTGAGGGAACGCTGTCGAAATCCACCCATGCCGTTCGTTGCAAAGGTGACTTGGCCGCAAGAACCGCGGGGGGAGTGTCCCAATGGGAGGTCCCGTTTCCAAGGAAATGGGACGTTCTAGTTGTCGCGGTGCTCACGCATCGATGGCCCCCTCCAGCAGAATGCGTGGGTTGTGCAAGCGCACGTGACCGGCGATCTGCGGCGCAAGACGGGTGAAGGATGCAGGACCGGTCGGGAGTGTGAGATTGAGGTTCGCACTGCGACCGTCTGTGAGTTCCACGAGGATCAAGCGGGTGCCGTCGCGCATCCCGAGCCCGAGGCCTGCCGTGCCGTCGAGACCTTTCTTGGTCGCCTGCCCGACTCGATAACCGATGTCGAGATTCGCAAGGCCGCTGGATCGCCTCGCCGGCGGCGCCCAAGTCTTGAGCTTGATCGATTCGATGTCGCTCCAGGCGATGGGGCTGTGGCTGTCGATGGCACCTGCTCCGTCGCCGCCCACCAGCACGAGACCGGTGATCCCTACGGGATCGAGCGAGAGCAGCGGATCGGCCTGTCTCGACCACCGTAGGATGCGCGTGAGGATCTCGGCGCAACTCACGAGCGCCACGAGCGCCACGAGAATGAACAAGATGCCGAAAGCGATGCCGATGAACCCGCCTGCAGCCTCCATCTGCATGAGGCTGGCCACGATCATCCAGACGCCGAACGTGGCGAGTCCGATCATGATCAGCGTGGCTGCCCCGAAACCGGCCAGCTGCCGGGCTGCTCGCCCCGGGTCATATCGGACTGTCAGCGCCAGCGGCGTCGCGGGTGGATAGGTGTTGGCAGACATCGACTACTTCCCCTTGACGATGTCGAGGCCTTCGCCGGTGAGGATCAGGGAAAGAAGTGCCCTTACATCAAGGTCATCTTCGATGACCAGGCAAGTGCCGCGTGAATTCATGTGCTCCCCCAAAAGCCGATTCTTCCGCCCGAGTCTACCGGCGGTTTTGCGACGACGGTGCTGGGGAATCAATCTTCTGAGAGCGCGTCCATCATTTGGGTTGACTATCGTCTGAGGGAGACAAGAAGGCCCGCCAAGTCCTGGTACTGAGGTGGCGGTCGGGGCGGGGACTGTGGAGCAGTTTTTGGCCGAACGTGTCCGAAGTCAAAACGGAAACGGACGACGGCGGGAGGTTCCGCCGTCGTCCGCTTCTTGCCAGTATCGGTACTGCTTAGAGTGCGCCTTGGTGGGAGGTCCCGGCGGCGATCGGCACCAGCCGGGTGACCTCCACGGGTTCCGCCAGGAGCCCCACGAGCGAAGCGTTGAGCCGCTTGACGGGATCCCCCGCGCCGTGGGCGTCGAGCAGTTCGGCACTTTCCCATTTTTCAATCATCATGATCTGGCCATTGGGTGATTCATGGATGGCGTACAGCAGGCAGCCCGGTTCTTCGTGCACCTCGGCGATGGCTGGCGAGAGTGCGGCGACCACCTGGTCATAGGTGCCGTCCTTGGGGGTGAATGCTGCGGTGACAATGATGGTCATGGTGTTTTTCCTTGTAGCTGATATGGGATCAGGGCGGCGCAGGTCAGCCGCGCACTGGCAGCATCCCGGCATCGGAGACCTGGTGGGATGATGCCAGGTTCGCGCCGGTCCCGCTGTCGAAGTAGCTGGCCATTCTGGCCTCGAGGGCTATGCTGCACGGATCTCCTGCCATCAGGCGGGTTTGCCCCGTCTGGCGGATCCAGACAAGGTCATCGTCGTTGAGCTCCCACATTTTCAGACCGAGCGCCGGGTCGGGCTGGACCCCGATCAGGGTGTCCGCACCGAGGTCTTCGATGCGCCGGACAGTTCCCGCCAAACCAGTGCCGTCGACGTCGGGCGAGACCGTGAGGTGCTCCGGTCGCAGGCCCAGGGTCACAGCGCCGGTACCGAGGCGGAGCCCTTCGGGTGCCGGGAGCCGCACGCCTCCGAGTGAGGGCCGCCCGTCGGCAACGTCAGCGCTCATGACGTTCATGGGCGGGCTGCCGATGAAGCGGGCCACATACGTGTTGGCGGGGCGGGTGTAGATCTCCTGCGGTGTGGCGTGCTGCTGCACAATGCCATTGTGGAGAATGACGATCTGCGTGGCCATGGTCATGGCCTCAACCTGGTCGTGCGTGACGTAGACGAACGTCTTCCCGGTCAGCCTGTGGAGCCGGACGATTTCGCCGCCGCGCTTCGGCCCGGCCACCTGGACCGCACTCCGGCGTTTACTCGAACCGCACTGAAGCTCTGCCGGCGTGACCTACCACGGCCAGCCCAGCGGGCTTAGACTGGCCTCCCACCGGACACTTGATTGCCCGCAAAGATGAGCCGGTCCGAGTACGAACTCCGTGTACAAATGGAAGGACGGCCGTGGAATCTGACGACAACAAAACGCTCGTGCGGCGCTTCTACGCCGAGATAGACGCCGGGAATATCGATGCGATGGATGATCTGGTGGCTGAAGACTACCTTGACCATAATCCGCCATTTCCCGGGCTGCCGGCCGGACGGGAAGGCCTGAAACAGGCCTTCCGTATATTCCGGACGGCGACGCCGGGCACCCACGAAATTCAGGACCAAGTCGCCGAAGGGGACAAAGTGGTCACCAGGCTGACGGCGACGGGTCACCACGAGGGTGAACTCCCCGGACCGCTGCCTCCCACAGGCGCCGAACTCCGAGAGACCGCGGTGGCGATCCACCGCGTCCACAACGGAAAGATCGTCGAGCACTGGTCGGACCGCGACGACCTCGGCCTGATGCGCCAGCTCGGTGTGATCCAGATGCCCGAAGGCTAGCTCCCGGGGTCACCCCAGCAGGTCGTCCTGGTAGCACCAGCGCCAGTCTTCTCCCGGTTCGATGCTCCGCATAACCGCGTGCCCGGTCCGTTCGAAGTGCCTGGAAGCGTGGGTCCCGGACGAGGAATCACAGCATCCCACTTTGCCGCAAGCCAGGCACATCCGCAGATGCACCGTCGTTGTGCCGTCCTGGAGGCAATCCGCGCAGTGGGCGTCGCGGGGCACAGCCAGGGACCGGGCCGATTCGAGGTGGCCGCACACCCCGCCCGGCCTCGCGATCCCTTCCCCGCCGCCCTCGCCGGAAGTGTCCACCTCGTCCAGAGCCACGTCCAGCATGGATTCCTCAACGTCCAGCCGTTCAAGGACATCGCTGAGGACCTCCTGGGCATACTCGCCGCCGCGCCGCAGCTCCAGCACCTTGGCCCGTTCCGCTTCCAGCATGGCAAGCCGGAGCCGGGCATAACGCTCGCTGGGGGTGGCTGTTTCCGCCGACGGCCGGCCCAGCCGTTCCCAGGCAGCCAACCCACGCTCCTGCGTGCGCCGCTTCAACATGGCCACGACTTCCGGCGGATCGTTTTCTGTGCGCAGTTCGTCCAGGCGGGCCACGCCGGCGGCCGTGGCCTGTTGCATCAGCGAAGCCTGGTTCAGCGCGTCCTCGCGCTGATCCGGTCCTTGGACCCGCAGGAGCCGGACCAGTGCCGGAAGAGTGAAGCCCTGCAGCGTCAGCGTGCCGCCCACCACCACCAGGGCAGCCAGTATCAGCACCGACCGGTGTTCCAGATCGGCGGGCAGCACCAGCACCGCGGCCAGGGTGACCACCCCTCGCATCCCAGCCCAGGAGACAACCGCCGGGAACTGCCACTGCGGCGCCGGATCGTTCCGCCGCACGGCCGGAATCAACCGGGGCAGGTAGGTCGCCGGGAAAACCCACACCGGCCGGAGCAACAGCACCGCCAGCAGGATCACCGCGCAGCCGGCCCAGATCCGGCCCGCGCCAAGGGAATCGTCCTGGACCCCCTCGATGATGGTCCGCACCTGCAGCCCGATCAGCAGGAACACTGCGTTTTCCAGAAGGAACTGCACCGTGTTCCAGTTGCTGCGCTGGCTCAGTCGGGCCGCACCGTTGGGCATGGAGGGCGCCTTGGTGCCCATCACCAGCCCGGTAACGACGACGGCGAGGACGCCGGACGCATGAATCGCTTCCGCGGGAAGGTACGCGACGAACGGGGCCATCAGCGAGGTCGAGGTGTTGATCGCGACGTTCCGGATCCGCTTGCGGAGCGCGGTCAGCACGTAGGCGGCGGCCATGCCCACCACCAGCCCACCGCCGGCCGCGACAAGAAAGTCGCCGGCGATTTCCGCTGCGGACACGGACCCCGAAATGGCGGCGATGGCGGCGCGGAGGCAGATCAGCGCGGTGGCGTCGTTGACCAGGGATTCACCCTCAAGGATGGTGACAATCCTGCGCGGCATCCCCACCTTCCGTGCGATGGCGGTGGCGGCCACTGCATCCGGCGGCGCCAGGACTGCACCGAGGGCGATAGCGGCGGCCAGCGGGATCTCGGGGAACAGCCACCAGACTACGAAGCCCACCGTGATGGTTCCGAAGATGACATAGCCCACGGAGAGCAGCCCGATGGCGCGCCGGTTGGAACCGAAGTCGAAGAGCGAAGTCCGCAGCGCCGCGGCGTAAAGAAGTGGCGGTAGCAGGCCCACGAGGACCAGTTCGGGGTTCAGCTCAATATGCGGAACGAAGGGGAGGAAGGAACCGAGGACTCCGGCCAGCACCAGGAGCAGCGGAACCGAAATATCGAGCTTCCGGCCCAAGGCGCTCCCGGCGCACACCACCGAAACAAGAACCAGAAGTCCCAGCGCGATCTCCATTGGGCCATTCTGTCAGGCTGTAAGCGGCGGTGCCGGGGTCAACGAGGCAACTTCGGTGCCCGAACCTGAAAACGACGACGGCGGGAGGTCCCGCCGTCGTCCGCTTCTCCCGTTGTTCAGTTGTCCAGCAGTCCACCGCTGGCCCAGCGGCGGACGGCGAGCTTCTCGGCGGCGTCGAACTCCAGGAGTGCCACCCGGCAGAGTTCCTCCACATTCGCGGTCCAGGCTGCGGCCAGGCCTTCCGCCGTCGCCTCATCGGTGAGCGGGAAGTTGACGTAGGCCAGGCCTTGAAGGACAAAGCTCACGGCGTTGCGGGAGACCGGCTGGTCCGCGGTGACGCAGTCGTCCCGTACCTGCCGGGACAGTTCGGTGCGGTTGAGCGGATGCTCGCGAAGCCTGGCTGCCATGGCCTGGAACATCTGCCGGAACTGGGCCGCAGAAAGGGCCGGCACGTCCGTCACCCTGATGACCTGTTCCTCGATGCGGGGCTGGAGGTCAGCGGGCGCCGGAAGATCCTCGCTCGAGAAGCGCTTCGCGTCCCAGACCCAGCCACCTTCCGCCGGGGAGTATTCGACGCCCTGGCCGATCTGGGACACCCAGGTCCCAAACTTTCCCCAGCCGCCCCAGTCTGTCTTCAGGGACGGCTCTGCCGTGAGTGCCCGGTGGGCCACCATCGCGCCGTTTACAGGTCCCGGCGCGGCGCGGACGAACTCAAGGACCTCACGGATTGCGGGCGACGCGGACTTGGCCTTCGCTTTCCCCGCCGGCGGGACAGTCTGCTGTTTCCCGGACGCCACCGCATGGACCGGCTCCACCGTAGAGCCGTTGAGAATGGCGACGAAGTCGTGGGATTCCACTACGTGATCCGCCATCTCGCGGTAGGCGAAGGCCACGGCGCCGGCCGCGATGACCGTGGTCATCCGGTCAGCGGCCCGGAACCGCTGGATCAGGGACGTGAAATCAGCATCGGCCGAGGCGATGAAGAATTCTTCGATGCCAACGTTGCCGGACAGTGCGTCCATGGCGTCAAGCACCAGGTTGATGTCCGTGCTGCTCTTGCCCCGCTGCGTCAGCGATGGGCAGTCGATCACGCGGAAACCGGCGCGGGTCCAGTACGTCCGGTATTTCGAGTACACCACCGGATTCAGGTAGCAGTTGCGGATCAGGAACCGGCGGGCGTCCTCGCCGGTACCGCCGGCTGACAGCGCGTCGGCCCAGTGCTTCGGGTCTTCGGCAAAGCGCTTCGCCGCCAGTGGATCCAGTGCCTGCAGGCCGGTGAAGACGTTGTCGAAGTCAACAAACATCGCAGCTCGGATGCCTGGCCTGCGGGACGGTGGGAGGGCCTCATTCATTGGCTCAGTTTGGCAGTATCGGCGCCAACTGGCGACCGTTCCGGCTGCGCCACGCCACGCCCGTCGACCAGCTGGACCGTGGTCATCCGCAAACTAAATTCACACAATGTCTTGCATCGTGAGCCGTATCCCATAATATGGGTTTAGAGATGTGGCCTTCCTCACGGTGCACATCTGTTCCCAAGCCTTCAACGCGGAAGGCCCAACGATCGGATTCCCCCAATGTCAGACATAGCTGTCCTGATCAATACGGCCGTGGCGGTCCTGGCCGCCGTGATCCTCATCGTCCGTTTCAGAGTCAACCCCGTCATCGCCCTGGTCATCGGTTCCGTGTACCTGGGGCTCGCCGCCGGGTTAGGCGTCGAAAAAACCGTCAAGACCATCACCTCCGGGTTCGGTGAAATCATGGTGGACGTGGGCCTGCTGATCGCCTTCGGCGTGCTGATGGGTTCCATCCTCAACCAGAGCGGCGCCATCCGCCGCCTCGTGGAGCACCTGCTGGATACGTTCGGCCCCAAGCGCCTGCCGTACACCATGGCCTGGCCATCGGCACGGTCCTGCAGTCCATCTTCCTGGACGTGCTGCTGGTCATCTCCGCTCCGCTGGCCCAAGCTGGCGCCGAAGATCGGCAAGCTGGGCACGGCCCGGATGGCAACCGCCATGGCCATCGCCCTCGAATGCGGCATCGTCTTCACCGTTCCCGGCGTCGCGTCCCTCGCCCTGGCCGGCCTCCTGAACGTGCCGCTCGGCAAGATGCTGCTGTTCGGGCTCCTGCTGGTGGTCCCCACCATCATCATCTCCATCGCCATCATGACGTTCCTCTTCCGCCGCGGCTTCTGGAACGAAGCCAAGGATGAGGACCACACCTTCGTTGAGGAGGAGGACCGCGAGGGGGAGGAAGAGTACGACGGCGGCACTCACCCGGCAGCCGGCCAGCCTCAGGGCAGCGGGTCGGGTTCCGGCGGCTCGGGTTCCGGCGCAGCGGGCGCCCAGCCGGGCCGGGGAACCGTCACGGTGGCCGAACGCGAACGGAAGGAAGCGCCGCTGATCCTCCTTTTTGCCCCGCTTCTGACCTCGCTGCTCCTTATCGGTGCCGGCGCGATCCTGCAGATCCTGAACATCGACATGCCCTGGCTCCAGCTTCTCGGCGAGCCCGTCATCGCCCTGCTCATCGGCCTGATCGGCACCTGCCTGGTCACCCGCTCCGCCATCGGCCAGGACCGCGTGGAACAGGCCATCACCGTGGGCTTCAAGGAAAGCGGACAGATCCTCATCCTCACCGGCGTCGGCGGCTCCCTCGCCGCAACCGTCGCCGCAGCGGGCCTCGGCGACATCCTGGGTGGCTTCTTCTCGGCCAGCACCGTGGCCCCGCTGCTTGTGGTCTGGGCCATTGCCGCCGTGCTGCACATCGCCGTCGGCTCCGTCACGCTGTCCGCCATCACCGCGGCCGGACTGCTGGCGCCGATTGCTCCGGCCATCGGGCTGGACCCCGTGCTCCTGGCCCTTTCCGCCGGCGCCGGATCCCTCTTCATGGTCCACGTCACCAGCAACACGTTCTGGCTCCTGCAGTCCCTGCTGGGGCAGAGTGTGAGGGGCGCCCTGAAATCCGTCACTGTCGGAGTCTCGGTGGCCTCCGTCGTCGCTATGCTCCTGATCCTGCCTATGAGCCTGCTGTTCTGACCGGACCCTGCCCACCCGCCAGTCCGTCCAGGCACACGCCAACGAAAGAAGAATGACATGACACAGACACCCATCGCGCCCCTGGCGGGAGTACGCGTCCTGGAGCTCGGGAACTACATCGCCGCTCCCACCGCCGGCAGGCTGCTCGCCGATTTCGGTGCCGAAGTGATCAAGGTTGAACGGCCCGGAACCGGAGATGAGCTGCGCAACTGGCGCCTGCACAAGGGCGATACCTCCATGCTGTACCGGACCATCAACCGCAACAAGAAGTCGGTGGTGCTGGACCTCAGGACCGAGGCCGGCAAAAAGGCCGTGCTGGCACTCGTGGCAAAATCGGACATCCTGCTGGAAAACTTCCGGCCCGGCACGCTCGAACGGTGGGGCCTCGGCCCCGACGTGCTCAACGACGCCAACCCGGACCTCATCATCACCCGCATCTCCGCCTTCGGGCAGACGGGTCCGCTGTCCGAGCGCCCCGGCTTCGCCGCCGTCGCCGAAGCCTATGGCGGGTTCCGGAACCTGGTGGGGGACCCGGACCGCCCGCCGGTCCGCGTGGGCGTCTCGATCGGAGATTCGATCGCCGGCCTCTACGCCGCCTTCGGCTCCATGATGAGCCTGTACCAACGGGAAGCACGACGCCGGGACTCCGCCGGCGCTGTGCCGCTCACCGAGCGGATCATCGACGTCGCGCTGAACGAGGCGATGTTCTCCATGATGGAATCGCTCATTCCGGACTACCAGGCCTACGGCGTGGACCGGCAGCGTGTGGGCGGCCGGATGGAAGGGATCGCACCCTCCAATGCGTACATGTGCAAGGACGGCGCCAGCATCGTGGTGGCCGGCAACGGAGACTCCATCTACCAGCGGTATATGGACACCATCGGCCGCCCCGAC
The DNA here is from genome assembly GCF_055412765.1 of Pseudarthrobacter xylosi. Classification (NCBI taxonomy): domain Bacteria; kingdom Bacillati; phylum Actinomycetota; class Actinomycetes; order Micrococcales; family Micrococcaceae; genus Pseudarthrobacter; species Pseudarthrobacter xylosi. The sequence continues at coordinate 562,069 of NZ_JBVAYT010000001.1, read as the reverse complement.
CTGGCAGCGGATCCGTCCTTGCAGACCAACGCCGGACGCTGGGAGCGGCGCGAAGAACTGGACCAGGCCATCGCGACGTGGACCGGGGAACTGGACGCCGCAGACGCCCTCGCAGCCCTCGATGACGCCGGCGTTCCGGCAGGTCCCACCTATACCGCGGCGGACATCAGTACCGACAGCCAGTACGCGGCCCGGAACATGATCCAGAAGTTCGATGTTTCCACCGGGGACGAGATCCTGCCCGGTGTGGGCTTCCCCGGCATTGTCCCTGTCATCGGGGACCAGTCCCTGCCCATCCGGAACCTCGGCCCCGACCTGGGCGAAAACACCAACGAAATCCTCAGCGGGCTCCTCAATATGGACCCGGCAGAGATCAGTGCGGCCGCCGGCCGCGAGGAGGCACTCCAGCCATGAACCAACACCAAAACAGCCTCGCTGCAACGCTCGGCAACACCATCCTCAGGGACGTGACCCTCCGGGACGGGCTCCAGCTCACCGGGAAGCTGCTCTCCACCGAGCGGAAAGTCGAAACGGTCCGGGAACTGATCCGTCTGGGCGTGCCCGCCATCGAGCTCGGTTCCATGGCCCGCGCGGACCTCGTCCCCACCATGGCCAACACGCTGGAAGTGGTCCAGGCACTCACCCCGGAGGAACTGGAAAAGTGCTGGATCTGGGTGGCCACGCCGGGCCACGTGGCCAAGGCCTCCGCCGCCGGAGCGCGGAACTTCCAGTACTGCCTGTCGGCATCGGATTCGCACAACAAGGCAAACATCGGCCGGACCACCGACGAAAGCCTGGCCGCCCTGCCCGAGGCGGTGGAGTACGCCCGGGCCGTCAACGGCCAGATCCAGCTCTGCATCGCGACGTCCTTTACCTGCCCGTTCGAAGGCTACGTTCCGGAGGAGCGCATTCTGGCCATCGCCAACGATCCCCGTGCCGAGGGCACCTCGGATATCGTCATCTGCGACACGCTGGGGCAGGCCTTCCCCGCCCAGGTTGCCGGGCTGATCGCGCGGGTCCGGGACGAGTCCCCGGCCCGGCGGATCGTCTACCACGGCCACGACACGTGGGGACTGGGAGTGGCCAACACTCTCGCCGCCATCCAGGCCGGCGCTGCCATGGTGGACGGCGCACTCGGTGGCCTGGGCGGCTGCCCCTTCGCCCCGGGCGCCAGCGGCAACACCTCCAGCGAGGACATCCTGTTCGCCACGCGCCCGGAGTGGCTGACGACGGAAACGTTCGCGGACCTTGTGGTCCTGTCTGAGAAGCTGCTCGCCGAACTGGGCGAACCCAACCGCTCCAAAGCCGCCCAGGGTGCCCGGTCCAAAGCGGAAGCCTTCGACTGGGTCCTGCCCTCCGACAGCGCAGCACCCGTACCCGGCACCACGGGAGGCAACTGACTATGGGGAGCCATTTCCTGGTCACCACGGCCATCCCGGATCCCGGTCTTCAACTCCTGTCCAACGCCGGCCGCGTCAACGTCCTGCCCGAACCTCCGGATTACCGGACCTTGGCGGCGCTGTGCGCTTCGGGGGACTATGACGTTGTTTTAACCCAGCTGCGCGACGTCATTGATGCGCCCCTGCTGGCTAGTGCGCGCCTGAAGGGTGTCTCGAACTACGCGGTCGGCTACAACAACATCGACGTCGATGCCGCCACCCGGCACGGCATCCTGGTGGGCAATACGCCAGGTGTCCTGACGGACGCGACGGCTGATATTGCCATGCTGCTCATCCTCGGCGCGGCCCGCCGCGTGGTGGAGGCTGACCGGCTGGTCCGCGACGGCAAATTCCTCGGTTGGGAACCTGAGCTCCTGCTGGGCCGGGACGTCTCCGGCGCCGTGCTGGGCCTGGCCGGGTTTGGCCGGATCGCCCGCGCCACCGCCCGCCGTGCCCTGGGCTTTGGCATGGACGTGGTCTTCTCGCCGCGGCCGCCGGGAGACCGTCCCGTCAGCGACGAGGAACTCGGTGAGTTCGCCGGCAAGGTGCGGCAAGTGCCCTGGACTGAGCTCGTGGAACGCAGTGACATCCTGTCCCTGCATGTTCCGCTGAACGATCAGACCCGGCACCTCGTGGACGCCGGAGTGCTGGCGCGGATGAAGCCGGATGCCATCCTGATCAACACCGCACGGGGGCCGGTGGTGGATGAGGCGGCCCTGGTGGAAGCCCTCCGCACCGGCGTGATTGCCGGTGCCGGCCTGGACGTGTTCGAGGACGAACCGCGCCTGGCACCCGGGCTCGCCGAGCTCCCCAACACAGTGCTGCTGCCGCACGTCGGCAGCGCCACCGTCCGCGTCCGCAGCGAAATGGCACGGCTCAGCGCGCTCAACGCCATCGCCATCGCCGAGGACCGGTTGCCGCTCCATGCCGTCAACACCATCGCCAGGGCATGACGATCCTCGTTGCCCCGGACAGCTTCAAGGGGACGTACACCGCGGCCGAGGTCGCGGCGGCCATCGCCGCCGGCGTGCATGACGGCGGACGCCGGGCTACCCAACTGCCCGTAGCCGACGGCGGGGAAGGCACCTTCGACGCACTGTGCCGCAGCCTTCGGACGTCGCCGGTGAGTGTCGACGTCGTCAATTCCTGGGGTGAGCCGCTGCAGGCGACCATCGGGCTGGCGGCCGACGGGACCGCCGTCGTCGAGGTGGCCCAGGCGAGCGGTCTCACCGCAGCGCGGCTCAGCCCCGAGGACGCCTTGTCAGCCAGTACGTACGGAACCGGCATGCTCATTGCGGCCGCTGTCGCTGCTGGGGCCGCCCACATCCTGGTGGCGGCAGGCGGTTCCGCGACGACCGACGGCGGGGCCGGGGCAGTGCGGGCGATCACCGAAAGTGGAGGCCTTGGGAGTGCCCGGATCACTGTCCTGTCCGACGTCACCACCGGCTTCCTGGACGCGCCACGCGTCTTCGGGCCGCAGAAGGGTGCCGATCCTGAGGCGATCAAAGTGCTGGAAGCCCGGTTGGCTGAGCTGGCCGATTCCTATCCTCGCAACCCGGCCGGCGTGCCGCGGACCGGCGCGGCGGGAGGCCTGTCCGGCGGGTTGTGGGCGCACTTTGGGGCCGACCTGGTGTCCGGTGCGGACGCAGTCCTCGACGCGGCGGGCTTCGACGCGCTGCTCACGTCTGCTGACGCCGTCGTGGTGGGCGAGGGGCGCCTGGATTCACAAACCGGAGAGGGCAAGATCATCTCCGCGATACTGGAACGGGTGCGCAATTCCGGCCGGCCAGTACCCGTGGTGGCCGTGGTGGGTTCCGTGGCAGAAGACCTGGGGAGCTACGCGCAGAACTTCGCGCAGATCCTCATCGCCACCGACGCTGCCGCGATGCGGGCTGCCGGACAGGCGATTGCTGCGCTGTAGCTCTGAGTCTCCTGCAGGGGCCTAGGACTCGCCAGGAAACCGGCCACCGATCATTCTGGTCATGTTCTCCGCCGTGTTGAGCAGGGGTTCCACCCATTCTTGGCAGGTCTCCAGCGGCATCCGGAGGGTGGGCCCGCTGATGGTCACAGCCCCCACCAATCCGGCGGCCGAGTCGAAGACCGGGGCGGAAAGACCGGACGCTCCGTCTTCACGTTCGCCCACGGTGATCGCGAACCCGTCCCTGTGGGTCTGTTTGACCGCTACCATCAGGTCCTCGGTAGTGGTGATAGTGGATTCGGTGATTGGTGTCAGGGGATCGTGCAGCACGGCGTCCATGAGCTCCGGATCCCACGCCAGCAGGACCCGCCCGGCCGAACCCGCATGCAGCGGGGCAATCTTGCCCAGGTGCATCTCGCGGCGCAGCGCATGCCGGGTTTCCGCCATGGCCACGCACACGCGGTTATGCTGCTCCGATTTGAAGAAACACGTGGTCTCACCCGTGGCGTCCCGCAAGGTCTTGAGCAATGGGCTCAGGATGTCCACGACTTCCATTCCGCGGGTTGCCGGGGCTGCCCAGAAGGCCATGCGCATGCCGATGCGGTAGGCATCTTCCTCGCGGTCAAGGAAGCCCTGCGAGGTCAGGTTCGTGACCAGCCGCTGCACCGTGGACGTCGGCATTCCTGTGTGCTCGCGGATATCGCTCAGCGACAAAACCGGCCTGGAGAGGGAGAACGCATCGAGGATCGAGGTGATCTTTCCCAGGACAAGCAAGGGGTTGCTGCTGGACTTCGCAGAGGCATCGGACGCTGACATGGAACTCACGCTAGACGGTGGCCGCATCCGAATCCACTCGCCCCTCCGCAGGGGGCAGTTGACGGGTGCCGTGTAGCCGGCGTTTACAAATCCCTGCCGGCCGACGGTTGCGCACTTTTCCGGCGTGAAATTTCTCCAGCGGTGACTAATGTTCTGAACTGCAGCAGGAAACGGTGTGGTCCCCGCACGAGGCCTCTGCGCGTTTATAAAGCGAAACCCTGGACGGCAAACTTAAAAAGTCGATGCCCGGCCAAGTGAGGAAATCTACATTTCCCCCGGAGTTTTATTCCGGGAGTCCGAAAAGCGGTGACCACAGCCATCTTCCGCAGCAGGGGGCGTCTGCTGGGGCACCCTGGGCGGGTGTGCGTGCCACACGGGGTCCACTTTCATCACTTTATGGTGCTTTTTCTGGAAACTGGCAATAAAAATATAAGTGTGTATGGTATCGGGTAGACACAAAGAAAAGAAAGGTGTGATTCCAATTTCAGGAAAATCGCCCAAGAGCGTCAGTGCCAAAAAAGCAGGAAAGTCAATTCTCGAAAAGAGAGCCGACAAAAAAGCCAAAAACGAAACCAGTGAAACTCTGTTCGCAAAGCCGCGCAAAAACCAGCGCTAAATAAACTGCGGGCAGCCGAATGCGAGACTCCTAGCCCCTGTTCGGCTGCCCGCCACCACTGCGACCCCACGCCATTCGTTTCAGTTGCAAGGACAACACCCATGAACACCACCTACAACGCCCTGATCGTCCCGGCGCACCTCACTCAACCGGTGCGCATCGAAACCGTGGACACGGTCATGGCAGCCCTACAGAAACTGGTTGCAGGAAACGTCGAATCCATCACCAGCAGAGACTGGCATGTCTACTTGAACGACGAGGGAAACCGCCTACCCCAGAACGCGCGGGCTGAAGTGCTCATCCGCGAAGCAGGCGTCTATCTCGACGACACGCTCCACGGGACCGCCGTGTTCCTCGGGAACGGACGCCGCGGGTATGAATCCGATGCGCCCGGGCACCTCATCCGGCTAGCCGAGCAGCTTTTCGACGTGCCGCTGGCCGCCTGACCAGTCTGGCAGCCTGACAAGGTGGGCAACGCACCACGTAGGGAACGGCACCAAAAGCAAGCGGACGACGGCGGGAGGTCCCGCCGTCGTCCGCTTGTCCTGTTTATCGCAGCCTCGCGTTGCCGCTCAATTGACTGAGGGCGCGCTCAGATAACTCTTCACACTGGCGCGTAGGGCTTCGGTGTGCTCGTAGATCTCTTCGAGTGAGGAAATAGGGACGCGGGTTTCTTCCTTGTTGTCGTCGAAGATCCCGATGTATTTCTGTGTCCGGTTGAAGTGCAGGCGCGCGATCGGTTTGCGGTTGTTATCGTCCAGCAGCACGGCGAAGTAGGACTTGGCATCGCGCTGGACCACGCGGGCCGGCTTGACCTCGCTGCAGACGATGGCGCGGACGATTTGGTAACCCTCGATTTCCTCGAGGGTCGTCTCCAGGGCTTCAGCGTCCGCCAGGTCGGCTTCGGCGACCGGTGCGCTCGTGACACTTGCGGCCGCGTCCTCAGTCTGCGGGAAGCCAGGGGCTCCGAGGGCTTTCTTCAGACGCTCGTTCACTTGGTCGTTGAGGAACTGCTTGGAAGCTTTGGTCACCAGCGCCGTGAACTGCTCACGCACCTTCTGCGTGTACGCGCCGGGATAGACGCGGCCCGTGAGGAACTTGATCCATTCGTCCTCTGGTTCCTTGAACTGCGCCGCCAGGGTCCGTTTCAACTCGCCGATGTACTTCAGTTCACCGGCGGCATTGATGATCGAATCGAGGTCGAAGACGTCCTTGGATAACTTCTGCAGCTCCGGGATCAAGGACTCATCGATGTCTGTGAGGTCCAGGACCAGGAACGGCTTCGCGTCCATCCGGTTCGGAGCATCGAGGTCCGTGAAGAATTGGTACACCTCGCCATTGGTGAGGATCGCGATCCGCGCGTTCGTCACGGCGAAGTAGCGGAAGAGCTGTGACGCGTGCTCGATTTTCACCGGCTCCGTGGACTTCTTGCACTCGATGAGGATCTGGACATCGCCGTCTTTGACGATCGCATAATCGATCTTCTCGCCCTTTTTCAGGCCGACATCGGCGATAAACTCCGGCACGACTTCCATTGGGTTGAAGACGTCGTAGCCAAGAATCGTTGAAATAAAGGGCATCACAAACGCATTCTTTGTTGCCTCTTCGGTCTGGATTACTCCGCGCTGCTGGCGCACCTTTGCTGCCAACGCCGAGAGCTTTTCTGCAAACTCCATTTTTCCCCCTTGAAAAACTGATGGTGCTGCTCACCGTAGCGCAGGAATGTCAGAACACAATGAATTTGCGTCAACCGCTTGCCAACCAAGGTGTTCCTCGCGTTTGCACGCTTCAGCTCGCCAGGATGCGGAGGCGGCCCCTACCTGGGTTGAGGTGTTGAGATCCCGCTCAGCGTGCCAATGTAATCCAGCGTTTTGGGACTGACGTGCCGCACCTCTGCCAGGGCTTCCCGAAGAGCGGCACCCTTGGTGTGATCCTCGAGCGTGCCGCGGAGTTCCGCTACAGTTTCGATGCCCTCACGCTCGAACACCCGCGTGATGTCCTCTACCTGGGCCAGGCGGCCAGGCGACGGCCAGTCGATAACCTCCGAGAGCTTCCCCGTATCCAGGTGCTGCCGGAATCCGCTCGTTGTGGCGGCATCGGGCCATTCCGCGACCAGCGCTTCGACGCGAGGCTTGACGGTTTCGTTGTAGTTCTGGCGGCGCTGGAGCGTGGCATCGACAATGATGGCGCCTATGTGGTCCCAACCGCGGCTGGCTTCGGTCGAGGCGTCGGTGCCGGGTGAGTCCATTGGCGCCGGAGTGTTGGCAGCATCATTATCGGTAGTCATACCTGAATACTTTCACGTGTCGCGCGCCGGCATCCCGACACGCGGTGACTCAGTCCAAGGTCCCGCTCCCGTTTGGCCACATACCCGAAATCCCTCTCCGCTTAAATGTCAGACCCTCACTAGATGATGGAGACATGGGAAACGCAGCGGTGGCGAAGGCATACGAGGACATCATCGCCGCCGTTTCTGTGCTCGATTCCGTACTAAGCGGGTCTGGTTCCGCAGTGTCATCGGAGGCTGATCCGTTGCGTGGCCTGGGCGATACGTGCCTGGACATTCTTTCCGGCGCGGCGGGTGTGGAAGCGCGGTTGGCGGGATTGAAGGCCCGGGCTGCCGTGAAATATGCGGACACGGCCCAAGCTGTGGCTTCACCGGGTGCATCGGCCCAGGCGCAGGAGATGGCGGTGACCGCGGAGGTCGCCTGCGCCCTGACCATCGGTGACCGGGCTGCGGGGGCGCTACTGAACCAGTCCCACACGCTGACGACTTCACTGCCGCTGACCCTGTCCGCTCTGCAGAGCGGCGTCATTTCGTGGCAGCACGCGCGGGTCATGGTGGATGAAGCCGCAACCCTCGACCCGTCCGGTGCCGCGGCTCTGGAAGCCCACTTTTTAGACCCTGATGCGCCGAACCCGGTCCGCGGTTGTCCCACAGGAGAAATGCCGGCGTTCCGGTTCCGTCACATGGCACGTACCTGGCGCGAACGCCACCACACGGAAAGCATCGAGAAGCGGCACGCCAAGGGTGTCCTCGATCGCCGGGTCGAGTACGCCCCGGATCAGGACGGGATGGCCTGGCTTTCGGCCTACCTCCCCGCGGACCAGGCAGCCGGGATCTGGAACCGGACCACTGCGATCGCCCGCGGACTGCAGGGACCAGATGAGCCCATGACCCTCACGCAGCTCCGCGCCAACGTCTTCGCCAGCGCCCTCCTCGGCAGCGGGAACCCGGCAGAACACGATCCAAGGCAGGTTCCGCCACCGCGGGCTCATGTCCTCGTGACGGTGCCGGTGTTTTCCCTGCTCGGCGCCACAGAGGAAACGGCCATGCTTGACGGCTTCGGTCCGATCCCGGCGTCGATGGCCAGGGACCTTGTGGCGAACGGGGCCGATTCGTTCTACCGGGTCCTGGTTGATCCGCGGGGCGGGGCGCCGCTGGAGATCGGCCGCGACAACTACCGTCTCACCAAGGCCATGCGGAACTGGCTCCGGCTGCGCGACGGCAAATGCCCCTTCCCGGGCTGTTCCAACCACTCCCTGGACAACGAAGCAGATCATCTCCTCGCCTGGAATAAGGGCGGAACCACCGGCGTATCGAATTTGGGTCAGCCCTGCCCCAAGCATCACCGCCTGAGACACACCAGCACCTGGAAACCGACAGAAGCCAGCATGACCGAACCACCTGGCTGGATATCGCCCACTGGCCGGCACTACAAAAGTGAACACCAGGACTGGGAACCACCACACTGGCCTACAGAAACGAAATCGGATCCGCGCAGGAGCGGGCACTGGCTCCCCACGCGGAGTGAAGGTCGCGGCGATCTGGATTTTGTTCACACCGGCCTGTCTCTGGGAGAGGACGGCGTGGAACGGTTCCTCCACTCCACCGTCTGACGGGTGCCCAAGTGCAGCGTGCACCTTGCACATGAAGCGGCGCCCTTCCCGACACTGACGCACGGTGGGACGATTTGAGTATGAGTGAGAAAAGCGCTGATGGTCCTCAGGATCACGGCCCACACCAGCACGCCCACGCCGCTCCAACAACGCAACAAATGCGGACCGTAGGCCAACGCCGCCGGGAGTCGGAAGAAAAATTGGAGCAGCACCTCCAGGAAGCCCTCCATAAAGACGATCCGCACCCCGACGCGGTGCCTGAGGTCGAAGAGGCGGGCCCGGTGGATAGCGGGGACGTTGCCGCTGTTGACCATAACGACGATTGACCGCCGCAGTCCGGAGCTGCCTGGCCTTCACTCATGCTCAAAATAATAAGTATGCTTGCCAATTATACAAAGCGCGCTTATGGTAGTGCCGCGGACCGCAGACAACAGCCCGTCGTCATTTCAATAAGTGAGGAAGCCCATGTACCTGCATACACAGCTTTTGATCAACGAGATAGCCGCCGATGAGCCCGATCCTGCTGCAGCCAACGCGCTGCAGGAGGGTCTTGGCGGGCAGTTCGGCGAGATGCGCACCATGATGCAGTACCTCTTTCAGAGCATGAACTTCCGTGGTGATCCTGCCTCCAAGCCCTACAAGGACTTACTCCAGGGCGTCGGCACTGAAGAGATCAGCCACGTCGAGCTCATCGGCACCACCATCTCCCAGCTCCTGGATGGATCTCCGCGGTATCAGGGCAAGAAGACCGACCCCGTGGACGAGCCGGGGGCCAAAGGTGCCACCCCCCTGAAAATAGCCTTGGACACCAGCAACATCCACCACTATCTGGTGGGGGCGCAGGGTGCATTGCCGGTGGACGCCGCGGGCAACCCCTGGAGCGGATCCTACGTCTACAACAGCGGCAATCTTGTCCTGGACCTGCTGTACAACCTCATGCTGGAATCCACCGGCCGGCTGCAGAAGTGCCGGATCTACGAGATGACGGAGAACAAAACGGCGCGGTCCACCATCGCGTACCTCATTGTCCGGGACCAGGCCCACGAGAACGCCTTCGCTAAGGCGCTGGAAAGCCTGGGCGTGAACTGGGGCAAGGTGCTGCCCATCCCCAAGACCAATGCCGAGCAGTTCCCCGAGGTCAAGAAGCTGCTGGACCTCGGGCTGCAGAGCATCCAGTACACGTTCAGCGCAGACAACCTCAGCGAGGCCGGAAAGCTCTACCGTGGAGCCTCTCCCTCCAACGACGGCACCGAGCTCAGCACCGACGTTATGCCCGAAGGCTTCCCCATGACCATCTCACCGGAACGCCGCGAGGAGTTCTCGCCAGGGCTCGATCCCGACCTGCTCGCCTTGATCCAGGCCACCGCCGAGGTGGAGCTTAAGGACGCAGATAACCCCAAAGAGCCCAAGGCCAAGGCTCCTGCAAAGGCTCCGGCCAAGGCCACAAAAAAGTCCTAGGCGGGTTCCTGAACTGAGGGCGGACGACGGCGGGATGCTGGTGGTTGAGCCTGTCGAGACGCGGTTTCGCTCCCCACCCGCTCCCTAACCTCGCAAGCTCGGCCAGGGAACCCTGCGGTCGTGGCCCCAGGCTCAGCCACCGGCTTGGACTTCGAGCTGGTGGACGCGCAGGACCACATTGCCCCGTTTCCGTCCGGTGTCCACGAAGCGGTGGGCCTCAACGACGTCGGCGAGGTTGTAGGTCCGGTCGATGACAGCCCGATACTTGCCTTCCTCCGCGAGGCCCACGAGGTAGGCCACGTCGTCGGCGGTGTAGGTGAGCTTGAGGCCGCCAAAGGTGACCAGCTTGCCGCTCCGGCGGCTCTGTCCCCGCGCGCGGAGCATGCCTTTGAGATCGGCGATGACCAGAAGCAAGGCACCTCCCAGGGTGATGCTCCCTTGCACCCTCGCGAACGGGGCGTTCCCCACGCAGTCCATAACGACGTCGTACGTTGTGCCGTCTGCGGTGAAATCCGCCGCGGTGTAGTCGATGAAGCTGTCCGCGCCGAGCGATTCCACCAGATCCCTGTTGGCCCCGCTGCTCACAGCGGTGACGTGGGCGCCGAGGTGCTTGGCCAGCTGGATGGCGGCCGTGCCCACCGCTCCCGAGGCGCCGTTGATAAGAACCGTGTGGCCGGCCTTGATGGCCGCCATGCCCAGGAAGGTTTTCGCCGTGAGTCCGCCGAAGGGCAGCGTGACGGCCTCCTCAAAGCCCATGTTCCGCGGCTTGGCGGCGATGGGCCCGTCCGCCGGGACGGACACGTACTCCGCGTGGCCGCCGAACCCTGCCCCGAGCATCGCAATGACCTCGTCGCCGGCCTGAAAGGCGGTCACGCCCGGGCCGATGGACTCCACCACGCCGGCCACGTCCATGCCGAGGACCCGGGTCCGCGGGCGGAAGACGCCGATGGCCAGGGCCGTCAATGCCACGAGTCCCTTGGGGACATTGCGGCTGCGGACGCGGTGGTCGGCGGCGCTGACCGTGCTGGCCATGACTTTGATGAGCACCTCTCCGGCGCGCGGAGCGGGCTGTGCGATCTCCTCGACGCGGACCACGTCCGGCCCGCCGAACCGGCGGTAGGTCGCGGCTCTCATGGTCCGTACTCCCGCAGCTGATGCGGCCGCCGGCTGGATGGGGTTCATGGGGTGGCTCCTCGGTTTTCCATAAGGTGTACACTGTACACCTTCCTGATAGGACTGAGACTAGGTGTACTTAGTACACTTGTCAATGGAAGATGTTTGTACCGTCGGAGGCAGGGAATAGTGACTCAGCAGGTTGCCGTGGATCGCCGGGCGCGGTTGAACCGGGATCGTGTGCTGCAGGCGGCCGTCTCCCTCGCCGATGAGGTGGGGATCGGCCCGCTGAGCATGCGCCGCCTCGCCCAGGAACTCGACGTGGTACCCATGGCGCTCTACAAGCACGTGGCCAACAAGGAGGAACTCCTCGACGGCATGGTAGACGTGGTCATCGGCGAGATTGACCCTCCCTTTGCCGGTGCTGACTGGAAGAGCATGGTGCGGCTGCGGGTGCTCTCCGCGAGGCGGGTGCTCCAGCGCCACCAGTGGGCCAGGCGCGTCCTGGAAACCCGCACCAACCCGACCCCCGCCGTCCTTGGCTACATGGACTCGTTCATCGGCATGTTCTTCGCCGGGGGCTTCTCCGTAGACCTCACCCACCACGTGATGCATGCCATCGGAAGCCGGATGTGGGGCTTCACGCAGGAACTGTTCGACTCTACGGCCACTTCAGACGGCGACACTCCCGCTCCGGTGGCACCGGAAGTCCAGGCCGCCATGATCCAGGAAATGTCCGCCAGCTACCCGAACGTCCTGCGAGTGGCGAATGCTGCCAGCCACGATGACGGCTCGGTTGTCGGCAGCGGCTGCGACGACCAGTTTGAGTTCGAGTTCGCCCTGGATCTCCTTTTGGACGGCATTGAGCGGCTCCATCAGCGTGACTGGACCGCCAAGGCCGCACGGCTAGAGCGGGGATGAAACCCAAGCGGACGACGGCGGGACCTCCCGCCGTCGTCCGCTTGCCGTGGCCTCCAACTCTCCTGACCGAGGCCTGGACCCAAGCGCAGGTGCCTCCGTCAGTTTTCCGGCGGGGCACCTTCCTCGCACCGCTTGCCGGCGCCGCGCGACGGAGGCTGGAAGACATCTAGTGCAGTGGCGTCAAGGACATCTGGTGACATGCCATGTTGTCTTTCAAGTCGTCCCGGGGACTCGGGAGTCAAGTGAAGCTGCTACCAGACTCCGGCGCGGCGCATCGGCCCCCTTTTATGAACTGAACATCGCGCGTCTCTTGTAATTCAAGTCACAGGCGCATACGATTGCTTCACCGCGCATACGAATGCGCATTCGATTGCTTCTCGACCTGCCCGGCCGTGAGATTTCTTGGAGGACATCATCGTGGATGTAACACGGACAAACCATGCCGCTCCCGCCGTGGGCGGGAAGCGCGAGCCTGGGGCGTACAGCCCGGTGGCGGCGGCCGAACTATCCGGCGTTTCGAAGATCTTTGGCTCGACTGTGGCCGTCTCGGATGTGTCTTTCCAGTTGTTCACCGGAGAGGTCCTGGCGCTCGTGGGCGAAAACGGTGCAGGAAAGAGCACCTGCGTGAAGATGCTCGGCGGTGTGTACCACCCCGACGGCGGGACCGTCCGCATCGCGGGGGAGGACGTCAATTTTTCGACCGCTCTGGAAGCGCACAAGCACGGAGTGGCGGTCGTCCACCAGCACCCGGGGCTCTTCGCTGATCTGTCCATCGCGGAAAACGTTTTTGCCGGGCAGCCGCTGCGCTCGCGGTCGGGCCTGCTGGATCACCCGAGAATGAAATCCGAGGCTCAAAAGGTCCTGGCGCAGCTCGGACTCGAACGTCCCGTGACGATGCCCGTCGGCTCTTTGCGCGTCTCCGAGCAGCAGCTCGTCGAGATTGCCAGGGCGCTGGTCTCCGAAGCGAAGGTCCTGATCCTGGATGAACCGACCGCGGCCCTGACCACCGCCGAAGTGGACCGCCTGTTCGAGGTCATCGAACGCCTCAAGGAACAAGGCGTCGCGATGATGTTCGTCGGTCACCGCCTCGAGGAGATCTTCAGAATTTCGGACCGCCTAACGGTGCTCCGCGATGGCGCCTTCGTTGACACCTGCCGGACATCGGAAGTCACCGAAGAGGAGATCGTGAAGCTCATGGTCGGCCGGGCGCTGGGCGATCTCTATGAACGGTCTGCAGCCGTCCTGGGAGACACCGTCCTGGAACTCCAAGGACTCTCCTCCGCTGGAAAATTTAGAAATATCGACCTCAGCGTCCGCGCAGGCGAAGTCGTGGGAATGGCCGGGCTCATCGGCAGCGGCCGCACCGAAGTGGCGCGTGCCATTTTCGGAATGGAACGGCCGACGTCCGGCAAAATACTGATCAACGGCCACGAACAGACCATCAAATCTGCGGCCCACGCCATCTCTGAAGGGATCGCGTACGTTTCCGAGGACCGCCGCGGCCAAAGCATCGTCGAAGACTTCACTATCCTGGACAACGCCACATTGCCCGTCGTTGGCAAGGCCACAAAATGGGGCCTGATCAGCACCAAAGCCGAACTCGCCATGGTGCGGGGCCCTCTGGAGCGGATGAAACTGAAGTTCGCCGGCTACGACCAGCCGATCGGCAACCTCTCGGGCGGCAACCAGCAGAAAGTGGTCCTGGCCAAATGGCTGGCGACCCAACCGAAGCTGCTGATTCTGGATGAACCCACACAAGGCATCGACGTGCAAGCCAAGGCCGAAGTCCACCGGATCATCCGGGAACTCTCCGCACAGGGGATCGCCATTCTTTTGATTTCCTCGGACATGCCCGAACTTCTGGGGGCATGCGACCGGATCTACGTGATGAAACACGGAGACCTCGTCGCGGAATTCGACCGCGAACACGCCAACCAGTACGACATCGGCCTCGCAGCCACCGGCCTGCACGCCTCCACACGAAGCACCGGCAAGACTGCGGCCGAGCCCGCATCCGGCAAGAAGCCGCCTGAAACACGACCGGCACGGCCCCAACGGACCGCGGATACGGCGTGGGACCGCAGCCTCTCCTGGATTCGGCAGGCCCTTGGACGCCGCGAACTGGGACTGTTGCTGGCATTGGCGGCCGTTGTGGCGCCATTGAGCCTGCTCAACACCAACTTTTACTCGGGCGACAACCTGCACGACCTCGCCGACTACTCCGCAATGCTCGGCATCGTCGGAATCGGCCAAATGCTGGTGATCCTGACGCGGAACATCGACCTATCCGTCGCCTCCACCCTCGGGCTGGCCGCGTACGCCTCCGCCGCGACCATGCGGGCAGTACCGGACGCTCCGATCCTTTTGGGCATTGGCGTCGCCCTCGCCGTTGGACTGCTGTGCGGCCTCATCAACGGGGCAGTCATCGCGTACGGCGGAGTCCCCTCCATCGTGGTGACACTTGGAACACTGGCTCTGTACCGGGGCGTACTGAGCATCATCTCCTCTGGAGACCGGGTCAAGCCCGAACAGGTTTCAGGCGACTGGCTCACCATGACCAAGGAGCCCCTCCTAGGCATCTCACCCGTTCAACTCAGCGCCATCGCCGTGTTCGCCCTCGCCGGATTTATTCTCTGGTGGACCGCCAAGGGCCGCGAAACCTATTTCGCCGGTTCCAACCCCGCCGGCGCTGAACTGATCGGAATCCCCGCAAAGCGCCGCACCCTGACCGCATTCACCATCTCAGGGGTCCTCGCCGGCGCCGTCGGCGCCATGTGGGCCTCTTACTACCCCTTCGTGGACGGACAGGTGGCCTTCGGCCTGGAGACAGCCATCATCGCCGGCGTCGTCGTCGGCGGAGTCGCCCTCCGCGGCGGGTCCGGCACCGTCGTCGGAGTTTTGATCGGCACAGTGGGATTGCTGGCCATCAGAAAGGTCCTGACCATCGCCGGCGTACCGGACCAATACCTGCAGGCAGTCTACGGAGCTGCGATCATTGCCGCCGTCTCCGTGGACGTCGTACTCCACAGCCGCCGGAACAAGGCGAAAGGACACTGACCATGTCGACAACAACCACAACCGGATGGCCCCACCGCCTCCAAACCCTGATCCTGTCCTGGGAAGGGCTCCTCGGAGCCTTCGCCATCGCCCTGATCATCACCGCCGCCATCACCACCCCGGGCTTCTCCGACGGTTACAACCTGGGATCATCCGTGGCCCGCATGGCCGCGAAAGCCCTGATGGTTCTGCCCCTGGTGTTCCTCATCATCGCCCGCGAAATCGACATCTCCGTCGCCAGCACGGCCGGACTGGCCGGTATTGCTTTCGGCCTGACCGTCCAGTCCAGCGGATCAACACTGGCCGCCGCCGCCGTGGCACTGGCAGTAGGACTGGCCTGCGGCGCACTCAACGGCTTCTTCGTCGCAGTCCTCGGCCTGCCATCCCTCGTGGTCACACTCGGCACCCTGGCCCTGTTCCGCGGGCTGTGCTACGTGCTCGTCGGAGGCACGCCGATCAGCAACATGCCACCGGAAATCATCTCGCTGGGCAATGACTCAATACTCGGGACCTACATCCCCGCAGCCATCGTTCCCTTCCTGCTCCTGGCACCGGTCTTCTACATCGTGCTGCACAAGACACCCTTCGGACGGCGCGTTTTCGCCATCGGCGGCAACCCCGACACGGCCTCGTACTCCGGCGTCAGGAAATCCCGGATCATCTTCCAGCTGTTCGTCACCTCCGGGCTCGTCGCGGCCCTCGCCGGCATCATCCACGTCGGCATCACCTCCTCGGCAGCCCCCGACGGCGCCATCGGATACGAACTGGACGTGGTGACCGTCGTGTTCCTGGGCGGGGTGAGCTTCCTGGGCGGCAAGGGAAAAATGACCGGCGTGTTCTGGGCCCTGGTCGTCGTGATCGCCATCCGGAGCATGCTCCAGCTGCAGAACTTCGGCGCCTACGGCCAGGCGGCCGTCGTCGGACTCGTCCTCATCGTTTCCCTGCTGATGGCAAACATCGCCAACCGAACCTCGGCCTTGCTGGCGAGCCGCAGGACACGGGCCCAGCAACTGGGCAACCCGGCCTCCGAGCCGGCCGCAATCGTTCTACCCACCAAATAACCAGCGTCAACCCCACGAAATCATAGGAGATTTACATGCGTACACCTGCTCGGGCTGCCCTGTCGGGCCTTGCCGTTCTCAGCCTCGCCAGCCTTGCATTGACTGCCTGCACCCCCTCCGGAGGCACCGCGGCTTCCGGAGGAGGCAGCTGCACTCCCAAGGACAACATCACCGTCGGCTACATTCCCAAACTCGGCGATGACCCGTACATGACCACCGTCAGGGACGGCGCCCAGAAGGCAGCCTCCGAACTCGGCGGCACCAACAAGGTCGTCTACACCTCGCCCAGCGAAGCGACCGGTGCTGCCCAGATCCCGTTTGTCCAGCAGCTGATCTCACAGAAGGTGGACGTCATCGCCATCTCCGGCAGTGACCTCAACGGTGCCGCGGCGGAGCTGAAGAAGGCCCAGGCCCAAGGCATCAAGGTCATCACCTTCGACTCCGACGTCGCCCCTGACGCGCGGTCCCTGTTCATCAACCAGGCCAAGACAGACGAACTCGGAACCGGGATGCTGGACAGCATGAGCGACCTTCTCGGCGGCACCGGCGAGTTCGCCATCCTTTCCTCCACGCAGACGGCGGTCAACCAGAACGCCTGGATCGCCGACATCAAAAAGCGGCTCACCAGTGAAGCCAAATTCAGCGGCATGAAACTCGTCGACGTCGTCTACGGCGAAGAGAAGGCAGATGTCAGCGCCAACCGCGCCAAAGAGCTCGTCACCACCCACCCCAACCTCAAGGGCATTATTGTCCCCGCCGGGATTTCCCTCCCGGCGGCTGCAACAGCCCTGGATGAAATCGGTGCCTTGGGTAAGGTCAAGCTCACCGGACTGGCGCCGGCGTCGCTGATCAAGAAGCACATCCAGACCGGCAACGTTCAGGACATCTGGTGGAACGTGACCGATCTGGGCTACCTGTCCTTCTACGCCGCCAAGGCTGCCGCCGGCTGCACCGTGACCGGAAAGGCCGGGGACAAGTTCGACGCCGGCACGCTGGGCTCCTTTACCGTGGGTGATGAGAAGACCGTCATCCTCGGACCGGCCAAGATTGTGACCCCCGCGAACGTGAACGAATTCGCGTTCTGATACCCACTTCGGCTGGCCGGGCATCCCGGCCAGCCGAAGTCACCAACCTATAAGGAGCTACATTCATGGAGCTGAGCAAGCAGCGGCCGTTCCCGGAGATCCTGGAGGCCGGCGTGAACGAGCTGGCGCAACGGATCCTGGGAGAACTGGCGCCGGGTTCACGAATGATCCTTGGCCTCTGCGGGGCACCTGGTGCCGGCAAGTCCACCTTCGCCGACCAGCTCGCGGAAGCGCTGGGCATCGATCGCGCAGTGGTGGTGCCCATGGACGGCTTCCACCTCGGTCACGACGTCATCAAGGATTCCCCGAAACTGGACCGTAAAGGCGCCATCGACACCTTCGACGTCGGCGGCTACCGTTCACTTCTTCAGCGGATCAGATCCCGCGACGACGACGTGGTTTACGCCCCCGCCTACCGGCGCGGACTCGAAGAACCCATCGCGGCGTCCATCGCCGTGCCCCGTGACCTTCCGGTCGTCATCACGGAAGGGAACTACCTCCTGGCACCCGATCCGCGGTGGCAGGCAGTCCGGGCAGAAATCGACGAGGTCTGGTACCTGGAAACCCCTGACGAGCTCCGCCTGACCAGACTCATCGACCGGCACGTCCACTTCGGCAAGGCTTTGTCCAAAGCGGTGGAATGGGTACACCGGTCCGATGAACCCAACGCGGAGTTCATCCGGACTACCCGGCCCTCGGCCGACCTCATCATCCGCCTAACATGACGGCCGGGCCAAGCATCGTGCAGCCGGAGCAGAAAGCGGATGGAACAATGGAGACGACGGAAGGAGATCACATGGTGACCATGAGCGACGTGGCACAAGTCGCAGGCGTTTCACAGACCACGGTCTCCCACGTCGTCAACAAAACCCGCCGCATCGCCCCGGAAACAGAGAAGGCCGTCGCCGCAGCCATCGAGGCAACCGGGTACGTCAACGATGGGATCGCGAAATCCCTCCGCACCGGCAAAACACACACCATCGGCCTTGCCATCTCCGCCATGTCCAACCCGTATTTCGGTGAAGTTGTCCACTCCATCGAAAAACATCTGACCGAACTGGGATACAGCCTGGTCCTGGCCGACACACACGATGACCCCGACCGGGAGCTCCGCGCAGTCAGGGACCTCCTCGCACACCGTCCCGCCGGCATCATCCTTGCCCCCTCGGCGGACCCGCAGGAGGCCTTGCGCCAGATCTCCCGCCGGAAAATCGCAACCGTCCTGATTGACCGGGTTCCGGAGCACCTGGACCCGTCGCAGCCCATTGACGCCATCGGTGTCGAAAACACCGAACCCACCGCGGAGCTGGTCCGGCACCTGACCGACCGGGGCCATCGCCGGATCGCCATGATCTCCGGACGGCCCGGACTCCGTACCACGATCGAGCGACTCGACGGCTACATCCTCGGCCTACAACGGGCCGGACTCGAACTGGACCAGAAACTCATCCGGGACGGACACTCCGAGGCCGAACCAGCCGGGCAGGCCATCAAAGCGCTGATGGCACTGGAATCACCGCCAACGGCGCTCATCACGGCCAACAACCAGATGACCATCGGCGCCATGAGTGCCCTGCGCGATCTTGGCCTCCGGGTCCCGGATGACATAGCACTCGTAGCGTTCGATGACTTCCCCTGGGCTGACCTGTTCGACCCCCGCCTCACAGTCATGGCCCAGCCCGTGGACGAACTCGGAACCCTGGCCGCCGAAATGCTGTTCCAGCGGCTCCACGAACCCGACCTCGAACCTCGCGAAGTACGCCTCACCCCCCGGCTGATCGTCCGGGACTCCGGCGGAACAGGCATCTAACAGCCCTCCCGCTGCCACCACACCACCCCACCAGCAGTTAAACCCCGGCGCACGCCGGGTCATGCCGTCGTACCTCCTTCACACCTGCATGCCGTCCTTCACACCTGCATGCCGTCGACGCGATGACCCATGCCCAAAACACACAGAAAGAGTCCTCTTATGGCCCTGAACCTCGCTGAATCCCTCTGCTCCATCTCGACGAAAGCAACCGCAGACAACTGGCGCGAAGCCATCCGCCTTTCCGGCGACGGCCTCGTTGCGGGAGGGGCGACAACTGATGCATACACGGACCAAATGATTGCTGCCGTCGTGGAGCACGGCCCCTACATCGTCATCGCACCTGGAATCGCCCTCGCCCACGCACGCCCCTCCGACGCCGTCCTCCACGGCGGACTCAGCTGGGTCAGCCTGGTCACCCCCATCGAGTTCGGGCACCCGAAAAATGATCCGGTCACCCTGGTCATCGGACTCGCGGCCACCGACCACACCACCCACATCGAAGTCCTGAAGGCCATGGCCGGCGTTCTCTCCGACAAAGCCGTCCGGGCGCGTCTGGAGGCAGCCACCACGGACGACGAAGTGCGCACGATCCTCACGGAAGCCGCCGCGGCTTCCTGATCCTGAACCAACAATCACAGACATCCGGATCCACCTTAATGAAAGGCACCACCATGAAAATCGTTGCAGTGTGCGGCATGGGAATTGGCACTTCAATTCTGCTCAAAATGAACGCCGAAAAAGTCCTCGCAAAGCTCGGAATCGACGCCGATGTTGAAGCAGCAGACCTCGGAGTAGCCAAGGGGGCGGCACAGACCGCGCAAATCGTCCTCACCTCCGAAGAACTCGCCGGCGAACTCGGAGACGTCCCCGCGAAAGTCATCGTCATCGACAACTTCTTCGATCTCGACGAAATCACCGACAAGCTCACTGAAGCTGTCCTGTAGACCCCCTAGCCACACCTGAATAGGAGCACCCACCATGGAATGGCTCGTCGTCATCCTTAACTTCATCGGACAACAAGTCCTGAACGTGCCCGCGTACCTCATTGGCATCATTACCGCCATCGGCCTGATGGCCCTGCGGCGGAACGCCGGCCAGGTCATCGGCGGGGCGCTGAAGGCAGCCGTCGGCTTCCTGATCCTCGGCGCCGGAGCCACCGTCGTGGTCGGCTCCCTGGACCCGCTCGGCAAACTCATCCTCGCCGTGACGGGCGCCCAGGGCGTCATCCCCACCAACGAAGTCATCACCGCCATGGCCCAAGACCAGTTCGGCGCCCAAAGCGCCTACGTACTGACCCTCGGCTTCCTGATCATGCTGGTTCTGGCACGCTTCACCCCGCTGAAATACGTGTTCCTGACCGGGCACCACATGGTCTTCATGGCCACCATGATCACCGTCGTCCTCTCCGTAGGATTCGGGGAAAACCTGGGCTGGCTCGTCGTCCTGATCGGCGCAGTCCTGCTCGGCGTCATCATGGTGGTCATGCCCGCGTTCCTCCACCCCTGGACCAAGAAAATCACCGGAAACGACGCCATCGCCATCGGCCACTTCGGTTCCCTCGGCTACATCGCGGCCGCCACCACCGGTCAAGCCGTCGGACAACGCAGCAAATCGGCCGAGGACATCCAATTCCCGCAGGGACTCAAATTCCTCCGCGACTCCATGGTCGCCACATCACTCTCCATGGTTCTCATCTACATGGTCTTCACCATCTGGGGCCTGATCGCGCTGCCCCTCGACAAGGCACTGGCGATCTTCGCCGCCACCGACGCCGGCGATTTCGTCATGGCAGGCTTCGCCCAGGCCCTCCAGTTCGGCGTCGGCGTTGCCATCATCCTCTACGGCGTCCGCACCGTCCTTGGCGAACTCGTCCCCGCCTTCCAGGGAATCGCCGAAAAAGTCGTGCCCGGCGCCAAACCCGCCCTCGACATCCCCATAGTCTTCCCCTTCGGCGCCAACGCCGTACTGATCGGCTTCCTGAGCTCGTTCGCCGGCGGACTCCTCGCACTCGGTATCCTCGCGCTCTGGCTCAACCCCGTCTTCGGACTGGCGCTCATCCTTCCCGGCATGGTCCCGCACTTCTTCACCGGCGGCGGCGCCGGCGTCTACGGCAATGCAACCGGGGGCCGACGCGGCGCGGCTCTTGGCGGCTTCGTCAACGGTGTGCTCATCACGATCCTCCCCGCCATCCTCCTTCTGGTGCTGGGACAGTTGGGGTTCTCCAACAGCACCTTCGGCGACGCCGACTTCGGCTGGTTCGGAACCCTCATCGGCCTCAGCCTCCGGGGCGGCACCGCAGTCGGAGCCGTCCTGACCATCCTGATCGCCGTTGCACTGGTCACTTCCGCCATCATCTTCCAACTCAGGGTCGTCAACACCGGGTGGATCCCCGGCGCCAATCGCGACGCCTGGCTTGCCGAGGAAAAGGCAGCCGAAGCCGCGGAAAAGGCAGCCGCAAAAGAGGCCGCCCAGAAGGAGCCGGCACAACGCACGGCGCCATAATCCGCGGAAACGCCTAACTGCCGCCCCGCACCGAAACGAAACTGAAGGGATGCGCCTTTTGACGCCAACACCCCATCACGAAGGACCCTCACCATGCCAGAACGCGTTGCCACCATTGCCAGCCGGGTGGGTCTGCATGCCCGCCCCGCCGCTATCTTCGCCGAAACAGCCGGCAACCTCCCCCTCGAAGTGACCATCTCAGTCGAAGGCGCCCCGGACAGCGAAGCCGTCGACGCCTCAAGCATCCTGTCACTCATGGGATTGGGCGCAACCCACGGCACCACAGTCGTGCTCCGCGCCGAAGGAACCGGCGCCGACGACGCACTGGATGCACTCGTGCAGCTCCTCCAGACAAACCACGACGCACGGAGCTAAAGGCACTCAGGAATGCTGCCGCTGAGACGGCGAGCCCGCCGGGACAGGCGGCAGCACCCAGACCCGGTCTGCCGGGAGCATCTGCTCCCGGCAGACCGACAAAAACACATAACGATGACAAGCGGCGCCACAAGGAAACCTGATCGGACGCTGCTGCTAGTCCACCAGATATCCCCAGGAGCTTTGACATGACTACTCCCACCCAGCAGCTCTCCGACGCCGGCGTCTCGATCTGGCTCGATGACCTCTCCCGCGGACGCCTGCAGACCGGCACCCTACGCAAGCTCATCGACGAGAAGAACGTCGTTGGTGTCACCACCAACCCGTCCATTTTCCACGCCGCCATCACCACCGGCCACGACTACGATGCCGTCATCGCGGCCCGGGCAGCGGCCGGTGCCACCGTGGAAGAGACGGTCTTCGAAATCACCACCACCGACGTCGCCGACGCCTGCGACCTGTTCGCACGCGTCGCCGCCGCGTCCAAGGGGGTTGATGGCCGTGTTTCCATCGAGGTGGACCCCCGCCTGGCCTGGGACACCGCCGGCACCATCGCCGAGGCCAAGCACCTGTATAAGAAGGTCAACAAGGACAACGTCCTGATCAAGATCCCGGCGACCCTCGAAGGCCTCGAGGCCATCACCGCAACCCTGGCCGAAGGCATCAGCGTCAACGTGACCCTGATCTTCTCCCTTGAGCGCTACCGCGCGGTCATCAACGCTTTCCAGTCCGGCCTGGAGCAGGCCAAGGACAACGGCCACGACCTCTCCAGGATCCACTCCGTCGCGTCCTTCTTCGTCTCCCGCGTGGACGCCGAAATCGACAAGCGCCTCGACGGCATCGGCAGCCTTCAGGCCCAGTCACTCAAAGGGATGGCCGGGATTGCGAACGCCCGCCTGGCTTACGAGATCTATGAAGAGCTGTTCGCCACCGAGCGCTGGGCGCTGCTGGCCGAAGCCGGCGCGCTCCCGCAGCGTCCGTTGTGGGCTTCCACCGGCGTGAAGGACCCGGCCTACCCGGACACCCTCTACGTCACCGAGCTCGTTGCACCCGGCGTGGTGAACACGATGCCGGAGAAGACCCTGGACGCCACGTTCGACCACGGCATCATTGGCGGAGACCAAATTTCCGCACACTTCAAAGATGCCAGCTCAGTCCTTGGCGAACTGAAGAGCATGGGCGTTTCATACGACGACGTCGTGGCACTGCTTGAGTCCGAGGGCCTGGACAAATTCGTGGCCAGCTGGAAGGAACTGCTCGGCGACGTCGAGGCAGCTCTCTCCACCGCACGGAAGCCTCACGCATGAAGATAGGTATCCCCACCAGTGGCGGCCACTGCTCCGGATTGAAAGTGGCCGTCCACGGGGCCGTGAGAGCAAGCGGATCCATTCCAGGCAACTGTGCCCCGCAACATTCGGGTCGCGGTGCTGAAGAGGGCATGAGGGTCGCATCGTGCCGCCGCATCGCCGCACTCAACTGACCGGAAGAGCGTCCGACCAGTGCGGGGCGGAAACCACGATCACCCGGCCCGGCCCCTTCCAGGCGGGCCTTCCATTCATCGGTAATCCCGTAGTCCACAACGACAGCTGAGATTACTTCAAGCGGCCAAGTCCGCACCATAGCTGTTGTTGTGAGGGCCCAGAGCGAGAAACGTAGAATTGCCGAGCTAGCCGTTCAATACGTCGAACCGGACTCGACCATTGCACTGGTACTCGGGTACAACTGTCCTTGAGCTGGCAAAGCTGCTGCCGGTCGATCATGGGTTGACTGTGGTTAGCAATTCGCTACCCGCACTGTCCCGGCGAGTTGGCATCAACCTCATCGGAGTCGGCGGCCAGTGCAGCCCTGACACGCAGTCCTCCGGCGGCCCGGACGCCTGGCATGCGCTCGAACACCTGGGCGTGCACACGCTATTCCTGGCCGCATCGGCGATTTGCGCGACAGGGGTCTTCGCGGTGACTCCGTATGAAGCCGACACTAAGAGGCTGCTCATCGACGCAAGAATAGGCGACGTTGCGATAGTCGGCAGCCTCCAGCCGCGTCGCCGCTGGCGGACCACTGCCGTCCCCGCTCCTGTCCAGGCTGGAGTCTTCGCGGGCCGACGCATCGCTCGATTCCGTTGGAGACGCGAAACTTGATGAGCTCCTGTTCAGCTGCTCATCCGTTATGGTCATCATCGCCGTCATCCCGTGGGGATACATCTGGAAACAGTACGAAAAGTCAGCCGGGGATCCCTGGCGACGCCTGTGAGTATCATCGGAAGCACCCGTCCCTTTGAGAGTGGAGTCACCCATGCAGCTCGGCGCTTTTTCGATCAGCCTCACCGTCAAGGACATCGGGGCGTCGGCTGCGTTTTACGAGAAACTGGGCTTCACGAGTTTCGGCGGCGACATCACGCAGAACTGGCTGATCCTCAAGAACGGCGAGACCGTCATCGGCCTCTTCCAGGGGATGTTCGAGAAGAACATGCTGACGTTCAACCCGGGCTGGAGCCAGAACGCCGAAGCGCTGGATTCCTTCACCGATGTGCGCGACCTCCAGCGGGAACTCAAGGCCCAGGGTGCGGAGTTCGTTGCCGAGGCCGATGAAGCGACCACCGGGCCGGGCAGCTTCATTGTTGTGGACCCGGACGGCAACCCGGTGCTCGTGGATCAGCACGTCTGACCTGCCGGCGGCCCACTCTCGCCTGGGCGGCGACACCCTAGGGCAGCCGCGACGCCCGCAGCAACGTGGCCTCGCCGGCCAGTTCGGGCTCCAGCGGCACGGGGCTGACCAGCACTGCAGGCCCGCGGTGCAGGACGCCGTCGGAAATTACCCGGCACCGCACGCCGCCGCGCCCCCGCATTGATTTGTGTGCGCCCGGGGCGAGCATCTCGTCCATCCAGACACAGGGGTGTGCGGGCCGCCCGGCCGTGAGCCGCACCAGGTCACCCTGGGATTCCAGGGCGAAGTCGTGTCCCAGCAGCGGGGCCAGGTGGGCGCCGCGGAGCACAACGTTGCGCCTGGTCAGGAGCGGGTCAAACGGCGCCGTTCCCAGCTCTGCGGCGATGGCCTCAAGGGACTCGATGGCAAACAGCGTGACTGCCGCGTCCATGTGTGCGGCCTTGCCGAAGAACCGGTCCCCGACGATGCCCTTGCCCGCTACAAGCTCCGCTCGCTCGGCATCCGTGGTGGGGACATCCGCGGCCCCCTCGCGGGCTCGGCCGAAGTAGGCGTGCGCCGGCGAGACCAGCAGATGCAGGACCTCTACGTCGTACCGATGGCTTTCCGTCATGCCACCAAGCTACGCCCTGGGCCGCGGCCCGGCAGACGACAATAGCTGACGGCGGCCACCTCAAGGGCATACACCGGGATTGCTGATTTAGCCTACGAGGGCGCGTGTGTGGTCGTTGAGGAAGATTCCACGGGGATCGAACTCGCGCCGTACCTGGATGAAGGTGTCCAGTTCCGGGTACAGCCGCTCCAAGCGGCTCCTGGTCATGAAGTGGATCTTTCCCCAGTGCGCACGTGGTTCGAATTCCTGCAGCACGGCGTCGGCGTCCCGGAAGAACTGCCAGTAGTCGGTCCCGGGTTCGGTGGTCAGGGTGACGACGGTGCTGTCGCGTCCCTGGAACTGGGACATGTAGGCGTCATCGGCTTTCACCCAGCGGACCTCAACGGGGTACTTCTGTTCAGGGTGCTTAGTGCGGATCAGGTCCTGGATGGCCTCGACGGCGGCGTGGCCGTCCTCGCTGCGGACGAAGTACTCGAGTTCGTGGAACTGGGTGGTGAATCCGCCCGGGTAGATGCGGTACGAGCGGTCCAGGCGGGCACCTTCCGTGGCTGAGATTTCGCGCTCATCCTGGATCTGCGCAATGTTGTACCGCTTGGTGTAGCTGCGGTTTGCCATGCTCTGCCCAGGCGCGCCGGGGAGGTCCAGGAGTTCGCAGGAATCGTTGTCCGGGCACCAGAGGAATGAGTAATGCCTGTTCGCGTCGATGGCGGACTGCCAGGCCCCCGTGGTTTCCGCCCACGTGGGATACGTGATCTGTTCTTGCAGGTAGTAGCTGTCCTCAACCGCGAGTTCCACTTCCAGGAATACCCCGAGCGTTCCCAGGGCAACCTGGGCGGCCCTGAGTTCGCGGAGCTGCCCCTCGCCGATTTCGACGATTTCGCCATGGCCGTTGATCAGCTTCACCCAGCGCAGGCATGACGAGAAGCTGCCGAGGTCCTTGCCGGATCCGTGCGTGCTGGTGGAGAGGGCCCCCGCAATCTGCTGTTTGTCGATGTCGCCTTGGTTGCCGAGGGCCAGCCCCTGCTCCCAGAGCGGATCTCCGAAAGCGTTGATGGTGGTGCCGGCCAGTGCCCGGGCGCGGCGCCGGGCCTTGTCGGTGCCGGTGATCGCCGAGAGCCCTGACATGTCCATCAGGACGCCCCCGGTCTGGACGAGCGGCGAGGACGAGTGCCCTGAGCCGACCGCCCGCACCGGCAGGCCTTCGCGGATGGCGAACCGGACGGCGTCGAGGGCTTCTTGTTCCGTCCGGGGCCGCACGGTAAAGGCGGGCGTCGCGCTTTGGTTCCCACCCCAGTTGGTCCAGGTTACGTCGGTTCCGAAGGGGGCTGTGGGAGTTTCTGCCACTGACGAGGCGGCGCGCGGAAGGTTGGTGGTGGTCATTGCTCAGCTCCGTTGCTAGTCTGCACGCTTACGCGCCGTGGTTGATCATGACGTGCTTGGTTCGCGAGTAATCATCCAGGGCGTAGAGCGAGAGGTCGCGGCCGTAGCCGGAACCTTTGAACCCGCCCCACGGTACCTCGCAAGCCAGCACCAGGTGTGAATTGACCCAGACGGTGCCGAAGTCGAGCTGCTTGGGAACCCTGAGCGAGAGACTGGAATCCTTGGTCCACACCGACGCGGACAGGCCGTAAGGGCTCTCGTTCGCGCGGGTGATGGCCTCTTCGGTGGTGCTGAAGGCCTCGACCGTGACTACCGGACCAAAGATTTCGTGGGTGGCTATATGTGCCCCGGCCGGAACGTGGCTGATGACAGTGGGCTCGATGAAGAAGCCCGGGCCTTCCAGGGCCGAACCACCGATGGCCACGTTCAGGCCAGCAGCCTTGGCCTCGGCCAGTGATTCCTGCACGCGTTCGAAGTGGGGGCGCGAAATCATGGGACCGATTTCCACGTCGTCGCCCGCCCCTGGTGCCCCAATGGCCAGCGTGCTGACTTCGCGCACCAGGTGCTCGGTGAACTCCTCCGCCACCGACTCGTGCACCAGAACGCGGCAGGCAGCGCCACAGTCCTGACCGGCATTCCAGAAGCCGGCATTTCGAACCCCAGCGGCGGCCGCGCGGAGGTCGGCGTCGGGAAAAACAACAACCGGTGCCTTGCCGCCGAGTTCCAGATGGACGCGTTTGACTGACTTGGCCGCGGTCTCGGCAACGGCCTGTCCGCTGATCACACTCCCTGTCAAGGCGACGAGGGCAACATCAGGATGTTCGGCGAGTCGCTGTCCGACGGTTCGGCCTTGTCCGGTCACGATGTTGAGGATGCCAGCCGGGATCTGTCCGGCCACGAGTTCCGCCAGCTTCAGCGTGGACAGCGGCGTTTGCTCGGAGGGTTTGAGGACAATGCTGTTGCCGGCGGCCAGTATGGGAGCGATCTTCCAGGCGGCCATCAGCAGCGGGTAGTTCCAGGGCGTGATGACGCCGACAACGCCCACGGGTTCCCGGAGGATGACCGAAGTGTGCCCGGTTGCGTAGTCACCACCGGCCATGGACGTCAGCGTGCGGGAAGCTCCGGCCATGAAACGGAAAGTATCAATAGTGCTTGAGACATCGTCCTCCGCGACGGTTCGCGGTTTACCGGTGTTGGCTGACTCGATGGTTTCAAAGGCTTCCCGGTTGGCTTCGATGATGTTGGCGATCAGGTTCAGCACTTCGGAGCGTTCCTTCGGGGTGGTGGCGCCCCATGACTTCTGGGCCGACACAGCGGCTTCAACGGCGACATCAACATCTGCAGCTGTGCCGGCCTGCACGGACGCGATGACCTGCTCAGTGGTGGGGTCTACGACGTCGATGAGGTCGGTGGAGGAACCTGGAACAAATGATCCGCCAATGAACTGTCCGCTGGGTGGAAAGAGTCCGGCGGGGCTGTGATCCAGGGGGGAGCGTCGGACAGTGAACTGTTCGGTGTTAGTGAGTGTCATGGTGTTTCGCCTTTGCTTTCTGCGCCGGTCGCGGCGTCGGGAGTGTATGTGGGGTGCGGGCCGTTGCCCGCGGTGTGTCAAGTCAGTTCAGTTACGAATGCGGGGGTCTGAAAGGGGGCGGCATCCGACTTCCGGAACAGGCGGGCAGCAAAGTAGTAGAGCGGAGCAACAACCACTAGCCCGACGATCCAGGAGAGGTCCACGCCGCCCATCGCCGCGGCCAGTGGGCCCGTGTAGATCGCTGTTGCGGAGAAGGGGACCTGGATCAGCGCGCCGGCCACGTAGGAGCCGATCGCTATCCAGTTGACCCGTCCGTACACGCCGCCATCGCGTTTGAAGAAGTCTTCAACCCTGTAGTCGCCGTGCCGGAGAAGGTAGTAGTCCACGAGGTTGATGGCCGTCCAGGGAACCAGCACGTACATCAGGAAGGAGAGGAAATTCGTGTAGAAGAGGATGAAGTTGTCGCGGGCGAACAGTGCGATCAGGAGCGCGAGGGTGAAGAGGATGATCGCCGCAACGCTTCGGGTCTTGGCGCGGGGCAACCAGTTTGGCTTGAACGTCTGGCCGATGGTGAGGCTGCACAGGACGCCGCAGTAGAGGTTCATGGCGTTCGACGCCGCGACGCCGAGGCAGAAGATTCCGATAACGATCATGGTCCAGGGCTGGAGCAATGCGCCCAGGCTGCCGACGATTTCGACGTTGCCGGCATCGTTGCTCATGGTCACCGCAAGGGTTCCCACCAGGGCACCCAGGATCATCGGGAAGAGTGTTCCCAGCACACAGCCTGAGTAGGATGCCCAGAAGGCTGGGGCCGAGCCGGTGCCCTGGGGCATGTAGCGGGAGTAGTCCGAGACGTAGGGAGCGTAGGCGAGCTGCCAGAGGGCGGAGACGGAGATGGTGGCCATGAAGCCCACCCAGTTGAAGTTTCCCTGGTCCAGGAAGCTGGCCGGCAATCCGTGGACGGCTAGGATCCAGGCGAAGGCCAGCAGCAGCGCCAGACCTGCCACGATGCTCAAGACGCGTGCATAGGCGTGGATGAGCCGGTAGCCGAAAATCGTGGCAACAACGCTGACGATGCCGATGATAATGATGCCGGCGTCAACACTGATGCCCGGGTTGACTGCGGCCATTGCTTCCCCGCCAAAGACGAGGTTCGCTGCGAAAAAGCCGACGTACATGATCACCACGATGACAACGATCAGCAGCGCCCCGTACGAACCGAACTGGCCGCGGGTCTGGATCATCTGCGCCACGCCCAGTTGCGGGCCTTGGGCGGAGTGCAGTGCCATGAAGATGCCACCGACAATGTTTCCAACGATGATCCCGACGATTGCGGGCACAAAGCTGAGGCCGAACACCGTGGTGGCGAGTCCACCCGTCACGATGGTCATGATCATGATGTTGGAACCGAACCAGATGGTGAAGAGGTCCCGGGCTTTTCCGTGGCGTTCGTCCGCGGGGATGGGCTGGATGGTCTTGTCCTCGAGTCGGGGGACTTCGGCCGCGACGGCGTGAGTGGTTCGAGTGCTCATGATGCGTTCCAGGAGGCTGCTTGCAGTTCGCGGACCTCGTTCGCCCCAGCCTTGCCACGGTTCACCATCAGCGCGAGCAGGTCGAAGACGAGGGTGGCCGCGGCAACTGTGGTGATGTCCGCGTGGTCGTAGGCCGGAGCGACCTCGACGACGTCGGCACCCACAATGTTGATGCCGTTGAGTCCGCGGAGCAGTGCCAAGAGTTCGCGGGAGTGGAGCCCGCCCATTTCGGGGGTGCCGGTGCCCGGCGCGTAGGCCGGGTCCAGGACGTCGATGTCGATGGAGACGTAGACCGGGGTGTCGCCGAGCCGCTCCTTGACCTGCGCGATGGCTGCCGGGACGCCGATGACGTCAAGGTCCGAGCAGCGGATGATCTGGAAACCGAATTCGTGGTCGCGGAGGAAGTCGTTGCGGTCGTAGACCGGGCCGCGGATGCCGACATGCATGGACTTGTCCTCCACCAGGAGGCCTTCCTCAAAGGCGCGGCGGAAGATGGTGCCGTGGGTGACGGGCTGGTCGAAGTAGGTGTCCCAGGTGTCCAGGTGGGCGTCGAAGTGGAGCAGGGCCACCGGGCCGTGGACCTTGTTCAGTGCCCGCAGCATCGGCAGGGCGATGGTGTGGTCGCCGCCGATGGAAATGAGCTTCTTGCCGGAGCCGGCGTCGCCGAGCAGCGGGAGGGCCTGCTCCTCGATCTCTCGGACTGCGCGGGCGATGTCGTAGGGGGTGCAGGCGATGTCGCCGGCGTCCACCACCTGGGCTTCGTAGACAGGCTCAACGTCCAGTTCGGGGTGGTATCCGGGACGCAGAAGCCGTGAGGCTTCGCGGACTGCGGCAGGACCGAAACGGGCGCCAGGCCGGAAGGAGGTTCCGCCGTCGAACGGTACGCCGACGATCGCAATGTCGTAGTCCGGAACGCGGTCGATTTGGGGAAGCCTGGCGAAGGTGCCGAGGCCTGCATACCGGGGGACTTTTGTTGCGTCGACGGGGCCGATGGGCTTGTGCGTTGTCATGCCGGGATCCTTCGGTTGCTGTGCTGCCGGGCTGTGACGCTGGCGGCATTCGGTGGGAGGTGCGGGTCGCTCGCCGTTGAGCGGGAAGTACGTAGTCCAATTCTTGGTGACGCGCATCACGGCGTATAGCGGTAGATTGACTACAAATGGCCGAGGCTCTTATACATATGTCTAAGAGCCTCTAGGTGGGCCGGAAACCAAGGATGTGGGAGCGCAATTCCATGGCAATTACCGTGGCCGAACTCGTGGCGGAACCCCAGCTGGGACTCACGCTGCTGGCCGGATCCGCAGGCAGCGGCAACCGGATCACGTGGGCCCACACATCTGATTTGCCGAGGCTGTGGGAATGGGTCACTGGCGGCGAGCTGATGATGACCAACGGCCTGTCCATCCCGGCCGAAGCTGCTGGGCAGGTTGCGCTCGCCGAGGCGCTGGTGGATGCGGGCGCCAGTGCGCTGGCCATCGGAGAGAAGATGCACGCGCCGGAGCTGTTGCCAGAGTTCCTGGCGGCTTGTGAGAGGCTGCCGCTGCCGCTGATCAACGTGCCCTATCCGCTGCCCTTCATCGCCATTGCGCGAACGGTGGCTGAATCCTCCCTGTTGGAGGAATCGCGGCGCCTGCGTCAGACCGCCAGGATTTACGACCTGCTCCGCACTGCCGGAACATCCGAGGACCACTTGCACGGCCTTCTTCGGGGCCTCGCGGCTGAGCTCGATGCAGATCTGTTCATCGTGGACCGGCGGTGCCTTCATCCGTGGCATCCGGACGGCCAGCCGCTGCCGGATTTCCTGCAGGCGGAATTGGCCCCGCTGACCGGGCGAATATCCTTGGCCGGGAAGAAGTTCCAGTGGCATCGGCTGCGGGACAGGCACGTGCTGATGATGGATATCCCCACGCACGCCAACGCGCTCCTGGTGGTGCTCCCCAACGGCGATCCGCACCCGGACGCCGTCGTGATTCTGCATGCGGCAACGGTGCTGGGGCTGGAACTTTCACGAAAAGTCCTGTCCCTGGAAAGCCGGCACCGCCTGGCGAGCGAATTCCTCTTGCAGGCGGTCGACGGCCGCCTGGGAACGGCGGAACTGGAGAGCCGGCTCACGGCTTTTGATGTTCCGGCTCAGGATTTCCTGGTGGTTTCGATATCGGCCGACGACGGCGAGCGGCTGGCGGATGTCCATGTCGAACTGTGGCGCCACGGCTTTCCGGCCGCTTGCCTGCGGCGCTTCAAAACGCTTCATGTGGCGGTGTCCGCTGCAGTGACGGACGATATTCTGGTCCACTGCGCGGGTCCGGAGGTCCGGATCGGCATCAGCTCGCCGACGTCTGCGCCCGGGATTCGGCGGGCGTTGCAGGAGTCGCTGTGGGCGCTCGGCTCGGCCAAGGGCAATGCCATAAATCTGGCCCGGTACGCCGAGGGTGCTTCGTGGCTGGGGCTCACGAGCTTTGAGGAAGGGACCGCGTTGGTAGAGCGGCTGCTGGGTCCGATCTTCGCCTACGAACGGGGCCAGGAAGGCGACCTCATCGTGACGTTGAGGACCTACCTTGACGCGCAGAGATCGTGGCAAAAGACCGCCGCGGCGCTCTTTGCCCACCGGCAAACCATCATCTACAGAATCCGAAAAATCAGCGAGTTGACGGGCCTGGATATGACCGAAACGTCCACATTGGCTCAGCTTTGGTTTGCGCTTCAAATCCATGAGGCGATGCATAAGTAGGCCGCTGATACGTACGTCCGGTCGTCAAGGGGCATAGGTGAGCGGCTCCTACGGGTGCGGGCGACGACGTCCGAGGCTTGGTTCAGCAGCCTTTGCCCGGGCCGGTGCTGTCAGGCGGCTTCGATGAGGAGTCCTCGCTACGTTTCATCAGCGGAAGTCTCCGGACGGGCCATGCTGCGACTACGGCGACCTCGAGATGCGTCATCGAACGGCAGCCCGGCACGGGCTTCCGCTGGGCTCCGGTCAGCGCGGCCGACTTCGCAGAGGTTGTCCAGATCATTGCGGCGCTTGAGGCGTTGGCTAATCTGCGCGGTGGGGAACGGCCCCAAACGCAAGCGGACGACGGCGGGAGGTTCCGCCGTCGTCCGCTCGCTGTAGGGCTACGCGGCCTGTTCGCGCCGTTCGTGTGTCTGCCCGTAGGGGACGTCGCGGCTGACGGCGACGGTGTAGCTGGTGTAGCTGTGCTGTGTGACCAGGATGCCGTGGCGGCTTTCCTGCATGGCGTGTTCGCGGGCCATTTCCACGGCGGTGTTGAGGTCGCTTTCGACGGTATCAGGATCGTGGGCTGTGATTGCCAGGACAAGGTCAGAGTGGCGCTTGATCATGGTGGTCTCTTTCTCGGCGGGATCCCGGGACTCTGGGTAGGCACAGGCTTCCGGGTCCGGGTGCACCCGGGGGAGGCGGAAAGCGGTGGTTCCAGAGGGGTTGCCCGGCATCTCTGATGGGGGCTGGTGCCGGCCGAATTGTCCGGCGGGCTGGATCGGCGGAAGCATTGTTCCTGCGGATCTGTAGCCAGTGTGCCTGAAGCGATGGCCCCGGGGCAATAGACAGGCCGAAAAATCCCGGGGAGACCACCGAAACGTCAGGGTACGACGGCGGGAGGAGCCTCCTCGAAAGCGGGATTCCACTCTGGCTCTCCGATGGATTTGGACACGCCGGACGTGGCTCAGCCCTGCATCCGTTGGCGGTAGCTCCGAGGCGTTTCGCCGGCGTCGTTCAAGAAGTGCCGGTTGAAATTGGACAGGTTGGAAAACCCGACTTCGTAGCAAATGTCCGAGATGGGTTTGTCGCTCCTCTCGAGCAGCCGCCGTGCATGGGCCAACCGGAGTTTGCGGACCAGATCGCTGAAATTCTGGCCAGTGGCGCGCTTGAAGTATTTCGAGAACGTCGGCTCGGGCATTCCCACCAGCGATGCCGCTTCTGACATCTTGACGCTGCCGGCGTGATTGCCGAACACGTACTCCAGGACGATGTCCACCACCGCCGCGGCCTGGCCGTCCAGGTGCGGCCTGAACCATTCGTCAGCGAGGTAGCGCCGCTCGTCCTGCGGCGAGCGCGCAAGAATGGCAAACAGTTCCAGCAGGTGCTGGAGCCGCCCCAGCCCGGTGGAGGCGCCCATTGCTTCGATGGATGCAGCCGAAGCCCGGGCCGTGCTCCCGAGGAACTCGATCCCGCGTGCTGATTGTTCCAGCAGAGGCTTGATTTCGGCCAGTTCTGGAACCAAAGCGGCGGTCTGCTCCACCCACTTTCCATCGAACTGGATCAGGGCGTCCCGGCCCTCAATGACCTCGCCCGGCTCGAGGTCGCTGACCCAGTCGTGGGGCAGTCCTGATCCCACCAGGGACACGTGCCCGGCCTCGAACGTGCCGATGTGGTCCCCGACGATGAACTTTCCGGTGCCCTTCCGGATGAGGTGGATCTCGTACTCGGGGTGGTAATTCCAGCGGGCCGCCGCAGTGGGGTAGTCATGCTCATGCCACCGGACCGAATGGTTTGGATCCGCCGGGATGACCTCGCGGCTGGCCCGCATGCCCAGTAGCCTTTCGGCAAGCCTGGCCGAAGCTCCGTCGCCGGGATCTGCCGCGCTCATGCTCGTACTCCCGTTATCCGCATACATGAAAAATGGACAGCGCCGTTGGCGCCTTCCCACAGTAGCGCCCGCACGCGGAATCCTGGTTAGGAAAATTAGTATCAGAAATTGGCATGCGCGGCGCTAGTTGTGGCATACCGCACACACCTACAGTTGAGGAAGACCAGCCCGGCACATCGAAATCCCGATGACCGGCCTTGCTCCAGCCGAATACGTCGTCACAGCAGGCGACACGAGCCGGTTGTGTACCCCCTGAAGAACAAAGGAGTCCTCAATGCGCCCAAAAACGCGCGCTGCCGCGATTGCCGCCGGCGCCCTGTGCGTGGCCCTTAGCGCCTCGGCCTGTGCCGGCGCCGGCGGAGGCAATTCCGCCGGAGACCCGAACAGCATCAACGTCCTGATGGTGAACAACCCCCAGATGGAGGACCTGCAGCGGCTCACTGCCGATAATTTCACCAAGGAAACCGGCGTCAAGGTCGACTACACGATCCTGCCGGAGAACGACGTCCGGGCCAAGATCAGCCAGGAGTTCTCCAGTCAGGCCGGCCAGTACGATGTAGCCTCGCTGTCCAACTACGAGATCCCGTTCTACTCCGCCAACGGCTGGCTCGCGCCGCTGGACAACGTGGCCAACGACGCCGGGTTTGACCAGGACGACATCCTGCCGGCCTACACGGCCTCGCTCACGGGAGAGGACGGCAAGCTCTACGGCGAACCGTTCTACGGCGAGTCCTCGTTCCTGATGTACCGGAAGGACCTCCTGGAGTCCAAGGGCCTGACCATGCCGGAGAAACCCACCTGGGACGAGGTTGCGGACATTGCGGCGCAGGTGGACGGGGCGGCCCCGGGGATGAAGGGCATCTGCCTCCGCGGCCAGCCCGGCTGGGGCCAGGTCTTCGCGCCGCTGACCACCGTGGTAAACACGTACGGCGGCACCTGGTTCGACAAGGATTGGAATGCACAGGTCAACAGCCCGGAGTTCACGGCAGCAGTGGAGTTCTACACCAAGCTGGTCCGCGAACACGGTGAGGCAGGAGCCGCGCAGGCGGGCTTCACCGAGTGCCTGAACAACATGAGCCAGAGCAAAGTGGCCATGTGGTACGACGCCACGTCGGCCGCGGGCGCGCTCGAATCGGACGCGTCACCCGTGAAGGGGAAGATCGGCTACGCGCAGGCCCCCGTGAAGGAAACCAAGTCCGCTGGCTGGCTGTGGACCTGGTCCTGGGCCCTGCAGGCAGCGTCCAAGAAGCAGGACGCTGCAGAAAAGTTCATCGCCTGGGCCAGCTCGAAGGACTACGAAGAGCTCGTGGCGTCAAAGCTCGGCTGGGCGAAGGTTCCCTCCGGCAAGCGCATCTCCACCTACGAGAACGCCGATTTCCAGAAGGCGGCGCCGTTCTTCGAGGCCGAACGCTTCGCCATTGAGAACGCCGACCCGAAGAACCCCGGCGCCCAGGAACGTCCCGCCGTCGGCATCCAGTTTGTGGGCATTCCCGAGTTCGCTGCCCTGGGCACCAACGTCTCCCAGGGAGTCAGCTCCGCCATCGCAGGCCAGGGCACCGTGGCCGACGCACTGGCCAAGGGCCAGGAAGCCGCCCAAAAAATCGGCAATAAGTACAAGTAGCAATGACCGAACAGCAGGAGAACCTCATGACTACCGCAATGGCGCGCATCTCCCGCCCGGGACACCCCGCAGCCAAACCTCAAAGAGACACCCGGTCGCGGGAACGCGCCCTGGCCTGGGCCCGGCGTGCACCGCTGCTTCCGGCCCTGATCTTCCTCATTGTCGTCACGCAGCTTCCGTTCGTGGTGACGCTGATCATCTCGTTCCTGAACTGGAACAGCCTGAGCCCTGACAAGACGGCCTTCGCCGGCGTGGAAAACTACGTCACGGTCCTCACCGATCCGGACCTGCGCCAGGCCATCTTCACCACCATCCTCCTCACCGTCTCGGTGGTCCTCGCCAGCCTGGTCGTCGGGCTGGGCCTGGCACTGCTGCTGGACAAGAAGTTCATCGGCCGCGGCCTGGCACGGACCCTGCTGATCGCACCGTTCCTGGTGGTGCCCGTGGCCGCGGCCCTTATCTGGAAGCACGCCCTGCTCAACCCCACCTACGGGCTGATCAACGGCATCCTGACCTGGCTCTGGTCCCTCTTCGGCAGCACTACAGCGCCCCAGTTGGACCTCCTGTCCCAGGCCCCGATGATGGCCGTCATCGTCTCGCTGGTCTGGCAGTGGACGCCGTTTATGATGCTCATCCTGCTCGCCGGCCTGCAGTCCCGGCCCATGGACACCGTGGAGGCGGCCCAGATGGACGGCGCCACACCGTGGGCGATCTTCCGGCACCTCACCCTGCCGCACCTGCGCCAATATCTGGAGCTGGGCGGCCTGCTCGGTGCCATCTACATCGTGCAGAACTTCGACGCCGTCTTCACCCTCACCGCAGGCGGACTGGGCACCGCCAACCTGCCCTACGCCATCTACCAGACCTTCTACTTCGCCAACGAATACGGCCTGGCCTCAGCCGCCGGCGTTGTGGTGGTCATCGGCACCATCATCGTGGCCACTTTTGCCCTCCGCACCGTCTTTTCACTCTTCAAGAAGGAGGCAGCACGATGAGCACGCTCACTCCCGCCGCACCCCGCAAGTCGGGCCATGCCCGTTCAACATCACCCGCCGCACGTGCCGCCGGACCAGTCCGCCGAGGCAAATCACGCATGGACCCCACCCGCAACAACACCGCTGCGGGCCTGGCGGCCTGGCTCCTCGCCCTGCTGTTCGCCGCCCCCGTGATGTGGATGATCCTCACGTCCTTCCACTCAGAAACGGACGCCGCCACCAACCCGCCGTCCATCGCTGCGAACCTCACCCTGGACGCGTACCGGGAGTTCTTCGGAGAAACGTCCGGCGTCAGCCCATGGCCGTCGCTGATCAACTCCGCTACTGCCTCGATCCTGTCCACGGTCCTCGTACTTGTCCTGGCCATCCCTGCGGCCTATGCCCTGTCCATCCGGCCGGTGAAGAAGTGGACCGACGTGATGTTCTTCTTCCTCTCCACGAAAATGATGCCGGTGGTGGCCGCGATCCTGCCGCTCTACCTCTTCGCCAGGACCGTCGGAGCCCTGGACAACATCTGGTTCCTCATCCTGATGTACACGTCCATGAACCTCCCCATCGCGGTCTGGATGATGCGGTCATTCCTCGCAGAAGTCCCGGTCGAAATGCTCGAAGCCGCCCAGATCGATGGTGCCGGGCTGCTCCTTACACTCCGCAAGGTGGTGGCACCTGTGGCGATGCCCGGCATCGCCGCGACCGCCCTGATCTGCTTCATCTTCAGCTGGAACGAACTGCTGCTGGCACGGGTCCTCACCGGCGTGGTGGCAGGCACCGCCCCCGTCTTCCTGACCGGCTTCGTCTCCGGCCAGGGCCTCTTCCTCGCCAAGGTGTGCGCGGCCGCCGTCGTGATCTCCCTCCCGGTGCTGTTCGCGGGGTTCGCCGCCCAGGACAAGCTCGTCCAGGGCCTCTCCCTGGGCGCCGTGAAATAGCGCATTCAGGCACCCGGCCCTCCACTTCCGAATTTCCGAAAGGACCACTCCGATGACAACACCCACCGCCCAGTCCAGCACCCTGGCCCCCGCTGAACTGCCGGCCACCATGCGCGCGTCCGTCCTGAAGCGCCAGGGCCACATGGTGATGGAAACCCTGCCCCTTCCGCAGCTCGACGCCGACCAGGTCCTGGTGCAGGTGGCCGCGGTCGGCGTCTGCGGCAGCGACGTCCATTACTACGAGCACGGCCGGATCGGCGAATACGTGGTGGACCACCCGCTGGTCCTGGGCCACGAACTCTCCGGCCGGATCGCCGCCGTCGGAAGCGCCGTTGACCCGGCCCGCATCGGCAACCGCGTCGCCGTCGAACCACAGCGCCCGTGCCGCACCTGCAAGCAGTGCAAGGCGGGCCGCTACAACCTGTGCCCGGACATCGAGTTCTACGCCACCCCGCCAATCGACGGCGCCTTCGCCGAGTACGTGACCATCCAGAGCGACTTCGCCTACGACATCCCGGACAGCGTCAGCGACGAGGCCGCCGCCCTCATCGAGCCGCTCTCCGTGGGCCTCCGGGCCTGCGAACGCGCAGAGATCAAGCCCGGCAGCCGGGTCCTGATCGCCGGCGCCGGTCCCATCGGCATCATCGCCGCGCAGGCCGCACGCGCCTTCGGGGCGAGCGAAATCTACATCACGGACATCGCCGAGGACCGGCTCGCCTTCGCACTCGAACACGGCGCCACCCACGCGCTCAACGCCAGGACCGACAGTGTCGAAGGGCTCGACGTCGATGCGTTCATTGACGCTTCCGGCGCACCCCAGGCGGTCCGTTCCGGAATCAAAGCCGTCGGGCCGGCCGGCAGGGTCATCCTCGTCGGTTTGGGGGCGGACGACGTCGAGCTTCCTGTCTCGTTCATCCAGAACCGGGAAATCTGGCTCTCCGGCGTGTTCCGCTACACCAACACCTGGCCGCTGGCGATCCAACTGATCGCCGACGGAAAGGTGGACCTGGACATCCTCGTTACCGGAAAGTTCACCCTCGCCGAGTCCGAAGAAGCCCTGAAAGCGGGCAAGCAGGCCGGCCAGCTCAAAGCCGTCGTCTACCCGGGCAGTTGACCATGATCACGGGCATCGGCGAATCGCTCGTGGACATCATCAGCGACCCCCGCAGGCCGGAGGAGGTCCAGGCCCACCCGGGAGGCAGTCCCCTCAACGTGGTGGTGGGCGTGGCACGGCTGGGCTTGGCGACGAACCTTGTGACGCACTACGCCGATGATCCGCATGGGCACAGGATCGAGGCTCACTTGAAGGCCGATGGCGTCACGGTGGCGAGGGGATGCCAGTCTGCCGATTCTGACTCAACCACGGCAGACTGGCGGCATGGCTTTCGAATCTGCTGACGTTCCACTGCCCGACGCCGTTGGCCGAACGCACGCACGGCACGCTGACCCTATTTCAGTCCAGCTGGCCGCAATTCCCGCCGGTACCGTGGAGCTGAGCGATGCGCGGTCCGGATCCCGTCGGGAAGTCACCCTGCGTCCCTTCGAGATCGGACAGACCCAGGTCACATGGGCGGATTGGGTCGCGGTGTTCGGGAGGGCCGAAACACGGGTCTCCTCACTGAAGACTCCAGTACATCCGATGACCTGGTTCGATGCCGTGCGATGGTGCAACAAAGCCTCTGCCCTGGCCGGATTCAGGCAGGCTTACCGGATCCGCGACCGCAAGGTCCTCTGGGAGGTCAACGCCGATGGGTTCCGGCTGCCTACGGAGGCCGAGTGGGAGTGGTCCTGCCGCGCCGGAACCCATGGACCGACATACGGGCCGCTAGCGGACATCGCCTGGACCGCCGTCGATCAGGTGGACGGCCCCCAGGACGTTGCCCGCAAAGCAGCGAATCCCTTCGGTGTCTTCGACATGATCGGCAACGTCTGGGAGTGGTGCTGGGACTACGCCGATACCGCCCGCTACGGCGATTACCGAAGCCTGCGCGGCGGTGGATGGGCCGATCGTGAGTGGAGTTGCCGATCATCAGTTCGCCGCGGTAGCGCACCGGACGCCTTGTTGGAGGACGTCGGGTTCAGGGTGGCCCGTGGGACAGTCGGTGA
Organism: Pseudarthrobacter xylosi; assembly: GCF_055412765.1. Classification (NCBI taxonomy): domain Bacteria; kingdom Bacillati; phylum Actinomycetota; class Actinomycetes; order Micrococcales; family Micrococcaceae; genus Pseudarthrobacter; species Pseudarthrobacter xylosi. The sequence continues at coordinate 522,038 of NZ_JBVAYT010000001.1, read as the reverse complement.
GTCCGGCGCGCAGGAAGCACAAGGCTGGTCGGCGGCTGCTGACCGGCGCAGGGCCGAAATCCGCGGCCCCCTGCCGGTCGGATGGACACCGCTCCGGGACTGACCAGACGGCGGGAGGCCCGACGGCGGGAGGGCTCGCCGTCGTGGGTCCATTCGGCTAGGGCCCCAAGTGTTCGTTCGCGCCGGGTTCCGGGGAGGGGCGGACAACAACGAGCATGCTGCAGCCGGCGCGGCTGAGGTAAGGTCCGTGGCGCATGCCTGGCGGACGGCACGCGTACATGCCCGGGGTAAAAGTCTTCCCGAGGGTCACATCGGTCAGTTCGCCCGAGGGAAGCATGACCTCCTCCCAATAGTCGTGGACGATCACGCCGCTGGCTATGGTGTTGGCCCCGGGATCATAGCGTTGGAGCAGGGTCGAATCCCCGGTAGTCGGGTCCGCAGCGAGTATCTGTTCCCAAATTCCGCGTTCGGCGTCGCCGTTCGTCTTCTGCCATTCAACGAGTGGTTCGTGGAACTCCAGCTCTGGTTTGCGCATTGAATCTCCTTCAGCCTCCACCGATGGCCCATTGTATACATAGGGTATGCGAAGGGATCCGCATAAAGTGTAAAGATGACCATCCCAGCGGAAATCGACACACCTGAGATCATCATCGACCGGGAAGTGCTCCAGCGAAATATCGACCGCATGGCAACCACGGTCCGGGCCAAGGGCCTGCACCTTCGGCCACACGTCAAGACGCACAAAGTGCCCGAAATCGCGGAAATGCAGCTGGCTGCCGGAGCCGTCGGGCTGACGGTGGCCACCCTCGGAGAGGCCGAAGTTTTTGCCGAGCACGGGGCCAAAGACATCTTCATCGCGTATCCGCTCTGGGTCGGTCCCCGGCAGGCTGAACGGCTCCGGCGCCTTGCAGCAAAAGCCAGGATCGCCGTTGGCCTGGATTCACGGGAAGCAGCCGAAACCATGGCCGCGTCGCTGGGCGATGCCGTCGGTGAGATTGAAGTGGTACTGGAGATCGACAGCGGCCATCACCGCAGCGGGATAGCACCCGACGCCGTCGTCGGCGTAGCCCAGGCCGCAGCGCGGGGAGGGCTGCGCGTCACGGGAGTCTTCACCTTTCCAGGGCACAGCTATGCCCCAGGTATGCCGTTGAAGGCTATGGACGAGGAACGGCTGGCCCTCGGCGAGGCCGCCGACCTTCTCGCGGCGGCAGGTTTCCCCATCACCAACCGCAGCGGCGGGTCCACTCCCACCGCCACCCTCACCGCCGGCAACTCAGGGGCCACGGAAGTCCGGCCCGGCGTGTACGTTTTCGGAGATGCCCAACAGCTGGAACTGGAACGCTGTGCGGCCGATGACATCGCACTGACGGTCGCGGCAACAGTCGTCAGCCGCCATGAAGGCACCGACCTCATCCCGCGGAGGGTCATCCTGGACTCCGGCAGCAAGATCCTCGGCGGCGACCGGCCCGGTTGGGCCACCGGATTCGGGCGGCTCCTTGACCACCCGGAAGCCCGAATCACCGCACTGTCAGAACACCACGCCACCGTTGTATGGCCGGAAGGGGCAACGCTGCCAGCACTCGGAGACCGGTTGCGTGTGGTGCCCAATCACGTCTGCATCGCCATGAACCTCGTCGACGACGTCACCGTGGTCAGCGGCGGCGAAATCGTGGACCGCTGGCACGTAGCCGCACGCGGACGCAACAAATAGTCCCCAAAGCAGCTACGACGGCGGGAAGTCCCGCCGTCGTGCGGCCGCTCGATTGGGGCCCCAAGTGTCCGTTCGCGCAGGATTCCTTAGAGGCCGAGCTCTGCCTTAAGCGCTTCGACGTGGCCCTGGGCCTTGATCTGGTACTGGGTGAGCGTGACCTTGCCTTCGGCGTCGAGCACCACTGTGGAACGGACCAGGCCGTCAACCACTTCGCCGTTCACCAGCTTCTCGCCCCAGGCGCCGTAGGCCAGCGCCACGGCGTGGTCCTCGTCGGAAAGCAGCGGGAACGTCAGGGCGAAATCGCCGGTGAAAGCCGCCAGCTTCTCAGGCGCGTCCGGGGAGATGCCCAGGACCTCGTAGCCGGAGGACTGCAGGCTGGCGAGGTTGTCGCGGAAGTCGCAGGCCTCGGTAGTGCAGCCGGGGGTGGCGGCTTTCGGGTAGAAGTACACAATGACGTTGCGTCCGCGGTAATCGGAGAGGGAGACCTTGTGGCCTTCGGCGTTGAGCAGGGCGAACTCGGGGGCCTGGGTTCCGGCGAGGAGTTTCTGGGTCATGTTTCGATCCTTGGCTTGTGGGGCAACCGCCGTGGCCGGCGATCAATCTATGGGTGCAACGGGCTGCCTAGATGCAGTATTCCGCGGGTCCGCGGACAGTGCTGCCCGGGCCGGGCACAAACTGGTAGCCACCGCCGCGCACCGTGGCGATGGCGTGGCGGGCCGAGCCCAGCTTGCGCCGGACACGGCCAACATACACGTCGATGGAGCGGAACGCGGCACCGGGGCAGTCCAGGGACTCAAGAACGCGTTGCAGTTCTTCACGTTTTATCGGCCGCGACTGGTTCTCCACGAGGTACCGCAGGAGGCTGAATTCCATGAACGTCAGGCTGACCCGGACACCGTCCAGCAGGACGGTGTCCGCAGCCAGATCCACAGCCACGACGCTGCGCCGCCCGGCCAGGGAGACCGGCGTGGAGACCGGCGCGGAGACCGGCGGGGCGACGACGGCGGAAGCGTCTGAACCTTCGACGCCTGCGGTTCCGTTTTCGGTGCCGGTCCACAGCTGGATTTCGGCTTCCGGAGCCAACTGGCGGGCACGTGCCAGGACCGCTTTGGCGGCCATGGCCCAGACCGCCGGGTCGATGTCCTCGCCTTCACAAGGCTGGAGCCACACCGCCAGGCCGCGCGGCTGAAGCCGAGGCTGAAGGCCGGGACGGGCGCCGGCGCGCGGCCGCGGGGCATGGACGTTGACGGCCATCGCGCTGCGCCTCAGACGCCGCCGCGGCGGATCAGCTTGCCGCTGGGCGTGCGGCCGTCGATCTCGTTGCCGCGAAGGAACGTTTTGCGGACGACGCCGGAGAGCGCCTTGCCGTCGTAGGGCGTGATGGGGTTCTTGTGCTTGAGCTTGGTGACGTCGACGACGAACGCGTCGTCCGGCGCGAAGATGGAGAAATCCGCGTCGTAACCGAGGGCCAGTTGGCCTTTGTTGTGCAGGCGGGCCAGTGCGGCGGGCTTCTCGGCCATCCAGGACACCACCTGTTCAAGGGTGATGCCGCGGTGCCGGGCCTCGGTCCAGATCAGGGACAGCCCCAGCTGCAGCGACGAGACGCCGCCCCAGGCCACGGCGAAGTCGCCGTTTTCCAGGTCCTTCAGGTCCAGGGTGGAAGGGGAGTGGTCCGAGACGATGCAGTCGATGGTGCCGTCCTGCAGGCCTTTCCAGAGCAGTTCGCGGTTGGAGGCCTCACGGATCGGCGGGCAGCATTTGTAGGCAGTGGCGCCGTCGGGGATTTCCTCGGCCATCAGGGTGAGGTAGTGCGGGCACGTCTCCACGGTGAGGTGGACGCCGTCGCGCTTTGCACTCGCGATCATGGGCAGCGCGTCCGAGGACGAGAGGTGCAGGATGTGCGCGCGGGCGCCGGTCCAACGGGCACGCTCGATGACCTCGGCGATGGCCTTGTTCTCGGCGCCGCGCGGGCGGGAGGCGAGGAACGTTTCGTAGTGGTCGCCGCCGGGGTGCGGGGCGCGGTCGATCGCGTGGGAGTCCTCGGCGTGGACGATCATGAGGGAGTCGAAGGACTTGAGCTCGGCCATGTCCTCCTCCATCTCGTCCGCTTCGAGGTGCGGGAACTCGTCCACGCCGGAGTGCAGCAGGAAGCACTTGAAGCCGAACACGCCCTCGTCGTGCAGCGGGCGGAGGTCCGCTTTGTTCCCCGGTACGGCACCGCCCCAGAAGCCGACGTCCACAAACGCCTGGTCCTCGGCCACCTCGCGCTTGAGCTTGAGGCCTTCCACCGTGGTGGTGGGCGGGATGGAGTTCAGCGGCATGTCGATGATGGTGGTGACACCGCCGGCGGCGGCTGCGCGGGTGGCGGAGGCGAAGCCCTCCCACTCGGTGCGGCCGGGCTCGTTGACGTGGACGTGCGTGTCCACGAGGCCGGGGATGAGGGTTTCGTCGTCGGCCAGGTCAATGACCTGCGTGCCGGTGAGGCCGTTGCCGAACGGTTCGATGGCGACGATCACGCCGCCGCGGATGCCTACTTCGCGGGCGGTGATTCCTGCGGTGGTGAGGATGCGCTGGCCACGGATGACCAGGTCAAACGAACCGGTGGCCGGGGTGGTTTCTTCAGACATGGACGTTCTCCTTGGTGTCGGTACGCGCTGCACTCGCAGGCAGGTGCACGCCGATGTGCTTACCTAATTCTTCAAGCAGCGGGCCTGCTTCGGCCATACATTTCTCTACACTGGATTCAAAATCTGTCAGTGCATGAACCGTGCTGAACCCGGCTTTTGTAAGCTGTTCCGGGCTCAGCGTACTGCGGCCGCAGACTGCAATCACCGGGATTCCGGCGCGCGCCGCTGCTCGGGCCACCCCCATGGGTGTTTTGCCGAGCAGGCTCTGCTCGTCCAGGCTGCCTTCGCCGGTGATCACCAGGTCCGCGCCTGCCAGCCGCTGCTCCAGTTCAGTGAATTCGAGTACGACGTCGATGCCCGGCCTGCGTGCCGCAGCCAGTGCCGCGATGGCAATGTAGCCGACGCCGCCGGCTGCTCCTGCGCCGGGTGCGACGGCGGCCCGCTCGGCACGGATGCCGATCTCGCCGGCGAGGACGGAGACGAAGTTCGCCAGGGCTGCGTCGAGGGCGATGACGTCACCCGGGGTCGCGCCCTTCTGCGGTCCGAAGATCGCGGCGGCGCCGCTCGGCCCCAGAAGGGGATTGTCGACGTCGGACGCCAGGGTGAAGCGGGATTCCTCCAGCCGGACGTCCAGGCCGGAGAAATCGATCCGGTCCAGGCGGGCCAGGGCGGCGCCGCCGCCGGGGAGCTCATTGCCCGCTTTGTCGAGGAAGACTGCGCCGAGGCCCTGAAGGACGCCTGCGCCGCCGTCGGTGTTGGCGCTGCCGCCGACGCCGAGGATGATCTGCCGGCAGCCCAGGTCCAGGGCGGCGCGGATCAGTTCGCCCGTGCCCTGGCTGGTGGCGGTGGTGGCCGTTCCGGAGTCCGGGCCGCCGCCCTGGAGGACGGAAGGCAGCAGCGCGAGCCCGGAAGCTGCGGCCATTTCGATCACGGCCTCCCGGCCGCGGACCGCGAAGTCGGCCCGGACCGGCTGGCCCGTGGGACCCGTGACGGTGGCGGTCCGGCGGGTGAAGCCGGAGCCGACGGCAGCGTCGAGGGTGCCCTCGCCGCCGTCGGCCACCGGAATGAGTGTGGTCTCAAGGCCCGCCACAGCTGACTGCAGACCCGCGCTCAGGCGGCTGGCGACGTCGGGGGCTGACAGCGAGCCCTTGAACTTGTCCGGTGCGATGACCACACGCATTCCGGTACCTCCTCTCGGTTTCTTACTAATCCAGCAGGGCGATGATCGCGGTGGGGGCGTCCTCGCCGCGGGCGGCCAGCTCTTCGAACTCGTTCACGGCGTTGATCTCAACGCCCATGGAGATGTTGGTGATCTTTTCCAGGATCACTTCAACCACCACGGGAACCTTGAACTCGCCCATCAGGGCCTTGGCCTTGTCGAACGCGGCCGGCAGGTCTGCCGGGTTTTCCACGCGGATGGCCTTGCAGCCCAAGCCTTCGGCCACCTTGATGTGGTCCACGCCGTACCCCGCTGCGGTTGCGGAGAGATCAGTGGAGTTGATGTTCTCGAACGCCAGGGACACGTTCTGTTCCATCTCGAAGCCGCGCTGCGACTGGCGGATCAGGCCCAGATACGAGTTGTTCACCACCACATGGATGTACGGCAGGTTGAACTGCGCGCCCACGGCCAGCTCTTCGATCATGAACTGGAAGTCGTAGTCACCGGACAGGGCAACCACGGTCTCGTCCGGCTTGCCGCGGACCACGCCCAGGGCGGCCGGGGCGGTCCAGCCCAGCGGGCCTGCCTGGCCGGCGTTGATCCACTTGCGCGGGCCGAACACGTGCAGCATCTGTGCGCCGGCGATCTGCGACAGGCCGATGGTGGACACGTAGGTGGTGTCCTTGCCGAACGCCTTGTTCATCTCTTCGTACACGCGCTGCGGCTTGATCGGCACGTTCTCGAAGTGCGTCTTGCGCTGCAGGGAACCCTTGCGTGCGGTGCACTCTGAAACCCAACCGGAGTAGTCCGGCAGGGATTTCGCTGCCTGGCGCTCGCGTGCCAGCTCAATCAGCCCGGCCAGCGCCGCACCGGCGTCGGACGCGATGCCCAGGTCCGGCGAGAACACGCGGCCGATCTGGGTGGGCTCGATGTCGATGTGCACGAACTTGCGGCCGGCCGTGTAGGTGTCCAGGCCGCCGGTGTGGCGGTTGGCCCAGCGGTTGCCGATGCCGATCACGAAGTCGGAGGCCAGCATGGTCTCGTTGCCGTAGCGGTGGCTGGTCTGCAGGCCCACCATGCCGGCCATCAGGACGTGGTTGTCCGGGATGGTGCCCCAGCCCATCAGGGTGGGGATGACCGGAACGTTCAGCAGTTCGGCCAGTTCCACCAGCTGCGCGGAGGCGCCGGCGTTGATGATGCCGCCACCGGCCACGATCAGCGGCCGCTCGGCCGCGGTCAGCATGTCCAGGGCCTTTTCCAGCTGCTTTCGGCTGGCAGTGGGCTTCTGGACCACGATGGGCTCGTAGGCGTCGATGTCGAATTCGATCTCGGCCATCTGCACGTCGATGGGAAGGTCCAGCAGGACCGGGCCTGGACGGCCGGAGCGCATCAGCTGGAAGGCCTTCTGGAAGGCGCCCGGAACCTGGCCGGGTTCCATGATGGTCATGGACATCTTGGTGACCGGGGCGGCGATGGTCTGGATATCCACGGCCTGGAAGTCTTCCTTGTGCAGCTTGGCCACGGGGGCCTGGCCGGTGATGCAGAGCATGGGGATGGAATCTGCCCAGGCCGCGTACAGGCCGGTGATCATGTCCGTGCCGGCAGGTCCCGAGGTGCCGATACAGATGCCGATGTTGCCATCCTTGGCGCGGCTGTATCCGTCAGCCATGTGGCTGGCGCCTTCAACGTGGCGGGCCAGCGTGTGGCGGACGCCGCCGTTCTTCCGCATTGCCGAGTAGAACGGGTTGATTGCCGCGCCTGGCAGGCCGAACGCCTCAATGGCGCCTTCCTTTACCAGGATCGCGACGGCAGCGTCAACGGTGCGCATCTTAGTCATTGTGTACTCCTTGAAATTGATGGGCCCACGCCCGCAGGGTTCCCTGAGCGAGCTTGCGAGGTTAGGGAGCGGGCGGGGAGGGTGTGCCCTCTGCGGGCGGAATTTGGGTGTAGTGGGGGAGCCGCCGTCGTGATGTACGACGGCGGATCACCGGTTTGCCTGTTGTCCGACTACTGCCGGAGGTGCTTACTTGCGGCCGCTGAGCTGGAGGACCTGCTTGAAGAGTCCCGAGTGGTCGAGGCCGCCGTCGCCCTGGTTGACTGTGGCAGCGACAAGCTGTGCGACGACGGCGCCGAGGGGGACGGCGACGTTGGCTTCGCGGGCGGCAGAGGTGACGATGCCGAGGTCCTTGTGGTGGAGGGCGAGGCGGAAGCCGGGGTCGAAGTTGCGGTCGAGCATCTTCTGGCCCTTCTGGTCGAGGACCTTGGAGCCGGCGAGGCCGCCGCCGAGGACCTTCAGTGCTGCATCCGTGTCCACGCCGTAGGCCTCGAGGAAGGCGATCGCTTCGCCCAGGACCTGTATGTTGACAGCCACGATCAGCTGGTTGGCTGCCTTGACGGTCTGGCCGGAGCCGGAGGGTCCGACGTGGACGATGGTCTTGCCGACGGCGTTGAGGACGTCCTGTGCTGCCTCGAAGTCTGCTGCCTCGCCGCCCACCATGATGGAGAGAGCAGCCTTGATGGCGCCCTGTTCGCCGCCGGAGACCGGGGCGTCGAGGGGGCGGATGCCGGCTTCTTTGGCATCGTCGGAGAGGCGCTTGGCAACGTCCGGGCGGATGCTGCTGGCGTCGATCCAGAGGGTGCCCTTCTTCGCGTTGGCGAAGACGCCGTCCTTGCCGGTGACTACGCCCTCAACGTCCGGGGAGTCCGGCACCATGGTGATGACGACGTCGGCGTCCTTGACGGCATCCGCGATGCTCGTGGCACCCTGGCCGCCTTCGGAGACGAGCTTGTCGATCTTGTCCTGGCTGCGGTTGAAGCCGGTGACGGTGTGGCCGGCCTTGACCAGGTTGATGGCCATGGGGAGGCCCATGATTCCGAGTCCGATGACTGCAACGTTGCTCATTGTGGTTCCTTTACTGAAAGTCTGTGTGGTGAATCCGGTGGGCCGTACCCAACTAGGTCGCAGTAGATGCTGTTATGAGGGCTCATAACAGCATCTGCTGCTACTCAGTTGGGCGGGTGGGGATCAGCGGGCGACGCGCTGGCGGATGGCCCAGGCGAACGCGGTTTCCGCCGGTTCCTTGTACTCGAGGCCGATGTAGCCGTCATAGCCGAGTTCGCGGCTGCGGGCGATCCATTCGCCGAGGGGAAGCTCACCGGTTCCGGGAGCCCCGCGGCCGGGGTCGTCGGCAATCTGGATGTGGCCGAAGTCTTTGGCGTGCTTTTCGATGACGGCGGCGACGTCGTCACCGTTGACCGCCAGGTGGTAGAAGTCCGCGAGGAGCTTGATGTTCTCGGCGCCGGATTCCGCCTTGACGCGGGCGATGACCTGGAATGCGTCAACAGCTTTGAGGAGCGGGTACTTGGGGGCGCCGCTGACGGGTTCGAGGAGGACGGTGCCGCCGATGCCCGCGACGCCGGCAGCTGCGGCGGCGAGGTTCTCGGCGCCGATGGCGTCCTGCTTCTCTGCCGATTCGCCGTCGATGCGGTTGCCGTAGAGGGCGTTGAAGGCTTTGCAGCCGAGGCGCTCGCCGATGCCGGCAACGACGTCGATGTTGTCCAGGAATTCGGTGGAGCGGGCGGGCCAGGAAACCAGGCCGCGGTCACCGCCCGGCATGTTGCCAGCGTTGAAGTTCAGCCCGGTGAGCTGGACGCCTGCATCCTTGATGGCGTTCTCAAACCCGGTGACCTGGGCGTCGGTGGGGACGGAGGCCTCGAAGGGCCACCAGAACTCGACGGCGTCAAAGCCGGCAGCCTTTGCGGCTGCGGGGCGCTCGAGCAGGGGAAGCTCCGTCAAGAGGATGGAGCAGTTCACTGTGTACGTCATCGTAGGTCCTTCCGAGGAGGGGCTTTGATCTATCTTCCCGCTTGCTTGGCTCTTAGTGAGTTTCCGCTTTGTGGAATTTAGATTCTGCTTTATGAAAAGTTTAGGGAAGGTGGGGGCGGGAGTCAAGGGGGCCCCAGGTCCGGAAGGCTGAATAATGACGAGGCAGGAACCTGGCTCTGTTGCCCTAACGGGCGCAGCGGCAGGACACTGACGGAATGGGATCCGTGAAAACAGCTATACAAAAACTTCAAGGCGTACTGGTTGCGCTTGCGGTTTCGGCCATGATGCTCGCCGGGGTTGTGCCTGTGCAGGCGGCAGAAACGGCGCGGGTCCTGCATGTTTTCCTCGCTGCGGGCCAGTCCAATATGTCCGGCCGCGGACTTCCCATCGGCGGCAGTGCTGATCCGGCGGACCCGCGGATTTTCCAGTACGGTGCCAAGAACCGGACCTTGCGGGCGGGAACGGTCCCCCTGGACATGCACGACGCCCCGACCGGAATCTCGCCCGCCACCACGTTCGCCCGCGAATACCTCAAAACCCAGCCCGCCGACGTCGGGGTCCTCATCATCCCGGCAGCGCACGGCGCCACCGGGTTCACGAACGCCGCATCAACCTACACATGGACTGTCGGGGCTGCATCCTCCCCGGAGTTCGACCTGCCCGGGCTGGCAGTGGCACAGACCCTTGAAGGCATCGCTGTGGCACGGGCTGCCGGCCACGAAATCGACCTCCGGGGCGTGCTCTGGCACCAGGGCGAGAACAATGCATCGCTGACCACTGCCGGCTACAGCAACAGGTTCGACACACTCATCGCCTTCTTTCGGTCCCGCCTGGCAGCACCGAATCTCCCCGTCGTGGTGGGGCAAATGGGGCCCGAACGCGTCGCCGCGGACCCGGTCCGGCTCAACGTCGACCGGAGCCACCGGGAAACGCCGTCGCGGGTTGCCCACACCGGCTTTGCGGCTGCCATGACCGGCGGCGTGTATCCCGGCGACATCGTTCACTTTTCAAGGGTTGGAGTGGAGTTCCTGGGGAAAACTTTTCTTTCCGGATACCGGGAAGCCTCGGCGCCGGACGTCGATAACGGATCCCTCACCGCGAGGGTTCCGGTGATCACCGGGGCCACGCACGTCGGGTCCTACTTGCTCGCGGTCCCGGGCGCCTGGGGCCCGGCGCCAGTTGCCCTGACCTACCAGTGGTATCGCTCCGGGGCCGCGGTCAGCGGCGCGACCGGTCCCGCGTACCAGCTTCTCCCCGACGATGCGGGGCAGTCCATCGCCGTGACGGTCACCGGCTCCAAGACCGGATACGGCGCGGCGGCGAAAACGTCCGCCGGGACCGGCCCCATTGCCAAGGCAACGCTCACGACGGCGGTGCCCACCATCACCGGCACCGTCACGGTGGGATCCACCCTTACCGCCGTGCCTGGTTCGTGGGGTCCGGCGCCGGTGGCCCTGACCTACAAGTGGTACCGTTCGGGGGTTTTGATTGGCGAGGCCAGTGCCGCCACCTATAAGCTCCGCTCCGGTGATGCGGGGCAGTCCATCACCGTGAAGGTCACCGGCTCCAAAGCCGGCTACTCCACCGTTTCAGAGACTTCCGCCGCGACGGGTGTGGCCGCAAAGGGCACGCTCACAGCGCCGGCGCCCTCCGTCACCGGGCCTGCGGCGGTGGGGTCCACCCTTACCGCCGTGCCTGGTTCGTGGGGACCGGCGCCGGTGGCCCTGACCTACGAGTGGTACCGCTCAGGGGTTTTGATTGGCGAGGCCAGTGCCGCCACCTATAAACTCCGCTCCGGTGATGCAGGGCGCACCGTCACCGTGAAGGTCACCGGGTCCAAAGCCGGCTACACCACGGCCTCGATGACTTCCGCGGGCACGAAAGTGGCTGGATAGCGCTCAGGCGTCAGATGGTCCGCGGCGCCTTGGCCAGGTTCTCGCTGAGCTCAGCAGCTGTCTGCCGCGCCACATAGGCCGGACGGTCCCGCTCCGCGCGCCAGCTCTCGGAGAGCGGCCCGATGTTCACGGTGTCGAAGCCGAACTCGTCATACAGCTTCGTCACGAGCTCGCTGGCCTCGGGGTAATCGCTCGCGGTGGCCAGGGCACGGCGGTTCGGCGTGCCGGCAGGGGTGCCGTCCGTGGTGATCTCGCTGTACCGGATGTGGTTGAAGCCCTTCGCCACCTTGGAGGCGGGCAGGTGTTCCTGCACCAGCCCAGAGGAGGTGGCTTCGAAGGCGTCGAGTGCCGCAACATGGCCGTCGCGCTCCCAGTAGTAGTTGCCGGTATCGATCACGATTTTCCCTGCGAGAGGCTCCACGGGGACGCTGCCGAGGCTCCTGAAGGGAACGGTCACCACGGCGAAATCGCCCGCCGCTGCCGCTTCGGCCGGGGTCGCAGCCCGGGCACGCGGTCCCAGTTCCGCCACGAGTGCGGCCAGCGTTTCAGGGCCGCGGGAATTGCTGATCACTACGTCGTATCCGAGCTCGACCGCTTTACGGGCCACCTGGCTGCCAATGTGTCCTGCTCCGATGATTCCGATGGTTGTCATATCCGGGGCAACACCGGCGCTGGTAGGGATATTTCGCGCGATAGCCTGAACGTTGAACCCAGCCCCATCCGGAACGAGGATTTCCCCATGATCACACGCACCGACGTCGACGAAGCCGCTGCCCGGATTGCCGGGAGGATCCGTGTCACACCCGTGCTGGCGGCAGACCCCGGCCAGTTTCCGGGCGAGGTGTGGTTCAAGTGCGAGTTTATGCAGCACACCGGCACGTTCAAGGCCCGGGGCGCTTTCAACCGGGTCCTGGCCTGCCGGGAGCGCGGCGAACTGAAGGACGACGCGGGTATCGTGGTGGCCTCCGGCGGCAATGCCGGCCTCGCCAACGCCTACGCAGCCGCGGAAGTCGGCGTCCGGGCCACTGTGTTCGTGCCCGAGACTGCCCCTGCCATGAAGGTCAAGAAGCTCTGGGCCATCGGCGCCAATGTGGTCCAGCACGGGGCCGAATACTCCGAGGCGTACAACGCTGCGATGGCCTACGCCGCCGAGACGGGCGCGGTCTACTGCCATGCCTACGACCAGCCCGAGATCGCCGCCGGCGCCGGCACCATCGGAACCGAGCTGCTGGAACAGCTGGGCGCCGTGGACACCGTGGTGGTGGCCGTGGGTGGCGGCGGGCTCATGGCGGGTGTCGCGGCCGCCGTGGAGGGCCGGGCGAACGTGGTGGGCGTCGAGTCCGAATCCACGCCCACCCTGCACGCCGCGCTCGCGGCCGGGGCGCCCGTGGACGTGGCAGTCTCCGGGATCGCCGCCGACTCCCTGGGGGCCCGGCAGATCGGCCGGATCGGCTTCGAGGTGGCCGTCCGCACCGGCGTCCGCTCCGTGCTGGTCTCCGACGACGACATCGTGGCCGCCCGCTCCCTACTCTGGGAGCAGTACCGCATCATCGTGGAACACGGCGCGGCCACGGCCTTCGCCGCTTTGCACTCCGGCGCCTACATCCCGGCGGCCGGGGAACGCGTTGCCGTGATCCTCTGCGGCGCCAACACGGACCCCGGCACGGTCTGACGTGGCAAAGTCTGACCGGGCACCGTCTGACGCGGAAGCGGCGCGGGTCGTGCGCCGGCCTTACTGATCGCCCACAACAACGTCCCTGCCGTTGAGCGGCTGGACCGGCCGGCTGTTGCCCGTGTGGGCTGCGCGGAGTGCGGCGAGCTGCCCGGCGCCCAGCTCGATGGGGGTCTCAAGGAGCAGCCAGCGCACGCCTTCCGAGCAGGGCGGGGTGGTCAGGCTGCCGTCGTACGCGACATGGTCCAGCGACGCCGGGAACAGTGCCGGGAAGTCCACGACGCCGGCGGCCACCTTCTGCCCACCGGTGGCGGCAGCCACACCGTCGGTGAACGGCGCCCACGCCGCATTGGCAGCCCCAACAGCGGCGACGATCCCGACGACGGCAAGCCCGCCGTCGTCGGCCTGGTGGACGAAATGGAACTCGGCCTCGTACCGGACGCCCTCCAGCGTGTGCTCGGACGGGGCGTGGAAGTGCATTTGCTTGAACGCGTACTGCTTGCCGCCAACTGTGATGCCCTGGGCCGTGAGGGCGCGCAGTTCGGTGGTGTGGCCGTTGTCGGTCATCTCGCCCTCCGAGGCGGCGTAGGCCAGGGTCAGCGGCGCCGGAGTAAGGCCGGAACTGACGCTGACGTCGATGGGGGACTGGGCGGTGCCGGAAGAGCAGGAGCCGAAATCGGAGCTCAGAGCACCCCAGTGTTCGGGGCCCTCGGCGCCGTCGTAGGACCAGGCATGGGGCGCTCCGGAGGCGGACGGCGAGGGTGCCGACGCCCCCGCAGCGGACTTGCCGCAGCCGGTGATCAGTGCCAGCAATCCCAGGCCGGATCCAACTAGCAAAGACTTCCTGGTCATTATTGTGGCGCTGTGCATTTCCATCCTTCGGGTCGTCGTAGGTCCGCACCGGAGAACCCGGCGGGACCTACGACGACTATCACTGGGCCCGGTGGCAGGTCTTGTCACAGAGGCTCACCGCAGGATGTGACCCAGGGTCCCGACGCCAACGAAAACGCGAAATCGCCGGAACCATATCCGGGTCGCTAACGTTGCAGCGACCGAAAACGGTTCCGGCGATTTCGGCGGCCAGCCAGTAAAGAGGCGGGCTGGTAAGCGGCGGCCTAGGTGAGGCGGATCTGGCGGTTCATGTCCTTGTACAGCAGGTAACGGAACTGGCCGGGACCGCCGGCGTAGCAGGCCTGCGGGCAGAAGGCGCGCAGCCACATAAAGTCGCCTGCTTCCACCTCAACCCAGTCGTTGTTGAGCAGGTACATGGCCTTGCCCTCCAGCACGTACAGGCCGTGCTCCATAACGTGGGTCTCCGGGAACGGGATGACGCCGCCCGGCTGGAACGTCACGATGTTCACCTGCATGTCGTGGGCCAGGTCGCTGGAATCCGTGAAGCGGGTGGTCTTCCAGGCGCCGTCGGTATCAGGCATCGCGGTGGGTTCCACCTCGGCATCACTGGTGACGAAGGACTTGGCCTCGTAACCTTCGAGCCGCTCGTAGGCCTTGCGGATCCATTGGAAGGAGACGACGCCGTCCGAGACGTTTTCCAGGCCCCAGGTGGAACCGGCGGCCAGGTAGGCGTAGCCGCCTTCCTCGAGCTGGTGCAGTTCGCCGTCGAGCGTCAGGTTGACCTTACCCTTGGTGACGAAGACGACGCCCTCGACGCCGGCTTCGAACTCGGCCTTGGGGGCACCGCCGCCGGGGCCGATCTCAACGATCAGCTGGGAGAAGGTGGTGGAGAAACCGGAGATCGGGCGGGCGATGATCCAGGACCGCGTGTTGGTGAAGCCAGGCAGGGTGCTGGTCACGATGTCGGTCATAACGCCCTTGGGGATGACCGTGTAGGCCTCCGTGACGATTGCCCGTTCCGTGGTCAGGTGCGTCTGCGGCGGCAGGCCGCCCTGCGGGGTGTAGTACTTGCCCATCGTTGGATCCTTACTTCGAAGTGGAGTGTGCCAGCCGCGGGTGAGCCAGTGCGGTCAGCTGGGAAAGTTCGACGCCGGCGAGCGCCTGGACCTCTTCGGTCCCCACTGCGCCGCACTGGACGCCGCGCAGGACAAAGGCGGCCAGGGCCCGGGCGGTGGCGGGCTCGTCCATAACCCCGCCTTCGGTGCGTTCCACGTAATTGCGGAGCCGTGCCGCGGCGGCTGGCAGGCCCTCGCGGTAGAACGCATACGTGGCGGCGAAACGGCTGGGCAGCTGGGCGGCATGCAGGTCCCAGCCCTGGTAGTAGCCACGCTCCAGTGAACGGCGGACCAGCCGTCCGTGCAGCTTCCAGGCATCTTCGACGGCGTCGCCCACCGGGATGATGTTGGTGGAACCGTCTGAGAGCCGGATGCCCGTGCCGGCGACGGCCAGCTGCATGACTTCCTTGGCGAAGTCCGCCACCGGGTGCTCCATGGACTGGTACTCGGCCGAGATCTGCAGCGACGCGGAGTAGTCGTAGGTGCCGTAGTGCAGGGCGCTGATGCGTCCCGGAACCACGTGCGGCAACTGTGCCACGGGGGAGGTGCCGTCCGGTCCGAGGATCAGCTGCGGCGTTTCCACCTGCACCTCAAATCGGAGCCGGCCGGCGGGAAGCCCGTGGACTTCCTCCAGCCGGGACACCGCGAAGTCCATTGCCTGGACCTGGGCCACGGTGGTGACCTTGGGCAGGGTCAGGATGAGCCCGGCAGGCAGTTCGCCGGCCTGCGCGAGCGTGGAGACGAACAGGTCCAGGGTCTTCAGGCCGCGGGCCCGGGTGGGCGCCTCGAAGCACTTGAACCGGATGCCGATGAACGGTGGTGCGGTGCCGGCGGCAACTGCTTCGCTGACAGCCCGGGCAGCCGCGACCGCTGCCGCGTCCTCCGCTTCGTCGCCGCGGTCGCCGTAGCCGTCCTCGAAGTCGAGGCGCAGGTCCTCGATCGGTTCGCTTTCGAGCTTCGCCTGGACCCGCGACGCTACTGCCCCGGCGAGTTCGACGTCCTGGCCCAGTAGCGCGCCGAGCTGCTCGAGCCCGCCGTGCGCCTCCGCCGTCGTGAGCGCCTGGGCTCCCCACTCGGCAGCGAACGACGGCGTGAAACGGTCCGCCGGCACGTACACGGTGTGCACGGGCTGGCGGGTGCCGTCATCGCCCGGGTAATTGCGTTCCAGCAGCTGGTCGGTGGCTGCCAGCTGTGCGTCGATGGCGGCGAGGTCCGCCGCGGAGAGCGACGGCGTGGGGGAGACCGCCATGCCTCAGCCCACCAGTTCGTAGGCCGGGGTGGTGAGGAAGTCCGTGTAGTCCTCGGACAGGCAGATCTCACTGATCAGCTTGCTGGCCGGCTGGTAGTACCGGCGGAACGCCTCGTCCCCGAATTCGGTCCGGAGCCGTTCCGTTTCCTCGCCCAGGATCTTTTCCACCAGTTCCCGGGTGACAGTGTTTCCGGTGTCCGCCAGGACAGACTTGTTGCGGATCTGCTGCCATACCTGCGAGCGGGAGATCTCCGCGGTGGCGGCGTCCTCCATCAGGTTGTGGATGGCCACGGCGCCGTTACCGGAGAGCCAGACGGCGGTGTAGGCGACGGCGACATACAGGTTCAGGCGCAGCCCGCCTTCGGTGACCTGGCCGTCGGCCGAGGCGATGTCCAGCAGCTGGTCGGCGGTGACCGAAACTTCGGGGCGCTGCTTGTCCAGCTGGTTGGCGCGGCCGCCCGTTTCCGGATCGCCGAGCACCGCGTCGAAGACCTCGCGGCAGGTGGGGACCAGGTCCGGGTGGGCCACCCAGGAGCCGTCGAACCCGTCGTTGGCTTCACGGGTCTTATCCGCGCGGACCTTGGCGAAAGCGGCCTCGGTGACCTCGGGGTGGCGGCGGTTGGGGATAACGGCGGCCATGCCGCCCATGGCGAAGGCGCCGCGCTTGTGGCAGGTCTTCACCAGGAGCTCGGTGTAGGCGCGCATAAACGGTGCGGTCATGACCACCGAGGCGCGGTCCGGGAGCACAAACTCCTCGCCGGCGTCGCGGAAGTACTTGATGATGCTGAACAGGTAGTCCCAGCGTCCGGCGTTCAGGCCTGAGGCGTGGTCCCGGAGTTCGTAGAGGAACTCGTCCATCTCGAACGCGGCCGGGATGGTCTCGATCAGCATGGTGGCGCGGACGCTGCCCTGCGGGATGCCGAGGAAGTCCTGCGCGAAGACGAACACCTCGTTCCAGAGCCGGGCCTCGAGGTGCGATTCCATCTTGGGCAGGTAGTAGTACGGGCCGTGGCCGTTGAGCAGCAGCTGCTTGGCGGTGTGGAAGAAGTGCAGGCCGAAGTCCACCAGCGCACCCACGGCGGGTTCGCCGTTGATCAGCAGGTGCTTCTCCGGCATGTGCCAGCCGCGCGGACGGGCCACCACGACGGCGAGCGGAGCGTCGCTGCGGAGCTTGTACTCCTTGCCTTCGGGCGAGGTGACGGCCAGCGTGCCGGTTGCGGCGTCACGCAGGTTCAGGATGGAGTCGATGACGTTGGGCCATGTGGGCGTGCTGGCGTCCTCGAGGTCCGCCAGCCAGACTTTGGCGCCGGAGTTCAGGGCGTTGATGGCCATTTTGGCCGGCGTGGCCGGGCCGGTCATCTCGACGCGGCGGTCCTGCAGCGCGGCGGGCGCCTCGGCAACTTTCCAGTCGCCGTCGCGGATTTCCTGCGTCTCCGGGAGGAAGTCCAGGCGGCTGGTGCGGGCGACGCCGTCGCGCTTGGCCTGGCGGGCCTCGAGCAGCTCGTTGCGCGTGCCGGCGAAGCGCTGGTGCAGCTGCTCCAGGAAGGCCAGGGCTTTGGGGGTGAGGATCTCTTCGGCGCGGTCCACCGGCTGGCGGTCTGTGACAGTAATAGCCATGTTCGTAAGTCCTTTTCTAGAGAGCGCGGGCGGCGTTTGCGTGCGCAGCTGCCGCTACCGCACCGGCCACATCGGCGGCGACATGAGGATCGAAGACGCTGGGGATAATGTAGCTTGCATTGAGCTCGTCGTCAGCCACCCGGTTGGCGATAGCGTCCGCGGCCGCCACCAGCATCTCCGGCGTGATGTCGCTGGCCCCGGCGTCGAGCAGGCCCCGGAAGAAGCCCGGGAAGGCCAGCACGTTGTTGATCTGGTTGGGGAAATCGCTGCGGCCCGTGGCCACCACGGCGGCGTGCCTGGAGGCGATGCCGGGGTCGATCTCCGGCGTCGGGTTGGCCATCGCGAAGACGATCGCGTTCTCGGCCATGGCGGCAACCTGCTCTTCGCCGATCACGTGCGGGGCGCTGACGCCGATGAAGACGTCGGCACCGGTCATGGCTTCGTGCAGGGTTCCGGCGAAGCCTTCCTCGTTGGTGTTCGCCGCAATCCAGGCGCGGTGCTCGTCGTCGTAGTCCTTGCCCGAGTGGATGGCTCCGGACCGGCCGGCGGCAACGATGTGCTGCGCGCCCTGGGCCTTGAGGAGCTGGATGATGGCCGAACCTGCTGCGCCGACGCCGGAGACAACAATGCGGACCTCGGAGAGCTTCTTGTCCACCACGCGAAGGGCGTTATGGAGGGCTGCCAGGGTGACGATCGCGGTGCCGTGCTGGTCGTCGTGGAAGACGGGGATGTCGAGTTCGTCGCGCAGGCGCTTCTCAATTTCAAAGCAGCGCGGTGCCGCGATGTCCTCAAGGTTGATGCCGCCGTAGACCGGGGCCATGGCCTTGGCGATCATGATGATTTCCTCGGTGTCCTGGGTGTCCAGGCAGACCGGCCATGCGTCGACATTGGCGAACTGCTTGAACAGTGCGGCCTTGCCTTCCATGACGGGGAGGGCCGCGGCTGGGCCGATGTTGCCCAGTCCCAGGACGGCCGAACCGTCGGTGAGGACGGCGATGGTGTTGCGCTTGACGGTCAGGTTGCGGGCCGCCGACGGGTCCTCCGCGATGGCGAGGCAGACGCGGGCGACGCCGGGCGTGTACGCACGGGACAGGTCGTCACGGTTGCGCAGGGCCACCTTGGGGACTACCTCGAGCTTGCCGCCGAGGTGCATCAGGAAAGTGCGGTCCGAGACGTGCTGGACTGTGACGCCGTCGAGCGCGTTCAGGGCGTCCTTGACGCGGGCGGCGTGGTCGTCGTCGGTGGTGTTGCAGGTGACATCCACAACCAGGGTGTCGTGGTGGGATTCCGTGACGTCCAGCGCCGTGATGGCTGCACCGGCTGCGCCGACGGCGGCAGCGAGTTCACTCGTGGCGGTGAAGCTCGAGGGCGCCGCGACGCGCAGGGTGATCGAATTTCCGGGGCTCGGGTTCGCCATTGAATTTCCTCCTCGTTGGGTCCGTCGCCGGACCGTTCGTGCAACCGAATGTTTTCGTATTATGGATATTATTATCTACAAAGTGGAAATGCAACCCCTTGGTGGTCATGTTTGGGGACATCGCCGGGGCCTGGTTGTGCTGTATGTTGAGTGTTCTAAGCAACTCTTTTCACGATGTGGATAAGAGATGTCAGAATCTGAGCCATAGGAGACAACGGAATGGCTGAAAAAGCCTCCGGAGGCGTGCAGTCCGTCGAGCGCGTCTTCGAACTGCTGGAACTCATCACAGACGCGGGCGGTGACGTGACGCTCAGCGAGCTCTCCGCCTCCACGGACCTGCCGCTGCCCACCATCCACCGCCTGCTGCGTACCCTGGTCTCGCTTGGCTATATCCGCCAGCTGCCCAACCGCCGTTACGCGCTGGGCCCCCGGCTGATCCGGCTTGGCGAAGGCGCCAGCAAGCAGCTGGGAGCCGTGGCCCGCCCGCAGCTGAAGAACCTCGTGGAGCGCCTCGGCGAAACCTCCAACATGGCGGTACTGGATTCGGACATGGTCATCTACGTGGCCCAGGTACCGTCCCTGCACTCCATGCGCATGTTCACCGAGGTGGGCCGCCGCGCCCACACGCACGACACCGGCGTGGGCAAGGCGATCCTGGCCCAGCTCGACGACGAGGTAGTGCGCGGCATCGTGGCCCGCACCGGCATGCCCACCCCCACGGCCAAGAGCATCGGTGACATCGATGCCCTCCTCGCCGATCTCAAGCTGATCCGTGAACGCGGCTACTCCATCGACGAGGAAGAGCAGGAGCTCGGCGTGCGCTGCTTCGCGATGGCCGTGCCCAACGCGCCAACCCCTGCGGCCATCTCGGTCTCCGGGCCGATCAGCCGCGTGGACCAGAGCTTCGCCGACCGAGCCGTGCCGCTGCTGCGCCAGGCCGCGATGGCCATCTCGGCGGAGCTCAACCAGAACTGACCCGTCGAACGCACGCTCATAGCGCGAACGTACAGTTGAGGCCCCGGAATCCGCGGATTTGGGGCCTCAACTGTACGTTCGCGCTGTTTGGTGGTGGAGACGCTAGTGGTCAGACTTCGACGACGACTCCACCGGGACTACCTTGCCCTCGGCGTCGATCAGCTTGCCGCCCTCGAAGCGGTCGCCGTCGGCCAGGCATTTCAGGTCAGCGTCGGTGACCACCCGGGCCGTGCCGGCCACAAATACCGACTGGTTCTCCGAGTTGCCGGCCTTCAGGTGGTTGAAGAGCAGGTTCAGCGCGATGGCCATGACGGCGGCCGAGCTGATGCCGGAGTGGAAGATGGTGGAAAACCAGGACGGGAACTGGTCGTAGAAGGCCGGTGCGGCGATCGGGATCATGCCGAACCCGATGGACGCCGCCACGATGATCAGGTTCATGTTGTTCTTGTACTCCACCTTGGACAGCGTGCGGATGCCGCTGGCGGCCACCGTTCCAAAGAGTACGACGCCGGCACCGCCCAGGACGGGTGTGGGCACCGCCGCGACTACCCGGCCCAGTACGGGCAGCAGCCCGAGGACCACCAGGATCACGCCGCCGGCGCTCACCACGAAGCGGCTCTTGATGCCGGTGATGGCTACCAGGCCCACGTTCTGGGCGAAGGCGCTCTGGGTGAAGGAGCCGAAGAGCGGCGAGATGGCACTGGAAAGCATATCGGCGCGCAGTCCGTCGCCGATGCGCCGGGAATCGACCTTGGTGCCCACGATCTCTCCGACGGCGATGATGTCCGCCGAAGTTTCAGTCAGGGTCACCAGAATGACGATCAGCATGGAGATGATGGCCGCGATGTGGAACGTGGGCGGGCCGAAAGCGAACGGAGTGGGGAACGCGACTATCTCACCCTGGCCCACCTTGGAGAAATCGGCCATGCCGGTGACGAAGGCGATGACAGTCCCGATGATCATGGCCAACAGGATGGACAGCCGCGAGATGGTGGCGCTGCCGACCTTGCTGAGCAGCAGCACAATGCCCATGGTGGCGGCGGCCAGGCCGATGTTCGCCACGCTGCCGTAGTTGGGTGCCTTGTTGTTGCCTCCCATGGCCCAGTTGGCCGCCACCGGCATCAGCGTCAGGCCGATGGTGGTGATGACGGTGCCCGTGACCACCGGCGGGAAGAACCGGATGATCTTGGAGAACAACGGGGTGATGGCCAGGCCGATGAGCGAGGCCACGATGACCGAGCCGAAAACGGACTGGATGCCCCCGCCGCCGTGGACGATCGCCACCATGGTGGAGACGCCGGCGAACGAGACGCCCTGGACCAGCGGCAACTGCGAGCCGAAGAACGGGATGCCCACGGTCTGCAGGATGGTGGCCAGGCCGCCGACAAACAGGCAGGCCGCGATGAGCAGGCCGATGTCAGTTGAGGACATGCCGGCGGCGGCTCCGATGATGAGCGGCGGGGCGATGATGCCGCCGTACATCGTCAGGACGTGCTGGAAGCCGTAGGCGAAGCTGCTGCCGATGGAGAGGCGCTGGTCTTCGGGACGGTCAGAGGGCTGGCGGCCGGTCTTGGCGGCCAGGCTGGGGGACTTTTTCTTGAAGTTCACGGCAGACTTTCTGGTTCATGGCAGACATCTTTGTCTGGCTAACGTGGTCTGGCTAAGAGTGTGCGGGGGATTTCGCTCCCACCGGCTCAATCACCGGTGGCTGAGCCCGTCGAAACCCAGGGTCCCGACGGGCTCAATCAGCGTGGGCAGCTCAGCAGAAGCCGGCGATGCCGTTCCAGGCGGCGGGGGCCGTGCCTGAGTCTTCGCGCTGGACCGTGGCCTCGATCAGGCCGTACGGGCGGTCGGCTGCGAAGAAGACCTCGTTGGGGTTGTCGAGCCCGAACGGGGAGAGGTCAACCAGGAAGTGGTGCTTGTTGGGCATTGAGAACTTGATCTCGTCCACTTCGCCGTGTGCCTCGAGGACCTTCTTGCCCATGTCGAACAGGGTCTGCTGCAGGGCGTGGGAGTAGTTCTCCGTGAAGCCCTCGAGCAGCAGGGCCTTGATGTCGTCGTAGCTCTTGTTGAAATCCGTGGCCGTGTGGTCCAGGCCGGTGCTGTAGCGCCAGCGGGCGGAGACATCCGTGGCCAGGATACGGTCTGTGGTCTCCGGCAGGGTGGTGTACTTGTCGCGAGGGTAGCCCACAAAGCCGGACTGGGTGGTCTTCAGAACGGTCAGGTCCTTGAGCCCGGAGATCACGTGCGTTGTGTTGCCGTCCCGGACCACGACGGCGGTGCGGACTTCCTGCCCGTTGCGGACAAAGCTGTGGTCGTGTTCGGAGCCGTGCGCCTGGATCCGGTCCCAGGTGTAGGACTCGGCCTCCCAGCGGCCGCCGGTGACCCAGTCGAAGCCTGATGTGAAGTGCTCGCTGAGGCGAAGCAGGAAGGCTTCGGGGGAGCCGACTCCCGCCCGGGCGAAGGCGTAGATGGTGTTCTTCTGGGTGTCCGTGGCGACGACGTGGGCGTTGTCGCCCTGTAGGTGGGCAGCCTCGAAATCGCCGCGCAGTTGCGAGGTGACGTTCAGGTCTTCGATTTGGTGGCGGTCGGTGTCGCGGGTGACTTTGACGACGCGGACTTCTGCCTTGCCGTACTGGTTGTCGCCGAGGACGATCTTGTTGCTCATGGTCATATCCCAACTTCTGCGAGGTGGAACCTTCAAGGTCCACCAACGAAATTAAGCGCGTGTTTCAAGCGCGTTTCTGGTGGAGCCGACCCCAACAAAAAAGAGCCGGCATCCATTGATGCCAGCTCATTACGACCCTGCCTGCTGCTCCCAGGTTACGTGACTTGCGCCACGAGTTGGGTATCAGAATAGCCCAGCTTTTGGGTGGTGTACATCACAATCTGAAAAATCAGTTTGTGACCGAGGGTCATCCGGACCATTGACGTACCGAAGCCCGGCAATCTAGCATATTTCATATAGCAAAAGTTCTTTTCCACTTTGCGGAATAATAGAACCAGTATCAACCACCTCGGAGGAGGATCAGATGTATCAGCAGGACACAACGCCGGTCGCACCGGAACGGACGGCGGCACCCGCCGTCCAGGAGTTCTACCTTCCCCTCGGAGGCGGAACGGATCCGGACTTCTATCTGCCCGCGGACCGGGAGCATATTCCGGGCCGCTTCTCGCGCTGGGTCCAGGGCCTGCCGGGCTTCGGCCGCCAGCGTTCCCCACGGGGCTGACCGACACTCATCTTCGCTGAGGACGCCCAAGCGGCCTGGGGACACTCGAATTCGGAATTCGGGTGTCCCCAGGCCGTTTCCGTGTCCCCAGGCCGGCAGGCAGGGGCGGGCGCTACGATCCAGGGCGCTCCGGCCACTGCTTGCCTGCCCAGGGGTCGTAGTCGGCGATGAGTTCCTCCTGCGGCGGGCGCTCCGCCTCGGGGACGTGCTGCAGGTTCACCCGCACCCGGTACCAGAGCGAGCTTGATCCGCGCATGCCGTCGACGAGCACATCGGCCGGATGCAGGGCCGGGACGACGTCGGCATGCCGGGTCTTCCACTCGTCGAGGGCAGCGACCGCCTCGGCTTTGGACTTGGTCCGGGCCACCTCGAGGAGCGGCATCACGGACAACCGGCGGCCGGAGCCGTCGCCGCTGCGGGGGGCTTTCTCGGCGGGGCCGAGCTTGGCTGCCAGTGCGAGGAGTCCATCGAGTGAACCGACAGCGTCGTCGATCCCGGCGTGCGGGTCACCCATGCCGGCGAAGCGCTCAGGCACCGTGCGCACGGTGAACTGTTCCGGCCGGATGGAGTGGACCTCGTCCCAGGTGAGCGGTGTCGAGACCCGGGCGTCGGGCAGGGGCCGGATCGAGTACGCGGATGCCACGGTGCGGTCCTTGGCGTTCTGGTTGAAATCGACAAAGACGCTCTCGCCGCGCTCTTCCTTCCACCAGCGCGCGGTGGCGAGGCCGGGAGCGCGGTTTTCGACCTCGCGGGCGAGGGTCTCGGCGGCGAGCCGAACGTCGCGGTACTGCCACTGCGGCGCGATCCGCACCAGGATGTGGAGTCCGCGCGATCCGCTCGTTTTCGGCCACCCCACGAGTCCGACGTCGTCGAGCACCTCCCGTGCGACAAACGCCACGTCCACGATCTGGGACCAGCTGACTCCCGGCATCGGATCGAGGTCCACCCGGACTTCGTCGGGGTGCTCAAGGTCCTCGGCACGCACGGGATGCGGGTTGAGGTCCAGGCAGCCAAGATTCACCACCCACGCCAGGCCCGCGGCATCCCTTATGACGGCCTCCTCGGCCGACGTCCCCGACGCGTAGTGCAGCGTTGTGGTGTCGATGAAATCGGGGTGGTTTTCGGGCACGCGCTTCTGGAAAAACGGCTCAGCGTCGATGCCCTTCGGGAAGCGCTTGAGCACCATGGGCCGGCCACCCGCACCGCGCAGCGCACCATCCGCCACGGCGAGGTAATAGCGCACCAGGTCGAGCTTCGTCAGCCCAGGCTCGGGGAACACCACCTTGTCCGGGCTCGAGATGCGCACCTCGGTGCCACCAATGTTGAGGATCTCGGCCGGGGTCTTCGACGGGCTCATGCCGCCACGCTAGCAACGATCGGAGGTGGCAGCCAGAGCTCGTGCATCGGCCCCGTTCTGACGGTTCCCTGCACGCTCGACGCCGCTGGACGTCGTGTGCGCAGGGAACCGTCGAAGCGGCCAGCGAAGAGCTAGCCCGCCACAAGCTTCCGCGCCGCGGCCGAGTGTTCTGCGATGAGCCCGGCTATGTCCAGGCCCGGAATCTGCCCGTCAACCACCCGCCATGTCCCGCCCACCATGACGCGGTCCGCGCGGTCCGCACCGCACAGCAACAACGCGGCAACAGGATCGTGGCTGCCGGAGAACCGCAGGTCGTCGAGGCGGAAGAGTGCCACGTCGGCCTGCATCCCCGGCGCCAGCTGGCCGATATCGGAGCGCCCCAGGACCGCGGCGGATCCACGCGTCGCCCAGCCAAGGGCCCGCTCCACGGGAACGGAGGCCCCGTAGCGCAGCCGCTGCAGGTACAGCGCCTGCCGGGCCTCGAGCATCATGTTGGAGGCATCGTTCGACGCCGACCCGTCCACGCCCAGCCCCACCGGCACCCCGGCGGCCTCAAGTTCCAGCACGCGGGCGGTGCCCGACGCGAGCCGCATGTTCGACGTCGGGCAGTGGGCGACGGCGGTGCCAGCGGCTCCCAGCCGGGCGATCTCGTCGTCGTTGAAGTGGATGCCATGGCCCAGCCACGTGCGGTTGCCCAGCCAGCCGACGCTTTCCAGGTAGTCCACGGTCCGCAAGCCGAACATCGAGTGGCAGAAGTCCTCTTCGTCAATGGTTTCGGCAAGGTGCGTGTGGAGCCGGACGTCGAGCCGCTCCGCCATCAATGCGCTCTCCGCCATGATTTCCTTCGTCACCGAGAACGGCGAACACGGGGCCAGCGCAATCTGGATGACGGCGCCGTCGCCGCGCTCGTGGTACTGCGAGATGAGGCGTTCGCTGTCCGCCAGAATGATCTCCGGCCGCTGCACCGTGGACTGCGGCGGCAGGCCGCCGTCGTCCGTTCCCAGCGTCATGGAGCCGCGTGTGAGGGTGGCCCGCATGCCCAGTTCGCGTACGACGCCGACCTCCACGTCGATCGCGTCCTCCAGTCCCGCGGGGAAGAGGTAGTGGTGGTCGGCGGCCGTGGTGCAGCCGGAGAGCAGCAGCTCTGCCAGGGCCACTTTCACCGCGAGTTCCAGGCTGGCCGGAGTCAGGCGCGCCCAGACCGGATAGAGGTTCTGCAGCCAGGGGAACAGAGGGGCGTTGGCCACCGGACCCCAGGCGCGGGTGAGGGTCTGGTAGAAGTGGTGGTGCGTGTTGATCAGGCCGGGCAGCAGCACGTGGCTGCCGGCGTCGAAGGTCTCATCGCAGGGTGCGGATGGCTGCCCGCCGGCCGGAACCAGCTCGGCGATGATGCCGCCGCTGACCACAATGCCGCCACCGGCGTCGAGCCCGTTTGCGGTGAAAGCGGCGAGCGGGTTCCTGATCCAGAGCCTGGACGGGGACGGGGACGGGGACGGGGTGTGTGGGTGGGCCATGGATGGCTCCTTGTCTGGTCGGCGTGAGTGCGTTCCAGCTCAGTTAGGCCCTGTCTGCTGATCCAGGTGGCGCCAGCCTAGGGTGCTGCCGCGACGGAAGTCAATGCAACGCGGGGTCACATACGGCCCATTGCACGCCTTCGGATGGGCCGTATGTGACCCCGCGTTGCTGCAGAATTTCACATCACGAAATTAAGTTTTCAAAAACTATGGCGCTGCTCACACATCCGGTGCTAATCTCGATCTTGCCAAAGGCGGGCACCCGGACTCCGGGAAGCTATCTACCAGGCGAACCTTCAAAAGCACATGCTGAAGCCTGGTAGCCATCTCACTGGCGCGTCCCCGTCTCAGGGTTACTGGGCTTCCTTGCCACTAAGGAAGTCGCACAATGAGTACCACCGTCACGGCCGAACATTTCCTGGCCACCTCCATAAAACTGGCAACAGCCAACGTCCTGAACAGCGGCGGGCCGTTCGGCGCCGTCATTGTCACCGCGGACGGACAGTCCTTCGAAGGCGTCAACCGGGTCACCGCCACGAACGACCCCACCGCCCACGCCGAGGTCACCGCCATCCGCAATGCCTGCCGCGAACTCGGCACCTTCGATCTCAGCGGAGCCACCCTCTACACCAGCTGCGAACCCTGCCCCATGTGCCTGGCCTCGGCCCTGTGGGCGCGGATCGGCAACGTGGTCTTCGCCGCAGACCGGCACGACGCCGCCTCCGTGGGCTTCGACGACGCCGTCTTCTACGAGTACTTCGAGAACGAGGACCGGGATGCACTGATGCCGGTCGCCAAGCTGGAGCTGGGTGACCCCCTGGCCCCGGCCATCCTGGAACCGTTCAACACCTGGAACACGCTCGATTCCAGGATCGACTACTAGGGCCGGTGGCTGACATGACAATCCTGGACCCCGCAGAAATGCGATCGGCAGCTGAAGAGCAGGCTGCGCCCGCAGGCGCAGGGCACACAGCGGCACCCCGCCCCCCGGCGTCGAAATCCTTCCTGGACAGTTTCTTCCAGATCTCCAAGCGTGGCTCCACGCTGGCCCGCGAATTCCGTGGCGGCATCGTCACGTTCTTCACGATGGCCTACATCGTGATCCTCAACCCCCTGATCCTGGGCGGCTTCTCGGCCGAGAACGCCCCCACGGACGTCGCCGGCGGCTGGCTCTCGGCAGCGCAGGTGGGAGCCGTTACCGGCCTTACCGCTGGCGTCATGACCATCGTTTTCGGCCTCGTCGCAAACCTCCCCTTCGGCCTCGCAGCCGGCCTGGGCATCAACTCGTTCCTGGCCGTAGCCGTCATCCAGGAGGTCACCTGGCCCGAAGCCATGGGCCTGGTGGTCATCAACGGCATCCTGATTGTCCTCTTCGGCGCCACAGGTGCCCGGACGGCGATCTTCAGGGCAGTCCCCAAGGAACTCAAGGCCGCCATCACCGTCGGCATCGGCTTGTTCATCGCCTTCATCGGCTTTGTGGATTCCGGCTTCGTCCGCCCCACCAAAGGCGGCCCGCCGGTCCAGCTCGGCAATGACGGCTCCATCACCTCCATCCCCACGCTCGTCTTCATCGTCGGTCTGCTGGTTATGGGCATCCTCGTTGCCCGCAAGATCCAAGGCGGCCTCCTGATCGGAATCGTCGCCACCACTGCCCTCGCCGCCGTCGTCGAGGCCACGTTGCATATCGGCCCCGGCAGCGCCGACAACCCCGGCGGCTGGCACCTCAATACCCCGGTGCTGTCCGGCCAGCTGGTGTCCGCCCCGGACTTCAGCCTGGTGGGCCAGTTCGATCTCTTCGGCTCCTTCTCAAGGATCGGCGGCCTCGCGGCCACCATGCTGGTCTTCACCCTGGTGTTCACGAACTTCTTCGACGCCATGGGCACCATGACCGGGCTCGCCAAGAGCGCCGGCGTGGCGCACAAGGACGGCACGTTCCCCAGGCTGAAGTCCGCCTTCATCGTCGAAGGCATGGGCGCAGTGGTGGGCGGCGGAACATCCGGCTCCTCCAACACCGTCTACATCGATTCCGCTGCAGGCATTGGCGAGGGCGCCCGCACCGGCCTGGCCTCGGTGGTCACCGGCGTGCTGTTCCTGGGCTCGATGTTCTTCACGCCGCTGACCTCGGTGGTGCCGCTCGAGGTGGCAGCAGCCGCCCTGGTGGTGGTGGGCGCCATGATGATGGCACAGATCCGCGAGATCAAGTTCAGCAAGTTCTCGATAGCACTGCCGGCCTTCCTGACCATCATCACCATGCCGCTGACCTACTCGATCGCCAACGGCATCGGCGTCGGATTCATCTCCTTCGCTGTCATCAGCGCAGCATCGGGAAGGGCAAAGAAGGTGCATCCGCTGATGTGGGTGGTCACCGCGGGCTTCATCATCTACTTCGCCCGCGGGCCGATCAACGCCCTGCTGGGAGCGTAGGGCGCCGGCGTAACCGCCCCTTCGGGCGCCTCAAGCGGCGGTCCATCCGCACCCACCGCATCGGGTGGTCGTCCCGCCGCCGTGGCTCGCAGCACCGGAGCCACGACGGCGGGCGGCGGTGGAGTGTAGTTGTTCCGGCACGGACCGGGGCGGGATTAGAGGCCCTGCCCCGGTCCCCGCAAACAACTACCCTGACTTTCCCTCTACACCAGCAAGGAATGAGATTATGAGGCAAGACCGCGCTCTGTTCCGGACAGGCTTCCCGTCCGGAACCCCAGTGGTAAAGGACGTGTTGCCATGTTGGACCTAATCCCCTCACTGGGAAGGTGGCAGCCCGCGGTCTCCGGCCAGCGCTGCGCCGTCGCCACCATCGTGTCCGCCGGCGGCTCCGTGCCCCGGCCGCTCGGTACCTCCATGCTGGTTTCCGAACACGGCGACGTCCTGGGCAGTCTCTCCGGCGGATGCGTGGAGGGCGCCGTGGTGGAAGCTGCGCTCGCGTCAATGCGCGACGGCGGCAGCCGCCTTGAGTCGTTCGGCTACAGTGCCGAGGACGCGTTCGCCGTGGGGCTGAGCTGTGGAGGGGAGCTGGAAGTCCACATCCAGCCGCTCGGATTCTCGCCGGAGGCGATGGACTACGCCATGCTGAACAGCATGGCGGGCCAGCAGCCCACCGCTGCCCTAGCACTGATCCGCAGGCTGGACGCCGGCGGGGGAGCCGTCGTCGTACAGGATCCTGTGCGCTTCCGCGCCATGGAGTCCCCGGACCTTGCCCGCCTGGTGGGTGACCACCCCGCCACGGTTTACGCGGCAGCCGCCCAGCTCGAACCACTGCTCCAAGGCGGACGCAGCGGGCTGGTCCGCTTGGCACCACCCGATGGCTGCTCCGACAGCCCGGGCCAGACACACCCCGAGCCCATCACGCTGTTTGTGGAAAGCCGGCTGCCGGCCGCCCGGATGCTGATCTTCGGGGCCAACGACTTCGGCGCCGCACTCGTTCCGGCCGGGAAACTGCTGGGCTATAACGTCACCGTGTGCGATGCCCGGCCGGCTTTTTCCAGCCAGGGCCGCTTCCTCGCCGCCGACCACGTGGTCACGGACTGGCCGCACCGCTACCTTGCCGCAGAAGCAGCCGCAGGACGCGTGGACGGCCGGAGCGTGGTGTGCGTACTGACCCACGACCCCAAGTTCGACATCCCGCTGCTGGAAACCGCGCTCGGCCTGGGCGTCGCCTATGTGGGCGCCATGGGGTCGCGGCGGAGCCACCGCCAGCGCATCGATGCGCTGCTCGCGGACGGCACGCCGGCCGAAGCATTGGAGCGGCTCCATTCGCCCATCGGCCTGGACCTGGGCGCGGTCACCCCGGCTGAAGTGGCTGTTTCCATCACCGCCGAGATCATCGCTTCCCGTGGCCGGGTCGGACCAGGCAGCACCACGGTGGCGACGGTCAAGGCGACCTCCCTCAAGGACGGCAGCGGCCCCATCCACCACCCAGACGCCCGCACACACGATCCCCGCACGCACGAACCCCGCACATACGATCCCCGCACGCACGAACCCCGCCAGGAGGACCCATGGACATGAACACCATCGAGGCCGTCGTCCCAACGACCGACCCCGCCGACTGGCGCGACGGCGACGCCTGGCTCGCCGGCGGCACGGTGCTGTTCTCCTACGGCAGCACTGTCCTGAAGCGGCTGCTGGATTTGGGTGAAGCCGGCTGGCCTGCGGTGACCGTGAGCGACGCCGGGATTGAACTGGCCGCCACGTGCACCATCGCGGACGTTTATGCCCTGCCGGATTCCGCCGCAGTAGCCGGCCGGAACTGGCCGGGACTGGCCTTGTTCCGGCCGTGCTGCGACTCCTTCGTGGCTTCCTTCAAGATCTGGAACATGTCCACCGTGGGCGGCAACCTGTGCACCTCGCTGCCGGCTGGGCCCATGATCTCGCTCTGCGCCGGCCTGGACGCCACCGCCACCATCCTCGGTCCCGGCGGCAGCAGCCGGACGGTCCCGGTAGCCACGTTCATCACCGGCGACGGGCAAAACAGCCTGGCACCCGGGGAACTCCTGCGCAGCATCCAGCTGCCGGCGTCGGCCTTGTCAGCCAAAGTGGCCTTCCGGCGGCTCTCGCTGAGCAACCTCGGCCGTTCCGGGGTGTTGCTGATCGGGCGGCGGGACGCCGACGGCGGCCTGGTCATCACCGTTACTGCGGCCACCAAACGTCCCGTGCAGCTGCGGTTCGCCGCCGCCACGATGGCCGGCCCGGCGGCCCTGGCGGCCGCCGTCGGGAAAGCTATCCCGGCGGAGCTGTACCACGATGACATCCATGGGCTGCCCGAATGGCGCCGGGACATGACCCTCCGGCTCGCGGAGGAAATCCGTGCGGAACTGCTGGAAGAACGGCTCACCGTGTCGGGCGATTTCTGGACCGGACCGTCCGTCCAGCCGCATGCCACGTCGCCGCAGCCGAGCGCGCAACCCGAGACACCACAGAACAAACAGCAGAAGGAGGCCTGAGCATGGCAATTGAAATCAACGGCACCGCCACCCCGGCCACACCCCGCCCCGGCCAGTGCCTGCGCACGTTCCTGCGCGAACAGGGCAACTTCGGCGTCAAAAAGGGCTGCGACGGCGGCGACTGCGGTGCCTGCACCGTCCACGTGGACGGCACCCCCGTGCACAGCTGCATTTACCCGGCCGTCCGCGCGGAGGGCAGGTCCGTCACCACCATCGAAGGCCTCGCCCAGGGCGGTGCGCTGCATCCCGTGCAGGAGCAGTTCCTGGCCGAACAGGGATTCCAGTGCGGCTTCTGCACCGCCGGCATGATGATGACAGCAGCCACTTTCGACGACGAACAGAAGGCCAACCTGCCCCGCAGCCTCAAGGGCAACCTCTGCCGCTGCACCGGCTACCGTTCCATCGCGGACGCCGTGTGCGGGACCCACAACACGCACACGCACGACGGCGGCGTGGCGGGTGACGCTGTCCGTCCAGCTTCCGCGGATGGCACCGCCGCGGTCGGCACGTCCGCCGCCCGCACCACAACATCCCGGGCCGGGCAGCTCGGCGACAACGTGCCCGCCCCGGCAGGCGCCGCCGTCGTCACCGGTAGCGCCCGCTACACCCTGGACGTCCCGGCCGACGAGCTCGAGGGCCTGCTGCACCTGAAACTGCTGCGCTCACCCCACGCCCACGCGCGGATCGTGTCCATCGACAGGACGGCCGCGCTCCAGGTACCCGGTGTCGTCGCGGTCTTCACCCACGAGGACGCCCCGGGGCAACATTTCTCCACGGCCCAGCACGAGCTCTACACCGACGATCCCGACGACACCCGCGTCCTCGATGATGTGGTGCGGTTCATCGGCCAGCGGGTTGCCGCCGTCGTGGCCGAATCGGTGGGTGCCGCCGAGGCCGGCGCCCGCGCCCTGCACGTGGAATACGAACTGCAGGACACCGTCTTCAGCCCGCAGGACGCCATGCTTCCCGGTGCACCAGCCCTGCACGGGGACAAGGACGCCGTGAAGGCCAGGATCTCGCGGCCGCGGCAGAACGTAGTGGCCGAGCTGCACTCGGAGCTGGGCAGCGTGGCGGACGGGTTCGCCGCTGCGGATTTCACTCACGAGCACACGTACCGGACCCAGCGCGTGCAGCACGTCGCCCTGGAAACCCACTCCTCCATCGCCTGGCTCGACGCCGAAGACCGCCTCGTGGTCCGCACCTCCAGCCAGGTCCCGTTCCTGGTCCGGCGCACGCTGGGCCGGGTGTTCGACCTGCCGGAGGACCGTATCCGCGTGGTGGCCGGTCGCGTGGGCGGCGGCTTCGGCGGCAAGCAGGAAGTGCTCACCGAGGACCTCGTGGCCCTCGCCGCACTCACCCTGCGCCGGCCGGTGCAGGTGGAGTTCACCCGCACCGAGCAGTTCACCGCCACCACCACGCGGCACCCCTTCACCATCAAGCTCAAGGCAGGCGCCAACAAGGAAGGGTTCCTCACGGCGCTGCAGCTGGACGTGGTCACCAACACCGGTGCGTACGGCAATCACGCGCCGGGCGTCATGTTCCATGGCTGCGGCGAATCGCTGGCCGTGTACAAGTGCGCCAACAAGAAAGTGGACGCGCACGCCGTCTACACCAACACCGTGCCGGCCGGGGCGTTCCGGGGCTACGGGCTGAGCCAGATGATCTTTGCCATCGAGTCGGCCATTGATGAGCTGGCTGTTGGCATCGGCATGGATCCGATGGAATTCCGGCGCCGGAACATGGTGCGCGAGGGCGATGACATGCTCTCCACCAACCCTGAGCCGGAGGAGGACGTCCACTACGGCAGCTACGGCCTGGACCAGTGCATCTCCTTGGTGCGCGACGCCCTGGACCGCGGCAAGCAGCGCTACCGCGATGCCGGGCTCGATGACCTCGGCCCGGAATGGGTCACCGGCGAAGGTTCCGCGCTGTCCATGATCGACACCGTCCCGCCCCGCGGCCACTTCGCCCATACCCGCGTGAGCCTGCTCCCGGACGGCACCTTCGCGGCCGACGTCGGGACCGCCGAATTCGGCAACGGCACCACCACCGTGCACGCGCAGCTGGCCGCGACGGCGCTCGCCACCACGGCAGGCAAAGTGGCTGTGCGGCAGTCCGATACCGACCTGGTGGAGCACGATACCGGTGCGTTCGGCTCGGCCGGGACGGTGGTGGCCGGCAAGGCCACACTCCTGGCGGCCACCGGGCTCGCGTCCCGGATCATCACCGTTGCGGCGGCGCTGACCGGGGTTCCGGAGACCGAATGTGTGCTCGACGACGGCGGCGTGGACTGTGCCGGGCGGCGGATTCCGCTCGCGGACATCCACAACGCCGGGCGGCACCAGGGCGTGCAGCTCGCCGTCGACGGCAACTGGGACGGGACCCCGCGATCGGTGGCATTCAACGTCCACGGCTTCCGCGTGGCCGTCAACACAGGTACGGGAGAACTGCGGATCCTGCAGAGCGTGCAGGCCGCGGACGCCGGTGTGGTGGTTAATCCGCGGCAGTGCCGCGGCCAGATCGAAGGCGGCATCGCGCAGGCGCTGGGCGCTGCGCTGTATGAGGAGGTCCGCGTTGACGACGCCGGCCGGGTCACCACGGACATCCTGCGGCAGTACCACATCCCGTCCTTCGCGGACGTGCCGCGCAGTGAGGTCTACTTCGCTTCGACGAACGACCAGGTTGGCCCGCTCGGTGCAAAGTCCATGAGCGAGAGCCCGTTCAATCCCGTGGCGCCGGCCCTGGCCAACGCCGTCCGGAACGCCACGGGAGTCCGGTTCGCGGAGCTGCCGATCGGCCGGGACAAGATCTACCTGGGCCTGAAGGAAAGCGGGCTGGTTCCCTCCCACTAAGACCAACGCGGGGTCAGATACGGCCCATGTTTTGGGGTTTATTGGGCCGTATCTGACCCCGCGTTGCAGTTGAAGCAACCGTTTATGACCGGTCCCGTTCCGGCGACCCTTGACTGATGCGTGATCCAGGTCATACCGTTATTTCACTACTCGATACCTATTTTCCGCATTGTGGAAATTGCAATGACGCTCCTGCCGGTCGTTTCCGGCATTAATCCCACTGCGGAACACATGGAAGACATCTTCAAGAAGTGAGATCACGATGCAGACAACCCCGTTGACCGGCGTCGATCCGACACCGGAGCCAGCCGTTGACCCTGACCTGGGCAAATCAGCCCACCCTTCCATGGGTGTCGACGCGCTTTGTGATGCAGCCAGCGCCGCCTCCGGCCGGACCATCAGCCCCACCCTGTACAACATCGACCTGGCCCCGACCAAGCGCGAAGGTCGCCGCTGGACCAGCTATAGCATTTTCACGCTCTGGGCCAACGACGTCCACAGCCTTGGAAACTACGCGTTCGCCATCGGACTCTTCGCCCTCGGGCTGGGCGGCTGGCAGATCCTCCTCGCCCTCGGAGTCGGAGCTGTCCTCCTGTTTGCGCTGCTTAGCCTCTCCGGCTTTATGGGCGTCAAGACCGGAGTTCCCTTCCCTGTCATGAGCCGGATCAGCTTCGGCATCAGGGGAGCCCAAATCGCCAGCCTCCTGCGTGGGGCGGTGGCCGTGGCCTGGTTCGGCATCCAGACCTACCTCGCGTCCGTAGTGCTCCGGGTCATGCTCGTAGCCATGGTTCCCTCGCTGAAAGAGCTGGACGCCAACTCCATCCTTGGCCTGTCCACCCTGGGCTGGGCGTCGTTTGTGTTCCTCTGGATTGTCCAGTTGGTGATCGTCAGCTTCGGCATGGAGATGATCCGCAAGTATGAAGCGTTCGCCGGGCCCATCATCCTGGTGACCATGGCAGCCATCGCGGTCTGGATCTTCGTCGAAGCCGGGGGCTCCATCGCCTGGGCCTCGGACAATGCGCTCGAAGGCGCCGAAATGTGGCGCACAATCTTCGCCGGCGGTGCCCTGTGGGTTGCCATTTACGGAACGTTCGTCCTGAACTTCTGCGACTTCACCCGTTCCGCCGTCTCCAAGAAGGCCGTGGTGCGCGGCAACTTCTGGGGCATCCCCATCAACATGCTTCTCTTCGGCGCGATCGTGGTGGTCATGGCCGGTGGACAGTTCAAGATCAACGGCACCGTCATCCAGAGCCCGTCGGACATCGTCCAGACCATCCCGAACACACTTTTCCTTGTCCTGGCCTGCCTTGCGCTGCTGATCCTTACCATCGCCGTGAACCTGATGGCCAACTTTGTGGCCCCGGTGTACGCCCTGACCAACCTCTTCCCGAAGCACCTGAACTTCCGGAAGGCGGCCTGGGTCAGCGGCACCATCGGCCTCATCATCCTGCCGTGGAACCTGTACAACAACCCGCTGGTGATCGTGTACTTCCTGGGCGGACTCGGAGCGCTGCTCGGCCCGTTGTTCGGCGTGGTGATGGCCGATTACTGGCTGCTGCGCCGCGGCAAGGTCAACGTCCTTGAGCTCTACTCCGAGGACCCGGCGGGAACCTATTACTACAAGAAGGGCTTCAACCCCCGGGCCATCATCGCCATGGTGCCCGCTGCCGCCATCGCGCTCCTGATCGCCTTTGTTCCGGCGCTGGAAGCCGCCGCCCCGTTCGCGTGGTTCGTCGCGGCCGGCATCGCCGCCGTGGTCTACTACGTCATCTCGGACCGCTCCCAACGGCTCGAGGACGTCGACGGCGAGTCAATCGCCGTCGCCAGCACCCACTGACCCACGCGCCAGCTGACGTACGACCCACTGACGTTCCTGTTCCGAACTACCTGTCCCGAAAGAGGAAAGCACCATGCGCATCCTTGTGGCCAACGTCAACACCACACAGTCCATGACCGATTCGATCGCGGCCCAGGCACGGCAGGCCGCGCTTCCGGATACGGAGATCGTGGGAATCACTCCCCGCTTCGGCGCGGACTCCTGCGAGGGAAACTTTGAGAGTTACCTCGCGGCCATCGCTGTGATGGACGCCGTGGTCAGCTACCCGGAACCCTTCGACGCCGTCATCCAGGCCGGCTACGGCGAACACGGCCGCGAAGGGCTCCAGGAGCTCCTCGACGTCCCGGTGGTGGACATCACCGAGGCGGCCGCGAGCACCGCGATGTTCCTGGGCCACAAGTACTCCGTGATCACCACCCTGGACCGTGCCGTTCCGCTGATCGAGGACCGGCTGAAGCTGGCCGGCCTCGACGCCCGGTGCGCCTCGGTCCGGGCCAGCGGCATGGCCGTCCTGGAACTGGAGGAGGAGCCGGAACGCGCTGTTGAAGCCATCATCGAACAGGCGCTGCTGGCCGTCCGCGAGGACAAGGCCGAAGTCATTGTCCTCGGCTGCGGCGGCATGGCTGGCCTGGATGAGGAAATCCGCAAGCGTGCGGGCGTCCCCGTGGTGGACGGCGTGGCCGCTGCTGTCACCATTGCCGAATCGCTGGTCCGGCTGCGGCTGAGCACCTCAAAGGTCCGGACCTACGCCACCCCGCGGCCCAAGACGGTCATAGGCTGGCCCATAACGGCGGCGGAAGTTCCCGCCGCACCCTAGCCCGGCGATCCATAGCCCGGCCATCAACACAAGGAGCGACCCCATGACTGCAACCCACCGGCCCGTACAGCCCCATAGGCCGGCGCTGGTCGCCGTCGTGACCGGTGCCGGTTCCGGAATTGGCAGGGCGGTGGCGCGGCTCCTGCTGGCCGACGGGTACCGCGTGGTGCTGGCCGGCCGCCGTGAGGCTCCGCTGCTGGAGTCCGCGGCCGGCCACCGCCAGGCGCTGACGGTGCCCTGCGACGTAACAGTGCCCGACGACGTCGAGCGTCTTTTCGCTGCGGCACTCGGGAGGTGGGGGAGGGTTGACCTCCTGTTCAACAATGCCGGCGTGTTCGGCCCGGCCGCGTCGGTGGATGAAATCAGCGTGGCCGACTGGGACGCGGTGCTGGCGGTGAACCTCACGGGCTCGATGCTGTGCGCCGCCGCAGCCGTCCGGGCCATGAAATCCCAGGACCCGCAGGGCGGCCGGATCATCAACAACGGATCCATTTCAGCGCATTCGCCGCGGCCGCGGACGGTGGCCTATACGGTCACCAAGCACGCAATGACGGGCCTGACCAAGAGCATAGAGCTGGACGGAAGGGGCTTCGGCATCACCTGCGGCCAGATCGACATCGGCAATACGGCCACGGACATCATGTCCACCATCGGCGTGGACTCCGGAGCCCTGCAGGCTGACGGCAGCCGCAGGGTGGAGCCCACGTTCCCGGTGCAGGACGCCGCGCGTGCCGTTCTCCTGATGGCTGGCATGCCGCCGTCGGCCAGTGTGGGCTCCGTAGTGATCACGGCCGCCGGCATGCCGTTCGTCGGCCGCGGCTAACAAAGAACAATCCACACCTTTCCGCTGTGGAAACGGACGTCCGCACCTGTGTTTTCCGTGGCGGGCGTCCGTTTCCGTGGCGGGTTTTGCATGTCCGGAAATTTCCAACTATTTCCGCATTGTGAAAATGCAATTTCCCCTTGCGGAATCTTGTGACCGGGGTTACGTTTAAAACAGACCCCGATCTCCGGGGCTGTTCCCTATTGATAGGTACAGATCAATGAAGATCCCAGATTCCGCGGCGCTGAAGGCGAGTTCGGCACCGCAGAAGAAGAAGCCCCTGTATAGGTCGCTCTTCTTCCAAATTCTGATCGCCGTCGTGGCAGGTGTTCTTATTGGACATTTCTGGCCGAACCTTGGCTCGCAGCTGAGGCCGCTCGGTGATGGTTTCATCCAGCTCATCAAAATGATCATCGCGCCGCTGATTTTCCTGGTGATCGTCACCGGCATTTCGGCCGTTGGCGACGTCAAGGCGGTCGGAAGGGTCGGAGTCAAAGCCCTTCTCTACTTCACCGGGGCCACGCTCTTCGCGCTGGTCTTCGGCCTGATCGTAGGCAACATCGTCCAGCCCGGTG
This sequence comes from Pseudarthrobacter xylosi, assembly GCF_055412765.1. Classification (NCBI taxonomy): domain Bacteria; kingdom Bacillati; phylum Actinomycetota; class Actinomycetes; order Micrococcales; family Micrococcaceae; genus Pseudarthrobacter; species Pseudarthrobacter xylosi. Next base: position 483,978 of record NZ_JBVAYT010000001.1, on the reverse strand, counting down.
CCGGGCTGAACATCGATCCCAGCACTCTTTCCCAGGACGCGCTGAACGCGAAGACCGGCACCACGCCCCCGAAGGACGCGGCTGCCTTCATCCTGGACATCATCCCCACCAGCGTCATCGGTGCGTTCGCGAGCAACAGCCTCCTGCAGGTCCTGTTCTTCTCGGTGTTCTTCGGCGCGGCCATCGTGGTCATCGGACGCGAGCGCTGCATGCCGGTCATCAGCCTTATGGAAACTGTCCTGGAGCTCATTTTCAAGATCATGTCCTGGATCATGAAGGTGGCGCCGATCGGCGCTTTCGGTGCCATGGCGTTCATCATCGGCCAGTACGGACTTGCCACGCTCGGCACGTACGCCAAGCTGATTGCCGCCTGCTACGGCGCTGCTATCGTCTTCATTGCCCTGCTGTTCCTGGTGGCCTGGAGTTTCGCCCGCGTTCCGCTCTGGCAGTTCCTGAAGTACACCCGCGAGGAGTTCCTGCTGGCCCTCGGCACCGCCTCCACCGAGGCTGTGATGCCGCGCATCATGACCAAGCTGACCAACGCCGGCTGCTCACGCGCCACCACCGGACTGGTGGTTCCCACCGGCTACTCGTTCAACCTCGACGGCGCCGCGATCTACCTCTCCATCTCCCTGCTCTTCCTGGCGCAGGCCTTCGGCCACAACCTTGACCTCGGCCAGCAGCTTGCGGCGCTCGGCGTTCTGCTCCTGACCTCCAAGGGCATGGCCGGCGTGCCCGGGTCCTCGTTCCTGGCGCTGTCCGCCACCGCTGCCGCCCTGGGGATCTTCCCGGTTGCCGGCGTGGCCCTGCTGCTCGGTGCCGACCGCCTGATGGACTCCATGCGGGTGGTGGTCAACCTGCTGGGCAACTGCGTCGCCACCTTTGTGGTCTCCAAATGGGAGGGCCAGTTCGACCGCAGCGTTATGGTCCGGGCCTTCCGCGGCGAAATCACCAACCACGATTCCGCCATCATGCTCGGTGTCGAAGACGACTTCGAGGACCAGGAGCTTGAGCGGATCAGTGGCGGCCAGCAGCCGTCGCCCAAATTCCGTGGCGGTCCGAACCCGGAGGCGATTCCCGAGTTCCAGATGAGGCGGCCCACCCACGCCGCTGTCATACCTGACGGGTCGTCTGACTCTGGTGGCGGGAAGTAATTCCACGCCCCGGACCACCGAAGTCCGCGACGCGAGGAACCCCGCCCCTGATAGGGGCGGGGTTCCGTGCGTTGGGGACGAAAATCCTAGCGGCGGCGAGCTGCCGGGAGCAGCTCGTTTGCACCGTAGCTGTTGTCGTGGGGATTCAACGTCCGGCCCGGGGCGACGAGTTCGTCGATGCGGTCCAGGGTCTCAGTGGACAACGTCACGGTGGCCGCCGGCAGCTGGGATTCGAGCTGCTCCATGGTGCGCGGTCCGATGATGGGCGAGGCGCCGTAGCGAGTTCTCGACCGCCTGCATGATCCACTTCCGGGAGCCGCCGCTGCGGTTGGGCCCCTTGCCCATGGGCATGAAGAACTTGGTGGCCAGTACGACGTCGTCGCGCCGCCCTTCGAGTGCCTTGCCGACGATCTCCTCCGATTCGCCGCCCGAGTAGACGTCGGCCGAGTCGATGAAGTTGATGTCCGCGTCCAGGGCGTGGTGGATGATCCGGATCGAATCGTCAACGTCCGTGTTGCCCCAGGCGCCGAACATCATCGTGCCCAGACACAGCGGGCTGACTTCCACTCCGGTGCGCACTGTCATTACTCCGTTCGAGTCGGCCCTCGGGCGTCCGGTAAAGGACGGCGCAGCAAGGACACTTCGGGCTACTCGAGGAGGTGCAGGTGTTCGGGGGTGTCGAGGTCTTCGCCGCCGGAGAGGTCGCTGCAGTCCACGAGGTCTATCAGTTCCGGGTGGCCCTGGAGGAAATGGCGGGCCCCGGCGTCGCCCGTTGCGGTGTCCGCGGCCTCAGCGCGGAGGCTGGAATCCAGAAGCAGCGGATGTCCCCGCCGAAGTCTTCCGTCGGGGCCACGGTAGGCGGCCGCCGTCACCCGGCCAGGCCGGTGGGATGCCAGCAACCTGGCGGCAGTTTCTGCTGTCAGGCCGGGCTGGTCCACCAGCGCGATCAGCACATGGTCCCCCGGTGCTGCTGCGGCAACTCCCGCCCGGAACGAACTTCCCATTCCGCCGGCCCAGTCCGGGTTGTCGATGACCCGGTGCCGGCTCAGATCGGTGGCGGCGCGGACCTTTTCCGCGTCCGCGCCGAGCACAGCCACCACTTCCCGGCAGCCGCCCGCGAGCAGCACGTCTGCCAGCACTTCAACGAGCGTGCGGCCGCGGAACCGGAGCAATGCCTTGGGCCCGAGCCCCAGCCGCGTCCCGGCGCCGGCGGCAAGCAGCACCGCCGTCGTGCGTTGCGTGTCCAGGTCAGCCATCGCCCCAGCCTATCCAGCCACATGACAGATGACGGCAGCGTCCCGGGGGAACACTGCCGTCATCTGTTGTCTCGACGAAGGAGGTCAGGCGTCGCCTCCGGCGCCGCCGGTGGTCCCGGCGTTGACGTCCAGGAGCTTGTAGCGGTCCATCGCGTAGGCGGGCACGCCGCCGTCCACCTCGCCGCGCGCAGCCAGCAGCTGCAGGGTCTTCACCACAATCGAGTGGGTGTCGTTCTTGAAGAAGCGTCGGGCGGCTGCGCGGGTGTCGGAGAAGCCGAAGCCGTCTGCCCCTAGCGAAGCGAACTGGTGCGGGAGGAACTGGCGGATCTGGTCCGGGACGGCCTTCATGTAGTCGGTCACCGCCACTACGGGCCCCTGCGCATTGGCGAGCTGCTGCGTGACGAACGGTAAGCGGGCGGGCAGGCCAGGGTTCAGGAACGCCTCTTCCTCCGCTGCGAGCCCGTCGCGGCGCAGTTCGTTCCAGGACGTGACGGACCAGACGTCGGCGGAGACTCCCCAGTCCTCGGCGAGGATCCGCTGGGCATCGATGGCCCAGGGGACGGAGACACCGGAGGCCAGGATCTGGCTCTTGGGCCCTTCAAGGCCCGACGCCGACACCCGGTAGATGCCTTTCAGCACACCGTTGACGTCGAGGTTCTCAGGTTCGGCCGGCTGGGAGGTGGGCTCGTTATAGACCGTGATGTAGTACATCAGGTTCTTATCGGATGCTGGTCCGGTTCCATCGCCGCCGGCGTCCGGTCCGTACATGCGCTCGATGCCGTCCCGGATGATGTGGCCCATCTCGTACCCGTAGGCGGGGTCGTACGTGACCACGGCCGGGTTGGTGGAGGCGAGGATCGGGGAGTGGCCGTCGGCGTGCTGGAGGCCTTCGCCGGTCAGCGTGGTCCGGCCGGCGGTGGCGCCGATGATGAAGCCGCGCGTCATCTGGTCCGCGGCGGCCCAGAAGGCGTCACCGGTGCGCTGGAAGCCGAACATGGAGTAGAACACGTAGACCGGGATCAGCGGTACCCCATGGGTGGCGTAGGAAGTTCCGGCGGCCGTGAAGGCTGCGACGGCGCCGGCTTCGTTGATGCCGGGGTGGATCAGCTGGCCCTGCGCCGATTCCTTGTACGCGAGGACCAGGTCCCGGTCCACCGACAGGTAGGCCTGGCCGTCCGGGTTGTAGATCTTGGCCGTGGGGAAGAACGCGTCCATGCCGAAGGTCCGGGACTCATCCGGAACGATCGGGACAATACGGTGTCCGAACTTCTTATCCCTGAGCAGGTCCTTCAGCAGGCGCACGAAGGTCATGGTGGTGGCGGCCTGCTGCTTCCCGGAACCGCGCTTGGCAACCTCATAGGTCTTGGGTTCCGGCAGCTCCACCGGAGCGTGGTCCGGCCGGCGTTCGGGGACGAAACCGCCCAGGGCGCGGCGGCGTTCCATGAGGTACTGGATTTCGGGGGAGTCCATGCCGGGGTGGTAGTACGGGGGCCGGTAGAGGTCCGCGTCGAGTTGTTCGTCCGTGATGGGGATGCGGAGGTAGTCGCGGAACTTCTTCAGGTCATCGAGGGTGAGCTTTTTCATCTGGTGGGTCGCGTTGCGGCCCTCGAAGTGGGGTCCGAGTCCGTAGCCCTTGACCGTTTTGGCCAGGATGACGGTGGGCTTGCCCTTGAATTCGGTGGCTGCCTTATACGCCGCGTAGACCTTGTGGTAGTCGTGGCCGCCGCGCTTGAGGTTCCAGATTTGGTCATCGGAGAGGTCCGCGACCATGTCCTTGGTCTGCGGGGTCTTGCCGAAGAAGTGCTCGCGGACGAACCCGCCGGATTCGGCCTTGTAGGTCTGGTAGTCCCCGTCCGGGGTTTCGTTCATGATCTTCACGAGCGAGCCGTCGGCGTCCTGGGTGAGCAGGTCATCCCACTCCCGGCCCCAGACCACCTTGATGACGTTCCAGCCCGCGCCGCGGAAGAACGCTTCGAGTTCCTGCATGATCTTGCCGTTGCCGCGCACCGGACCGTCGAGGCGCTGGAGGTTGCAGTTGACCACAAAGTTCAGGTTGTCGAGCTTGTCGTTCGCGGCGAGCTGGAGGAGGCCGCGGGACTCGGGCTCGTCCATTTCGCCGTCGCCCAGGAACGCCCAGACCTGCTGGTCCGAAGTGTCTTTGAGGCCGCGGTTGTGCAGGTACCGGTTGGACTGGGCCTGGTAGATCGCGTTCATCGGGCCGATGCCCATGGACACGGTGGGGAATTCCCAGAACTCCGGCATGAGGCGCGGGTGCGGGTAGGAGGAAAGCGCGTGGCCTTCCTTGGACTTTTCCTGCCGGAAGCCGTCCAGGTCCTCCTCGGAGAGCCGGCCTTCCATAAACGCGCGGGCGTACATGCCGGGGGAGGCGTGGCCCTGGAAGAAGACCTGGTCACCGCCGCCGGGGTGGTCCTTGCCGCGGAAGAAGTGGTTAAAGCCCACCTCGTACAAGGTGGCGGCGCCGGCGTAGGTGGAGATGTGCCCGCCTACCCCGATATCGGCCCGCTGCGCCCGGTGCACCATGACGGCCGCGTTCCAGCGCAGCCAGGACCGGTACTTCCGCTCGATCTCATCGTCCCCCGGGTACGCCGTTTCCTGGTCCACCGGAATGGTGTTCACATAGTCCGTGGTGGTCACCATCGGAACTCCGACGCTCTGCGCGCCGGCCCGCTGGAGCAGGCTCCGCATGATGTATTGGGCACGCTCGGTGCCCTGTTCCTGAATCAGGGCATCCAGGGACTCCAGCCATTCGGCGGTCTCTTCCGGATCACGATCGGGCAGCTGGTTGGTCAACCCGCTGAGGATATGGGAGGTCTCTTCTCCTGCAGCCACGTCCAGCCTCTTTTCATCGTTGAATAGTTGGCTCAAGTTTTCATTCTGTGAGAAAACTTTATTGCATCTCGAGATTATCCAAGCGACGATCCGCGCGTCAAGGCGAGCGGACGGTCACAATCGGCGGCCACGGACTCCGATGCGGCGGCCGCCGAGGGGGTGCTGCCTGAACGCTTAGCTGCCCCGGTAGGTGGAATACGCGAACGGGCTCAGCAGGAGCGGCACGTGGTAGTGCGGCTCTGACTCCACCACGCCAAACGTGAGGGTTACCTCCGGGAAGAACGTCTCGGTGCCGCTCGCTGCGAAGTACTTGCCGGTGTCGAACGCCAGGCGGTAGGTCCCCGTGGGCAGCCGCTCCGGTCCCAGCTCTTTGATGCGTCCGTCCGCATCGGTGGCGCCGTCTGCGATCCGGACCCAACGCTCGCCGTCGAGCACGTGGAGCGTTACCGGGACCTCGGCCGCCGGTTTGCCGGAACCGGTATCAAGTACATGGGTGGTGACGTGGGAAACGCTCATTTGCCCATCAGTCCTTCGAGTCGGAGCACTGCGATTTCCCGCAGCTGCTGGCCAATGATTGATTGCTCTGCTTCGGGGGTGTGGGCGAGCCTGGTGTTGAGGGCGGCCAGGATTTCCTCCCGGCTGCGGCCGGCAGCGCGGATCAGGAACACCTGCCCGAACTTGTCCTCGTAGGCCCGGTTACCCTCAGCCAGGGCCTCGGCGACGGCGGCGTCGGCCGGACCCAGTCCGGCCTGTTCTGACTGGGACAGCCTTGCTTCCGCGCTGTCACCCTGCGCACGCTCGCCGATCCGCGGATGGTGGGCGAGCGCTGCTTCGATCTCTGCCGGGGTGAAGGGATTGGCTGCGCCGCGGCCTGCGGCCAGGAGTGCTTCGGGGCCGGAATAGGGCCGCGCATCGGCGAGCTCGTCGATCCAGCGTTGGATATCCAGGCAGGGGCGCAGGAATTCGGCGGCCTCGGTGCGGCCGGCCGCGTTGAACTGTTCAAGATTCATGAGGCAAGTCCTCGTGTTTTGATGCTGGCATCCACGGTGTAAGGCTATACGGATATTTTGTTTCCGCATCATGGAACTGTTATTTCAGCATATGCAAAAGTCAACCGCACGCACCTGCGGGTGTCAACTTCCGGGCCGCCGGTGGGTACGCAGCTCAAGGCAAGGCGGAACGCACCCAACAGAAGCGGACGACGGCGGGAAGTCCCGCCGTCGCCCGCTGTTCCTGTTTCCGGCGGCGCAGGTCAGGCGAGCCTGCGCCGGATCAGGGCCGACGCCTGGTCAACCACCACGATCAGGACGAGCACCACCATGATGTGCGTGAGCATCTGATCGAACTGGAACGACTTGATGGCCTGGTTGATCAGCAGGCCCACGCCGCCGGCACCCACCAGGCCCAGGACCAGCGAGGACCGCACGTTCACGTCGAACCGGTAGAGGAGCAACCCCACAAACTGGGGGACCACCAGCGGGATGCTCGCGTGGAACGTCTGCTGCAGTTTGCTGGCACCGGCGGAGGCAAGTGCCTGCATAGGTCCCTGGTCACTTTCCTCCATGGCCTCGGCCCAAAGCTTCCCCATCACCCCGGTGTTGTGGCAGATCAGGGCCAGCACGCCCGCGAACGGGCCAAGCCCCACGGCGGTGACAAAAATCAGGGCAAAGACAACGTCAGGCACCGCCCGGAAGAAAGACAGCACAGCCCGCGCCGCCTGGTACACCACGGGATGCGGAGTTGTGGTTTCCGACGCCACCGCGGCCAACAGCAGGGCAGTGGGAATGGAAAGGGTGGTTCCCAGCAGCCCGATCCAGAGCGTCACCAGGGTTGCTTCGAGGCTGGGCTTCAGCACCTTCTCCCAGTTCAGGTCCGGCGGGAACGCCTCGGCGAGGAACCGTCCCATGCCCTGGGCGCCGTCAACCAGCAGGGCAGGCCTGAACTCGGTGCTCTCCAGGGCCACCGCATGCAAGGCAATAAAGAGTACGACGGCGGCGGTGATGGTCCCGGTACGGGTCCACTGGCGCTTGGCCCGGGGGAGCGCGGGGGCGCTCATGCTGCAACCCTGTCCGGTGCGTACAGCGTGTCCAGGACATGGTCGGTCAAGCCGGCCAGGCCGCCGTCGAACACTATTCTGCCCTTGAGGAGGCCGATGGCGCGGTCCGCGTAACGGATCGCAAGGTCCGGTTGGTGGAGCACCGCCGCCACCGCGAGGTTCTCCGTGTGGGCAAGTTCGGCCAGCAGCGCCATGACCTGTTCAGCCGCGTGCGGGTCCAGGGCGGAGACGGGTTCGTCCGCGAGCAGCACCGAGGCGCGCTGGCAGAGGGCCCGGGCAATCGCGACGCGCTGCTGCTGCCCGCCGGACAGCTTCCCCGTCCGTTCCAGGGCAATCCCCGCCAGCCCCACGCGGTCCAGGCATGCCATGGCTTCCTCCTTCAGTTCCTTGGCAAAAAATGCCGGGCTGACTGAGGCGAGGCCGCGGACCCGCAGGAGCCCGCCGGAGCAGACGTTGTCCAGGGCCGTCCGGCGCGGAACGAGATGGATTTTCTGGAAGACCATGGCCGCCTGGCTGCGCGCCAGGATCTGCGCCCGGCCCTGCAGTGTCCCCAGGTCCTTGCCCTGGACACGGACGGTGCCGGCGTCCGGGCGGGTCAGCCCGATGACGCATTTGAGGGTGGTGGACTTTCCCGAGCCGTTGGCGCCCAGGAAGGCCAGCAGTTCCCCTGCCCGGACGGTGAAGTCGACGCCGTCCAGAACAGTGGTCCCCGCGTAGGCCTTGGTGAGGCCAGCCACCTGGACAGCTGTCACAGGTCTTCCTCGGTCAGTCCCATGGTGGCGGCGAGGTCGAATAGCGGCTGGTAGGTCTCCTTGGTGACCGCCAGCAGTGGGCCCGGAGGCGTGACGTCCAGGAAGGCACCCACTTCTGCGATGGCCTCGGCGGGGAGGTTCACCAGCGCGTCGCGGACGGCTTCCTTGAGGGCCGGGTCGGCGTTGCCGCGGATGGTGATGGGATCGTTGGGGATGGCTTCCGACGTCCAGATCTGGCGGAAATCCTCCGGCTTGAACGTGCCAGAAGCCGTGGCCGAGGCAAGGGTCTGGGAGTTGATCTCGGCGGCGTCCACCGTCCCGTTGGTCAGGGCCAGGAGGGCCTCGGGGTGCCCGCCGGCGTAGCTGATGTCCAGGTCGGCTTCGCTGATGCCGGCCTTCTTGAGTCCGTAGCGGGGGAGGACGTCGCCGGAGGTGGAGCCGATGCCGCCGAGTGCCACGTCCTTGCCCTTGAGATCGTTGATCGACTGGATGGCGGAGTCCTTCGGCACCCAGATGCCGGCAGTGTAGGTGCTGAGTTCGCCGTCGGCCGTTCCAAAGGAGGCGATGGGCTCAGCCCCTGCTTTCGTGCTGGCGAAGACGTAGCCCATGGGGCCGAACTGTCCGATGTCCAGGCGGTTGTTGGCCATGGCCAGCACCTCTGCCGAGTAGTCTTCCACCACCTGGACCTCCACCTCGCAGCCCAGCTTTGCCGCCATGGCGTCCGCAAGGACACGGTAGGCGGGTTCGAGCTTGGCCGGGTCCTCATAGGGCTCGATGCCGAACTTGATGGGACCGTTGGCGCAGTACGCGGGGGTGTTGGCCGACGCGTTCTGGACGTCCGGGCTGGCACAGGAGGACAGGCCGACGGCGGCGAGCAGGGCAACCGGAATCAGGGCGAGGCAGCGTGTTTTCATGGGGATCCTTGGGGGTCTCGGGGGGGAGGAGGGGGATGGAAGATCAGGGGAGGGCGGAGACGTTGCGCGCCGCCAGGCCGAAGGAAACCGTCATGCCGATTCCCGCGGTGACGGATACGGCAGTGACGCCGGGGGCAATGCCGGCAACAAGTAGCGGGCCCACCTCGCTGGAGGCGTAAATGCCCTGCCAGCGTTCCGTGACATCGAGGGATTCGACGCCCAGGACGTCCTGCATCCGGTCCAGCAGGAGCGTGGTGGTGGACTCTGCCAGGAAGGGGTCCGCCGTTTTCTGGTAGGCGTGGGAGTCGCCCAACAGCAGGGTGCCGTCAGGTCGCTGGGTGAACATCACGTTGGCGCCGATGTCCAGGAGGGCCGGATCCTGAGCCTGGACCTCTGCAAGAAGGTCCGCCGCGGACGGCATCTCCACAAAGGCGCCATAGCGGAGCATGGAGGTGGCGGTCAGGACTGCCGGTTCCAGCTTCAGACCCTCCGGGCCACTGGCTGCTGCCATCTGGAGCGAGCAGCGTTCGATCCTGTGCCCTTCGGCAAGTTCCGGGAAGAGCAGGTCCACGTCATGGCCCACGCACACAAACACGTGGTCGGCCTCCACCTCGCCGCGGCTTGTCCGAACGAGTGCTGTCCGTTCGCTCCCTACGCCAAAGCCGACGGCGGACGTGTTCCACCGCACGGACGTGTCCGGACGCGAATCCAGCCACGCGGCGAGGCTCGCCACTGTGGTCCGGGGATCGACGCGGAGGTCATCGCGCAGCCACGCGCCGCCAACGACGGCGGGACCTGCGGTTGCGTCCGGAACCTCCGCTGCGGCCACTCGCCCCAGCCGGGCGGACGTTTCCGCGGCACTGAGCAGCACGATCTGGCCGGGTTCGCGGCGTTCCGCCAGCTCCTGGAGGACGCGCAGTTCGGTTGCGCTACGCGCCACCACCACGGCTCCGGATTCCGTAGCCCAGAAGCCGGCGCGCTCCGAGAAATCGAGCCAGTGCTTACGGCCGGTGATGGCCAGTTCGTACAAGTCGCCGGTCTGCGCGGTGATGCAGCAGTGTCCGAAGTTCCGGATGGAGGCGCCCACCGCCCGGTGATCACGGTCAATGACCAGCACGGAGAGCCCGCGATCGGCGGCAAGGGCCGCGTGGGCCAGGCCCACGATGCCGGCCCCGACCACCACCACGTCCACGGAAGACGGCAGGCTGCCGGCGGCTTGGGTTTGAAGGATTTCGGTATTCACAAGATCGATAGTGGCCGCTCCGCGCCGCGTCAATCAAGCCTAAGTGGCACTTGTTTGAACAAGTTTACGGTTTGTTCATAAAAGGCCCGGGGAGTTAATGGCGTGTTCATCCAGGATGGCTGAAATCGTTGGAAAGCCCGGGAGGGCAACTTGTATGATCAACTCATGGCCCTCTCGCAGCTTCAGCCCCTCCACCAGCGTCTGACCGACGAACTTCGTGCCCGGATCACGTCGGACGTGTGGCCCGAAGGACTCCAGATTCCCAGCGAGGCAGAGCTCTGCCGGGAATTCGAAGCCTCCCGGGGAACGGTCCGGCAGGCCCTCTCGGCACTGCGTAAGGAGGGCCTCATTTTGGGCGGTCGCGGCAAGCAGCCGGTCGCAGGCCGTGCGGCGCTGTCCCAGCCGTTCACTACTTTTATGTCCTTCACGGAGTGGGCCGGATCCATTGGCAAAATCCCGGGGCAGCAGACCCGGGAGATCGCCCGCCGCCCGGCCTCGCCCGAGGTGGCAGGCCAGTTGGGCATCACGGCTGGTGAGCCTGTGGTGGAGGTCCTGCGGCTGCGGCTCCTCGGCGACGCGCCGGCCATGGTGGAGCGGACCAGCTTTGTCCTGGACGTGGGCCGGCTGCTGTTCGACTTCGATACGGACAGCGGCTCCATCTTCAGCTTCCTGAAAAGCCAGGGCGTGGACCTGAGCAGGGGCCGGCACACCATCGACGCCGTGGCGGCTGAGGGGCTGGACGTGGAACTGCTCGGCGTCGAACGCGGCGCACCGTTGCTCCGGGAACGGCGCCTGACCTCATCGGCGGCCGGGGAGCCGATTGAATACTCCGACGACAGGTATGTCCCCGGCCTGACCAACTTCACCATCGAAAACACCAGCGAGCACCGCGCCAACCTGGTCCGCGTGCCAACCACAGCCTAAGGAACACCGTAATGATTGAACTTGTAGCCCTGGACATGGCCGGAACCACCATCGACGAACACGGGGATGTCTACCGGGCACTGGAGGAATCGGTCCGCGAGACCGGCGCAGAGGTGACCCCCGCGAACCTCCAGACGTGGATGGGCGCGGACAAGGCCGAGGCCATCTCAGCGCTGCTGGAGCTTGGTGGCATCGCCGCCGAATCCGGGCTTGTGGCGCGCACATTTGTCCGCTTCCAGGAAATCCTGGCGGTGCTGTACGCCGCGAACGCGCCCGTTCCCCTTGACGGTGTGGAGGACGCGCTGCGGACCCTGAAGTCCATGGGTATCAAGGTGGCGTTGACCACCGGATTCTCACGGGACGTGGCTGATCCGCTGCTGGCATCCTTGGGCTGGCGGGTGGGCGACGGCGAGCTTCTGGACGCCGTGGTCACCTCAGACGAGGTGCCCCGTGGACGCCCGGCTCCCCACATGATCCACCGCGCGATGGAGCGCACCGGGGTCCTGAACGTGCGCGCCGTGCTGGCAGCCGGGGACACCGTCAACGATCTGCAGGCCGCAACCAATGCCGGCGTGGCCGGCGTCGGCGTCCTCACCGGGAAGCTCGGTGCGGAGGAGCTGGGCCGCCACCCGCACCTGCGCATCCTTCCCGGCGTGAGGGACCTCCCCGAACTGGTGGGCGCCTTGGCTGCCGGGAGTCCCGCCGTCGTCCGCTGACGGGCAACCTCCGCTGACGGGCAACACGGTCAACCGCCCGCCGGGTTACCGCGCGGTTACAGTTGCGGCACGCATTTTCCGGTTCCAAGCAACGCCAGCCCCGCACGGTCGCCATCGCCAAAGTCGAACTGTCCGCTGTTTTCCGCATACATGAGCTGCGTGGGATCGTCCACGTGGTCCAGCCCCAGGACGTGCCCCAGCTCGTGCATGATGATGGCGCGGATGTGGGCAGGCCCCTCCGGCCAGGCCAGTCTCTCTGCAAGGTCCGGTGCATCGAGGGTCACCTGGCCGGCCACGTACACATAGGGTTCGCCAGGAATGTGGGCGTAGGCGCTGCCGCCGATCCCGGCAACATTCCCGGCCAGCTTGGGTGCTACCTCCGGAGACGACCACGCAATGAGAATCGGCGCCCACTGCTTGCCGTATCGCGCCGGCTGGTAAGTTTCGCGGGCTTCCGATGGCGCCTCGGACGTGGTTCCGTCATACACGAACTGCAGTCCGGAGGCCGCCGAAACCGCGGACACGGCCTGCTGGATGAGTAGGTCTGTTCCCGGCGGCGCATTGTCCGGCCGGACCACGTAATGCAGCGGACGGCACGGGTCATAGGCAACGAAGGCCTGCCCCGGGTCCGGAGACTTCTGCAGGACATAGGCGGTGGATCCGCTGGTGGCCGGCGACAGTCCGAGCGGGGCAGAAGCGGCCTCAAACCCTGGCGGCGGCACCTTGGCGCCCGGCAGGTATGGAATGGCTGCTGGCAATACAAACCGTTCGAAGAGGGTCGGCGTGAAATAGAGACAGACCACGAGGGCGATGCCCAAAACCGTGGCGGAGCGTGATCTCCACTTGCGCCCGCTGGGCGAGCGGCGGATGCGGGGATAATCCCTGCCGCCGGAATCTGATGCCACGAGTTGCCCCTTGTGCTGCCAAGCCCATCTCCATTGATGGTCAGCCCAGCATAGTGGCGGACCAACAGATCCGTACGGAGTTATTCCAAATGGTGCGGTAAATGCGGGAACCGACGGACGGCTGCAGGTCCCGTCTCCGGACGGGGTGGCCTTCTCCGGTATCGTTGGTCCATGGTGCGGAACCTGGCCGATATCGGTGCTGAAGGCGTATTGCTCGCCGGGGCGGGCCGCGCCATCCTGCTGCAGATCGCGAACCCCGCGGTTGGCCATGGCGTCGCCGAGCACAGTGACTTTATTGCCCGCCCGTTGGACCGCTTCCGGGCCACCGTCACCTACGTCTACGCCGTGGTTTACGGCACCGAGGACCAGGTCGCGGCCGTTCGCCGCAGCGTGAACCGGGCCCACTCGGCGGTCCGTCGCAAGCCCGACGCCGGTTCCCACGGGTACAGCGCGTTCGATGCCCAGGCGCAACTATGGGTGGTGGCAACCCTGTACGACACCGCCATCACCGTCTACGAGAAAATCTACGGCCCGCTCGACAACGAGGCAGCCGACCTTATGTACAGCGACTACGCGAGAATCGGCACCGTCCTGCAACTCCCCGCGGACCTGTGGCCGGCTGACCGCGCAGCCTTCCGGACCTACTGGGACGCGTCACTCCGGGCACTGGAGCTGGATGCAGTAACCGCCGGCGTCGGCCGCGACCTCCTGTACCCGCTGGCCGGGCCGCTCTGGCTGCGGATGAGCATGCCCCTGATCCGGTTCATCACCGCCGGCCTGCTGCCGGACCACTTGCGTGCCGGCTTCGGGCTGCCGTGGAGCGACCGCCACAGCCGCCTGTTCGACCGCACCACCCGGTGGTCCGCCCTGGTGTATCCGCGGCTGCCGCGACCGGTCCGGCACTGCGTCAAGAACTACTGCCTCGGCCGGCTCCGCACCTCGTAGGAAGGCACCGCGCAGGGAAACGGACGACGGCGGGAGGTCCCCGCCGTCGTCCGTCCCTGCCTGCAGCGCCTGGCCCCGCGGTGGTGCCCGGCAGGCCATCTTTCGGCGTCGCCGTAACGAATCCCTGTCATGAACTACTACAGCCAAGCAGCGCAGGAACGGGTTCGGGACGCTGCATACGACGCAGTCGAGAAGGTCCTCAACAGCATGTTCGAACCGTTGAACCGGCAGGCCCTCACAGCGCGCTGGAACCAGGCCTGCGAAGCCATGGCGAAGCACCTGGAAGCCCGAGACGCCGGCGAGGAGTAGACGCCGTACTTTCGGTCTCAAATAGGATTGACGGACGATCGAGATCGAAAGTTTGAGCTGTCTATGAAGGTCATAACCACAACGCTCCAGATGCTCCAGCCGCCCACCTGGACGGCGCGCCCGTTGCCCGACGAGGCCCGGCTGGACCGGGCTGATGGGGTCACTCCGGAGTTCGCCCGCTTCCTCTATGGCCTGGTGGGCGGACCGTGGCACTGGACGGATCGGCTCGAGTGGACGCGTCGGCAGTGGGCCGAGGAACTCGCGGTGCCTGGGACGGAATTCTGGGTCCTCTATGGTGAGGGCGTGCCGTGGGGCTATGTCCACCTTCAACCCGTCGTCTCCGAGGATGGCACGCACGTGGAGGTCAGGTACTTCGGACTTTCAGAGCAGGCGATCGGCCGGGGTCTCGGCGGCCGGCTGCTGGAGCACGGCATTACGGCGGCCTGGTCGCTGACACAGCGCGTCGACCTCCCGCAGGTGGCCCGCGTCTGGGTCCATACCTGCAGCCTCGACGGTCCCGCGGCCCTGGCGAACTACCAGTCACGCGGCTTTGTGCCGTGCGGGACCGAGGAAGAGGACACAGAAGTGGCGGACGTGCCGCTCGGTTCCTGGCTGGCCACCGGCGGTCGGTAAGCGATTGCGTCACTGGCGCGGACGGACGTAGCTCCGGAAGGCGAATCGCAGTACTTGGGTGGTAGATGAGCCCGAGAGCTGTGAGTGATGTGGCTGGCACTCAGCGTGGATATTTGGGCAAATGCCCTCGTTTATCGGCCTAAACGGGGGAAAAAATCCCTTGAGTTGTGACCTCGCGCACACCAAAGTTGAGTGCACCGAGCAGTCACATTTCACCTCAGCCGCCTCTCACGTTGGAGAAGAGCCATGCCTCAATCATCCGTTGCCCCACCCGCAACAACGTCCGGTCCCAAAATAGACAAGATGCGTAAGATCGCAGTAGCCAGTGTGATCGGAACCACCGTTGAGTGGTACGACCTGTTCCTCTTCGCTACGGCGTCTGCCCTCGTTTTCAACAAGATCTTCTTCCCAAGCTTTGATGCGTTGGTTGGCACCATGCTGGCCTTCGGCACGTTCGCTGCCGCCTATGTCGCCCGGATGGCCGGCGCCGCGCTCTTCGGCCACTTCGGTGACCGGATGGGGCGCAAGTCGATGCTCCTTACATCACTGCTGACGATGGGTGCCGCGACGTTTGCCATCGGCCTCCTGCCGGACTACGCAACGATCGGCATCGCGGCGCCGATTCTTCTGCTCGTGCTTCGAGTCATTCAGGGACTTGCCCTGGGCGGGGAGTGGGGCGGAGCGGTCCTGATGGTGGTGGAGCATTCTCCGAAGGACAAGCGCGGTTTCTACGGGTCACTGGTCCAGGTGGGCGTCCCCGGCGGAACACTGATCGCGAACCTGGTGTTCCTGATCATCGCCGGCATCATGCCTGAGGAAGCACTGCTTGCTTGGGGCTGGCGGATTCCCTTCCTCGCGAGTGTCATCCTCGTTGCCGTAGGCCTTTACATTCGGCTGACCCTGGAAGAGACGCCGTCATTCCAGGCAGTCAAGGACGCGGGAGCCAAGGCAAAAATGCCGCTGGCCGAACTGCTGCGAAAGTACTGGAAGCAGGTCCTTCTCGGCGCGCTGGCAACAATTTCCACCGGAACGGCCTTCAATATCCTGGTGGCGTTCGGGCTTACCTACGGCAAGACAAAACTGGGCTTTTCCACCAATGACATGCTGATTGCAGTCCTGGCGGCGTGCGCCGTGGGAATTATCATGCTCCCCGTTTTCGGCAAACTATCGGACAAATTTGGCCGCAAGCCCATCATCGTCGGCGGAATAATCGCTGAGATCGTCGTCGCATTCCCGCTGTTCTGGCTGATGGACACCCGTTCCCTCGCCGGCGTGGTGTTCGGTTACATCCTGCTGATGACGGCATTTTGCGCGAACTACGGCCCGATCGCCACGTTCCTGGCCGAACTCTTCGGATCGCGGGTCCGCTACTCCGGCCTCTCCGTCGCCTACATGCTCGCCGGACTCCTTGGAAGTGCGATCACACCGGTCGCCACAACAGCTCTGCTGAACGCGACGGGTCAAGGGTCCTCCGTGGCATGGTTCATGATCGGTTCGGCTGCTGTTTCCCTCGTGGCACTGCTCCTGCTCACTGAAACGCTGCGTTCCAACATCGATGCAATCCACGAGGCTCCTTCCGAGGCTGCCGACCACGACGAACTCGCACGCGCATGATCCGGCGCATCGGCACACTGGACGGCGTCAGCGCCCGCTCCAGTCCACCCCCTCGGGCGGTCGTGGCCAATGGCCTGGTGTTTACCTCAGGACAGGTACCGCTGCGCTCCGTCCCTGAATCGGAGAGCCGGAACTTCGCCGACGACGTTCGGCTGGCGCTGGCAAACCTCTCTGCGACTCTCGAAGACTCGGGGTCCAGCCTCAAACACGTACTGAAAATAACGACGTTCCTCACGGATCCACGGCTGGCCGAATACAACGAGATCTACGTGGACGTCTTCGGCGACAACCTTCCTGCCAGGACCACCGTTATGGTGTCCGACAGCGACTACAGCATCGAGATCCATTGCATAGCGGCCGTCGCGGACGATCAAAAGCCACCGCTTATCCGGCGCATCGCCAATGCGCCAGGAATGGCTCCTGTCCTGGGACCCTATTCCCAGGCCGTCGTGGCAAACGGAATGGTCTTTACGTCGGGCCAGATCCCGGCCCGAACCAGCATGCAGGACCAGCCGGAGGACTTCGCCGGAAAAGTCCGCCAGACCCTGACCAACCTGGAAGCCATCCTCCTTGACGCGGGCTCTGATCTTGCCCACGTCGCGAAGGTCACCACCTACTTGACGGACCCGGAGCAGTTGGCCGAATACAACGGAGTGTACGCCGAGGCTTTCGGGTCAACGTTGCCGGCCCGCACTTCATGCTGCGTTGGCATCTGGGACATAGCGCTGGAAATCGAATGTATTGCGTTCGTGGCGGACGGACCGCCCCAGGGCCGATTTTCTCAAGAACCGGAGCTTGTCTCCGCTACCCGGAAAGCAGGGGAGACATGCTAGCGCGATTGGCTACATTTCCAGGGATGGCGGCCTCGGTGGGACCGTTCTCCCAGGCTGTGGTTGCAGGAGGATTCGTCTTCACCACAGGCCAGATTCCACTGATCGCCGGAACGGACGATCGGCCAGCGGACTTTGAAGGGAAAGTCCGCCAGGTGCTGACCAATCTCCAAACCGTTCTTGAAGGGGCGGGATCCAGCCTTGACCACGTGGTCAACGCGACCGTGTACATCTCCAACCAGAGCCAGGACGAGGAATACCGCCGCATCTATGCTGATGTTTTCGGTTCCTGTGCCCCTGCACTCACGTCCATCTGCGTGGGAATCTGGGATTTCTCCTTCGAGATTCAGTGCATAGCTGTCATGAAGGAGGGCGGCGGTTCATGAATGGCACAGTTCGTCTGACCCAGGCCCTGGATGCTGAACTGGTCAGTCGGCTTCAGTCCGTAAGCTTTCCCACCATCGGGCATTTTCTGGAGGAGGGGTTCCTCGATTCGGGCATCCGGTCGATGCTCCGGAACGTCCACCTTGTTGGCCGGGCCATGACCGTTCGAGTTGCGACTGCGGATGCCTTCGCTACGAACCGGGCGCTGGCACTTCTGGAACCTGGCGACGTTCTTGTCATCGAAACCGGGCACGACACCACGCATGCACCTGTAGGTGCTGTCACCGCGTGTGCAGCCCAATGTGCCGGTGCCGCAGGGATCGTTGTGGACGGGGTGGTGACCGACATCGTGGAGCTCCGGAGCGCAGGGCTTCCGGTGTTCGCCCGCGGAACCAGTGTCCTCACGGCCAAGCGCCGGCTCCATGCCAACAGTGCGGTGAATGTTCCGGTGCTATGCGGCGGGGTGACGGTAAACCCCGGCGACATGGTGATGGCCGACGACAACGGCGTCCTGGTTCTCTCGCCCGAGGATGCCGCTGCCATTGTTGACCTGGCCCTTTCAACGGACCGTGCTGAGCCGGACATTCTGCGACGCCTGCGTTCGGGAGAGGCCATCGACACGGTTCTTCCTGGCGGCATGGAATAAGCTCCGCGCGTCCGGCCGGGATGTCCCGGCCGGACGCCACCGTCCAGGAGAGCCGAAGTATTACTTTTCGGCGTACCTAAACATCAGCTATCCTCGGTGGTATCAGTATGCCCCCCCGATGACGAGGACTCCGATGGCTATACCCACACTCCAAGCAGGGCCGGCAACCGGGAAGCGATGGTCCCGACTGCTGCTGATGGGACCTGCGTTCGTTGCCGCGATCGCTTACGTGGATCCAGGCAACGTTGCAGCGAACCTCACGGCGGGGGCCAGTTACGGGTATTTGCTGGTCTGGGTTTTGGTGGCCGCCAATGCTATGGCCGTGCTGGTGCAGTATCAGTCAGCGAAACTGGGCCTGGCCACAGGTCTGAGCCTTCCCGAGATCCTGGGCAAGCGGCTGGGAAACGGCCGCCGACGGCTGTACTGGGCCCAGGCTGAAGTCGTCGCGGGCGCGACGGACATGGCCGAAGTTATCGGCGGGGCCGTGGCGCTGAACCTGCTGTTCGGGCTTCCGCTGCTGGCCGGAGGGGTCATTATCGGACTTGCGTCCATGTTGCTGCTGGCGCTGCAGTCCTCCCGGGGCCAGAAGTCCTTTGAGTACGCAATCCTGATCCTCCTGGGTGTGATCGCAGTTGGTTTCGTGTCGGGGCTGTTCGTTAATCCCCCTGACGCGGGGAGCGCCCTCGGCGGCTTGCTCCCCCGCTTCGAGGGAACGGACACCGTCCTTCTGTCTGCCAGCATGCTCGGGGCGACCGTCATGCCGCACGCCATCTACCTGCATTCGGCCCTTGCCCGGGACAGGCACGGCTTTTCCGAGGACCCGGCCGAGCGGACACGGCTGATACGCGCGACCCGTTTCGATGTGGCCGGCGCCCTGATGCTTGCCGGGGTCGTCAACATCGCGATGCTCCTGCTGGCCGCGTCCAGCCTCCGTGGCATCGAGGGAACGGACACCATCGCGGGCGCCCATGCCGCCGTCACCTCCGCCCTTGGCCCGGTGATTGGGGTGGTTTTCGCGATCGGGCTGCTGGCGTCGGGTCTGGCCTCGACCTCGGTTGGCTGCTACGCGGGCGCCACGATCATGGGTGGTCTTTTGAAGCTGCGGGTACCACTGTTGACCCGCAGGGTGATCACGCTGATCCCGGCCCTGCTGATCCTTGGTGCGGGGATTGAGCCCACCGTTGCCCTGGTGCTGAGTCAGGTGCTGCTGAGCTTCGGCATCCCGTTCGCGCTGATTCCGTTGATCCGGCTGACCGGGAAACGTGAGGTGATGGGGATCCACACCGACTCGATGCCGCTGAAGATCGCGGGCTGGACCAGCGCCACGCTGATCGTGGGCCTGAACTGTGTCCTGATCGTCCTCACCATCACAGGTCAGGCCTGATACTCCTCTCTCTGGAGAGCAGTACCGTATCGGCATCGGATGCCGGCTCGCGACTTCACCGACTACGCCCCGACAACCGCCGTCACTCGCGTGTGGAGCATTTAGCCCCGCGAGCCGGAAGCGGCTTTCAGAGCCGGGCCAGCACCGGTGCGAGCCGGTGGATGCCTTCGGTGATGAGGGCGGGGCTAAGTGCGCTGAATGCCAGGCGCAGCTGATTCGATGGCGCGGTGCCCGGCGAAAACGCGGCTCCCGGAAAGAACACCACACCGGCGTCCACCGCCGTCGTGATGAGCGCCTGGGTGTCCACAGACCCAGGCAGCGTGAGCCAGGTGAAGAAGCCGCCTTCAGGCCGGGTCCAGGTGACGCCGTCGGGCATGGTCTCGGAGAGCGCAGACAGGGCGGCATCACTGCGGAGCCGATAGGCGGTACGGGACACTTCGAGCTGGCCTTGCCAGTCGTAGTCGCGGAGGTAAGCAGAAGTGAGCATCTGGTTGAAAGCTGGCGGGCACAGGGTGCTGGACTCGCCGATAATGAGGAAACGCTGCTTCAAGTGAGGCGGAACCAGCGCCCAGCCGAGCCTGAGGCCGGGAGAGAATATTTTGGAGAAGGAACTCAAATAGATGACGTCCAGGGGGTTGGCCGCCCGCATTGCAGGGAGCGCGTCGCCACGGTAGCGGAGCAATCCATAGGGGTTGTCCTCCACCACCAGGATGTTGGCGTCCCGGCAGATGTCCACTACCTGCTGCCGCCGTTCCAGGCTGAGCGTCACACCGGTTGGATTGTTGAAGTTGGGAATCGTGTAGAGGAACTTGATGTGCTTCCCCAGTCCCCGCAACGCGTGGATGCGTTCCTGCAGAGCTTCCGGGATCAGGCCGTCGGAGTCCGTCAGGACCGGTTGGACGTCCACTTCGTAGACGGAAAATGTGCCGAGGGCACCCATGTACGTGGCGTCATCGGTCAGCACCGTGTCCCCCGGATCGCAAAGAATCTTCGTCACGGTGTCCAGGCCGGACTGGGATCCGATGGTCACGGAAACGTCGCCAGGGTCGGCGTCCGTGATGCCTTCGAGGTACATGACGGTGCAGATCTGCGACCGCAGTTCCTCGGTTCCCTGCCCCGCACCGTACTGCAGCGCGCGGGAACCCTGGCCGGCGATGATGGCGGCCGCCGTCTTGCCGAGGGCTTCGAGGGGCAGTGATCCGACGTCGGGGTTTCCACCTGCCAGCGAAATAATCCCTGGCCGGGCAGCGGCGGCAAAGATCTCCCGCACGGCCGTAGATGGCGTGGGTGCCGCCCGTCGGGCCCACAGTTCCGTGTGGCCCGGGCGGACGGGCATGACCTCCGGCTCCACCACGGTCATGGTGCGATTCCCGCAGCGTCTGATGGGACGCGCTGGAGAACCTTTGGCCTGCCGTCCGTCAATTGCAGGCCAGGTGTTAGGTGCGTGAACGTGCCGCCGACGGAGGTGGCGAGCACTTTGAGTCCGGAGATATCGTCGACGGCGAGCGGAGAGCCGGACAGGACAGTGAAGTCCGCCAGTTTCCCGGGGATCAGTGCGCCCTTGATATGGGACGTGCCAGTGGCCGCGGCAGCTCCGGTGGTATAGGCCGCCAGGGCCTGAAACGGGGTCAGCCGCTCAAGCGGGTTCCCGAAGACGTTCCCTGTTGAGGTGCGCCGGTCCACGAAGGCCTGCATCCCGCGGAGCACATTGCCGTCTGCCACCGGACGGTCCGAGCTGCCGGCAACAATCACGCCGGCCGCCAGGAAGGACGCTGCCCGGTAAGCCCAGCCCAGCCGTTCCTGGCCCAGCGAGGCGGTCATTCCGTCCCCGCCGTCCGCGAAGAAGCTGGCCTGCGGGGTGACGGCGATGTCAGCCGCCGCGATCCGGGCCACCTGTTCGGGCCTGGTGATGGACGCGTGCTCAATCCGGTTGGGCACGGTCCGCGGCGCGTACTTTTCCGCGCAGTCCGTGATGATGTCAATCGCCAGATCGACCGCCCGGTCGCCGATGGCATGGGCGGCGATGGACCAGCCCGCCGCGTAGGCGGCCTCGATCCGGTTCCGCAGCGCTTCCGGATCGGCCTGGAAATACCCGGTGTTGCCGCTGTTATCGGTATGTCCGTGGCTGCAATAGGCGTCGCTGACTGCCGCCGTCTCGCCCAGCAGCGAGCCGTCCAAAAATACTTTGGCCGGCCCGAGGGACAGGAGGTCGTTGCCAAACCCGCTGTACATACCCAAATCGAGGCCAGCCGCTCCGGCCGGATCTGCGTCATGCCCCTCCAGCGGGTGGAGGGCATCCAGGACCGGCATGAGCTGCGCACGTGCGTGGAGCCTGCCGTTGGCCAGGGCGCGCTGGTAGGCGGCCAGTTCCACGGGGCTGTGTCCGATCCAGCCGCCGCCGATTCCTGCTTCGGTGAAGCTGGTGATTCCTTCCGACGCGTAGTACCGGGTCCCACGATCCAGGGCTGCCTCGATGCCATCCAGCGTATACGGCAGGATCAGCTGCTGGATCAGCTGCTGCGCCGTCTCCTGCACCAGCCCCGTGGGCCGGCCGGCGGCGTCGCGGACTATCACCCCGCCGTCGGGGTCAGGGAACGACGGCGACTCGGCACCTGCCAGCCGCAGCGCCGCGGTGTTGACCACGGCCATATGCCCCGAGTTGTGGCGGATAAACAACGGCCGGTTCCCCGTGATCCGGTCCAGTACGGCGATGTCCGGAAACTGGCCCCCATGCTGGGTCTGGCTGAAACCCGTGGCCATGAGCCAACCGGTCTGCTGGTCCGGGGTTTTCTCCCCATCGGTGGCCCCAATCGTGGCCATGTCGGCCTCCAGCAGGGCATACAGCTGGTCCAGGCCGCGGGCGGCGGCAACGTCCACTTCCGCCAGCCCCAGGCCGAACCAGGTGGTGTGGCAGTGGGCGTCGATGAACCCGGGAGTCACCGTGGCGCCGTCCAGGTCCAGGACCTCGACGGCGTCCAGCCCAAACAGGTCTTCGTCCAGGCCGACCACGCGGCCCTGCCAGATGCCCAACGAGGTGGCGTGCGGGCGACGCTCGTCCATGGTGATGATGTCCGCGTTGCGCAGCAGCAGATCGAGTTTCATGGGTTACCTAGCGGTTGGAACGGGCAGGTCAGCGGTGTGAGGTGGTGACGGATTTGATGCGGGTGTAGTCCTCGAGGCCGTAGATGGAGAGGTCTTTGCCGGTGCCGGAGTGTTTGAAGCCGCCGTGGGGGGCTTCGGCGGGGATGATTTGGTGGCAGTTGATCCAGACGGCGCCGAAGTCCAGTTCGTTGGAGACGCGGGTGACCACGCCGTGGTTGTTGGACCAGACGCTGGAGGCGAGGGCGTATTTGGTGCCGTTGGCCAGCTCAAGTGCTTCTTTTTCGGTGGTGAAGGGTTGGATGGTGAGGACGGGGCCGAAGATTTCGTCGCAGACGACTTCGTCGGTTTGGAAGACGCCGTCGATCACGGTGGGTTCGAAGTGGTAGCCGGTGCCGGTGCGTTTGCCGCCGGTGAGGATGGTGGCGTTGGCGGGCAGCCGGGTCATAAAGCCCTCGACCTGGTCCAGTTGGGCGGCGCTGTTCAGGGGTCCGAGGTCCGCACCCTCGCCGCCGGTTTTCAGGGCGGACGCGGCGTGGGCGAGGGCGGCGGCGAACTCGGCGTGGATGGATTGTTCGACGAGGACGCGGGTGATGGCGGTGCAGTCCTGCCCGGCGTTGAAGAACGCACTGAGCGCGATCTCCTGGGCGGTCTGGGCGATGTCGACGTCGGCGAAGACGATCGCGGGTGCTTTGCCGCCGAGTTCGAGGTGGACATCCTTGAGGGTTGCGGCTGCCGCGGACATGACGTGGGCGCCGGCGCGGGTGGAGCCGGTGATGGACACCATTTCCGGGATCTCGTGCTCCACCATGGCAGCGCCGGTTCCGCGGCCGCCGCAGAGGATGTTCACCACCCCGGGCGGGTAGGCTTCCTGGGCGAGTTCACCGAGGGTCAGGGTGGACCAGGGCGTGGTGTCGGCGGGTTTGAGGACCAGGGTGTTGCCCGCGGCCAGGGCGGGCCCGATCTTCCAGATCGCCATCATGAACGGGTAGTTCCAGGGTGTGATCTGGGCGACGACACCGAGCGGCTCGCGCCGGACCGTGGAGGAGAATCCCCGCACGTATTCGGTTTGTGCGGTGCCGGAGACCACCCGGCACGCACCGGCGAAGAAGCGCAGCTGGTCCGCTCCCCGCAGGATTTCGAGTTCACGGGTCACTCCCCGGGGCTTGCCGGTGCAGGCGACTTCGGCCTCAAGCAGCCGGTCCGCGTTGGCTTCGATGAGGTCAGCGAGCTTGAGCAGCATCCCCTGGCGTTCGGCCGGGGTGGTGCGTTTGTAGTTGGTGAACGCGGTGTGTGCGGCCTGGAAGGCGGCGTTGGTGGTGGCGGTGTCGCTGTCGGGGGCGGTGCCGAGCTGGACTCCGGTGGCGGGGTCGAAGAACGGCAAGGAAGCCGCAGCCGGGACGGATTGGCCGTTGATGATGTTGTTCAGGGTGATCACGGGGGGCTCCGGTCAGTTGCTGGCGGTCTGGGGTGAGCGGGTGGCAGGGTCCTGGGGCAGGTGCAGCACGGCCGGGAGCCCGGATGCGACGGCGCGGCGGAACGCGGGCGCGAAGTCCTCTGCCGTTTCGATCCGTTCGCCGTAGCCGCCGTAGGAGCGGGCCAGGGCCGCGAAGTCGGGGTTGGTCATGTGCGTGCCGGACGGGCGGCCCGGGTAGTGGGCTTCCTGGTGCTCCCGGATGGTGGCGAAGATGCCGTTGTCCACCACCAGTGCGATGAACCGGGCGCCGTGGCCCATGGCCGTGGCGATTTCCTGGCCGTTCATCATGAAGCAGCCATCCCCGGCCACGGAGATGACCTGCCGGCCCGGGTACGCCAGGGACGCGGCCACCGCCGCGGGGATGCCCATGCCCATCGCACCGTTCCGGGGTGCGGCCAGGGAGTTCGCGGCGTTGTGCTTGAGGTAGCGGGCCGGCCAGAGCGAGTGGTTCCCTGCCCCGTAGGTGATGACGGCGTCCTCGTCCATTTCCTGTTTCAGGATTTCCATCACGGCCCCGAGGTCCACATATTTTGAGTCCACTTCGTTGACCCTGTCGGGCCCGGCGGTGGAGAACTTTTCGTGGTCGGCGCGGGCCTCGGCCAGCCACCCCGCGGCCGGCTTCACCCCGGAGGCGGTCGCGGC
The DNA here is from genome assembly GCF_055412765.1 of Pseudarthrobacter xylosi. Lineage (NCBI taxonomy): Bacteria > Bacillati > Actinomycetota > Actinomycetes > Micrococcales > Micrococcaceae > Pseudarthrobacter > Pseudarthrobacter xylosi. The sequence goes on along the minus strand of NZ_JBVAYT010000001.1, from coordinate 459,245 downwards.
GAGGACGGTGGCGAAGGACGCGACGTGGGCGCGGATGTGCTGATCCAGCCGGCCGAAGTGACCCAGCAGGTCAGCGTCCGCGTTGACCACTACGGTGACCGCATCCAGGCCCCGGGTGTAGCCGTCGGAGAGCACATCGGCGCGGACACAGCCGACGAAGACGATCAGGTCGGCCGCGTCCAGGCGTGCGGCGTTCGCGTCGCTGCGGGCGTAGCCCAGGTATCCGGCATAGGCGTCCGAGCCGTGCGGGACCGCATCGTAGGCGCGGAAATCAGCCAGGACAGGAACGCCGTGGCGTTCAGCCCAGCCAGCCAACGCCTCGGACGAAGCCTGGTCCCAGCCTTCGCCGCCGACCACGATCAGCGGTTTGTGCGCGGCTGCCAGGCGCTGTTCCAGCCCGGCCAGGTCCGCCGCGGCCGGTCCGGACCGTGCCACCACCCGCGGCTCCACAGTCCCGGAACCGATCGCGTGGACCAGGACATCCTCGGGCAGGCCGATGACCACCGGTCCGGGGCGGCCGCTGAGGGCGGTGAAGATCGCGTCATCGACCACCCGGGCCGCGGACGCGGCGTCATCGAGGGTGACCACTTTCTTGGCGGTGCTCCCGAACCAGGCGTTGATGTCGAATTCCTGGAAGGACTCCCGGCCACGGTCCGCGACCGGGATCAGGCCCACAAACAGGATCATCGGGGTGGCGTCCTGATGCGCGGTATGGATCGCGATGAACGCGTTCGCCGCACCCGGGCCACGGGTCACCATCGCCACCCCGGGCAACTCCGTCAACCGGCCCTCCGCGAGGGCCATAAAACCCGCCCCGCCCTCATGCCGGGTCACCACCATCTCAATGGGCGAGCCATGCAAACCATCCAACACATCCAGGAAACTCTCACCCGGAACCCCATAAACCCGCTTGATACCGGCCCGCTCAAGCTGGGCAACAATCAGATGCCCGGCAGTGGTTGTTGTGCTCAATGCTTCATACCTTCTTCTTCGATGCTGAGTGCCGGCAGGAAGATGCCGGACAGCGCGGTCATGATGGAAACCACCAGGAGGATGATGGCGCCAGGCCAGAATGAGTTGCCGCTGGCGGCAACCAGTGCGGTGGCAATCAGCGGCACGAAGCCGGAGATCACGCCGGCGCTGTTGGAGGTGATGGCTACCCCGGTGTAACGGACCTTGGTGGCGAAGAGCGAGGTCAGTGCGGTGCCGGAGACGGCGTATGGGATCGAGAGTGTGCACACGCCAACGATCATGGCCAGGATCACCAGGACCGGGTTGGCGGTGTCGATTGCGAGGAAGACCGGTACGGCGACGACAGCGGAGGCGATGCCGCCCCAGAGGATGACCTTGCTGGCGCCGTACTTCTCGCCCATGCGTCCTGCCCAGATGAGGACGAAGATCTCGAAGACCGCTGCGAGGAGCGAGCCTAGCAGGAGGATCTCGTAGGGCATCTTGAGGACCTTGGTGCCGTAGAAGACCACAAAGCTGGTGATGAGGTAGAAGCCGCCGATGCCCAGGAGCGCAGAGCAGCCGCCCACCAGGATCTGGCGCCAGCTCTTGGTCAGGACGCCTCGGATGGGGGCGTGTTCCGTTTCGCCGGACTCCATAAGTGCTTCGAACTCGGGTGATTCGCTGAGCTTGCTGCGGATCCACATCGAGATGGCCAGCAGCGGGATGGCCGCAATAAACGGGATGCGCCAGCCCCAGGCGTCGAAGTTGGTCTGGCCCACGAGATACAGCATGCCGAAGAAGCCGCCGGAGGACAGGATGGTGCCGATCGGGGAACCGATCTGCGGCAGGGCGGCGTAGCGGGCGCGCTTGGCAACGGGGGCGTTTTCGACGGCGATAATCACCGCGCCGCTCCACTCGCCGCCTACTGCCAGGCCCTGCAGGATGCGCAGCGCCACCAGGATGATGGGGGCCGCGACGCCGATGGTCGCATAGTTCGGCAGCAGCCCGATCACGCCCGTGACAACGCCGATCCCGACGATCGTGATCATCAGGATCTTCTTGCGCCCCACCTTGTCGCCCAGGGCTCCGAAGATGAAGCCACCGATGGGACGGGCCACAAAGCCCACGGCAAGGGTGGCGAAGGAACTCATCGCGGCGACGAACGGATCTGCGGAAACAAAGTACTGGGCGTTGAACACCAGGGCGGCAGCCGTGGTGAAGAGGAAGAAGTCGTACCACTCCAGCGCGGTGCCCACCAGCGCGGCCAGGGCCACCTTTCTCGTCACACGCTCGTCTACGACGCGGGGTACCGATGGTCCGAGACCAGTTGCGGGGCTGCTGCTTGCCATGCTTACTCCAAATACGGATGGTAGTGCGGATAGATTCTGCCGGCCGGGACCGGCAGAGGGCCATCGGGGCCGTTGGGGGCCCGGATGGGTGTGATGCGTCTCACCGGATTCAATTGTCTCAGTAGATCTGCTCAAATAAGTTAGCTAGCGGCAACCGAAATCGGCTTGTACGGTGTGTAAATGCACAATAATGAGGATGATGCGGTCTCGCGCAGGTGGTCGGAGCTCGTGGAACTGCTTCATGACAAGGTGGATACGCTGGCTGGGAAATTCATCACCCAAGTCCGGGAGATTCCCGAATATCGGGAGTCCACCGTTGACACCGATGAGATCATGCTGACGGCTCGGGAAACCTTCCACCGGCTGGTGAACGCCCTCAGGAGCGGCGGGAGCCGGCCCGGTGGGGAACAGGATGGCGAATTCTCTGCGGCTTTGGGTGCCAAACGTGCCCGGTCCGGAATTCCAGCCGAAGCCCTCATTTCCGCGGTGCGCTTGGACTTCACCATTCTTTGGGCAGAGCTATTGGCGATCGCTGATCCGGCAGATGCGCCCATGCTGACATCCCGGGTGGATCAGGTGTGGCGTGTTGTGGACGAGTTCGCCGCACGGACGAACGCGAGTTACCTCAATGAGCGCGTGCGCATGGCACAGGAGGAATCGAGCATCCAGAACGAGTTCATTGCGCGACTGTTCAGTGTGGCGAATCCTTCGGCGGAAACGGCCGCCCAGGTCGCGGACGCACTGGGGGTCTCAGCAGGTGCACGTTTTGGGCTCGTAGCCGCAAGTGGGGGCGCCGCCGCCCAGCTGCGAACGGCCCAGGCAAAGGCCCCGACCAGGCGCAACCAAAGGCTCTTTCTCCGGGAATCGGGCGAGATGGCCTACGTCTTCTGGCCGGTGGCAGCATCGCGGGCCGGAGACGACAAGGCTGTCATTTTCACGGTGCCCCAGGTATTTGCAGATATCCCCTGCGGTGTGGCCGAAGCGAACGGCCTGCGCGGATTGCCCAAAGCTGCGCGGACGGCTTCAAGCCTGGCGGCCCTCCTGCAGCCCGCGGACACAGGTCCACTGTCTGCCAACCAGGCGTGGCCGCGACTTGCCAAGCGGCAACTCGCGGAGTCGGGTCTGGACCTCGTGGAAGAGATCGACGCTGCGCTGGAACCGTGTCGTGGCGCGGAACGGGAAAGGCTCACGGAGGCTGCGCGGCACTTTCTTCAGTCGGGCAGCGTGGCGCTCACGGCGGAAGGGCTCTTTTGCCACCGGAACACGGTCCTCAACAGGCTCAACCGGTTTCAGGAGCTGACCGGGATTGATCTCACCGTGCCCAACCAGGTCGCGCGGCTCGTTGTGGCATGGGCATGACCCGCTGTCGCGTGCGGACGTTAGTCACCACAAACAGAAGCGGACGACGACGGGAACCTCCCGCCGTCGTCCGCTTCCGCACTGTCAGCCGTAGGCTGGAACCGACAAATGGGTGACCGAAAGGGTGACAATGTCGGAGACGATAACGGCCGGGCTGCTGGGCGAGGTCATGGCCGAGCTGGCTGAGCTTGATGACCCGAAGGTGCGCGAGGCGAACCAGAAGCGCGGCGACGACCACGGGGTGAACCTGTCCAAGATGCGCGCTGTCGCCAAGCGGCTGAAGACACAGCAGGAACTCGCGCGCGAGCTCTGGGCCACGAACGACACTCCGGCCAGGTTGGTGGCGCTGCTGATCTGCCGGCCCAAGGCCTTCGAACGCGACGAACTGGACACCATGCTCCGCGAGGCGCGGGCCCCCAAAGTGCAGGACTGGCTGGTGAACTACGTCGTGAAGAAGAGCCCGCACGCGGAGGAGCTGCGCGTGGCCTGGACGGCGGACCCGGATCCGGTGGTGGCCAGCGCCGGTTGGGCCCTGACCAGCGAGCGGGTGGCGAAGAAGCCCGCGGGGCTGGACCTCCCGGGGCTGCTGGACACCATCGAGGCGGAAATGAAGGACGCCCCCGGCCGGCTGCAGTGGGCGATGAACCACACGCTGGCCTTCATTGGCATTGAGCACGCAGAGCACCGGGCCCGCGCGCTCGATATCGGCGAACGCCTTGAGGTCCTCAAGGACTATCCGACGCCGCCGAACTGCACCTCACCGTTCGCGCCGGCCTGGATCAACGAGATGGTGAGCCGCCAGGACCGGGCGTAAGGATGTTTGCCCGGAAGCAAAACGGAAGCGGACGACGCCGGGAAACTCCCGCCGTCGTCCGCTTTAGTTTGAGCTGTCAACCGATCAGACGGTGGCGAGCTGGCGTTCCTGGCTACGGACGCTGACCGTGAAAGTGTTGGGGCCGCTGCACTGGACCGCGATGCGGCATTTGGTGGTGTTTGCCTTGACCGAGAGATCGTGCACAACGCTCTCCAGGGTGTGCTCAACCGCAGACCGGTCCCAGATTTTCAGCGTGATGGAGTGGTTATCAAACGTCATTGTCAGTACTTTCGCTCATGCAGTTAACGGCTCCGCGTCGTCCTTGAGGGGGCCGCATCCTCGTCGGTGAGGATTGCTGATCTTGGTAGTGCGGGAACGAGGTCCCGATCTCATGCTTCATGGTGGCCGCTGACATTTGCAACCGAAATGGCGAAAGTGTGAGCGATTACACGCTCGCGCCGCGCTTAGTTACTGACGGCGGCGTAAAGGTTCAGGGACGCCGAAAACACCAGCCACGATACGTTCGGCAGCATCAGGACGCCGGCCGTTTGGCTGATGGGTCCGAAGCGCAGAACTGTCAGGACCGCTGTGAGCGTGAGGGCGGCGAGGACGGCCAGTGCCAGCCAGAGCGCCGCGGTGCCCAGCGCGGGATACAGCCCGAAGAACGTCATGGGCCAGAGCAGATTCAGTGCCAGCTGGAGCCCGTACAGCGTGAGTGCGTGACGGCGGGGGAGGCGCCGCTGCCGCCACACCAGCCAGGCCGCTACGGCCATTGCCGCGTACAGGACCAGCCAGACGGACGCGAACATCAGCCCGGGAGGCGTCCAGGGAGCTTTGTCCGCCAGGGCGTACCAGCCGCCCGTCGCCGCGCGGACCGGGAGGGATCCCACGAACGAGACGGACCAGGAGAGCGCGAGGAAGCCGATCAGGGCGGCGAACTGCCGCCATGCTGATGGCCCGTCCGGGGCGTCCGGATCCGGGGTGTCGGTGGGGATGGTGGCAGGCACTGACCCACTGTGGGCAATGGCGGGCACCCGCGTCAAACCGGGAGGCCGCGGAGGTCCCTTGACACCTCCCTGCCCCGGGCGTATCTTACAACCAAATGGTTGTAGATCAGCTCAAAGATGCGGACCTTGACCGCCTGTTCCAGGCGCTCGCGGACACCACCCGGCGGGACATTGTCCGGCGGGTGACAGCGGGGGAGTATTCCGTCTCCGGCCTCGCCGCCCTCTACGCCATGAGTTTCGCCGCCGTCCAGAAGCACGTGGCGGTGTTGGAACGGGCTTCCCTGGTAACGAAGGAGAAGCGCGGAAGGGAGCAGATCGTGCGGGGTAACCACGAAGGACTGCAGAAGGCCCGCCGGCTGCTCGACGAGTATGAGGCGATCTGGCGGCAGCGTGCCGGGCGGATCGCGGACATTCTGGCTGAAGGATAAGGAAGGTACGGCAATGCCTGTTATCAGTTCCACCAAGAATCTCGAGGCACTCAGCCTCACCCTCGTCGCCGAGTTCGACGCCGCCGTGGAACGCGTCTGGCAGATCTGGGAAGACCCGCGGCAGCTCGAGCGCTGGTGGGGTCCGCCCAACTATCCGGCCACGTTTGAGGCGTTCGACTTCCAGCCCGGCGGGAAGGCCGACTATTACATGACCACGCCCGAAGGCGAGAAGCCCCGAGGCTGGTGGAAATTCAGAACCATCGAGGCGCCGCGCAAGCTCGAATTTGATGACGGCTTCGCCGACGAAACCGGAGCGCCCGTGGATGCCATGGGCAGTGCCCATGCCGCTGTTGACCTCGAGGATCTTGGTGGCCGCACCCGGATGACCATCATGTCCACGTTCGACTCCGAGGAGCAGATGGAAGAAATGGTCAAGATGGGCATGGAGGAAGGCATGAGGGAAGCCGCGGGTCAGATCGACGCCGTCCTCTCAGAGCACGCCCGCGCCTGACATCGTCCGGGCAGCGACGACAACCAGCCCATCCACCTGGGCTGACCCACTCTTCAGCGCGAAAGGACACTTGGAGCCCCAGGATCCGCGGGGCCGAAAGTGTCCTTTCGCGCATGGGGGTGGTGACGTCCTCGTTGAAACCTGACGTCCGCGTCTGAATACTGGAAGTCACGAGTCTTTCGGCAGAAGGGTGGCGGATCATGGGCGGCGATAGTGCTTTCAAACGCCGGCTGGAACGGGCTGCAGAAGTGCGCTCCTACCGCGGTGCCGGGATCCGTGCCGACGAGGAGGCCGAGCTCGAGGCCGCCGAAGCCAAGGATCGGGATATTCGCAAGAAGGTGGACGATGCCCGGCGGGCGGAGTACCTGATCCGGGACGCCATGGCCCAGGGCAAGTTCGACAACCTCAAGTACGCCGGCAAGCCCATCCCCGGTCTGGGGGAGGCCTACGATCCTGACTGGTGGGTCAAGGGCCTGATCCGGCGCGAGAACATCAGCGGGCTGGGGCCCAAAGCCATCCTGCTCCGCACCGAAGACGCCGAACTGGACGGGCGGCTTGATGCCCAGTCCACCGAAAAGCAGGTCCGGGACATCCTCGCTGACTTCAACGCCCGGGTGATCGACGCCCGGCGGCAGCTCCAGGGCGGTCCGCCCGTCGTCACCAAAACGCGCGACGTCGAAACGGAGGTGACGCGCTGGCGCGAACGTCGTGCTACCCGCGCACAGGATGCCCCGTCCGAACAGGAACCGAAGCGTTCCTGGTGGCACCGACTCTGGCGCGGCACCACTTAGGGGACGGACGACGGCGGAGCCTCCCGCCGTCGTCGGCTCTCAGGGGCTGCATCTCGTCAGGGCCGGCCCTCCGGGAAGCCGTTCGCCGGCGGAAGGCCCGGATTCTCGGGCGGCGGCAGGACAGGCGCGGGCTCAGGAGCAGGAGGTGGCTCTGGAGCTGGAGCTGGAGCTGGAGCAGGAGCTGGCGCGGGCGGTGGCTCTGGAGCTGGCACGGGAGCAGGAGGTGGCGCGGGCGGTGGGACTGGAGCGGGAGCAGGAGCAGGAGCGGGGGCTGGTGCGGGCGCCGGAGCGGGAGCAGGCCTGGGTGCGGCCGGGGCGGGAGTCGGTGTCGGTGGGGCCACCATTGACGCTGGCGGCGGCGGGAACGGATTTGCTGGGTAGAGCGGGGCGGCCTTGAGCATGTAGTTGACCCACTGCGGTCCCGCGACCATGTAGCCGTCCAAGCGCGGGTAGAACTGACCGTTTACGGTGACGTTCTGGCCGGGGCGGTTCTGGCCGTCCAACGCATCGCCGAAGAAGGACGCTGTGGCCAGCCCCGAGGTATAGCCCACCACCCAGGTGGAGCCGTTGTTGTTGGACGTACCGGTCTTGGCGGCAACTGGCATGAGTGTGTGGATTTTGGGGTTGATCCACACGCCCGAGCCGACCTTCAGCACGTCCTGAAGCACCGCGTTGACGCCACGGGCAACCTCCGGTTTGACGGCGTCGCGGCACTCGCTGGCCTGGACCGGAAACTTCCCGCCCGTCACGTCCGTCACCTCAAGCACGGCGACAGGAGAGCAGTAGCGTCCGTCGTTCGCGAAGGTGGCGAAAGCGTTGGCCAGGTGGACCGGGGCGACGCCGATGGCCCCGAGCAGATTGCCCAGCTGATGCATATTGATCTGGGCACCATCCAGTCCGCTGTGCAGCCCCACGGTGTCCACCATCTTCTGGATACCGCAGAAGTCGAGCTGGGTAGCCTCAGCGAACGTGGCCGTGTTGATGGAGTTGTACAGCCCGTAATTCACGGGCATGGGACGGTAATAGCCCTCGTCAGCATTCTGCAGGTCATCGGCGGCGCCCAGCTCGGGGTTGTTCTGGGCCGTACTGTAGGCGCCCAACACCTTTCCGCAGCTGGAGCGCCACGGGAAGCCCAGCGGATACACCCGGCGGGAGGCGTCCACCACGCCTGTCAGTGACTTGCCCTCGTTCAGCCACTCGGCAAACGTGAAGGGCTTCATGGTGGAGCCGGGCTGGAATCCGCCCGCCCCGTTGAGGTCATTGCCTTGCGGATCATGGGAATCCACATTGAAGTTCAGCTGGGTGTCGAACCTACCTTCGGCCGGCAGGAATACCGTGTTCTGCGCCATTGCCAGGATCTTCCCCGTCCCCGGCTGGATCGAGACCAGGGACGCGCCCCAGCGGTCGGGATTCGCTCCGGCGGTGCTGTCAACCTGTGCCTGGGCCGCCGCCTGGAGCCGGCTGTCCAGCGTGGTGACAATGGTGAGCCCGCCACGGAACAGCTTGCGCTCGCGCTCGATCAGGGTTGTGCCGAAGGCCGGGTTGTTCAGGATCAGATGCGAAACGTAGTCGCAGAAGTAGGGTGCCATCTGGGCATTGGCGCAGCCCTGCTTCCCTGGACTGAGCTTGAGTTCGATGGGCGTGGCCGCGGCGGCGTCGTGGTCCGCCTGGGTGATCTTGCCCAGGGCCAGCATCTCGGAAAGAACCTGGTTCCGGCGGTTCGTGGCATGCTCCGGATTGACCGCGGGGTTGTAGTAGCTGGGGCTGTTGACCAAGCCGGCCAGCAGGGCGGCCTGCGGCAGCGTGAGGTCTCCAGCCCCGGTGCTGAAGAAATACCGGGCCGCCGCCTCGACTCCGTAGGCCTCGCGGTTAAAGAACACGATGTTCAGGTACCCCTCGAGGATCTGGTCCTTGCTGAACTTCTTCTCCAGCGCAATGGCCAGCTTCATCTCGCGGAGCTTGTCCCCGAGGCTCTTCTGGCCGCTGAGGATGACCTCGTCGGTTTTGTCCTGGGACACGAACGACTCGTTGATCACGTTGGTGACGTACTGCTGGGTAATCGTGGAGGCGCCCTGCCTGCCCTCACTCGTCAGGTTGAAGATTGCAGCCCGGAGAATCCCTTGCGGGTCAATGCCCGGGTGCTCATAAAAGCGGCTGTCCTCGATGGCTACGATGGCATCCCGGATGTAAGGGGATATCCGGTCCAGGGGGATTTTGATCCGGTTCTCGGAATAAAACGTGGCGAGCGGCTGGCCGTCAGAGGTGAGGACTTTGGTGGACTGCGACGGCGGCGAAACGATCAGTTCCGAGGGCAGATTTTCAAAGTAGCTGATGGATGTGCTGACTCCGTAGCCGACAGTCGCAACAGCAGGGACAACCAGGCTTGCGGCCAGGACGCCGCACGTTGCGCTCGCCACAAAGAATCCGATGACCCCTCCCAGGGCCCTGGCCAGACGATGCTCGCGTTTCTTCTTCTTCGCCATTGTTCAGCTCTCAAGCTAGCGACGTGTGATCAGAATACGCCGTGGGACGTGCTGCATCCAGATGTTGGGCGAACCGATGCCAAGCCGGTACTTCATTGCAAAAATGTCTTTCTCGAGTCTTGTCAGACGATAGTTACCGATATATCGTTAAGTGTCGGTGAGTAGTTGACCGATAACCATTCAATAAGAGCAGAGCAGTCAAGAAGACAGAGAAGGGACGATGCCACCATGAAAGGCATTCACGACGACAAGTTTTTGGAACCGCCGTTCGGGCGCGAACAGTTCGATCGGGGACGATTTGAGCGCGGCAGAGGGCGGCGTGGGCCGCACGGGCACCGGGGGGGAGGATTCGGACCGGGCTTCGGGCCGCGGGGAGGATTTGGTCCCGGGTTTGGACCGGGCGGAGGGTTTGGTCCCGGATTTGGGCCCGGTCCCCGGCGGGCAAGCAGGGGTGACGTCCGTTGGGCCATCCTGTCCCTGCTGGCCGAGGCCCCGTCCAACGGTTATGGCCTGATCAAGACCATCGCGGAGAAAACGTCCGGCGCATGGCGGCCCAGCCCGGGGTCGATTTACCCGACGCTCCAGCAGTTGGTGGACGAGGACCTCATTGCGCCCCTCAGTGAGGGCCGGCGGACCGACTTCACCCTCACTGAGGCGGGCAAGGCCTACGTGGCCGAGCATGCGGAGGAGTTGGAGAACGCGTGGAACAGCGATGCGGAAGGATCGGGGCCAGCGTTTCACCAGAGTGTGGGCAAGCTGATGGGAGTCATACATCAGTTCCGCTCGGCAGCCACGGAAGAACAGCGCAATGCCGCGGTGGAAAAGCTCGACGAAACACGCCGCGCGCTTTACCAGATCCTGGCCGACTGAGCCCTGCCAGGTCAGACGGCTGGGCCCGCTCACGTCAAACTGAACGGGCTCAACCGGAGGCGCCAGAAAGCGTTTATCAGCCTCTGTCCTTAGGCGAAGGTGTCTTCCTTGGCGGGAGCGGCTTCAGTAATGGCAGCAACTGCTGGCGGCCGGTGGCCCAGCGGGTTGAAGTGGCTCCCCAAGCCGCCGAAGGCGTAGGCGGTCTCGGCGTGCTCTGAGAGGTCCACCCCGGCCATCTCGGCCTCGTGGGTCACCCGGAACCCGATGGTCCTGTTGATGGCCCGGCCGATCACCAGGGTCACGCCACCGGAGAGAACTACCGTGACCACCACTGCCACAGCCTGTGCCGTCAGCTGCTGGAGGCCGCCGCCGTAGAAGAGGCCACCGCCCTGGCCGTCCACGGGGAGGGCGACGAAGCCCAGGGCGAGTGTACCGATCAGCCCGGCGCCGAGGTGGACTCCCACCACGTCCAGGGAATCGTCAAGACCAAACCGGTACTTCAGGTCAACAAACACACAGCAGGCTGCCCCGGCCACCAGGCCCAGGCCGATGGCGGCCACTGGACTGATGTTGGCGCAGGACGGTGTGATGGCCACCAGGCCAGCGACAACACCCGAGGCTGCGCCCAGTGACGTGGGGTGGCCGTGGCGGATCTTTTCGGTCAGCAGCCAGCTGAGCATGGCCGCGGCCGGGGTGACCAGGGTGTTGATCCAGATCAGGCCGGCCTGCTCCGCGGTGGTGGCGGCGCCGCCATTGAACCCGAACCAGCCGAACCACAGGATGGCCGCGCCGAGCATGATGAAGGGGACATTGTGCGGGCGGTGGCTGGGATCCTTGGCGAAGCCGTGCCGCTGGCCAACCACCAGGGCCAGGACCAGGGCTGCTGTGCCCGAACTGATTTCCACCACTGCACCGCCGGCGAAGTCGATGACCTGGCCGAAGGCCTCGGTGAGGGCTCCGCCGGCGCTCATGAGCCCGCCGCCCCAGATCATGTAGGCGAGGGGGCAATAGACCAGCGTGACCCACAGCGGCACAAACACTGCCCAGGCGCTGAACTTGGCGCGGTCCGCGATGGCGCCGCTGATGAGGGCCACGGTGATGATGGCGAAGGTGGCGCTGAAGCCGGCCTTGATGAGGTCAGGGGAACCCATGAGGTTCTGGAGCCCGAAGTTGGCGAAAGGGTTGCCAAAAATACCCAGGATTCCCTCGCCGGTGGTCATCGAGTAACCCCACAAGACCCACACCACGCCTACGATGCCGGCGGAGATGAAGCTCATCATGATCATGTTCAGCGCTGCCTTGGCGCGCGTCATGCCGCCATAGAAGAGACCGAGTCCGGGTGTCATGAACAGCACCATTGCCGCCGCGATCATCATCCAGACGTGTTGCGCACTGATCTCCACCGGTGGGTCCCTTCCATTGATCCTGAATACGGGGACTTCCTGTGTGGCCCGCGCAATCCCCCCGATCAATATTTGTCGCCGTGTGTTTCCGTATGCGCTTCGCCACGTTGCGTACAGGTTACGGACAGGCGGCTTTCGTGAAGATCGCATGTCCGTAGTGTTTCCGGCGTGTAAACGGAACCTGCTGAACGGCGCCGGGATGGAAGCCCTGCGACCGGGATCCCAGCACTGGCGGGCGATGTCGCGCAGACGTGGTGAGATGCCGGCGTCGGACGCCGAAAACGGCAACGTTTCCTGAAGGTGAACGGCGGCTCACCGCCGTGGGGCAGCCGCTTTGACGCAGCGTGGGGGAGTGCCTGAGCCGTTCCGGGAATTTACAGTGCGCGGACGCGACGGCGGCTTCCGGCCAAGGTTCGACGCCGGCGTCATGGTTGCTGCCATCAGCGCGGTGGCTGCGCCGCGGTGGGCGGAGTGTGGGCAGGAACGTGACGCGGGTGGATCTCCCTGGGGCTTCGCATGATGCGCACCTGGACTGTTTTGGGCCGTGGCTGGCTGCGCTCAGGGGATTTGTGCTTTCCTGAGCGCAGCCGGGCCTTCGCTGGAGCGCCCGCGGGGCCGGCTGCCGGCCGGGTCAGAAGGTCCGGGCGTTGGCCAGGACGGGCAGCTTGCCGCGGACCTCGGCAATGAGCTCCGGGTCAATGTCGACGACGGCGAGTTCCGGTTCGCCGCCGAGGGCCACCAGCGCAGAACCCAGGGGAGAGATGACGGCGCTGTGGCCGACGCCCGTGGGAGCCTTGCCCGTGGAGGCAATACCGACGCTTGCCGGATCGCCCTGACCGCTGGCCACCACGAAGGTGGTGCTGTCCAGCGCGCGGGCCCGGACCAGGAGGTCCCACTGTTCGGCTTTGCCTTCGCCGGCACCCCATGAGGCGCAGACTATGTTGACCTGGGCGCCGGCTTTGGCGTTGGCCGTGAACAGTGCCGGGAACCGTACGTCGTAGCAGGTGGCCAGGCCGAAGGTGGTGCCGTTTACCTCGAAGGTCACGGGGGCTGTGCCGGCGTCCACGGTATCGGACTCGGCGAAACCAAACGCGTCAAAGAGGTGGATCTTGTCGTAGGAGGTCTCAACGCCCGGTCCGGTGACCAGCAGGGTATTTCGCACGCGGCCGCCCTCGCCCGGGGTGAACATGCCCGCCACCACGGTGATGTCCAGTTCGTGGGCAATGCCGCGGACGGCGGCGGCCCATGGCCCGTCCAACGGCTCGGCGATGTCCTTCAGGCTGTTGCCGAAGGCCCGCATGGCGGCTTCGGGGAACACCACGAGCTCGGCTCCGGCGGCTTTGGCCCGCGTGGCGTAGTCTCGGATAAGCTCCAGGTTGGCGGCCAGATCGGCTCCGGTGATGATTTGGGCCACTGCTAAACGCATGAAAGTACTCCAGTCTGTTGTATACATAATGTATGCGAAAAAGTTCGGTGACGGCTGCGTCCGGCCGCGAGAAAGCGTACGCGTACCTGCGGGAAAACATCCTGATTGACCCGGAGGTGCAGGGGAAGTTCCTGAACGAGCAGGAGCTGGCCGCCGAGATCGGCGTCTCGCGAACTCCGGTCCGGGAGGCGCTCCTCCTGCTCGTCTCCGACGGCCTGGTGGAACTGATTCCGCAGCGCGGGGCCTACGTTCCGCCGGTGACGGGCCGCGAAATGTCGGAGCTGATGGAACTCCGGGGCGTGCTGGAAAGTCATGCCGCCCGCCTGGTGATCGCAGAGCGCCGTGTTCCTGCGAAAACGATGCAGGACACCCTGGACCAGCAGGCCCAGCTTCCCGAGGAGCTGAGCGCGGAGGCTGCACAGGAGTTCATCCGGCTGGACACCCTCTTCCATCAGCTGCTGATCGACGCCGCGGGCAATGAGCTCATCTCCCGAACGTACAGCAAGCTCCATGTCCGGCAGATCCTGGTGGGCGTCTCCGCCTTGTTCCGCACCGGTGACCGGCGCGGGCAGGTGTGCGCCGAACACCAGGACATCCTCGATGCCCTGGTGTCCGGCGACGCCGCGAAGGCGCAGGGGGCCATTGACCATCACCTGGCCATCACCCGGGATATCCTGCTCCGCGCATAGCAGGGGAATCCTCAGTTGCCTGTGCCGGTACCCGACTGCTGGCGTTCTAGTGCGGATCCTTCCAGCATCAGGCGGTAGTCCTCGTCCTCCACAGTGTTGGAATCACGGCCCAGGGCCAAGCCCACGGCGGTGACGCCTGCAGCGACTGCCACGTAGATGGCAACCGGAATCCAGGTGCCGAACTGCGCCAGCAGCAATGTGAACATCAGCGGGGCGATGGCGCCGCCGATCACGCCGGCGAAGGTGTAGGCCAGGGAGCTGCCCGTGGACCGGAGCCTCGGTGAGAACTGCTCCACGATGAAGGCAGCCTGCGGGCCGTACATAAACGAGTGCGCCATAAGGCCGAGCACAATGCCGATGATCAGCATCGGCTCGTTGTCGGCGCCCAGGACGCCGAAGAAGACGAAGGTCCACACGGCGCCCACCACTGCTGCGGTGCCGTAGACCAGGCGGCGGTTGATGCGGTCGGACACGGCGCCGGCCAGCGGGATCATAAAGAGCTGGAACGCGGAGCCGATCAGGACTGCCGTGAGCACCTGGCTGCGTTCATAGCCCAGGGACTGGATGCCGTAGGTGAGGGTGAAAACGGTGAACAGGGCATAGAGCACGTCCGGGCCCACCCGGCACAGCGTGGCCGCGATGAGCGGCCGGAGCTCCTTGCTGAAGACCTCGCGGACAGGGGCGTTGGGCTGTTCGCCATGGGCCTCGATGGCCTTGAAGATGGGGGTGTCTTCGAGCTTCAGGCGGATCCAGAGGCCGAAGCCGACCAGCACCGCCGAGACCAGGAACGCGATGCGCCAGCCGAAACTGATGAACTGTTCTTCGGTCAGTGCGAGGGTCAGGACGGCAAGGGCGCCGTTGGCCATCAGGTTGCCGGCGGGAGGGCCCACCTGGGCTGCAGACGCCCAGAACCCACGGCGGTGCGGATCGCCGTATTCACTGGAGAGCAGGACGGCCCCGCCCCATTCGCCGCCGACGCCCACACCCTGCGCGAAGCGGAGCAGCACCAGGATGATCGGGGCAGCGACGCCGATGGTTGCGTAGCCTGGCAGCACGCCGATCAGGACGGTGGCCACGCCGATGATCATCAGGGTGGTCACCAGCACCTTCTTGCGGCCGATCCGGTCACCCAGCCGGCCGAAGATGATGCCGCCGACAGGCCGGGACACATAGCCCACCGCATATGTGGAGAAGGCCAGGATGGTGCCCGTCAGAGGATCGGATGACGGGAAGAAGACGAGCGGAAATACGACGGCGGCCGCGGCCGAGTAGACGGCGAAGTCATACCACTCGAGTGCGGTGCCGGTGAGGCTGGCGGCGAAGGCCTTGTACAGGCCCTTGGGGTGAATCGGCTTGTCCGGACGCGGCGCTGCGCCGGAAGCCGGAACTGGGACGTTGGCCATGGGTGTTGTCCTCCACGAGATGTTTACGGGTGACGCCCGTCACGCTGGCGTTAAATGTATACATTACGCATACTGGATGTACGTTGGCCACCGATTCCGGTTTCCAGTTTGTAAATTTCTCCAGCAGGACACGCAAAGGATGGATAGAACATGACGACTCTGAGCTTCGAACTTCCCGACGGCAGCACCCGGACAGTCCAGGTCAAGCACCTCCTGAACGCCGGATATGCGGGCCGGGAGCAGGAAGAAGTGCAGGCCCACATTGCCGAACTGGCGGAACTGGGCGTCCCAGGCCCCACCACCACGCCGGCGCTCTACCCGGTCTCGCCGTACCTGGCTCAGCAGGTTTCCGAAGTCCGCGTGCAGCATGCCCGGACCTCGGGCGAAGCAGAATGGGCGCTGGTGATCGCGGAGGACGGTGTGCTGCTGACCGTCGCGTGCGACCATACGGACCGCGAGCTAGAGGTCCACGGGGTGGCGTGGAGCAAGAATGCCAGCCCGGACGTCCTGGGCCGCAAAGCTTGGAGGCTGGACGACGTGCGCGGCCATCTGGACCAGATCACGCTGAAGGGCTGGGTGGGGCAGGGCGATACTCCGGACACGCTGATCCAGGACAGCTCACTGGAAGCCCTGCTGACCCCGGACTACTGGCTGGAGGTGCTGACCGAGCGCGGCCTGAATGAGCCCGGGACGGTCCTCATTTCCGGCACGGTGGCCATGACCCACGGCGTGAACCAGTTCGCCCGCAGCTGGAAAGTGGAGATGACAGACCCCGTGACCGGATCCACCGTGGATGCCCAGTATGTGGTGGAGCAGATGGCCGAGCCCATCGGCTGATTCCGCCGGGCAGGGGCACACTGGGGGTCGCAACTCCCGGTAGCATCATTGCTATGCCCACTGCGCTTGAAATGGCAGGTCCCATCCTGGAAATGATGACCTGGCTGTGCCTTCCGCCGGGGCTTGCCCTGCTGTTCTACTCGGGCATCCTCCGGCGGTTTGTGCACCCGTGGAATGTTGCCGAAGCGGTGGTCTACGCGGACGCTTCCGGAACGGGCTTCCGCTGGTTTGACCGCAAGTACCAGGTCCACCACGCCCCGATGTCACCCCACGACATCAAAGACCTGGCCGTAGGCGACACCCTGCCGATCTACTACCACCCCAAGCGCCCCACACAGTGGCAGACCGCTGCGCCCGAGGCGGCGGGGAAGACCGCCGTCGCGCTTGGCCGTGTGCTCACCGGGATCGGCGCCGTGGCGCTTGTCGTGGGCTTCCTGCTGCCGATGTTCTGACGTTCCGTGGCTGAATCAACCGGCCAGCACCACGCCGATGCCGAGCGCGCCCAGCGCAACACCCGCAAAGGCGGTCCAGAGCACCGCGCCGTATCGGCGTCGACCCTTTCGCGCGAAATTCCCCGCGCGCTGGCGCCGTACCGCCGGCTCTGAGTCAGCTAGATGGCCGCCGCTGCGGCCGCGGATACGTCGATAAGCAGCGGGATGGGGATGCCGTCGTGGGGCAGCCAGCGCAGGAAGATGGCGCTGACCGTCACCAGCGCCATCATGGTCCGGCCCCACACCAGCGTGGTCCGCTCGGGCTGGAGCCCGGGATCCCCGTGCGGCCCGGGGTCCGGAAACCTGGTGCGGACCACCGGGATAACGCCAGAGGATAACGACGAGGACGACGGCGGCAGCCAGTGCCCCTGCGCCGGCCAGCAGCGGCACAATGAGCGGCAGCGGCAGCGGGAGTGGAGTTTTGTTGCGCATGCTCCGTTCGACGCGGATCCAGCGCCCTGCGGCGCCGGCGCTCAGCAGCATGCCCAGGAGCAGGAGCAGTACCGCCAGGCTCTTGCGGACCGGTTCCAGGAACAGGTCCGAGGTGAAGGCCTCGATGGCGATGCCGCCGGCCAGGAGCGCCAGCGCCGTGCGGATCCAAGCGGGGAAGGTTCGTCATTGGCCAGAGTGAAGCGCGGGTCCGGCTTGGTGCCGCCGGGCAACAGCCGCTCGGCAATCTTTCCGCGCGCGACGGTACTGCGTCGCCGGGCGGCGTCTGGTTGCTGGGCGCGGGGAAAATTTAGCCGCTGGCGTCAGCCGGTCCTGGACGAGATGGAAACCACGGCGCTGATGAAAACCGGAAGCGCGGCGCCACTGATCAGCACTATCGCCCCGGCACCCACCCAAGCCGGCACTGTCCGGCGGGGCCGCGCGGATCTCAGCCAGGAAACCGGAACGACGCTCAGCCAGAGGAACAAGAGGAGGGTCCCAATGACGACGAGGACTGCGAACGGTGGAAACATGATGGCACCAGCGAGCAACGGAACATAGAATTTCGCCGCTCCGGGGCCCCACAGCGGAAGGCGCTCGCTCCACCAACCAGCCGCGGCAGCGACGACGGCGCCGTGAAGGAGGGCAAGTCCGGCATACAGTGCCACCGACAGCCAACCGGGTCCAACGATGTTGAAATCGATGTTGTCCGCGCGCAGGGGATCCATCAAGGACCCTACCCACACGAGGAGGAGCAAACCGAACAACGGTCCGGCGAGACGTCCGCGTGGAAGCCAGCGGCGCACGAGGGGGAACAGGATCGCGGCAAGGAAGCCGGCCGGCAGGCCACCGAAGAACAGCAGGGCCATGGTCCCCCCAACGCTGGGAATTCCCACGAATGCCTGGGCCTCCGTTAGCCGGCCCTGTGCGGAAGCGTGGGATGTGTCCGCCAAAATGCGCATGACCAGCCGCCCGCCGGGCCAGGCGGCAAGCAACGCCGAGACCAGTGCGGAAAAGGACACGAGGTTGGCCCACCAGAAGAACCGGCGCAGCGCGCTCAGTTTCACGTCAGTCCGGAACTTTTGCCCGCCGGTGACCGTGGAGGGGTGGGGTCGTGAGGCGGATGGCTCACGGATGCTGCGGCCTCCCCACAGCACCACCACCAGCAGGCCAAGGAGCAGAAAAAGGGCGGACCCCACCACAATTATTGTGGCCATCGCTGATCACCATCCACATCCAAAGGATGGATCAATTGTGCTCCCAACCGCTGGTACGGGCTACCTCCGCGGGGCAAACATGATCACAGCAACCCCGACCAGGCAGATGACGGACCCCGCAATGTCCCACCGGTCCGGGCGAAGCCGTTGAAGATCATTCCCCACGCCAGTGACCCAGCTACAAACACTCCGCCGTAGGGGGCCAGGATCCGGCCGAAATGGGCATCCGGCCGCAGGGTGGCCACAAAACCGTAGAGGCCCAGGGCAATGACACCCAGCCCTGCCCACCACCAGTTCTTGCCCTCGCGGACTGACTGCCACACGAGCCACGCGCCACCGATCTCGGCGGCAGCGGCCAGAACGAACAGCAGAGTCGTTTTGGCGATCGCCACGGTTTTAGCAGGAATACTCGCAGGCTCGTCATGCCAGCCGGGAATGCGGCCGGCCGCGGGGAGGTTGGGCCGTACATGCAACGCATCGGATTCCTTTCTTTCGGCCACTGGGGCCCCGGCCAGGGCTCCCGCACCAGAACCGCCGGCGAGGCCCTGCTCCAGGGCATTGAGCTGGCGGTGGCGGCCGAGGAACTCGGAATCGACGGCGCGTTTTTCCGCGTGCACCACTTCGCCCGTCAGCAGGCGTCCCCCTTCCCGTTGCTGGCAGCCATCGCCGCCCGCACCAGCCGGATAGAGATCGGCACCGGCGTGATCGACATGCGCTACGAGAATCCGCTGTACATGGCCGAGGAAACCGCGGCCACGGACCTGATCAGCGGCGGCAGGCTGCAGCTGGGTATCAGCCGTGGTTCACCCGAGCCCGCCCGGAACGGAGCCGCCGTTTTCGGTCACAAACCGGCAGAAGGGGAGGCCGACGCCGACATGGCCCGCCGGCATACAGCCCGGTTCCGGCACGCCATCACCGGCGCCGGAGTGGCCCAGGCAGAACCGCGTTACGCCGGCGGTGCCACCGGCCTTTTGCCGGTCCAGCCGCAGTCGCCGGGTCTCGCGGAGCGGATCTGGTGGGGCGCCGGAAGCCGCAACACCGCCGTGTGGGCGGCCGGACTGGGCATGAACCTGATGAGCTCCACACTGCTCACCGAGGACACTGGAGTCCCCTTCGACCAGCTACAGGCGGAGCAGATCCAGCTCTTCCGGGACGCCTGGGCGGCGGCAGGACACAGCCGCCAGCCGCGGGTCTCCGTTAGCCGGAGCATCCTGCCGATCGTCGACGACGAGGACAGCAGGTATTTTGCCGGCAGTGCGCTGCGGGACAGCCGGGACCAGGTAGGCGTTATCGACGGCCTGACGGCACGCTTTGGCAAAACCTATGCCGGCGCCCCGGACGTCCTCGCCGAGAAGCTGGCAGCCGACGTCGCGGTCCAGGCCGCAGACACGCTGCTGGTGACTGTGCCCAACCAGTTGGGCGTGGAGTTCAACGCCAAAATGCTGGGCAACATCGCCCGGTACATTGCGCCCGCCGTCGGCTGGAGTCCGTCACGTTCCTGATCCGGCGCCGATTCCGCTGGGTGATCAGCCCGGAAGGGAATATCCTGAGAAGGTGCGGGCCATTGAGGCCCGGTTATTCCTCACGGCCTAGAGAGGGCTCAGCATGTCCGAGAAGCTACACCTCGCACCCGACGACGAATTCCCGGACGATCTATCCGCGGTTCCGGACAAGGAGTTGCAGGTACTGGACAGCCAGGTACAGCGCCAACTGGACTACGAGTACGTGGCCGAGGGTGAACCGAACCCCGAGACCGAATTCCGGCACCACGACCTGGATGAGGAATTCGAGGAACGCGACTCCCGCTGAAAACCGCCCCCGTCGGGCTCGTCCTTTCCGGTGATCCGAGGTGGAAATTGATCAGCTTCCTTACTATTATTGCTTAAGGAACCATCCAGAAGCCACAGCCGTTAGGCTTGTAGCGGGCTTTGGGGGCACTGCGCCCATGATTACTGCGTGACTGCGGAACGGTCAGGAGAGAGAAATATGGCTCGCGCCGCTTTAGGTATTACTGCATGATCCGGCTACGTCAGCTGGCACAGGCGGCATCCGTACTGACCACGCCATTGGCACCGGAAGATATTCTGGCGCTCTTTAACCCTGTCTTCTCCGCGCGCCAGCTGCGTGGAGTGGTGACCCGTGTGGTCCAGGAAACGGCGCAGTCCGCCACCATCTTCTTCCGTCCCGGCCGGGGCTGGCATTCGCACCTGGCTGGCCAGTGGGCGCGTATCGGCGTCGAGCTGGACGGCGTCCGCCACTGGCGTTCGTATTCGCTGAGTGCGCCCGCCGGCAAGGACCCCGCCATCACCGTCACCGACGTCGGGGCTGTTTCCGGAACCCTGGTGCGGACCACCAAACCCGGTGACGTCCTGTTTCTGGCACCGCCGCAAGGCGACTTCGTCCTGCCCGAGCACCCCAGGCCGCTCCTGATGGTCACCGCCGGCAGCGGCATCACTCCGGTGATGTCCATGATCCGCACCCTTGTTCCCCGCCGCCCGGATGCCGACGTCGTCCTGGTGCACTCGGCCCGCACGCCGGGCGACAGCCTCTTCCGCGAGGAACTCGCCGAACTGGCTGACCAGTTCCCGAACTTCCGCCTGGCCCACTGGTACACCGGCGAACAGGGCCGGATGGACCTGACCAACACGGCCGAGCTCGATGCGATCTGCCCGGACTGGAAAGAGCGTGCCGCCTACGCCTGCGGCCCGGACAGCTTCCTGGACGACGCCGAGGCCCTGTGGAAGCAGGCGTCCCTCACCGCCGGCGCCCCCGGCTCCGATGTTGCGCTTGCCGGCGATCCCGGCAACCTGATGATTGAACGGTTCAACACCACGTTCGCCGGAGGTGTAGGGCACGACGGCGGCCTGGTCACCTTTGAGGCGTCGGACCGGGAAATTGACGCCGACGGCGATACGCCGCTGCTCGACGTCGGCGAGGACGCCGGGGTGCTGATGCCCAGCGGCTGCCGGATGGGAATCTGCCACAGTTGCCTGACTCCGCTCCTGGCCGGACAGGTCCGTGACCTTCGCACCAACGAGGTCCACGGCGAACCCGGCCAACTAATCCAAACGTGTGTCTCGGCAGCCGCCGGACCCGTCAACCTCGAACTCTGAGGAGCAATACCGCATGTCAGTAGTTTCAGAAAGCAAGAAAGTCTCCGACACCAACACCGCCCCCACCGGAGCGGCAAAGACGCGCCCCGGAGCGCTGGCCGAGTCCGGCAGCCCTTCGGTCCGCCCTCCTGCCGCAGCGCACCTTACCGACGAACAGGTAGCTGAGCTGGGCCGCGAACTCGACGCGATCCGCGATGACATCCTCGCGAAGCGTGGAGCCTCCGATGCCGCCTACATCCGGCGCATGATCAAGATCCAGCGCGGGCTGGAGATTTCCGGCCGCGCCGCACTCCTGGTCAGCAAGAACAAGGCAGCCTGGGTCACCGGCACCACGCTGCTGAGCTTCGCCAAGATCCTCGAAAACATGGAGATCGGGCACAACGTCCTGCACGGCCAGTGGGACTGGATGCGGGACCCCGACATCCACTCCACCACGTGGGAGTGGGACTTCGTCACCCCGTCGCGCTCCTGGCAGCACACCCACAATGACCTGCACCACCGCTGGACAAACGTGGTGGGCAAGGACAACGACGTCGGGTACAACCTCCTGCGCATGGACGAGAGTCAGCCGTGGACTCCCATGAACCTGGGCAACCCGCTGTACAACGCCATCCTGGCACCCATCTTCGAGTGGGGCATTGCCATCTACGACCTCGAGCTGACCGATTACAAGGAAGGCAAGAAGTCCAAGGAAGCGCTGAACAAGGACCTCAAGGCCCTGGGCCGCAAGGTGATCACCCAGTTCACCAAGGACTACGCCGCCACTCCGGCCGTCGCCATGCTCACCGGTTCCGGCAAACAGGCCCTCTACGGCACGCTGGCCGCCAACGCCATCCGCAACGTCTGGGCCCACGCCGTGATTTTCTGTGGCCACTTCCCGGAGGGTACGGACACCTTCACCGAGGAAATGGTGGAAGGCGAAACCCGCGGTGACTGGTACGTCCGCCAGATGATCGGCTCAGCCAACATCTCGGGCTCCAAGTTCATGCACCTCATGACAGGCAACCTGTCGCACCAGATCGAGCACCACCTCTTCCCGGACCTGCCGTCCAACCGGTACGCCGAGGTTGCACCGCTGGTCCGCGAAATCTGCCAGCGCTACGGCCTGAAGTACACCACGGGCCCCTTGCTGAAGCAGGTGGGATCGACCTGGGGGAAGATCTTCAAGCTGGCGCTGCCGGGCAAGGCTGCCAGGGCTTGAGCTGACTAAGCCATAAAAGAGTGGAGGGGCCAGGCGAAACGCCTAGCCCTCCACTCTTTTTTGTTATCCGGTCTGCTTCTTCAGGAAGGCGAGCAGGACTTCGTTGACTTCCGCGGCGTGCGTCCACAGCAGGCCGTGCGGGGCGCCGTCGATCTCCACATAGTCGGCGCTGGGCAAGGCCTTGGCGAAGAGGCGCCCGGTGGAATCGATGGGCAGGATGTTGTCCGCCGTGCCGTGGACAATCAGCGCGGGGACATCGATCCGGGGGATGTCCCCGCGGAAGTCGGTGAGCCATGTGGGCTGCGCGGCGACTGAGGCGGTGGCGCCGGATCCCGCTGCGATTCTCCAGCTGGCGTCCACGACTTCCTGGCTGAGCCGCGGCGTGCCCAGGAACGTGTCCGAGTTGTAGAAGTTCTTGAAGAATTCCGTGAAGAACGCGTACCGGTCCGCGGTGACGGCTTCGGTCAGCCCGTCAAAGACGTCCTGCGGAACGCCGTCCGGGTTGTCATCGGTTTTCAGGAGGAAGGGTTCCAGGGATCCGAGGAACGCTGCGCGGGCCACCCGGGCCGAACCGTACGTGCTCAGGTAGCGGGCAACCTCGCCGGTGCCCATGGAGAAGCCCACCAGTACGGCGTTGTGGATTTCCAGCCTGTTCAGGAGGGTATTGAGGTCGGCGGCGAACGTGTCGTAGTCGTAGCCGCTGGTGGTTTTGGTGGATTTGCCGAAGCCCCGGCGGTCGTAGGTGATGACGCGGTAGCCGGCCTCCAGGAGGGCGGTGGTCTGCTTTTCCCAGGAGGATCCGTCCAGCGGATAGCCGTGGATCAGGACAACCGGCTGGCCGCTCCCGTGGTCTTCGTAATAGAGCTCGGTATCGGTGTTGTTCTCGGTTCCAACGGTGACGAATGCCATCTCGGCGGTCCTTTCGAAGCTTTCGGAATCAGTTTCGGGCGCAAGTAAAGCGGGCGCCCGGCATTCCCTACTCTAGGGACCGCCGGCCGCGGCACCAAGGATGTGGCTACTGGGAAGGTTGGGGCAGGTCGCACGCGATCTGCGGGTTGACGCCCACATAGTTCAAGGGCCCGGCGACGATGGTCACGGCCACCGTTCCGGCTTGGGCGCAGGACCCGGGTGCCCCGCCGAAGTAACCGCGCTGCCAGGCTGCTATTCCTCCGATGATCAGCCAGATGATAATCAGTGCTCCGAGAAACTTCATGGTGTCCTCCCAAGGCCGTGGCTGCTGGTGCGTTCAAGTATGCGCCGATATCCGGGTTCCAGACAGAACGCTCTCTCACTAAATGGTGCTTATTCCGGAACGCTCTCTCACTTTCTTGAGAAAAGTGAGAGAGCATCGGTCGAAACCCTCCGTTAAGTGAGAGAGCGTTTCAGGGGCGGGCGCCGAAGCCACCGCCGCCCGGGCCCTGGGCTGCGGTGTACTCGCCGGCCGTCACGGTGCCTTCCTGTTCGGCACCGTCCAGGGACCCTTCGCCCACGCCGGCACTGACCGTGGCCGTGCCGCCGGTGTAGACCGTGTATTCCTCGCCTTCAGTGATCGCGGCCGAGGAGAACACCAGGGACGCCGTCGCCTTGGTGGTTACAAAGGCACTGACCACGTTCCCGGCGGAATCGGCGATCTGCACCACCGTGCCTGCCGGAACCGTGGATCCCAGCGTGACCTGCACGCCGGACTGCGTGGAGGAGGTGCCCGGGGTGACCACCATGCCCACGCTCCCGGCCGCCGCCACGGTGCCGCCGGTGACGGTCAGCTCGCCGTTGACGTCCAGGGCCCCGTTGCCGGAGTTGGTAGGGCCGTTGACCACCACGGTGCCGCCGGAGATGCTGGCGTTGCCATTGGAGTCCAGGCCGTCGCCCTGCGAGTTGATGGTCAGCGAGCCTCCGGTGATTTCCACCGTGTAGTCGCCTACCGTTTCACCGCCGCCCATGCCGCCGCCCATCCCGCCCTGGGCCGAGGTGGAGGTGGAGGCTCCGCCCGAGGCGTTCACGCCGTCGTCGTTGGCGGTGACGTTGGCCGTGCCGCCGGACATCTTGATGTGCTGGGCTTCCAGGGCTTCCTCGGACTTGGCCACGGTGGTGACGCCGGCCGCGATGGTGAGGGTGTTGAAGGCCTTGATGCCGTCGTCCGCCGCGCTGACGTTCAGGGTGCCGCCGTTGATGAGGACCCAGCCGCGGCCTTCGTCCTCCTCGTTGTCCGACATGAAGCCGTCGTCGCCGGCGGTGACCTGGTAGGCGCCGTCGAGCAGGACCGCGTAGTCCTTGCCCACGATGCCGTCGTCGGTGGCGTTCACGGTGACGTTGCCGGCGGCCAGCACCAGGCCGTCCTTGGAGGAGATGCCGTCGTTGAAGTTGCCGTCCACGCTCAGCGAGCCGGTGCCGGCGATGGTCAGATCCGCCTGGGAGTAGAGCGCCGCATTCGGGGCGCCCTCCGCGGTGTCCGTGTAGGTGGACGCGTCGCTCAGGGAGTTGGACGTGCCGTCCTCAAGGAACACGATCGCCTCGTTGGCGCTCTGCACCACAAACGGCGAGCCGGTGGAGCTGGAGATGTCCGCGCCGTCCACGATGATGCGCACCACATCTTCCTCGCCGGCGGCCACCACCACCTGGCCGTCGGACAGCGACCCGCTCAGGCGGTAGGTGCCGGCCGCGCTGATGGTGACGGTGTCGCCGTCGACCTTTACAGCGTCCGACGACGTTCCGGAGGCTACTTTGCTGCCACTGTCCGCCAGGGTCACGGCTACTTCGGCGGCCGCATCCCAGGTGAGGTCATCGGCGTCGAAGTGGGTGTCGGCGGCGAGGGTGTCCAGGGAAACAGCGGCCTGGGCCGTGCCGGACGTCGTGGACGAGTTGGAAGTGCCGGAGGAGGTAGAGGTTGTCCCGGTGATGGAGGTTCCCGTGCCGGCGGTGCCGGTGGCGGAGCAGCCGGCCAGCCCAACGGCGAGGGCGAGGGCGGTGACGGACAGGGCGGTGCGGAAGCGGTTCATGGTGCGTTCCTTCGAAGTCAGGGGGAGGGGGTCAGGCGGCGGGGCGGAGGTTCATGGTGCGGCGGAGCGTGCGGTTCCAGCGGTTGGCCGGCAGTTCCGGGCAGAGCGCCGCCATGCCGGTGGCGAACTTGGAGATCCGGGAAGGCCGGATCCCGTGGGCCCAGAGGTGCCGGTCCAGCGGGCCGGACGCGGAGCCGGACTTGGTTTCGAGGATCACGGCGCCGTCCAGGACCCAGGCCTGCCCGCCGGGGCGCTGCCAGGTGACGTTGGTATCGATGGTGGCCCGGCTGCCGGATTCCGGCAGGTAGACGGTGGTGCGGCGGTAGCGGGTTTCGAGGACCGGCCCGAGGGCTCCGGCAGGCGCTCCGCCCACCGCGGCGGCGAGGGTTTCGTGGACGTAGGCCAGGCCTTCGGCCGTCAGCCGGGAACGGTCCGTGAGTTCGTAGGGGATGCGTTCCTTGACGGTGGCTTCGCGGGCGCCTTCGGTTTTGACCTCCAGGAAGCTGATGGCGCTGTCCACGTACGTTCTGGTGCGGACCTTGTAGCGGCGCCGGCGGCCGTGGGCGGCGAGGAGGTAGCTGTCCAGCTGCGCGGTGTCGAAGTAGACGGAGTCGTAAGCGAAGCAGCGGGAGCCGTCCATTTCCAGGACCCGGACCTCGGCGTCGAACGTGGCCAGGAGCGCCTGGGCCAGGTCCTCGGGGACCACGTACTTGCGGTCCACCCGGGTCTGGAGCGCGGCTTCGGCGTTCAGTTCGTCCAGCCCCACGGCCGGCAGTCCGCTGAGGCTGCTGACGACGCCGGCGCCGGCGGGGGCGCTCATGCCGCACCAGCCGAGGCGTGGACGGGGGTGGCCGCACGGTCGGGAGTGGCCGCGAAGGGTGCCGGCTCAGCGTGCCGGGGTGCCGCCGTCGTGATGGCTGAGATGGTGGTGTGAGCGGCTGGCTGGACGATGCGGGGAGTGTAGGCGTACCGGACGTCCACGATGGTTTTGTCGTTGACCAGGTCAAGTTCCTGGACGGTGGCGGAGTGGACCTTGCCCTGCAGGACTTCCTCGAGCCGTGCGTACAGTTCGCCGTCCTCCGCCAGCGCCCGGTCCAGGATGACCAGCTGGTGCCGGTGGGCGGGCAGGACACGGGGGTGGTCGCCGACGAACATCACCAGCAGGATCAGGCCCATCAGCGAGGCGGTCAGCCAGACGGGTTCGATGCCGAGGCCCGCGATCAGGCCCAGCGCCAGGGCCGAGAAGTAATAGGCCACCTCGTGCTGGGCCAGCTCGGTGGAGCGGAGCCGGATGATGGACAGGACGCCGAAGAGACCAAGTCCCAGGCCGATTCCCGCAGCTGAACCGGAGAGTGCGGTGGCCACTGCCAGGACACCCACGTTCATGCCCAGGTACGAGACCACCAGGTCGCGGCGGCGGTGGCGGCGGAGGTAGAGGACGAAGGTGAGGATGGTGATGGCCGCGAGGTCTGCGGCAATGAAAATGAGGGAAGTCATCGGGATTCTCCGGAATCTGTTGGTGGGCTGTTTTCTACGATCCACGGCCAAACTGTGCAGGTGCTGTGACGGAACCCAGGCCCGAATATGAGTGCGGGCTGGGCGCCCGGCTGCTGTTTCCCGGGTGTCGTGCAGCCGCCGTTCCTCCTGGCGGACTTCGATCGATAGGATCAGACCCGTGCTCCGACTTAAACGCCTTGCGGTTTTCTGCGTGTTCGCGATCTGCGTCATCACCGCGGTGGCATTCTGGGCATTCGGACCGTCCGGCGCGGACTCCCGCGGGGCTCTTCCTCCTCCGCCACGGGCTGAGGCGAAACTCGAAACGCTCTCCACCGGCCTTACCACCGCCGTCAATGTCACCCGGAACGCGGACGCCGAGTGGCTCATCCAGGCTGCCGCTCAAACCGGCATACCTGCCCGCGCCCTGCGGGCCTACGTGGGTGCGGCTAGCGCGGCCAATCATTCCGCTCCGGCGTGTGGGATCGGCTGGAATACGGTGGCGGCAGTTGGCTTCGTCGAATCCCACCACGGAGCATACGGCGGCGGAAGCCTGAATGCCGCAGGGCAGGCGAGCGGGCCACTTGTCGGCCCGAGCCTGGACGGCAACGGATTTGCCGTCATTGCTGATACCGACGCCGGCGTCCTGGATGGCGACGCTGCATGGGACCGTGCTGTTGGACCCATGCAGTTCATTCCCTCCACCTGGGAGCTCGCGGGACGGGACGGGAACGGTGACGGCGAAGCGGATCCCTTCAACATCGACGATGCCGCACTTAGCGCGGCCGGCTACCTATGCGCCCATGGCCGCGACCTCACCGCCGCGAACGGATGGACTGCGGCCATCTACTCCTACAACCAGTCCGACTCCTACGTGGACCAGGTGCGCCGCCAGGCCACCTCCTACGCCGAGAAGACGGCCACCACCGGATAAGACCTCGACTACCGGCGTAATGTCCCGGGGTGGTGGCCGCGGCTCAGAGCCGGAGACTGATTCTCAGCCTCCCGCGTAGGGCTCCCGGCCGTGCGCCGGGAAAAGAGGAACCGCTGCTGCACCACATAGCTGACGGCCAGCAGCGCGATTTCCGCCACGATCTTCGCCGGCAGCGCTGCAACGGAGAGCGCCTCCAGGGCTGAGATGAGGCCATAGTTGGCCGCAAGGAGAATAAGAACCAGACCGAAGTAGCGCAGGCCGGCAGCGGCGGCGGGCCTGTCCCGGCCGTGCTCGAACACCACCCGCCGGTTGACGACGAAGTTCACCACCGAGCTCACGGCCCGGGCCCCCACCACTGCCAGCAGCAGCGAGTCGGCGGCCAGGGACAGGAGCAGGAACATCACGGTGTCCACGAGAAACGCCGTGAAGGAGGACGCCAGGAACTTCAGCAGCGGCGCGTAGATGCGGACCGAGTCCGCCACCGGCCGGAAATGCGACCCCAAATTGTGGTCCAGATACACCGTGGCGATGTCCACCGTGTTGATCGCATAGCCGGCCGGCTTGGCTTCCAGCAGGAGGTTCAGCTCGTATTCGTACCGCTCCCCACGGACGGACCGCAGCCACGGGAGCATGGCTGCCGGATAGCCGCGGAGGCCGGTCTGGGTGTCGGAAATGCGCTCGCCGGTGGCCAGCCGGAACAGCAGCCGGGTGGCGCTGTTGCCGAATTTGCTGCGGGCCGGGACGTTGCCGGTGAAGTTCCGGGTTCCCAGCACCATGGCCGGCGAACCGGGCCGCACCGCTGCCGCCACGCGGAGGATGTCCGCGATGGTGTGCTGGCCGTCGCTGTCAGCACACACCACGTTCCGGTTCGGGAGGTGGTCAGCGATGAACCCGAACCCGGTCTTCAGCGCGAAGCCCTTGCCCCGGTTGTGGGAATACCCGATGACGTGGCACCCGAGTGCCCTGACGCCGTCGAACACGTCCTTGTACCCAGGCCCGCTGCCGTCATCAACCACCACCACGGTGGCCCACGGCTCGGCGTCGCGGATGGAACGGATGAGGGCAGGCAGCTGCCGGTCCGGCTCGTAGGCCGGGATCAGGATGATCATGGCGGGCCCTACTCCGCGATGTACAGGATGTCGGAAGTGCCGCGTTCCTTGTTTTCACCCAGCGGGTTGTTGACCAGTCCGCCGTTGAAGTACATGGTGGACGAGCCGCCGCCGTCGAGGTTGTACGCAGTGGTGGCGCCCAGGCCCTGCATGATTTCCGCCAGTCCGGTCATGGTCACGCCTGCGCTGTAGCCGGGGCTGCGGCCGTCCACCACCACAAACACCAGGTGGTTCTCGTCGACGACGCCGACGGCGGTGCGCGGCTGTTCGCCCTGGATGGAATGGTTGCCGAAGTTGGTGTCCACCTCCACGTCCTCGATGCCCGCGGCCACTTCCCCGTTGTCCAGCAGGGACGGGCCGAAGGACAGGGTGTTCCAGACGCCGTCGGCCACGAGCTGCTCGGCGGTGGTGGTGGTCTCGTCGTAAACCTGGACGGTGCCGTCGCGGTAGAAGGCCAGGCCCTGGCGGGCGCCGTCGTCGCGGAACACCACGCCGTTGCGGATCACAATGCCGGTGTCGCGGAAGCCGTAGTAGTCGCCGTTGATGGCGAAACTGGCGTCGTTTGCCGCCGCGATTTCCGAGGTGGTTTCGGTGATGTTTTCGCCGAAGCTGTTGTTGGCGAAGGCTGACCGGAGGGTGGTGGCGTCGCCAAGCACGACGTCGGCAACGTAGTAGGTGACGGTGCTGTCGCCGCTGCCGGTGGTCACCGTGGAGATGGTGATGTTCGAGCTGTCCGAGACGTGGGACGTGGCTGTGGTGACGGCGGTGGCGGCGGAATCGCTGGTGGTGGCCGCCGTCGTGCCCTGGCTGGTTCCCGTTTGGCTGGCCTGATACGCGGAGACGTCCGCGATTTCCACGTGCTGGACCACAAAACGGTCCAGCGCCCAGGCCGTGGCACCACCTGCCGAAAGGGTGAAGGCCACGGCCCCGGCGACGACGGCGCGCCGGACGCGGCTGCCCTTGCGTGGTTTGTTCTGGAGAGGAGTCATGCCTCATTTGTAGGCAACCAAGCTATCGCTTCGATTTGCCGAGGATGTGCGCCGCCTGTGAAACGACCCGGAGACGGGTCAGCCCAGCCCGGGCAGCGCAATGGCCGGCCCAACCGTGGTTGAGCCAGCCATTGGACCGGAGGACTGTGTCAGCGGGTCAGACGGAGGCGCCCTCGAAAGAGATGCGCTTGGCCGCTTCCTTCGCCTCGATCTTTTCCGCCTCGGCCAGGACCTGTTCGGCCTCGTCGCGCCTGACCACTACGACCCCGTCGGCGTCCGCCACCACGATGTCTCCGGGGGAAACCACGACGCCGTCGATCGCCACCGGGATCTGCAGCCGGCCCGGGCCGAACTTGTATGGCCCGGCAGGGGTGACCGAGCGGGCGAAGACCGGCAGCCCGCAGTCCGCCAGGGCGTCGGCGTCCCGGACGGCGCCGTCGATCACAAAGCCGGCCAGGCCCATGTTCTTGGCGCGGAGGCCGATCATGTCGCCGATCAGGGCGCGGGACTGGTCCCCGCCGCCGTTGACCACGATCACGTCTCCCGGCTGGGCTTCGTCGAGGGCCTTGTGGATGTAGAGGTTGTCACCCGGGCGGGTCCACACCGTGTAGGCGGGTCCGGCGAGCTTGGCGCCGGGCCAGCTGGGCGACAGGGCGGACGCCACGCCGATCCGTTCCTGGGCGTCGCCGATGTTGGCCGCCGGGATGGCTGCCAGGCGGCGCACCAGCTCAGCCGTGGAGAGGGGAGGGGTGTGTTCTGCGTGCATGGTGTCGCCGGCCTTTCTGGTGGTGTCCATGGTTACTGCTGTTTCAGGAGTTCATCGATGACCGGCTTGATCAGGGTTTCGCGCTCTTCCCACATCTTGCTGACCTCGGCGGCCGGGACCCAGGTGGGCTGCGTCGCCGCGCCCTTGAGCTTGTCCTGCACGGCAGCTGTCTCGGCAGCCTTCTTCAGTGAAGACTCGAGCCTTGCCACAACTTCCTTCGGCGTCTTGGACGGGACCGAGAGGGCGAAGTTGCTGGCCATCGGCTTGACGTCATAGCCGGCGCTCTTCATCGTGGGAACATCCGGAACGAACGGGCTGGCGTTGTCCTCGATGACGGTCAGGAGCTTGATGTCCCCGGACTTGTACTGGCCGAAGAAGCTGGACACGCCGCCGAGGGCGAAGTCCACCTCGCCGGAGACGATGGCCGCTACTTTGTCCGCGCCGCTGTTGTAATGCACGATGTTGAAGTCCAGGCCCAGCTGGTTTTCCAGGAGGCGCAGGTTGATGTGGTCGTCACCGGCACGGGAGTCGGTGCCCACGGTGATCTTGCCGGGCTCAGCCTTGACGGCGTCGAACAGTTCTTTGATGGTCTTGTACTTGCTGTCCTTGTTGACGCCGATCACCACGGAGTTGGTGGCGAAGGAGCCGATGGGCGTGAAGCTGCTGCGGTCAAAGGCCGCCTTTTTGCTGGGATCCAGGTAGCGGCCCAGGATGGACGGGATGTTGGTGTAGCCGAACGTCAGGCCGTCCGCCTTGGACTGCGCCACGTAGTTCAGGCCTACAACCTGGCTGCCGCCCTCCTTGTTGACCACCTTGATGTTGGCGCCGAGGTCCTCCTGCATGGCCGGTGCCACGATGCGGGCCAGGATGTCGTTGCCGGCGCCGGCGGCGGAGGGGACAATCCACTCGATCGTGGCGCCCGCCTTGGGGAAGTCCGCGGCCGCGGAGGTGGTGCTGCTGCCTGCTTGGCCGCCGCAGCCTGTGAGGGCCAGGGCAACTGATGCGGCAAGTGCGGTGGCGGTCAGTGCGGTGAGTTTTTTCATTTCGCAAGCTCCTTTGGTGCGATGGGGGTGATGGTCTTTTTCTTCAGCATGGAAGCAATGAGGGGGCGGACTGCGCCGAACAGGATGGCCAGGACAATGACGCCGATCAGCGTGAGGCTGATGGGGCCCTGCAGGAACACGTTGTAATCGCCGCGCGAGAGAGCCAGCGACCGCTGGAAATTCTCTTCCAGCAGCGGGCCCAGGATGAGCCCCAGGACCAGCGGGGTGAGCGGCACCTTGACCAGTTGGAAGATGTAGCCGAGGATGCCGGCGCCCAGCATGATCAGGATGTCGAAGGCGCTGCCGTTGATGGAGTAGGTGCCCAAAAACATAAAGGCCAGGATGGCGGCCATGAGGTAGTGGAACGGGACCTTCAGGACCGCGATCCAGACCCGGGCCAGCGGGACGTTGAGTACCAGCAGGATGAAGTTGCCCACGATGAGGCTGGCGATGATGGCCCAGGCGACGTCGGGGTTGTCGCGGAACAGCAGCGGCCCGGGGATCAGGCCGTTCATTGTGAACGCGCCGGCCATGATGGCCACGGTGGCGGAGGTGGGGATGCCGAGGGTGAACAGCGGGATCATGGACGAGACGGCAAGCGCGTTGTTGGCGGCTTCCGGCCCGGCGATGCCCTCCACGGCGCCCTTGCCGAATTCCTTGGTGCGCTTGGAGATCCGCTTCTCGGCGGCGTAGGAGGCCAGTGAGGTTGCAGCACCGGGTGAACCGGGGAGGAGGCCCATGAAGAATCCGATGACAGATCCGCGCAGTGACGGGAAGGCCGAGCGGCGCAGGTCCGTGCGGGTGGGCAGGAGCCTGGCAACCTTGAGGGGGCTCGGGACACCCAGCGGTCCTTTTTGGGCCTGGCCCAGGACTTCGCTGAGGCCAAAGACGCCCATGACGATCGCCACCAGGCCCAGGCCGTCGAACAGTTCAGGCATGTCAAAGGTGAAGCGGGCGATGCCGACGCCCGAATCCACACCGACGGTGGCGATGCCCAGTCCGGCCGCGGCACTGAGCAGGGCTTTGGCGGGGTTGGAGCCGGCGAAGCTGGTGATCAGCGCGAAGCCCAGGAGGGAGACCAGGAACAGTTCGGGGGCACCGAACTCCAGGGCAAGCCGGCTGAACGGTGCCACCACCACGAAGCCGATGACGCCGACCAGGCCGCCCACGAAGGAGGCTAGCGCCGCGATCACCAGGGCGGGACCGCCGCGTCCCTGCTTGGCCATCTGGTAACCGTCGAGTGTGGTGGCGATGGAGGACGCCTCGCCGGGAATGCGGAGGAGGACCGCCGTCGTGGTTCCGCCGTAGGCCGCGCCGTACAGGATGGCGGCCAGCATGATGATGGCGGAGGTGGCATCAAGGCCGAAGGTGACCGGGATGAGGAGAGAGACGGCGGCAGCCGGCCCGAAGCCCGGAAGGACTCCCACGAGCATGCCCAGCACACAGCCCAGCAGCGCGAACAGGAGGTGTTCAGGGGTGAAAACGGTGGCCAGGCCACCCAGGAGCTGATCGAATCCCACGGCTACAGCCCCAGTCCTGCGAGGAAGTCGATGCTGGCCGTCGGCAGTGCCGTTCCCAGCCAGACCTCGAAGACCAGGCGGGAAGCCAGTGCGGAACCAACGGCCACCAGGGCGGCCATCCAGAGCTTCCGCTTGCTGACGAAGAACAGGATGGTTCCCAGCATCAGTGTCATCACGATGGTGTAGCCCAGCAGGGGGAGCAGCAGTGCTGCCAGGAGGATGGCGCCGGAGATGATGCCCACGCGTGCCCAACCTTGGCGGTCCGGGAAATCCGGGGAGTCCGGCTCGTCGCTGTTGTCATCATCGAGCAGGGAAACCAGTGCGGATTCTGATTCGTGGTGCGGCGGCAGGGACTCCACCGTATCGCCGGTAACGTGGACCGGAACGGCTGTCCGCCGGGCGGCCACAAGCTGGATGACCCACAGTACGCCGGCCAGCGCCATCAGCGTCCCGGCCACTGTGGGAAAGAATCCGGCTCCCACACCGGAAGTGTTTGTCAGCCCGTAGCCGGCGCCGACCACTGCCATGGCCAGCCCTCCGGCGACGGCTGCCGAGGCCACCGTCCATTCAAGCGCAACAGGTGCGTTGAGGGTTTGCATCTTCGTTGTCCGCCTCTCTGCGGCAATGTGGAGAAAATAGGGGGAGCAGGATTGGCCGTAAACCAATCTTGCAACCTTGCACAGGATTGCATGTTCGTGAGAGAGTGTCAAGCATCACAGTTTTTCGAATAGGGATCTCAAAGGAGAGCCAGAGTGGGTTTCAAAGCAGTAGTGGCCAGCAGCACGGTCCAGCTCAGCGCCTCCGAGGAGCGCGTTATGAACGTCCTGATGGGGGACGACATGTCAGGAATTCCGGCGGCGGAGGTTGCGGACCGGGCGAAGACCCATGAATCCACCGTTGTACGGCTGGCAAAGAAGCTGGGCTACCGCGGTTACCCGGATCTGCGGAATGACCTGCGCAAAGACGAGACCCAGATCCAGGAAGATCATGACGGAATCATGCGCGGAGACACCGGTTACGATTTGTCCGCCTTCGTAGCCGACGAAATCGTTGCGCTGAAGCGGCTGCCCCACTTCGTCTCCCAGGAAGACCTGGACGCTGCGGCCAGGACGTTGCATGCATCCCGGACCATCTACCTGTTTTCGAGGGACGACGAGAAGCCGACCCGTGACCTGATGGCACGCCGTCTGCGCAGGCTGGGCCTGACCACAGTCACGCTGGGGACCGCCCCCAAGGATCTGGCCGAACGGTTCGTCAGCTTCAACGAAAACAGCACCCTTATTGGTTTCGCGCTACGGGAAGCTCCACTCCAGCT
Source organism: Pseudarthrobacter xylosi (assembly GCF_055412765.1). Classification (NCBI taxonomy): domain Bacteria; kingdom Bacillati; phylum Actinomycetota; class Actinomycetes; order Micrococcales; family Micrococcaceae; genus Pseudarthrobacter; species Pseudarthrobacter xylosi. The sequence goes on along the minus strand of NZ_JBVAYT010000001.1, from coordinate 424,307 downwards.
CGCCGCTTTGGTGTCCGAGGCTGCCCGGCGGGGCGGCAAGAGCATCCTGATCTCGGACGTGCCGGGGTACCACTTCCGCCCCAGCCCGGACCATCTCATCACGGCCAGGCGCGGCGACGACGGAGAGTACCGGACCCAGCTGATTCCTGTTCTCCTGGCCTACGCGCTGCAGCTTGCAGTGTTCCACTTGGACCCCACCCGGTACAGGGCGGCAAGGGACGGAATCGAGGATCTGACCCGCCTGTTGGGTGGGGCGGACGAAATCCCGCTTCGGGCGTGAGTGCCGCCAGATGGCGGACGGCCCTCAGTGCGCAGGCAGTCCTGGCGCAGGCCTCGTGGGTGGGAATCCGGCTCATCATCGGGTACCGGGCACTCGCCGAAGGCGCGGACCCGGTATTCCTGGGCGTCCTGGCATCGAGCTTCGCGCTGCCGGCACTACTGACAGCCCTGCCCGCAGGGAGGCTGGCTGACAGGTTCGGCGGCACCGCCATGGCCTTCATCGGGCTGCTGACGGCGGCCGCGGGTACCCTCACGATGCTGGCCTTCCGGGGGCTTGCCGTCCTGCTGGCGGCCAGTGCCCTCATCGGCCTGGGTCATCTCATGGTGATGGTGGGCCAGCAGGCATTTGTGGCCCACGTCAGCAGTGAAGGTTCCACTGACAGTGCATTCGGCACACTGACCGCCGCCGCGTCCATCGGCCAGCTCATCGGTCCGCCCGCGGTCACCCTCGTGGCATCGATGGGTGTTCCGGCCGGGGCGCAGCCGGACACCAGCCTGGGACTGCTGGTGTGCCTGGGCTTCAGTGCATTGGCCACGCCGGCGTACTTCTTCCTCCGGCGCACGGACGCCCGCCTTCGCAAGGGCAGGCACAAGAGCGCGGCTGAGCGGGTCAGCGTGGGAAATGTCCTGAAGGCTCCCGGGCTGTGGCGCTCGCTGGTGGTCAGCGGTGCTGTGCTGGTGACCGTGGACCTGATGTACGCGTTCGTACCGGTCTGGGCCACCGAACAAAACGTGAGCGCCGCCGTCGTCGGATTGCTGCTGGCCCTCCGGGCCGCCGTATCAGTAGCGAGCAGGGTGGGCCTGACCCGGCTGATCGGGCGCTTCGGCCGCAAGGCGATGCTGATCGTGTCCATTGGCGCCGCCGTCCTGTCCCTGGCTGCCTTTCCGCTCGTGGGACCGTATGGTGCCATTGCGGTGATGATCGGGCTGGGACTTGGGCTCGGCATTCCGCAGCCGCTCACCATGGCCTGGGTGGTGTCCCTGACTGCGTCCTCGAGCCACGGCGCTGTTCTGGGCCTGCGCATGACGGTCAACCGGCTGGCGCAGATTACACTGCCCATCGCCGTCGGCTCTTTCGCCGCACCCCTTGGTGTGCTGGGGATATTCTGGGCTAACGCCGCGCTGCTCCTGGGAGCCATTGCGGTAGTGGCAGGGTCCGACGCCGGCCGGCCGCCTGACGCTGAATAGGCCACGTCTTGGTGGCCAAGCGGGTGGGAAAACAAGTGGGCAGACGCGAAGGTGCCGCTTACTGCTGCCGTTGTGGCGTTGGCTTCTGACGGGCGAGGGCATCCGCCGGGCTCAGCCGCAATGCGAGCTCCTGCAGTTCCTTGGGGTGGAACGGCTTGGTCAGGTAAGCGGCAGCGCCGGAGGCCATCCCGGCCAGGATGTCGTCTTCCTCGGACCTGGCGGTGAGGAACAGCATGGGAGCGGTGCTTAAGGCACGGATGGCCCGGGCTACGACGTGCCCGTCCATGTCCGGCAGGCCAAGGTCCAGAGTGATCAGCGCAACCGATGGTTCAGCGGCCGCGGCAATTCCCGCGGCCCCGTTGGCGACCGAACGCACGGAAAAACCTGCGCGCGTCAGGACCACCGTGATCAGACCGCGGATGTCATCGTTGTCCTCGATGACAAGGCAGATGCGTTTTGTTTCCATGAAAGCCTCTCAGCCAGCTTTGCCACCAGTGTACGGGCTGGTGGGGTGGGTAAACCGTCAACGTGACGTATTACGCAAACTGCCCGCCGGTCGTCTCAGCGGTCACCTCGCCGGCCGCCGGCTGCGGGGCGGGGCTCAGCCGTCGTAGTGCGTCTGGGCCGGCCCCTGGCCCAGCGCATTCACCACGGCCGCCGCGACGACATGCAGCTTGGAATTGCGGGTACTGGACGCCGCTTTAAGCAGGTCAAATGCCTCCTGCTGGCTGCACCGGTTCTGAGCCATGATGATGCCCACCGCCATGTCGATCACTGTGCGGGATTCGAGGGTGGCACGCAGGTGCGCCGCCGTCTCGCTGTAGTGCGCGAAACGCACCGCAAGCCGCAGGGCCAACGACGTCTGGCGGACAAAGTCCTCCGCCGCCTTCAGGACGCGGCCTTCGAAGCGGGAGGTCCGGTGGGAGTAGAGGAGGAGGGTGGCTTTGGTTTCCCCCTCCAGCCGGAACGGGATGGCGAGGACTGAACGAATGCCTTGGTCCAGGACCCCTTCGCAGTATTCAAGCCAGCGTGCTTCGTCCTTCACGTCAGGAACATGGACCGTCACCTGCTCTAGCGACGCAGCCATGCCGGGGCTCTGCTCGGACTGGTATTCAATCTGGCTGACAGCGCGGGCAGCGGCGCCGCTGCTGGCAATGGTGGCCGCCTTGCGCTGACGTAGAAGAGTAATAACGCACAGCACTTCATGGCCGGGTTCGGAAAGATTGCGCGCCGAAACGCGGGCGAGCTCATCCAGGAACTCCTCTACGTCGGAGCTGTTGAGGAGTTCTTCGTGCAGGTGCTCGGTGATTGATGTAGCTGTATTTGCTGTTGACTCGCTGGCCACGGGTTCTTAGTGCCATTCGCTCAGGTCAAAACGAGCCGGCAACTCCCCACACAACCCTGCCGTGGAGGCAAAAAGGGTGGCGACGGTCGCTGGATCGACGAACTGTCCAACGGCCTGCTGCTAAACCGATAACCAGAAGTATATACAGGCCAGAGCCTTGCGAAGCGCCACAGGGCGGCCAGGCAGCGGAGCACATCCGGCGGCTAGCCCGGTCTTTTGCTAACCAAGTCCAACCACGCTGAGACCCCCGGACCTTAGGTAGGTCCAGGGGTCTCAGCATGTATTACTTCATTGGAAGTCGATGGGGTTCAGCCCTCCGGTTCCGACGCCGGTTGTGCCGAACGTCAGAACCTTGAGCTACTTGCAGAGGTAAACGGGCCAACCGGGTTCCCAGCCACATCGGACAGGCCCGACGGCGGGGTGTAGGAAGGGAAACCTGCGGCGCTCGTAGTCGCTGTCCCGCTTCTGGTTCCGAGGACGATGGTGAGCCTAAAGTTCACCGGATCCCATTGAACGGTCGACTTGTTGCTTCCGTTCCCATTGAACGTGGCCACCCCCGAGCCGATGTAATTTCCGCCCAAGCTCACGGTCCCGATATTGAGGGAGGAACATACACTGCTGCTGGAGACAGTCAGTGTGTCATTGGACCCGTTGTCCGCCAGAGTGACAGTCACGTCACCGTTTGTGTTGAGCGTCAGCAGTCCCGTGCCGGTGTTAGTCCAGGTACCGCAGAACTTAGAGGCATCCATGCGTTCCGAGTAAGTGATGGTCACTGAGTCTCCGCTGTCGGCCGTTCCATTTCCTCCGGCCAGCGCGACCCCTGTCACCGTGGGCGATGCGACATCCTTCGTGTTCGTTGCTGTACCTGCGGCGCTGATATTGCCGACCGGGTCCGTTGCCCTCGCCGAGTAACTGATGGCACCGGAGTTGAATGAGCCTAGGTCGAGCCCGCCGACGGACCAAGCTCCCGCGCCATTTGCAGTGACAGTCTGGTTGATGGAGTGGACGGAACCGGCATCGGTGACCGTGAGAGTGACCGATGCCCCCGCATCTGACGTGCCGTTGATCACGACGGTGCCGACGTTGGCGGCATTCACTGACGGAGGAGGAGTGACGACAGGAGTGGCGGAAACCGTGTCCTTCGTGTTCGTCGTTGTCGCGGTGCTGGCATTGCCGGCCGCATCGGTGACAGTCACCTTGTAGGTGACCGTGCCTTGGTTCAGCGTGGTCAGGTTAAGGGCTGTGGCGGCCCATGCGCCAGCACCGTTGGCCGTTGGATTTTGTGACACGGTGTGGGCTGACCCGGGGTCCGTGACGGTCAGGGCAACAATTGCGCCTGGATCGGCGGTGCCGTTGACCGGAACGCTAGCCATGTTCCCTGGAGTTACGAACGGTGGAACACTGACGGTTGGCAGTCCGGGGGCGACCGTGTCTTTGGTCTTGGTCACGGCCGCTGAAGTCCCGGTGTTGCCGGCTGCGTCCGTAGCAGTTGCCGTGTACGTGACCGCGCCGTCGTTGAGTGATGTCAGGTTGAGCCCGGTAGTGGACCAGGCCCCGCCGCCCGCCGTCGCAGTTGTTGAAACAGTGTGGGCGGTTCCTGCGTCGGTGACGAGCAGGCTTACTGCCGCGCCGGCCTCCGCCGTTCCGCTGACCGGAACGTTGGCACCGTTAGCGATGTTGACATACGTCGGGGCGGAGATGGTTGGCGCGGCCGGAGGCAGTGTGTCCTTGATGCTGGTGACGGTCACCGTGGACCCCGTATTGCCGGCAGCGTCCGTGGCTTTCGCCGTGTACGTGGCGGTGCCTTGGTTCAGCGAGGTCAGATTGAGGCCGGTAGCGGTCCATGCTCCTGCGCCGGTGGCTGTCACTGTTTGTGAAACCGTGTGGGCCGATCCGGCATCTTTGACCGTAAGCGTCACGGTGGATCCAGGCTCAGCCGTACCGCTGACGGGGACACCGGCGACGTTGGCGATGTTTACGTACGTGGGCACGATGATGGATGGCGTTCCCGGTGCCACCGTGTCGATTTTGACTGCAAGATTCTGGGAGGAGCTTGCGTTGCCCGCATTATCGGTCGCGAAATACGACACGACGTGAGTACCGTTACCGCTCACGGAGACGGCTGCGTTGGCGCCGTTCACCGTGGTTGGGCTGCCGGAATCAACGGCGTAGGTGATCGAGGCGACGCCTGATCCACCTGCGTTGTCCTGGGCTGTGAGGTTGACGATAACGGGGCTGCTGTTGTTGAAGCCGGAGGCGTTGGGGGTGGGGGAAATCGACGCCACGGACGCCACGGGCGCCGTGATATCAGCGGTCACGCCGGCACTGCGTGGGCTTTCTGCGCCGCTCCAGAGTGCGATGGTTGGCGTGACAGTGTAGTACCACGTTCCGCCGGGGACGTTTTGTTCCACGCAGCTGAGGACCGTGAGGGTGCCGCCGCAGGTCCCGGTGGCTGGGGTTATGGATCCGCCCGCAGCGGTGCTGTACCGGGCCAAGGTGTAGCCGGTGACAGCGCGTCCGCCAGAGGTGGAACCGGCGGACCAGCTCACGGAGATATTGGCTCCCTGGACGGAGCCGGATGGCTTGCTTCCGGGCATGACGACGTCGCCGGCAGCGGCGGCGAAGTTGCTGCTGCTGATGGACTGCCAGAACGCGTAGGCTGCGGAACCGATGCCGGACACCAGGAGAATCCCGAGTACTACCCAGGGGGCACGGGTCCTCAGCCAGCCGGCGCGGGGCATTTGGTCTCGTGGTTGAATGCTCATTTTCGGACCGCCAACGTGACTGGAAGATGGAAGGTGGCGCCCTGGCAGGCTGACTGCGATGTCGCGTCCATGCTCGCCGCCCCGGGAAGTGAAACCAAGGTGCTCGAATTCGCTGCGATAGAGACGGCCGGGCTGAGTGGACCCGGAGCGCCGGAGAACATGACGCCCGTGGTGGTGCAGGAAGGATGGGCGGTATCGGCAGTGGCTGGGCCGTTGTTGGTGACGCTGTACACCTGGACGGAATAGGGGTTCGGATTCGTTACCCGTAGCACAACGTCGGCAGTCCCGCCAGGAATCAGGGTTGACGCCGGACCGTCACCGGGAACGAGTGCGTCCACAGTGACGGTCTGCATGTCTCCGGTGCCAGCGGAACCGGCGCCGGAGCCGTCCGTGGCCCAGTACGCATACGCTGTCCCAGCACCGATTGCCAAAGACAGCACGCCCGTCAGAACTGCCACTTTGACACCCCGGGCCCTCATCCATCCCATGGAATTCATCTCAGCTACCTTGTCCTGATCCGGAGTAAACCAGTTGGAGGGATGCGCCCTTGCATCCGTCCTGGTTGGCGGGCGTATTGAGCATTCTGAACTGTGGCTGCTGGTTCACGGAGATGCCCAAGCCGGACAGCGAGGAGCTGCCGGGCGGCACTGCAAGCGGGTACGGACCGCTGTACTGCGTCACCGTGTATTCGGCTGCCGCGCACTGGAGGTTCCGGGCGATGGCGTCGGCAGTCCGGGTCACGCTCTTGATGGAGACGGACAGATTGGTCAGCGCCAAGGTCTTGTTATTGGGATTGGTGATGCCAAGATCCAGCGGGAGCGACTTGCCCGGCGCCAGCTGGCCTGCCAGGTTTCCGGAGAGAGCGAAGCTCTTCTGTGTGGAGTCGATGACCAGTTGGACGCTGGCAGAGGCATTCTGAATTGTGCCGTTAGCATCAGGCCCGGAGCCCACCAATTTAAGCGTGTAGGTGCCATCCGAAGCATTGGCTGGCGTGGTGATCTGCAGAGTCGAAGAGTTCCCTGTGGCCGGGTTCGGCGCGTAGGCGGGCGTAAAACCTGGCGGCAGGCCACCTGACACACTCAGGTTGATCGGTCCGGTGAAGTTGTTACGGGAGAATTGGGTTGAATACACACCGATGGAACCTGGCGGCACAGTCACGGAGGCGGGCGTCGCGCTCATCGAGAATGAACTGGAAATCGGATAATTAACTGTCAGCCCGGCAGAAACGGTGCCGCTGACTTTGCCGCTGACGCCGCTGATGCTGAGGCTGTAGGTCCCGATCGGCGTAGCTTGGGTAGTCGAGACATTCATTGTCGCCGTCGCTGTCGTCCCCGCACTCAAGGTGACGGACGACGGTGAGAAGGTGGCAGATGATCCGCCCGGCAGTGCGCCTGCACTCAGGGAGACGGCACCGGAAAAACCGCCTGTTGACGTAGCGGTCACCACATAGCTGGCGGTCTTGGCTCGCTCAATGGACTGACTTGCAGGCGAGATCTGCAGGGTGATGCCCGGCTTGGCGTTCTGGCTGGCGGCGATTAATGCGCCGGCCGGGACCAGCATGACCAGCAGTCCGAGCAGCAGCAGCTTAACAACGGTCCTGGCCGGGCGAGCGGACGGCGGGAAGGACCATCGTTGCTTCTGCATCTTGTACCCCTTCTGAACGAGTGTGCTTCAAATCGTGAATGGGTCCGTCACTGGGCCGGGCATCAGCGGCCGGCCCAGCGACGGAGTCATTAGTCGCTGGTCAGGGTGAGCGTGATGAGAGCACCCTTGCAAGCGTCCTGGTTCACGGCCGTGTCGGCGAAGGACAACGTTCCGGAACCTACAGCAACGTTGGAGGTGGCCGCCGGCACAGTCGAGTTGGAGACAACGTCGGCAATGGTGAAGTCTGCCGGGAGGCACAGCGGGTCGCTCGTGCTCACGACGGCGTGGATGGTCCCGACCCGCAGACTCGACGTGCCGCCATTGCTCGCCGTGTACGTCACCGTACCGCTGCCACCGGGGGTAAGCCCGGCAGGGACAGCGGCCGACAGGACAACCGTGCCGTTGGCCGTTGCATTCGTTCCGGAGCCGGTACCGGCACCGGTGGTGGTCCAGTAGGCGTAGGCCACTCCGCCTCCCACACTGGTCAGGACTGCAGCGGCACAAACGGCGGCGATCTTGTTCTTCTTGGACATTTTGCGCATGAGGAGTTCCCCTTTTTGTTGAGACCGATGCACTCGCTGTGCCGGCCGGTGTTTCTGTTTGGCTGGTTGCGGCCCCTGGCTGAGTACCGATAGCCCCAAAGGTTCCATGGGCAATTACCCGCAACAACGTGGGTGGGTACGTGTCTTTCTTCGCCGAAAATCATTCGTCCTACTTGGTCTACTCGGTTTAGGCTGGCCGCCTCCTCGGCTCCGAACCGGACATGGACAGCGACACAGGCTGACGACTCCCCGTACGCATGGCGGGCCCTTCACAACAACGCCAGCCTCCGGATCCCCTCCCGGAGGCTGGCATTGTGTTGGCAACTGTGGGCAGAATGAAGCTCACGTTGGCGCTGCCGACGGTGCACCCGAGACCAGCCGGCAAGGACGCCGCGGAGGGACAGGAACATGACCAGACTGCTCATCATCGGGCCGCCGGGCTCAGGGAAAGGCACCCAAGCGGTGCACATCGCTAAGCATTTCGGCATCCCGACCGTATCCACCGGCGAAATCTTCCGGACCAATGTCAGCCAGGAGACGCCGCTGGGCGTTGAGGCCGCCAAGTATCTCGACGACGGCGCTTTCGTCCCGGACCATCTCACCAACGCCCTGGTTAAGGACCGGCTCCTCGACGCCGATCTGCAGCCCGGTTTCCTGCTGGACGGGTACCCCCGGACAGCTCCCCAGGTCATGGAACTGGATAACGTACTGGCTTCGCAAGGCCACCGCCTCGACGCCGTGGTGGAACTCCGCGCACCGGATTCCGAACTGGAGCAACGGATGCTGCAGCGGGCCAAGGAACAGGGCCGGAAGGACGACACCCTCGAAGTCTTCCGGCGCCGCCTGGACCTCTACCACCGCGAAACCCACGAGGTCGTGTCCGTTTATGCTGGCCGGGGGTTGATTATCTCCGTCGACGGGAGCGGGAGCCCTGGCGAAATCACCGAAGCGGCCATCGCCGCCGTCGAAAAGTTCCTGGCCGCGCGGGTGTCCCCATGAGAATTGCAGTGACAGGCGGCAGCGGAAAACTCGGAAGGCATGTGGTCCGCAGACTGACCGGCGACGGCCACCAGGTGCTGAACCTGGACCGGGCCGGGGAACGGAGTCCCGGGCTGGCCATCGTGGACCTGCGCAACTACGGACAGGTCCTTGACGTGTTCCTGGGACTCGATGACCGGCATGACGGTTTCGATGCGATCGTCCATCTTGGGGCCATTCCGGCGCCTGGCATCATTCCGGATGCCGCCACGTTCGAGAACAACATGCTCTCCACCTACAACGTCTTCCAGGCTGCCCGGCGGGCAGGGATCAAGAAGGTGGTTTACGCCTCCAGCGAGACGGTGCTGGGACTGCCGTTCGACGTCGACCCGCCCTACATCCCGGTGGATGAGGAATATCCGGCCCGGCCGGAAAGCACCTACTCCCTGGTGAAGCACCTCGAGGAGCAGATGGCGATCCAGCTGACGCGCTGGGATCCTGAGCTGAGTATTACGGGACTGCGGTTTTCCAACGTTATGGACCCTGAAGACTACGAACGGTTCCCGTCGTTCGACTCCGACGCACGGGCGCGGAAATGGAACCTTTGGGGCTACATTGACGGGCGCGACGGCGCGCAGGCTGTGGCGCGGGCGCTGGAAAACGGCCAGCCCGGATTCGAGGCTTTCATCGTCGCGAACGCTGACACGGTGATGACGCGTTCCAGTGCCAGCCTTGCCGCGGAGGTTTTCCCCAACGTCACCGTGACCAAGGAGCTGGGCGAACACGAGACCATGCTGTCCATCGACAAGGCCCGGCGCCTGCTGGGATTCGAGCCTGAACATACGTGGCGGACCTACCACTCCAACAAGACCACGCCCACGGAGGACTGACGCAGACGGTACCTCAAGAATTCCGCAGGCACCGAAGGGTTGGCACAGGATCGGCCCAGTTCGCGCATCGGTGCGTAGCGGGCTCCTAGTCTGGTGATGGGCGGGGATTTGTTGCCGCCAGCATCAATCCTGACCGCCTCGCTAGGACCCCACCATGCGCACCTTCCGTTTTGTGCTGCCCGCTGCCGCCATGCTGATTTCTGCCGCGGCACTGACCGCGTCGGGCCTGCCCGCCGGGGCCACCGAGCCGGCCGTAGCCCAGGCCGGCACCGACGCAAGCGTCCGCTACCTGGTCCGGTATGCAGCCGAAACGGACATCCCCGCCGAGGCGGCACGCCTGAAAACGCAGGGCATCGGCGTCGGGCGTTCCTTTACGCACGCCCTGCGCGGCGCCGTGGTCACCGCGACGCCGGCGCAAGCCGCGGCGTTGTCCCGCTCGGCGCGCGTCGCCTCAGTTGAAGTGGATGCGGCCATCACTCTCTCCGCGACGCAGCAGCCCGCACCATGGGGGTTGGACCGCGTGGACCAGCGCACCCTGCCGCTCTCCGTCACGGCCAAATCACCCGCGGCACAGTCGACGGCGGTGCCCGTGGCCAGCAACGTGACGGCCACGTTCGGCACGGCCGTCCAAGGAGTTGGTGCCGGAACGTTTGTGCTCCGGAACGCCGCCGGCACGGCCATCCCGGCAACGGTCAGATATAACGCCGCAACCAGAACGGCCACGCTCGATCCGTCTGCCAACCTGGCCGCGGATGTCACCTACACGGCGACGCTGGTGGGCAGCGCCAGCGCCAGCGGCATCCGCAGCAGCGCAGGCGCACCGCTTGCCAGCACAAGCTGGACGTTCACCACCGGTCCGGCTCCCACGGTCACAGGATTCACGCCGGGCAGCAACTCCATCCTCGTCAGGCGGAACAATAACCTTTCGGTGACCTTCAGTGAGCCAGTCCAGGGCGTAGGCACGGCCACTTTTAAGGTGAAGAACGCCGCCACCGGCGCTGTGGTCCCTGCCGCCGTCGTCCGCAACGGCACCAGGAACCAGTGGATCCTGGACCCGCAGAACTCGCTTGCGGCCAAGACGCAATACGCGGTCACCGTCACCGGCGGCGGGACGGCCATCCGCGACCTCGCAGGCAATCAGCTGGCCACCAAAACGTGGCAGTTCACCACGGGATCGCTCTAGCCGTCCGCGCGGGGAAGGGAGGCCGACGGCGGCAATTGGGGGCGCCGTCGGCCTCTGTTGTGTATGCCGAGCAGGCAGGTACTGACAGTGCCTGCCGCCCCGGACCGCGGGTCGCTTACCGTAGGGGTATGGGAGATGTGCGCGCGGATATAAAAGAGTTTCTGAGTTCCAGGCGGGCGCGGATTTCGCCCGAGGAGGCCGGGTTGCCTGCGTACGGCGGGAATCGGCGCGTCGCCGGCCTCCGGCGTGAGGAAGTGGCAATGCTGGCCGGCGTCTCCGTGGACTACTACGTACGACTGGAGCGCGGCAACCTCGCGGGGGCGTCCGAAAGCGTACTGGATGCCCTGGCCCGCACGCTGAAGCTGGACGAAGCCGAGCGGGAGCATCTTTTTGACCTCGCCCGCGCCGCGGGGCCGGGGCGCAGGAGCCGCAGCAAGCCTTCCAGCACGGTCCGGCCTGAAGTCCAGCAGGTGCTTGATGCGATGGCTGACGCGCCGGCGTGGGTCCGCAACGGCCGCCATGACATCCTCGCTGCCAACCGGATGGGTCGGACCCTCTACTCGCCCGTGTTCCAAAGCGCGCACCGGCCCGTGAACACCACCCGCTTTACGTACCTTGACCCGGCGGCCCGGGAGTTCTGGCGTGACTACGATCAGATCGCCAACGATGCCGCAGCAATGCTCCGGCTTGAAGCAGGCAGGAATCCGCACGACCCCGACCTGATCCGCCTTGTTGGCGAGCTGTCGACGCAGAGCGAGCTGTTCAGGGACCGGTGGGCTTCCCGGGATGTGGTCTTCCACCGCAGCGGGCTTAAGAGGTTGCATCATCCGGTGGTGGGGGACCTTGACCTGAACTACCAGTCCATGGAACTGCCGAGTGAGCCCGGCTTGGTGTTGAACGTCTATACCGCACCTGCGGATTCACCGACGGCCGACGCCTTGCAGCTGTTGGCGTCCTGGGCTGCCACGCACGACGAGGCCTTGGCCGAACCGGGACCAGCTGCAAAGCACCCGCAGTAACGCCGCTCTGCGGCGCAACTGCGGGTGCCTGTCGTCTTCCTATGTCGTCGAGGGGTATTCGTCGGCAGTGAGCTTGGCACCCCAGACCGTTTCGGGTTCCTCGCTGTCCACGGGCGCTTCCCACAGGGCGAGGTGGCACATGAAGTTGCCTTCCGTCGCGCCGTGCCAGTGCCACTCGCCCGCGGGCGTATAGACGGTATCGCCGGGGTGCAGCTGGATCAGCTCTTCCCCACGCGATTGGACATACCCCATGCCTTCCGTGACGTGCAGGGTCTGCCCGACGGCGTGCCTATGCCAGGCGGTGTGCGCGCCGGGGGTGAAGCGCACCAGATTCAGCCGGGCGCGGGAGGGCTGCTGGCCGGAGTAGTACGCGTTGAAATAGACGTCGCCGGTAAACCAGTCCTCGGGTCCCTTGACGGTGGACGTCTTGGGTTGCTTAAGCGTGCTCATGCTTTGTCTCCTTCGATGCCGGTGCTGAGGCTGAGGTCCCGCCACTGGTCCAGTTCCGAGCGCTGCCATTCGGCCACTGCGGCAAAGGCGCCGAAAGCGTCTTCGCCCAGCACCAGCAGCGCCGGCGGGTCCGCACTTTCGGCGACCTTCACGATGGCTTCCGCAGCCTTGGCCGGGTCACCCGGCTGTGTTCCATCCATCGTGTCGTTCTCCTTGCGCCGCTTCCCGGCCGTCTCCGCGTAGTCCTCGATCGGCGTCGCCGACTGCGTCAGCGAGCGGCCCGCGAAGTCGGTGCGGAACGCGCCGGGTTCGATGACGGTGACGTGGATGCCCAGCGGTTTGAGTTCCTTGTGGAGCGATCCGGAGAGGCCCTCCAGGGCCGCCTTGGTGGCCGAGTAGTAGCCCGACCCGGCCGGCGAGATGCGCGCACCGATCGAGGAGATGTTCAGGATGGACCCTGACCGGTTCGCGCGCATGCCCGGGAGGACTGCTTTGATCATGTCCACAGCGCCGAAGACGTTTGTGTCGAACAATTGCCGGATGTCGGCGTCGTCCGCTTCTTCCACCGCGGCGCGGTAGCCGTAGCCGGCGTTGTTGACCAGCACGTCGACGCCGCCAAATCGTGTCTGCGCCTGTTGGACCACCGTGCTGATCTGCGCCCGGTCAGTGACGTCGAGCGGAAGTGCCAAGGCCGTGTCCAGGTAAGCGGCCGTGATGTCTTCCACCGCGGTGACGCTTCGTGCCGTGACGACGGCGTTGTGGCCGTGCGCCAGAACGGTTTGTGCGAGTGCGCGGCCGAGTCCGGTGGAGCAGCCTGTAATGAGCCAGGTAGCCATGGTTGGTTCCTTTCGAGAGTGACGCTACGGACGGACCAGGACCTTGAGGGCCTCGCGGGAATCCATCGCGCGATAGCCGTCGGGCACGTCGTTCAGGCCGATGGTGCGGTCGAATACCTTGCCCGGGTTCACGGAGCCGTCCAGGACGCCGGGCAGCAGCGTCTCGATGTAGGCGCGGACGGGAGCGGGGCCGCCGGTGAGTGTGATGTTCGGGCCGAACATGGAGCCGAAACCGATCGGGGCGTCCTCGTACTGGGGCACGCCCACCCGGCTGATCACGCCTCCCGGGCGGATCACGCCGAGGGCCTGGTCGTACGCCGGGCGGTGCCCCACGCACTCAAGAACGGTATGCGTCCCGTCGCCACCGCTGAGTTCGCGGACCTTCTCGATGCCGGCCCCACCGCGCTCGGCGACGACGTCGGTGGCGCCGTATTCGATGCCCAGGTCGGTGCGGGCCTTGTGGCGGCCCATCAGGATAATCTGTTCGGCACCGAGCTGCTTGGCGGACAGCACCGCCATCAGCCCCACGGCGCCGTCACCGATGACCGTGACGGTGGTCCGGGCGTTGACGCCTGCCTTGATAGCGGCGTGGTAGCCGGTGCCGTAGACATCGGAGAGGGTCAGGAGCGAGGGCAGCAGCTCACTGTCCTCACCCACCGGGGCCTTGACCAGGGTGCCATCGGCGAACGGCACGCGGACGGCCTCGGCCTGGGCGCCGCCGATCCCGCCGGCGGCCCAGAACCCGCCGTGGCGGCAGGAGGTCTGCAGGCCTTCACGGCAGAAGACACATGTCCCGTCGGACCAGGCGAACGGGGCGATGACGAAGTCCCCCTTCTTCAGGGTGGACACCTCTTTGCCCGTTTCCTCGACGACGCCGATGAACTCATGTCCCATGGGGCTGCCCTGCCTGGACGAGGGCATGCCGTGGTAGGGGTGCAGGTCGGAGCCGCAGATACAGGAATTAACGATCCGCACGATGGCATCGGTCGGATTCTGGATGACGGGGTCGGGCACGTTCTCCACGCGCACGTCGCCGGCGCCATACATGATGGTTGCTCGCATTTTCGTTTCCTCATCACTTCGTCAGGGGCAGGAGCCCGGATGTTCCTTTACTAGCGAACCGCACATTCCGCTCGGGTGGGAGTGGCTGCTGATACAGGTACCCGCAGTGCCTCCCACCGACCGATGGGATAGCTCAGAGATGCAGCTCAAACTCCGTGTGCCCGTGCCGGATCCCGTTGATTTGCAGTTCCAAGGCGTGGACCCCCGGGTGGTGCACCCGGGTGGTGCACCCGGGTGGTCATCTGCCGGAAGGCATGACGCTTCGATAGTGTGCGGGTCTCACCGGCGGCCAGGGTGAGCGCCGCGATCTTGAAGACCTTGGCCGATTGCGTGCCGTTGGCTTTGACGTAGTGGACCACATAGTCCACGGCGAGCTGGGCATCGCCGTTTCCGGTGTTGGCGATCGCGAAGTCGAAAGCCAGTTCACCCGGCATGGCCACCGAGTTCCTGTCCAGCCTGGGCCCGGTGACAGCCACCGACGCCGGCGTGAACCCCTGCAGCGCAAGTGCACCGGGGTGGGCCTTCTTGATCAGCGTCCGCAGGCCATGCCTGACCACCCATGCGGTGTTGGCGTCCGGGGAGGCCAGCCAGCGAGCCGCCGTCGCCACCACTATCTCCGGTGCGTGCCGGGCCAGATCGTTGAGATGGTTCGCCACCGAGCGCCGCACGTACTCGGAAGGGTCCCGGTAGAGGGCGTCCAGAATGGGGAGGGTGGCCTCCGGATGAAGCACGACGGCGGGTACCCGCACCGCCCAGGGGAGGTACGGCCGCGTCCCCTCGCTGGCCAGCCGCCTGACATGCTGGTCATGATGCCCGGTCCAGCCCTGGATGATCTGCAGGGAACGCTCCAGGTCCGCGGCCAGCAGCCGGCGGATGGCGAACTCGCCGGTGAGCCTCGGGGTAAGTTCGGCCAGGAGGGACAGGCAGTCGTCAAAGTCAGGCGCAGTGCCTGATTCGAGGGTAAGCGTGACGGCCGCATCGGATACCGGCCAGAGGACCCACCCCATGAAACCGGCGCCGGAAAGGGCGCTCCGGAAGATGCGTGCCGCCGTCGGATATCCCGGATCCGGAAGCTGCCGGACGTCCGCCAGCAGCGCACTGCTCACAGCATCCGTCCGGCCGCGCAGGCTCAGATCGTCCAAGTGGGCGGCGGCAGCGGCGACGTGCGGCCAGTCCGTTCCCGGAGCGGCCTCAGCCAGGGTTCCGGCGAGTGTATCAACACCCTGCCGGTTGATCAGCTCATTCATCGCGCCCATTAAGTCAGGCTACCTCGGCGGGCTGACATGCCGGTGGGGAGCCGCCGTAGTAAAGATCAGGGCCAATAGCGGGCAGAAGGGATAATCTTCACCTTAGGCACTCCATAACGGCGCACGGACGGAAATACAGTGGCAGAGCAGGCAGGCAAGAACAGTTTTTGGCGGACCTTCCATGACAAGTTCGTGGTGGAGGAACGCTTCATGGAACCGGCCGCGCGGAAGGCCCTGTACCGGACGGCGGTGGTGCTCATCAGCGTGGGGACCCTGCTGTTCGTCGTTACGCTGGTGGGCGTCCTGCAGAGCAACACCGGCCCGTGGGGTCCCGACGAATCCATCCGCAACTGGCTGCTCTCGCTCCGGTCAGACACCCTCACTGCCGTGATGATCTTCCTCGCGGTGGTCTTCGGTCCCGTCGCCTTGCCCATCATCGTGCTGGTGGTGACGGTGGTCTGGGGGTTCGCGGCGAAACACGCCTGGCGGCCCATCATGCTCGCCGCCGCCATGCTGACCGGCGTCGTGATATCGCAGATCATCCTGGCGATCGTCCAGCGCTCGCGGCCCCCCGTGGAACTGATGCTGTTCGGCGCCGACCACACCTTCTCGTTCCCGTCCGGTCACGTCCTGGGTGCCTGCGACTTCCTGCTGGTGACCACGTTCCTGGTTTTCTCGAGACGGGAAAACCCGAGGTCGGCCGTCTTCGGCTTCGTGGGTGCGGGCATCGGCATAGTCCTCGCCGTGGTAAGCCGCCTGTACCTCGGCTACCACTGGTTCAGCGACGCGCTGGCCTCGATTACGCTCTCGCTGCTGATCCTCGGTGCCGCCATCGCCCTGGATACGTGGCGGACCGCCCGGATCCCCGGCGAACGGATCACGGGCGAACTCTCCAAGGCCGACGCGCCAGGCGACTAGCCGCGATGGCAACCGAGGACGACGTACGGAGGATGTGCCTGGCACTGTCCGGTGTCACCGAACGCAGCAGCTGGGACCAGCCGGCCTGGTTCGCGAAGACGCTGATGGCACGCCTGTGGGAGGAGGGCGTGCTGACGGTTAAGACCACCGAGCGCGAGGCCCTGGCCGGCACGGAACCCGAAACGTATTTCTGGACCCCGCACCACGAGCGGTCGCCGCAGCTGGTGCTGGTCCGGCTGGCGCGGATCGGCACCGAGGAACTCGGCGAACTGCTTGAGGAGTCCTACCGGCTGGCGGGCGGCCTAGGGTCTTGACCGGCCCGGTCCGGGGAAACCCGGCCCCGGCATGCCGGCCACGGGGAATCCCGGGAAACCGGGTGAGCCGGCCGCGTCCGTGCCGCTGCCCAGCAGGCTGCGGGTGAGGGTTTCGGCGTCGGCCATCAGGTCCTCCTCGGCGGCCGCCAGATGGGCATCAGACACCGGCGCGTCATCCAGTGCCGCCGCCACCACTGCCCGCCGGACCAGTTCCCGGGCGAAGGAGGCGGTGGTTCCCGCGGTGCGTTCCGCCACGGCATCCAGGGCTTCCGGGCTGAACGCAACCAGGCGGCCGTAGAGTTCCAGCAGCCGGACACGCTCGGCATGTGCCGGGAGCGGGATCTCCACCGCGAGGTCCACCCGGCCTGGCCGCTGAGCCAGTGCGCGTTCCAGCATGTCCGGCCGGTTGGTGGTGAGGACAAACGCGACGTCGGCGTCGTTGTCCAGGCCATCCATGGCGTCCAGCACCTCAAAAAGCAGCGGCTGCGGCCCGTGCCCGAAACTCCGGTCCTCGGCGATCAGGTCGCAGTCCTCCAGCACCACAATCGAGGGCTGCAGCGCGCGGGCCATGCGCGCGGCCTCGGAGATCCTGGCGAGCGACCCGCCCGAGAGGAGGATCGCCGTCGAGCCTTCACTCTGGCTCAGCAAGTGCCGCACGGTGTGGGTCTTGCCGGTCCCGGGCCGGCCGTAGAGCAGGATGCCGCGTTTGAGGTGCTGGCCGTGTTGCTTGAGGGACGCCCGGTGCGTGGCGATGCCCACGGTGTGGTCTGCGACCTTCTGCAGCAGGCCGTCGGGCAGGATAACGTCCGACGCCGGGAGGCTGGGGCGGTGGTGGAACGTCACCCCCGCTGTGCTCGGCCCATACTCGGACATCACCAGGGAGATGACCTGGCCCTTGAGGACGCTGTTGTTGTCTATCCGGAGACGGAACTCGGCCAGGAACTCGTTGGCTGTTCCGGGCCCGGTGGCCAGCACTTCCAAGGTGGCCGTTTGACGCCCGGTCCGGGGGTCCGCGTCGCGCTGAAAGACAGCCAGCCTGTGGCCTTCGAAACTGAAGAGCCAGAGCCCCATGGCCACCGCCTGGCGCTGCGTATCAGGTCCCACGGCAAGGTTGGTGTAGTCGGGCTGGGACAGCGGAAACTGGGGAAACAGCTGGGACTGCTGCACCATGTCGCTGAGTGTCTGGTGGTGCCGCTGCGCGCCGCCGATGCCCACCAACTTGCTGTCCGGATCCTGATTGGCAAACTCCGCCATCAGGATGTCTGCGTCCACAAACCGGTGCGGCGGGATGTTCTCCACCACCACGGAGAGGCCCACGGCCGGCTCTCCCAAATGCTCTGTTAGCGCTTCCAACAGCTGCTTGCCCGCCTGCTGCCGCTGGCTCCCGGCCTGCGCCAGCTGAACCAGTGCCGAAAAATCGTCGATGAACTTCCCCAGTTTTTCATCCATGCACAGACCCTAACAGGGTGCCCGAATTAGACCAGCGAATGCACAAAACCAATTTTGCTAAAACGCTTGATCAAACTCAATCTCAGCGCTACCGTTGAGTGATCAAACGCTTTAGCAGAATGGACATCAGTGCCGATGAAACGCTCAGTTTTCTTCCAGCCCGCCGACGGCTGGGTTGGCGACCTCATCCCCTTCGAGAAGGACGGGGAGTTCTGGCTCTTCTACCTCCACGAGGTCCGGTCGGACCCGAAACCGGGAACCTCATGGAACCTCGTCACCACCAAGGACCTCACGCAGTTTGAGGACCAGGGCGTTTCGCTCCGTCACGGAAGCGAAACCGATCTGGACTTCAACGCTTACACGGGCAGCGTCGTCGTCGATGAAAACGGTATCCACCACCTGTTCTACACGGGACAGAACCCCCGCAACCTTGGACCGGACGGCGCACCCCTGCAACTCGTTATGCAGGCCACAAGTTCCGATGGCATGCAGACCTGGGTGAAGCACCCGGAACTTACCTTCGGCGCCCCGGACGGCTACGAGTCCGGGGACTGGCGGGATCCCTTCGTCTTCCGGGATGAAGCCGCAGGCCAGTGGCGGATGCTGCTGGCGGCACGGCACTCCGCCGGACCTGAACGCCGCCGCGGCGTTATTGCACAATGCGTCTCCGACGACCTCATGACCTGGCAGCACACCGAACCGTTCTGGGATCCGCGGCGCTACATCACGCATGAATGCCCGGACGTCTTCGCGTGGGGTGACTGGTGGTACATGGTCTACTCGGAGTTCTCCGAATCGTTCACTACCCGGTACCGCATGGCCAAGAGCCCCGACGGCCCGTGGACCGTACCAGACCTGGACAGCATCGATGGGCGGGCCTACTACGCCTCAAAGACCGCAGAGCGAGACGGGCGCCGCTTCTTTTTCGGCTGGATCGCCAGCAAGGAAGGCAACCGCGACGACGGCCCCTGGCAGTGGGCAGGCACCATGTCCGTCCTGGAAGCCCGGCAAAACCCGGATGGAACGCTCGGATTCGCCTTCGCGGATGAACTCGTGGACAGCTTCTGGGACGAGGTACCGGTGTCTCTCACGCACGAACTCCCCACCCGGCTTAGCGTCCCGGACGGATATGCCGCCGTCGTCTCGAAGGAAGAACTGCCCAGCCAGTTCTATGCCAAGGTAGTACTGGACATTGGCGCCGGGACCACGGAATGCGGTCTGCTGCTGCGCTCAGGCCCGGACGGTGACCAGTCCTACGTACTGCGCCTTGAACCGAAGCGCGGCAGGCTGGTCTTCGACCGGTGGCCAAGGACCAGCACCGGTGACGCGCAATGGCATGTCTCCGGTGACGTTCCGTTCGACCTCGAAGTGGAACGCCCGTGCGATCTTGCCCCCGGCGAACACACCCTGGAAGTCATCGTGGACGGCGACATCTGCGTTGCCGTACTGGACCGGCAAGTGGCCCTCAGCACCAGGATCTACGACTTGCCCGCGGGGCGGATCGGCGTTTTCGCCGGCGAAGGATCCGTCACCGTCACTGAACTTGAAATACTCCAGCGCACCGACAACTAAATACCCACCACCCTCATCCTCCGTTCCAATCAAGGGAGATTGCCCTCATGAATAAACTGTTCCGTGCTGCCGCTGTTGCAGCCGTCACCGCCCTGGCTCTGACAGCCTGCGGCGGTGGAGGGTCCAGTGACCCTTCCAACGTCAGCCCCACCGGGGAAATCAAAGCCCGTGAAATCTCGTGGCTGCTTTCCCGGCCAGCGGACGGGGCCGTCATCAACATCATGAAGAAGCTCGCGGACGAGTACGCCAAAGACCACCCGGGCTTCGAACTGAACCTCATCACCACCCCCGACCGGCCCTCCTACATCCAAAAGCTCGAGACGCTGGCCGCGGCCAACAAACTCCCCGAACTCTTCGACACCGACGCCACGCCTTTCGCCCAACAGCTGGCCAAACAAGGCAAAATGGTCGACGCCGAAAAGCTGCTGAAGTCCCTGGATGTCTATGACGACTACCGGCCCAGCGCGCTGGACTACCAGCGGTTCGACGACGGGTCCCTGAACATGATTCCGTTCCAGTTCGAGCTGGAGTTCGTCTGGTACAACAAGGCCCTGCTGCAGAAGGCAGGGGTCGCCGTCCCAAAGTCCCTCGATGACATCCCCGCCATGTGCACCGCCCTGCGCGATGCCGGCATCACCCCCATCGCCATCGACGGCCAGGACCAGTGGCCGCTCGAGCGGTACGTCGCCTACCAGCCGTTCCGTGAAGCCGGTCCGGATTTCATCCAGAAGCTCAAGAAGGGCGAAGCGAAGTTCTCTGACCCCGCCGGCCAGAAGACCGTCGAATGGCTGGCAGCGCTCGGCAAGGCCAAGTGCTTCCAGGACGGCTTCTCCTCGCAGGGCTACTCCGACGCCCAGAACCAGTTCACCTCCGGCCAGGCAGCGATGTACAACATCGGCACCTGGGAACTGCCAAGCCTGGCGACGGACAAGCTGAATCCTGACGTGCGCGACGACATCGACTTCTTCACCCTGCCCACCACTGCGGGGTCCGTCACCGCGGCCAACGAGTTCGTCTCGCCGTCCGGGATCGGCATGGCCGTCAACTCCAAGACCTACGACCCGCTCGTCAGCGACTTCCTGAAGTTCGCCCTGACGAAGTACCCGGCCGAATACGCGGCCACCGGTGCGCTCTCGCCGACCACCAAGGTGGAGACCGTCGTACCGGCCAACGCAACACCCCTGTACAAGAAGGCCCTGGAGAAGGCCAACGACCTCGGAGGCAAACAGGCCATGCCGTGGGACACCCAGCTTGACCCGACAACCAACGGCCGGCTGCAGCAGGAGCTCGTGCTTCTCGTCCAGGGCAACATCACACCAGAACAGTTCACCAGCACGATGGACAGCACCATCGCGCAGAACGCGCCGAAGTTCTTCAAGTAACCACAGTGGTGGGGGCTGCGGCCCCCACCCGAAAGGCCTAGCCATGCTCCCCAACAGGTCACGACTTTCTGTCCTGGTGTTCCTGCTCCCACCCCTGCTCCTTTACTGTGTCGCCGTGCTGTTCCCAATCGTGCAGTCGCTGTTCCTCAGCTTCTTCTCCTGGAACGGCATCAGCGACATGGAGTTCGTAGGGCTCGCCAACTACGTGCGGATGCTCACCGGAGACGACATCTTCTGGCGCTCCTTCTTCAACGCCCTCGGGTACCTCGCCATCTGCCTGGTACTGCAGCTCGGCGGCGCCTTGCTCGTCGCCAGCCTCCTCACCTCCATGCGGCGCGGCCGCGAGCTCATCAAAACGCTCTACCTGCTGCCTGCGGTGATCTCCACCGTGGCCATCGCGTTCCTCTTCGTGCGGATCTACTCGATCGAACCGGTTGGCCTGCTCAACCAGCTCCTGCACTGGATCGGCCTGGGCGCCCTTGAACGGCCCTGGCTCTCGGACATCAACACCGTTCTCGCCGCAGTATCGGCGCCGGAAGGATGGCGGTTCACCGGCCTGTACATGCTCATCATCTACGCCGCGCTGCTGTCCGTCCCGCAGGAACTTGAGGAGGCTGCCCGCCTCGACGGCGCGTCGCGGTGGCAGCTGTTCACCAAGATCCGCTTTCCGCACATCATGCCCGTCTGGATCACCACCACGATCATGGCAACAACCTACGGCCTGCGCGGATTCGACATTCCCTACCTCATGACGAACGGCGGTCCCGGACAGTCCTCGGAGCTGCTGACCACATATATGTACAAGACGGCCTTCTCGAGCACCGACTTCGGATACGCCAGCACCATCGCCGTCTTCATCGTGGTCGAGTGCCTGGTCGCCGTGGGGCTCATCCTCTTCCTGCTCAAACGAAAGGCGGACGCATGAGCGCGCCGGCAGCTCCGATTACCAGGCCCAGGGCCGTACCATCAGACAGCGGGCCGCCGCCTCGCAGGCGCCGGCCTCCCAGCCTCCACAGCACCCTGTCAAGAGTGCTTATCGCCCTCATCGTCATCGTGCAGGTCTACCCCCTCGCCTGGCTGTTCATTACCAGCCTGCGCACCGAACACGACTTCGCCACTGGTGACCCCTTCGCGCTGCCAAAGTCCCTGACGTGGGAGAACTACACCCGCGCGTTCGAGACGGGCAACCTGTGGTTGAACATCCTCAACAGCTTCATCGTCACCATGGGCGCCAATGTCCTGATTGTGCTTTTGGGAATGATGGCGGCCTATGCGCTGCAGGTCCTCGGGTTCCGGTTCAGCAAGTTCGTCCGCAGCCTCTTCCTGATCGGCATCATCGTGCCCGTCCAGATCGCCCTCGTGCCGCTCTTCATCGACTACTCAACCATCAACCTGCTCGACACCTACCCGTCGATGATCATTCCCCTGGCAGGCTTCGCCCTGCCGATGTCGATCTACCTGTTCTCCTCGTTCTTCGAATACATCCCCCGGGAAACGTACGAGGCCGCCTCCCTGGACGGGGCAGGACCGTACCGTATTTTCGGTCTCATCACGCTGCCCTTGTCGGTAAATACCGTCGTGACAGTCGTCCTGGTCAACAGCATCTTCATCTGGAACGACTTCATCTTCGCCAACACCTTCGTCCTCTCCGAAGAACTGAAGACCATTCCGCTGGGCCTGCAGAACTACATCGGCGCCATGGGTAAGACTGACTGGACAGCCACCTTTGCCGCCGTCTGCGTCACCATCACGCCCCTGCTGCTGGTGTTCCTCGTGCTGAACAAAGCAATGATCCAAGGCCTGGAGAGCGGGGCGACCAAAGGGTGACGGCAGGAACAGACGGATATACTCCTCGAGGAGGGCACATGATTTCGCAGGAGAATAGTTCGGTCACGCCAGTGGGTGCAGGTGCACCCCTCAAACGGCCCGGGCGCCCCCAACCCGTCACCCTCAGGCAGGTCGCCGAGGCCGCGGGCGTCTCCACCGCCACCGTCTCCCTGGTAGTCAACAAGAAAAAGGCTGCCCGGATTTCCGACGAGACCCGCCAGCGTGTGCGGGACGCCATCCGGGACCTGGGCTACCGGCCAAATGCCCTGGCGCAGACCCTGGTCAGCGGGAGTTCGCGGTTCATCGGGCTCGTCGCCGACGCCATTGCCACCACCCCTTTTGCCGGCCAGATCATCCACGGCGCCCAGGACGAAGCCTGGAAGCACGGCTACGCACTGCTCATCGCCAACACCGAAGGCAACCGCGAGCTGGAGACGGACGCGATTGCCATGATGCTCGAATACAAGGTCCGCGGAATCCTCTACTCCACCTGGTTCCACCGGCCCACGGACATCCCTGCGTCACTGCGGGAGTCGGACTTCGTCCTGGTCAACTGCTTTTCCACTGAACCGGGTGCCCGGGCTGTGGTCCCGGATGAAGTACAGGGTGGCCGCTCAGCCACCGAGATCCTGCTGAAGCACGGCCACCGCCGGATCGCTTTCATCAACGCCACCATCCCGGCCCCGGCCAAGGACGGACGGCTCCAGGGCTACAAGGAGGCGCTGGAAGCGGTAGGCATCCCGTTTGACGAGGGCCTGGTCCTGGAGGCCTACCCGGACCAGGAAGGCGGGTACGGAGCCACCGAGGAACTCCTCAAACGCGACGTCACCGCCGTGTACTGCTACAACGATCGCATGGCGATGGGACTTTACGACGGCCTGCGCGAGCACGGCATGTCCATCCCGGACGACATGGCCGTGGTGGGGTTCGACAACCAGGAAGTTATCGCCGCCCACCTCCGGCCCCCGCTTTCCACGGTATCCCTGCCGCATTACGAACTGGGTGCTGCGGGGGTGCGGATGCTGCTCGGCCTGGACGAAGCACCGGCCAGTTCCGCCGCAAAAATTTACTGTCCCAGCGTGGAACGAACCTCGGTGCAGGCGTTGGCACCGGCCTAGTCGGCCGCGTAGATCCGGCCGATCTGCCATCTCGTCAACACCGCTTCGGTGTGCCATTCTGGGACGTACCATTTCCACGTTTCTCCTTCACAGAGGACTGAATCCATGCACATTTCCGCCAAGGACTTGGCCGCGCTCATCCCTGCGGACTTCACCCTGGGCGTGGCTACGGCGGCCTACCAGATCGAGGGCGCACTCACCGAGGACGGCCGTGGCCCGGCGGGTTGGGATATCTTCTCGGCCAAGGAAGGTGCCATCGTGGACGGCCACAGCCCGGCCGTGGCCTGCGACCACTACCACCGCATGCCCGGCGACGTTGCCCTCATGAAGCAGCTGGGCGTCGACTCATACCGGTTCTCGCTGTCCTGGCCGCGGATCCAGCCAAACGGCAGCGGGCCGGTGAATCCTGCCGGGCTGGCGTTCTATGACCGGCTCCTGGACGAGCTCCTGGCCAACGGGATTTCGCCCATGGTCACCCTCTATCACTGGGACACGCCGCTGGCATTGGACGACGCCGGCGGCTGGATGAATCGCGATACCGCCTACCGTCTGGGCGAGTTCGCGGCGATCGCCGCTGCTGCCTACGGCGACCGGGTTGCCCGCTGGGTCACCATCAACGAGCCGGCCACGGTCAGCACCAACGGCTACACCATGGGCCTGCACTCACCGGGCGAAGCGCTGATGCTAAACGCGCTCCCCAGCGTGCACCACCAGCTTTTGGGCCACGGGCTCGCGATGCAGGCATTGCGCGGCGCCGGGGTTCCGGGAGAGATCGGGATGACCAACGTGTACTCGCCCATGGTCCCGAACTCGATCAACCCCTTGGACAAGCTGAGCGCCGGCATGATGGATATCGCACAGAACCGGCTGTACGCGGACCCCGTCCTCACGGGCCAATATCCGGACGTCATCCGCGCCGCGAAGTTCTTCGGCTCCTTCGACCATCCGGACGAGGACATGGAGATCATCTCCCAACCGCTGGATTTCTACGGCCTGAACTACTACATGCCCACGAAGGTAGCCGTCGGCGCCGGTGAGGGGGCGGTGCCGGCCACCATGGCGGAGGCCATGGGCAGCGACCTGAGTGCGGCCGGCAGCGGCTCCACGCCGTTCCACGTCGAGGCCTGGCCCGAAGCGGACATCACCGCCTACGGCTGGCCGGTGAAGCCCGAGTATATGGGGGTGGCGCTGAAGGAAATGGCGGAACGGTACCCCCATCTGCCGCCGGTGATCATCACCGAGGGCGGGGCGAGTTTCGAGGACATCATCGTCCGCGATAAGTCCACCAACACTACGTTCATTCCGGACGAGCGGCGCCTGAAATACCTGTCGGACCACATCGAGTCCGCGCTGAAGGCCACGGCTCCCGGCGGCGAAGCCGAGGGCATTGACCTGCGTGGCTACTACGTGTGGTCCCTCATGGACAACTTCGAATGGTCGGCAGGCTACAACCAGCCGTTCGGCCTGCTCCACGTTGATTTCGAGACCCTGGAGCGAACGCCGAAGGCGTCCTACTTCTGGCTCCAGGAGCTCATCGAGGAGCGGAACCTTGCCGCCGCGGCCGGTGCCGCCGTCGCGCAGGCCATGGAACCTGACGCTACGGAAGCGCCCGACGACGGCGTGACCACCTCGGGTGCCACCGCCTAGTTTGACAGGGCTTCTGGCCTCGCAGGTCTAAAGCAGGTCCAGGACCTTGAGCTGTTTGGCCATCCCCGCGCCGTCCGGCGAATAGATCCAGGGCACCACCGAGGTGGTGTGGTCGCCGTCCTCGGAGTGCCCGCCGGCGAAAACGGACTCGCTGACAGAAAGCTGCCGGATGGCGATGGCGGCCACTTTGTCGGCGTTTTCCTGGGCAAAGCCTGAATAGATCTGCTCGTCGTGCTGGCCGTTGTCGCCGATCAGGAGCCAGCGCATGTCCGGAAATTCCTTGGCGAGGCGCTCCAGATTTCGGTGCTTGTGCTCCTGACCGCTGCGGAACCAGCGGTCCTGAGTCAGGCCCCAGTCTGTGAGCAGGAGGGCGCCGGACGGATACATGTTCCGGCCCAGGAACCGCGCCAGGGTGGGGGCGGCATTCCACGGACCCGTGGACAGGTAGATGACCGGCGCGTCCGGGTGTTCAATGGTGAGCCTTTCCAGCAGGACCGCCATCCCCGGCGTTGCCATCCGTGCGCGTTCGCTGAGGACAAACGTGTTCCACAGAGCCAGGAACGGCCTGGGCAGGGCGGTGACCATCACGGTGTCGTCGATGTCGGACACGATGCCGAACTTCGCATCCGCGTCGATCACTTGGATCTGCGTCTCCACGGGTTCGGTCCCGTCAGCCCGCAGCACAGCGGTGTGCCAGCCCGGCGGGAGCGCCACGTCCACCACGGTGTCGATCAGACCGCCCCGGTCTGCCCGGACCCGGGCGGTGACGCCGCCGATGGTGATTTCCACCTCGACGAACTGCATCGGAACGCTGGTGAAGGCCCGCCAGCCGCGGACGTTCTGATTGCCGTTGCGCGCTGCGTGCTCTGCCCGGCTGCCCGGGGCAGGATTCTTGGTCAACAGGACGCGGCCAAGCACCCGTACCCAGCTGGTTGAACCGTAGCCCTGGTACGCAATGGTCTGTGACGTGAAATTCCAGCCCTTGGCCAGCTGAATGCGGACGGCGTTGACGACGTCGGAAATCCGGTGCGCCAGACGGAGAGTCCGGGTACCGGACAGTGGTGCGGGATGCGGAGTGTTCTGCGGTGAGTTCTGAGGAGCCCTGTCCATGCCTCCACTCTGCCACAGCGCAACCGCGCGCCGGGCACCTTGGCGGTCCCGCCGTCGGGCGTGACGTCATCCCTCACCAAGTCAGCCCTCACCAAGGAGCCAGCGGAGGGTGTCGGCGTTCCGCACGGCGTTCCCGCCGCCGTCGTTATTGAAATAGGCATAGACGTCCTTGCCGGCCGCCGACCATTCGCGGATGCGGTCCGCCCACCACTGCAAATCCGTGTCGGAGTAGGAGCCGCCGTACAGGTGCTGATGGTCAGGCCCATGGAGCCGGAGGTAGACGAAGGGCGCCGTGGCGCGGAGGATGCACGGCAGATGGGCCCCGCTCATGATGCAGTAGGCGGCCTGGTGCCGTTCCAGCACGGCGTAGACGTCCGGATGGTCCCAGCTGGGGTGCCGGAACTCCACGGTCACCCGGATCCACCACGGGACCGCGGCGAGGAAGTAATCCAGCCGCGCATCATCGCGTTCCAGCTGCGGTGGCAGTTGGACCAACAGGACGGCCCGCTTGTCGCCCAGTTCGTGCCAGCAGCGTGCAATCCGCTCCAGCCAGACTTCGGGTGCGTAAAGCTTCTTGCCATGCGTCAGGCCCCGGGGGGCCTTGGCGGACATCGCAAACCCGTCCGGGAGCCTGCGCCGCCAGCTGGCGAAAGAGGCCTCCCGAGGCCACCGGTAAAAGCTGGCGTTCAACTCAACGGTGCCGAACCGGGAAACGTAGTGCTGGAGCCTGTCCCGGGCCGGGAGGCCTGGCGGGTACAGCACGTTCTCCCAGTGGTCATAGCTCCAGCCGGAAGTGCCGATATGTATCGCCACAGTCAGCTGACCCGCAGGGATGAGGGGTGATCCATGATGCCTCCGGTGTTCGTGGACCGGCCGTCAGTTCAGGCTACACCGCGGTGCTTTGGCGCCAAGTTTTACCGTTGTTTTCCCTGGAGAGGACCATCCTTGTGGCAGTCTATGGACATGGCGCGCATCGAAGACTATGCAGTTGTTGGCGACCTCCACACAGGCGCCCTGGTCAGCACCGAGGGCTCGATCGACTGGCTTTGCCTGCCGCGCTTCGACTCGCCGGCATGTTTCAACGCCCTCCTGGATACGCCGGAGGCAGGACGCTGGCTCCTGGCACCCGAGAGTGGCGGCACCTGCACCAGGCGCGGCTACCGGGACGGGACCCTGATCCTGGAAACAGAATGGGAAACCCCCGAGGGCACTGTCAGGGTCATTGATTTCATGCCGCCGCGCGACGAGGTGGCGGACATCGTGCGGATCGTGGAGGGTGTGAGCGGAAGCGTCAGGATGCACGGTGAACTGGCGCTGAGGTTCGACTACGGCCACATCATTCCCTGGGTGCGGCGCGACAAGCACGGCCTGCATGCCGTCGCCGGCCCCGACTCCGTCTACTTTGTCACCAAGGCGCCCCTCCACGGCGAGAACATGCACTCCGTCAGCGACTTCACGGTCCAGGCCGGGGAACGCGTCCCCTTTGTCCTGACGTGGGCCCCCAGCCACGTTCCCCGCCCGCACACGGTGGACGCCGAGGTGGTGCTGGGCACCACGCTGGCGTTTTGGCGCGGCTGGGCGTCCCAGTGCACCGTGCAGGGAAAGTACCAGGATGCCGTGGTCCGTTCGCTGGTGACACTGAAAGCCCTGACGTACGCTCCCACGGGTGGCATCGTGGCTGCGGTCACCACGTCCCTGCCGGAACAGCTCGGAGGTCCCCGCAACTGGGACTACCGATACTGCTGGCTGCGGGACGCCACCATGACGCTGCAGGCACTGCTGGCCGCCGGCTACACCGCCGAGGCCGCCGCCTGGCGTGACTGGCTTCTCCGCGCCGTGGCGGGGGATCCGGCCGACCTGCAGATCATGTACGGGATCCACGGCGAACGCAGGCTTCCGGAAATGGAACTGCCCTGGCTTGCCGGGTACGAGAATTCAAAACCGGTACGGACCGGGAACGGAGCTGCCGAACAGCTTCAGCTGGACGTCTGGGGTGAGGTGTTGGACTGTCTCGCGCTGACCAGGAACTCGCTGCTGAAACACACCGATGAATCCTGGGACGTTCAGGTTGCCCTGATGCAGCATCTGGAGACCATCTGGGACCAGCCGGACAACGGACTCTGGGAGATGCGCGGGCCACGTCGCCATTTCACGCATTCCAAAGTGATGGCCTGGGTGGCCGCGGACCGGATGGTCAAGGGCGTCCGCGACTTCGGCCTGCCTGGCCCCGTGGAACGCTGGAAGGCCCTTCGCGACACCATCCACGGGGACGTTATGGCGAACGGCTTCGACGCGGCCCGCAACACCTTCGTGCAGTCCTATGGCCGGCCTGAGCTAGACGCCAGCCTGTTGCTGATCCCGCGGGTGGGCTTCCTGCCGGCGGATGATCCCCGCGTGCTGGGGACCATTGACGCGATCCAGCGGGAGCTGACAGAAGATGGTTTTGTGCTGCGTTACCGTCCCGCTGACAGCGACGACGGGCTCCCGGGGGACGAAGGGGTGTTCCTGGCGTGCTCGTTCTGGTTGGTGGAGGCCCTGCTCGGCGCAGGGCGGAGCGAAGAGTCCACCCAGCTGTTCGAACGGTTGCTGGAACTCCGCAACGATGTGGGTCTGCTCAGCGAGGAATGGGCCGTAGGTGCGCGGCGGCAACTGGGCAATACGCCCCAGGCGTTCAGCCACTTCGCGCTTGTGACAAGCGCTCTTGAGCTTCATCAGGATACAGTTCGCCGAAGTGACAAACCTATCCCCCCGGAGACCGAAAGGGGAGGGCAATGAGGGCCTCAGGGCCCCTCGCTCTTCACCTCCGGGAGAAAGGTAAGTATACTTACTAGACTCGCGGAGCGCTCCCAAAAGGCACAGCGCCGTGACAGAACGAGGGGTGGTTGTAATGGCCGGACATTTTGAGCTGGTGGATGCGCCTGACGGCGGCTATCGGGTGCGGATGTTGGATGGTTCAGGAAGCCTTATGGCTATCTCGGTGACCTTCCCAACGAAACGCGCAGCGGTGGCCGGGGTTGCCATGGCCCGCGAGATTGCCGGTACTGGCTTGATCAGGGACCGCAGCAGCAACGGTGCTGGCGCGGTCATCCGCGATCGCATCGGCCCCACGTCGTCCCCGAGGGACAGCGCCCCCCGCGGCAAGAAGATGTCCGCGGCTGCACGCGCTGTGGCAGGGTGATCACCCAAAGCCACGCCATGGTCCGCGGGCGGCGGTACGGCGTCCTTTTTGACGTGGATGGCACCCTGGTGGACTCCGCCTACATCCATACGCTCGCGTGGTGGCAGGCGTTCCGCCAGCACCAGTATGACGTCCCCATGGCCGCCATTCACCGGTGCGTTGGGATGGGTGGCGGCCGCCTGGTGGACGCACTCCTTCCTGCTGGCCGGGACCGCAACGCGGACGCCGAAATCCTGACGAGCCATGCTGCGCTCTTCGCGCAGAGCTGGCCGTCGCTGCGTCCGTTCGACGGCGCCAAGGAGCTGCTTGCCCAGTGCCACGCCGGTGGACTCGCCGTCGCCCTGGCCTCATCGGCGCGCACCCAGGACCTGGCGGCCACCCGCAGGGCCCTCGGGGCGGACTCGTTCATCCATGCCGCCACCAGCGCGGACGATGCAAAGGCAAGCAAGCCGGCCCCGGACATCCTCGTGGCCGCGCTGGAAGCCGTCGGTGTGGCCGCGGCCGGTGCCGTGTATGTCGGGGACGCGGTGTGGGACATGCAGGCCGCCGCCGCCCTGGGAATCCCCGCCATCGGCGTAACCTGCGGCGGAACCAGCGCCGCCGAACTCCGCGAGGCGGGCGCGGCCGAGGTCTATGACGGGCCTTGGGACATCCTGGACAACCTGCAGGCAAGCGCGATCGGCAGGCTGCTGACTTTGAAATCGAACCCTGCCGGCGCCCAGTAGCGTGAGGCGACACTAACGGCCCTTCTCGCAGGCCTTAAGCGCTCGCGTTCGGTTACAGGGGCAGCAGGGCTGAGAGGTCCGCGCGCAGGCCGGAGGCGGACACCCTGCTTGCCGCGACGGCGTCAGGCCAGCTCAACTGTCCGGTCGCCATGCCAAGCCAGGTGGCGGCGTCGCACTCGATCACGTTGGGCGGTGTCCCGCGGGTGTGCCGCGGCCCCTCCACGCACTGGGTGACGCCGAACGGCGGTACGCGCACCTCCACCGAATTCCCCGGCGCGCGCGCGGTCACCTCCTCCAGCGTGTACCGCACGGCGGTGGCTGTGACGTTGCGGGGGAGCGGAACGTCCGACGGCGACGCAGCGGCTTCCTGCCACGCGGCCAGTGCCGCACTACCTTCTTCAATGCCGATCCGACGGCGTGCCACAGCCATGTCAGTCCAGAAGAGCGGACACGGCAGGGCCCAGGCGGATCTTGCCCACCTCGTGGCTGCCGCCCATCACCGGGGCAACCACTTTTTCGAGGACGCTGGAGACGCCGGGGATATCCACGGCGCCAACCGCGGCGAGAAGGGTCAGGCCCACCAGGGACGTGGCGCGCAGGTTCCCGTCCAGCATCTTGATGGCCACCGAGACACCCTGGGGTGTGGCCATGGCCAGGACGCCCTCGGCCCCGATCTTGGCGATGATGCCCAGCTCGTCCATCACGATGGTGTTGGCCTCGCCGCGACCCTGGACTGCCCACGGGTAGTCGAGCATGGACGTGGCGATGGTGGCGGCGCGGGCGTTGGAGTTCTTGTCGCCGGGCGCATTGGCCAGCATCGAGAACGCGCGGGCCAGGCCGGTCAGCGAGATCGCGGCCACCGGGGCACCGCACCCGTCAATGCCCAAGTGGGCGATGCGCTCGCCGCTGTACTCCTCGATCACGCTGCGGACGCGCTGTTGCAGCGGATGGTTCGGCTCAAGGTAGCTGTGGGTGTCCCAGCCGTTTTCGGTACACGCCCACAGGAAAGCGGCGTGCTTTCCGGAGCAATTAAAGGCGAGCTTGGACTTGCCGCGATCGGAGCGCAGGAGCCAGTTGCGGGCCGTCTCGTCCTGCGGCCAGGCGGCGGGGCACTGCAGCTGCTCTTCCCGGACACCGGCGGCCTTGAGCATCCCCTCCACCACATCCATGTGGTCCAGGGAACCGACGTGGCTGCCGCAGGCCAGCGCCACCTGCGCGCCGCGCAGGGGAACCCCGGACTGCATGGACGCCAGGGCCTGCAGCGGTTTGAGTGCGGACCGTGCGTACATGGGAGTCCGGATGTCGCCGAGTTCGGTGACGACGGACCCGTCGGCGGACAGTACGACGGCGGAGCCAATGTGCCGGGACTCCACAAAACCGCTTCGTTCAACAACGGCGAGTTCGACGGCGGAGTCCACGGTGAACGTGGCATGCGGGTTGTGCGGCATGGTGCCAAGTCTATGGCCCCCGGAGGGAAGATCAGGGAAGGTCAGGGAAGACCTGCCGAATGCCGGGCTACTCCACGGTGACCATGAGGGACTGCCAGCCGGAGGCGCCGTCGGGTACCGGATCGGCCCGCTGGTCGGTCTGTACCTCGCCCGTTCCATCGGTGGCACGGACCTTGATGTAGTGCGGTCCGGGAGTGGCTTCCCAGTCGAAGGACCACTGGCGCCACGTGATGAGGGACGCCTCGGTGGACAGGACGGCCTCGGCCCAGGGGTTGTTGTCGATCTGGACTTCCACCTTGGTGATGCCGCGGGTTTGCGCCCAGGCCGTGCCGCCGATCGCCACGCGGCCGGCGGGCACCTTGGCGAAGGACTTCGGGACTTCCACCCGGGCCATGGTCTTGATGGGGCCGCGCTCGGACCAGCCGCGCTCGGTCCAGTAGGCCTTGCTGTCGGCGAACCGAGTCACTTCCAGGTCCACCACCCACTTGGTGGCGGACACAAAACCGTACAGCCCGGGCACCACCATGCGGACCGGATAGCCGTGCTCCAGCGGCAGCGGCTCGCCGTTCATGCCGATCGCCAGCATGGCGTCGCGGTCATCCTGCAGGACCTCCAGCGGTGTGGAGGCGCTGAAACCATCGATCGACGTCGAGAGCACCATGTCCGCGCCGTCCTTGGGACGGGCCCGCTTGAGGACCTCGCGGATAGGCAGACCGAGCCAGCGTGCGTTCCCGGCGAGGTTTCCGCCCACGGGATTGGAGACACAGGTGAGGGTCACGTGCGACTCGATGAGGTCGGCGTCGAGCAGATCCTGGAAGGTGAGGCGGATTTCTTCCTCCACCAGCCCGTGGACGCGGAGCTCCCAGTCATCGGCGTTGATTTCGGGGACGCTGAGGGCGGTGTCGATCCGGTAGAACTCCCCGTTGGGAGTTACCCACGGCGTAACCCCCGCGGCGGGTGACTGGACACCGGCGGGCACGGCCGCGGCGGCCCGGGCCGGTGCGGGCAGCTGCAGGGCATCGCGGGCCTTGGAGATGTTGCTGCGGGCGGCACTGAGCAGGCGTCCGCCCGTTGCCGCGATGCCGGCGCCGATCACGGTGATCCCGGCGGCGGCGAAGAAACGGCGGCGGCTGGTGGCGGGCCGGTCAGGTTCCTCGGCGCCCGTGTCGGCGGGTGCCTCTGGCCAGGACTTCAGCCGCCAGAGCGGGGCGATTAGAAGCCGCAGAACCACCAGCCCGGCAATCGTGCCCAGCACGGTGGGGACGGCATCCATCGGCTTCACGCTGGCCCGTGTCACCACGCTGACCACGATCACCGCGCCCATCAGCAGAACACCGGCAACGCCCAGTGCCCACTTGCGGTAGGCCACCACACCCAGCACGCAGGCCAGCAGGAAAATGGTCAGGCCCATCCCCACGAACAGCGCGGCTTTATCGTTCGTGCCGAACGTGGCGATGGCGAAATCCTTCATCCACGGCGGTGTGAAGTCGATGAACGTGGACCCCAACGCGATCACCGGGGTTGCCCGGGCGGTAAAGAACGCTCCGATCAGCTCCGCAACGGAGAGTACGACGGCGGCAGCCGCCACGCCTGCCAGCGCGGCCATTGCGGCGGGACCCTTGAGCCAGTTCAGAAGCTTCTTCATGCCTTGGATTCGTTGCGGCGGGCCACAGGGATGGCCGGGCAAGGACACTGCTTAGGAATACCCCCTTAGGAAAGGGCAGGGTGCACAAAGTACCCTTGGAGACTGTGAAGGTACTCGTCATTGGCCCTGGAGGCCGCGAACACGCCATTGTCCGCTCCCTGCTCGCCGACCCCAACGTTTCAGAGGTCCACGCAGCTCCCGGCAACGCCGGAATCAGCAAGCTGGTCCCCACCCACAACATTGACGGGAATGATCCCGGCGCTGTCGCGGCGCTGGCCACCAAGCTCGGCGTGGACCTCGTGGTGGTGGGCCCCGAGGCGCCGCTGGCTGCCGGCGTCTCCGACGCCGTCCGCGACGCCGGTATTCCGGTCTTTGGCCCCAGCAAGGCCGCGGCCCAACTGGAGGCCTCCAAAGCGTTCGCCAAGGAAGTCATGGCAGAAGCGGGAGTCCCCACAGCCATGGCGATGGTGGCCACCAACGCCGAGGAAGCCGCGGCGGCCGTGGACACCTTCGGCGCACCCTACGTGGTGAAGGACGACGGCCTCGCAGCCGGCAAGGGCGTTGTAGTTACCAACAACCGCGACGAAGCCCTGGCCCACGCACAGACGTGCTTCGACGCCGGCGGCACCGTGGTGATCGAGGAATTCCTCGACGGCCCAGAAGTGTCGGTCTTTGTCCTGTGCGACGGCCGCAACACCGTGGCCCTGTCCCCGGCGCAGGACTTCAAGCGCATCTTCGACAACGACGAAGGCCCCAACACCGGCGGCATGGGTGCGTACACCCCGCTGGAATGGGCCCCCGCCGGGCTGGTCCAGGAGGTCATCGACCGGGTGGCCCAGCCCACGGTCAACGAGATGGCGAACCGCGGCACCCCGTTCGTGGGTGTGCTGTTTGTGGGCCTGGCGCTGACTACGCGCGGCACCCGCGTCATCGAATTCAACGTCCGCTTCGGCGACCCCGAGACGCAGGCCGTGCTGGCCCGGCTCAAAACCCCGCTTGG
Organism: Pseudarthrobacter xylosi; assembly: GCF_055412765.1. Taxonomy (NCBI): domain Bacteria; kingdom Bacillati; phylum Actinomycetota; class Actinomycetes; order Micrococcales; family Micrococcaceae; genus Pseudarthrobacter; species Pseudarthrobacter xylosi. The sequence goes on along the minus strand of NZ_JBVAYT010000001.1, from coordinate 389,546 downwards.
TGCGCTGCTGCTGGCAGCTGCCAAGGGCGAACTGGACAAGGCAGAGGAGCTGCGCTGGTCCAAGGAGACCGCCGTCGCCGTCGTCGTCGCGTCCGAAAACTACCCGGACTCCCCGCGCACCGGTGACCGCATCCGCGGACTCAAGAAAGTGGATGAGCTCGACGGCGTGCACGTGATCCACGCTGGCACAGCGCTCGACGACGACGGCAAGGTGATCTCCGCCGGCGGCCGGGTGCTCGCCGTCGTTGCCCTCGGCAGCGACCTGGTGGAGGCCCGGGAACGGGCGTACGACGGCGTGGAGCTGGTCCAGCTGGAAGGCTCACAGTTCCGGACGGACATCGGCCGCAAGGCCGCCCGCGGCGAAATCAAGGTAACGGCCCTGGCCACTGGAGCGCTCCCCGTCACGAAGGCGAAGGCATAAACATGACTGAGAACTCCGCCCAGGAACCACAGCAGTCCCGCGGCTTCAGCACCGAAACCCTGGACCTGCCGGGCTGGACGCATGTTTACTCCGGCAAGGTCCGCGACCTCTACGAGCCGGCGGACGAAGCCATCCGCCAGCAGGTGGGCCAGGACTGTGTCCTCGTGGTGGCCAGTGACCGCATCAGCGCCTACGACCACGTGCTGGCCAGCGAAATCCCGGACAAGGGCCGCATCCTCACACAGTTGAGCCTGTGGTGGTTCGACCAGCTTGACGTGGTCCACCACGTGTTGGCATCCACCGTGGAAGACGGCGTTCCCGCGGCTGTGGAAGGCCGCGCGATGATCTGCCGGAAGCTGGACATGTTCCCCGTGGAATGCATCGCCCGCGGCTACCTCACCGGCACCGGACTGCTGGAGTACAAGGCCAAAGGGACGGTCTGCGAAATTCCGCTGCCGCCGGGCCTGGTGGATGGATCCCGGCTGGAACAGGCCATCTTCACGCCGTCCGCGAAGGCCGAGGTGGGCGAGCACGACGAGAACATCTCCTACAACGATGTTGTGGCCATGGTGGGGGACGACATCGCCGGACGCCTCAGCGAGCTGACCCTGAAGATCTACACCGGCGCCGAGAAGATCGCCCGCGAACGTGGCATCATCCTGGCCGACACCAAGGTGGAGTTCGGCTACGACGCCGTGTCCGGGGCCATCACCCTGGGCGATGAGGTCCTGACGCCGGATTCCTCGCGTTTCTGGGATGCGGCCACGTATGAGCCGGGGAAGGCGCAGCCTTCCTACGACAAGCAGTATGTGCGCGACTGGCTGACGTCGGCCGAATCAGGTTGGGATAAGGACTCCGATGTGGCACCGCCTGCCCTGCCGGCAGACGTGGTGGCCCGCACACGCAGCCGCTACGTCGAGGCCTACGAGAAGATCACCGGCAGGACGTTCGCCTAGGCCGTTTGACGGGCCCGGCTTCGGGCTGGGCCCGTCCTAGCTTGCTTTAACGTCTTTCGCTGCTGCTGCGGCCCGCTGCTGGGCAAGCCTGATTTCGAGGACAGCATCCAGTGCCTGCTGGACTCGGTCCGAGGCTCCCGCGGCACTGAAGGCCTTCTGGGCTTCTTCGAGGTAGACCAGGGCTTCGTCGGACTCGCCGGCGGCCTTCAGGGATTTCCCCAGCAGCAGTGAAACTTCCCCTGCCGTGTGCTTGGCCAGCGCGCCGGATTCCGCGTGGATCTCCCGGAGCTTGTTGATGGCAGCCACGATGTCACCCGTGAGATACAGCCAGCGGGCGCGGATGAACGCAACTTCGAGCTGGTCGCTCTTGTTGCCACCCACGATGGACAGGGCCAGTTCGGCGCGCTCGATGCTGGAAAGTGTTTCCGGCTCCACGATTCCGGAGGACAACCGGACGGCGGCCGAGGCCTTATTGAAACGGGCCCACAGATCGATGTCGTTGGCGGGCGACAGCATCCGGGCGGCGCGCTCGTGGTACTTGATGCCCTCAGGGTAGTCGTGCCGCATAAACGCAACGTTGCCGATCACCCAGGCAACCTCACCGGCGAGCTGGGACATGGAGTGCTCGTCCATCTGGTCATTCATGGCCTGGCAGTATTTCCAGGCTTCGTCCAGGCGGCCGCTCTCCGCCAGCGCGCCGATCAGTGCGCGGTAGGCGCCGATGATCAGGGTGGAACCGTTGGGGAGCTGGCCGCAAAGTTGGACGGCCGCCAGCGCGTGTTCCACAGCAGTGCTCAGCTGGCCCTGGCCCTGGCAGATAGCTGCGAGCATCTGGCGGGCACGGACGGCGAGGCCGGCAGACTCGGTGGCCATCGGGTGCTCCAGGAGGTGCTGCATGATCTTTTGGCATTCCTGCCAGTTGCCCTGCTTGATCAGGCATTCGGCCTGCATGTAGGTCATGTTCCACCACGCGCTGGTGTTCTTGCCCTCCAGGGCTATCTGGGCTGCGTTGGCTGCGTGGGTGGCAGCCAACGGGTAGTCCCTGAGGTCCCAGGCCTGGCGTGCGTAGAGGCCGGCCAGGACGTACTCGGCGTCGCTGACGGTGATGGGCTGGCTCCAGGCTTCCAGCGCCTTGGGCGCAAGCTCCAGCCTGCGGGCGAGTTCTTCGATCACTTCCGCCGTCGGCTCACGGCGGCCGGTTTCGAGGAGGGAGATATAACTGGGGGAATACAGGTCCTTGCCCAGTTCAGCCTGTGTCAGCCCACGTTCGAGACGCTCCGCACGGAGCTTCTCCCCGAATCCGTTGCCCACGGGTTTTCCTCCTAATTCTGGACAGTCTTTGTACTCAATGCTTGACAGTCCCTGTGGAAAACATTTTACAATGTATGTCAACAAGGACAGTGCTGACTTTGTAACGAATCCGACTCGTATTGAGGAACTTATATGTTGAAGAAGATTGCGGCCGCTGGCGTACTCGCTGCGGCCTTGGCATTTTCTGCGGCGGCCCCGGCTGTCCTGTCGGCAGGTTCCATCGCCGACACCACCGGCGTATCCGTAGCCGTTGGCAACTGGCCCGATCCCATGTCCAAGCCCATCAAGGACAAGGGTAAGACTTACACCACCAACGTTGGCAACTGGCCCGACCCGATGTAAGGAATCCTCTCAGGAGGCGCGGCCCCGGGGCATGGTCAACATGCCTCGGGGCTATTTCTTTGTCAGGGACTTGACCGTTCCTTGCCCGGGGACGTGACAGCCGGGAGATACAAAAGAGGGCCTCCCCTGGGGGAGACCCTCTTTCAATTGGTCGGGATGACAGGATTTGAACCTGCGACCTCGTCGTCCCGAACGACGCGCGCTACCAAGCTGCGCCACATCCCGATCCGCTGCAAAAGCAACTTTACAAGAATAGCCGACGCCGGGCCCGGATGCGAAATCGGCGGCCGTGGGTACCCCAAAGCCGGGAAAGCCCGCGCGCCGGTCAGACCAAGGAGTCCTTCCACGCGCCGTGGAGCTCTGCAAAGCGGCCGCCGCCGCCGATGAGTTCCGCAGGCGTGCCGTCCTCGACCACGCGGCCGTCGTGGACCACCAGGACGCGGTCGGCTGTTTCGACGGTGGAGAGGCGGTGCGCGATGATCAGCGCCGTCCGGCCTCCGCCCGCAGCAGCAGACCCAGCCGCGGCCGCTGAGCCCGGCGACGCGGGGCCCGCACCAGACGAGTCCTGCGCACCTGCGGAAGTGCCGGCGTCGGAAGTTGCCCGCAGAAGGCGCGCCAGGCCGCTCTGGACGAGCCGCTCGGAGGGGATGTCCAGGGACGAGGTGGCCTCGTCGAGGATCAGCACCGCCGGCCGGGCGAGGAACGCGCGGGCGAAGCTGATCAGTTGCCGTTGCCCGGAGGACACCCGGCCGCCGCGCTTGTTGACATCCGTGTCATAGCCTTCGGGGAGTTCGGTAATGAATTCGTGGGCGCCCACGGCCCGGGCAGCGTCCTCGATCTCCGAACGGGTCGCCTCCGGCCGGCCCAAGGCAATGTTGTCCGCCACGGAGCCGCTGAACAGGAACGCCTCCTGGGTGACCATCACAATGTTCCGGCGCAGGTCCGTGGTGGTCAGGCTGCGCAGGTCCACGCCGTCCAGGGTCAGGGAACCGGAGGAGACGTCGTAGAAGCGGGCGATCAGCTTGGCCAGCGTGGATTTTCCAGCACCGGTCTGCCCCACCAAGGCCACGGTCTGGCCGGCGGGGATGTGCAGGTCCATGGTGGGAATGATGACCGGGCCGTCGCCGTAGCCGAACTCCACACCCTTGAAGTCGATGGTGCCCTGGGCATCGCGGAGCGCCACGGCGTTCTTGGGCGGCCGGACCGTGGGAACCTCCTCCAGCAGGCCGGAGACCTTCTCCAGCGCCGCCTGGGCACTCTGGAACGAGTTGTAGAACATGGCCATCTGGTCCACCGGCTGGAAGAAGCGCTTGGTGGAAAGGATCAGCGCCAGCAGTACGCCCACGGCGAGGTCTCCGCCTAGGACCCGGAACCCGCCGAAGAGGAGCACCACGGCCACGCAGACGTTGCCGATCAGCACCAGGCCGGGCTGGAATATGCCGTTGAGGTTGATGGAGCGCACCGTGACCAGCCGGTAGTCCTCGGACAATTGCCCGTACTTCGCGGCGTTCTCCGTTTCCTTGCGGAAGGCCTTCACTGCACGGATCCCGGTCATGGTCTCCACGAAGTGCACAATCAGCCGGGCGGACACCACCCGGGACTCGCGGAACACGATCTGCGAGTGCTTCTGGTACCAGCGCGACAGGAAGTACATGGGAACGCCCGCGGCCAGCACGATCAGCCCGCTGCGCCAGTCCAAGGCAAACACCGTGACAGCCGTGAAGACCATAAACAGCAGGCCCGAGGCCAGGGAGCTGACGCCGGAGTCGAGGAGTTCCCGCAGCGCCTCAAGGTCCGAGGTCTGCCGGGCGATGATCCGGCCGGACGTGTACTTTTCGTGGAACTCAAGGCTCAGGCGCTGGGTATGCCGGAACACCCGGACCCGCAGGTCCAGCAGCATGGCCTGGCTGAGCCGCGCGGTGGACGTGACGTAGAGGGCGGTGAGTCCCGCCGTCGCGATCGCCGCGAGCAAGTAGGCGACGCCGGTGAACACCAACGGGAGGTTGTCGCCCGCCTGCAGCGCCGGAAGCGCGCTGTCGATGCCGAACGCGATCAACGCCGGCCCGGCCACACGCGCGGCCTGGGACAGGACCACGGTGGCGATGGTCAGCCAGAACCTGAGCCGCACCGGACGGATCAGTGTGGCCAAAAGGGCGAGCGACCGCCGTCGTACGGTTTTACTGTCCGCCTTGCTGAGGTGGGTATTGTCCTCATTGGCGGTGCCGAAGGTTGCGCTGCTCATCGGATGCTGTCCTTTGACTCGTCCTCAAGCTCCGACAGCTCCGAATCCAGATCCCGTGGTTCCTGGTCCAGGCTGGCGATGACGTAGCGGTAATGGGGGTTGTGCGCCAGCAGTTCGGTGTGGGTTCCGACGGCGGCGATCCGGCCGTCCTCGAGCAGCGCCACCCGGTCGGCCAGCGCCACAGTGGACGGGCGGTGCGCGACGATCAGCGTAGTGGTGTCCTTCAGGACCGCACGGAGCCGGGTTTCCACCAGCTCCTCGGTGTGCACGTCCAGGGCGGACAGGGGGTCGTCCAGCACCAGGACCCGGGGCCGGGCCGCGATGGCCCGGGCCAGGGCAATCCGCTGCCGCTGCCCGCCGGACAGGCTCAGGCCCTCCTCGCCGATGAGGGTGTCCACGCCCTCCGGCAGTGAATACGCGAAGTGCGCCTGCGCCACATCCAGGGCTTCGTCCAGGGCTTCCTCGCTGCGGTCCGGTGCCCCGAGGAGCACGTTGTCGCGGACCGAATTGGAGAACAGTGTGGTGTCCTCGAACGCGACGCCCACCACGCGCCGGAGCCCGTCGACGTCGAACTCGCGCAGGTCCACGCCGTCAATGGTGATGGAGCCGTCGGTGACGTCGTACAGGCGGGGGACCAGCTGGATCAGCGCGCTCTTGCCGCTGCCCGTGATGCCCACCAGTGCCATGGTTTCGCCCGGCCGGACATCCAGATTGATGTTCTTGAGGATGGGTTTGTCCGGTGCGTCCTCGAATGCGAAGGTGGCGTTGGTGAAGCTGAGCGCGCCCTTCAGCAGCGAGGGGATGCGCGGCTCCGCGGGACTGGTGATGGTGTTGACCGAATCCATGACCTCGAAGTGGCGGTCGACGGCGGACTTGGCGGTGAGTGCCATGGCCAGAAGCATGCCGGAGAATTCCACTGGCGTCGCGATGACGGCGGCGGTGGCGAAGAACGCCACCAGGGCGCCGATGCTCAGCTGGCCGCTGGCGCACAGCATCACGCCCACCACCAGCCCGGCGCCGAGCGCGAGTTCCGGCAGCAGGGTGACCACCATGGTGAACGTGGCCTGGTGCTTCGCCTTCACGATCTCGGTCTGGCGGAGTTCCTCGGCCTGTTCGTTGAAGTTCTCCAGGGCCTCGCGGCTGCGGCCGAAGGCCTTCAGGACGCGGATGCCGTGGACGGATTCCTCCACGGTGGTGGCGAGGTCGCCGGCCTGGTCCTGGCTGCGGCGGGCCACCTTGCTGAAGCGGGTCCGGAACCGGAAGCCGTAGGCCATGATGGGCGCCGCCGCGGCCAGGAAGATCAGCGCCAGCTGCCAGCTCATGGAGAACATCACCACAATGCCGATGACCACCGTGAGTGTGGTGACCACCAGCATGATGGCACCGAACGCCATCCAGCGGCGCAGGAAGTTCAGGTCCGTCATGGCGCGGGACAGCAGCTGGCCGGAGCCCCAGCGGTCATGGAAGGACACCGTCAGGTCCTGCAGGTGCCCGTACAGCGAGACCCGCATCCGGGTTTCCACGGTGGTGGCCGGGTTGATCACAAACTGCCGGCGGAGGGCCACGAGGCCCGCTTCCGCGATGCCCAGGACCAGGATGACGACGGCGGCAGTCCAGACGGCGTCCGACGCGCCGCCGGGTGTGAGGGACTCATTGACGAGGACCCGCAGCACCTGCGGGATGGTCAGCGCCACGACGCTGGCCAGGAGTGCGCAGAGTAGCCCCATCACCAGCCGGGGGATGATTGGCCTCACGTGAGGATAAAGACGGCTGATGGATCTGAAAAATGAGGTCTGCTTGGCCATGCCCGCTTCTCAAGCTCTAAATCGAATGTAGTTTCCCTTAGCAACTACCCTATGCCATGGCGTGAGCCGATTCACACGTTCTTTATTCGGGGGAGGTGAGCGTCAGCAGGACTGCCTCGGGTTTGCAGGCGATGCGGATGGGAGCGAACCGGGAGGTGCCGATGCCGCCCGAGACGTTGACCGGCGTCGTACGTCCGTTGCTTTCCCAGTCGTTGAGTCCCTTGGCCCGCCACGTGGGGAGGTCGCAGTTGGCCACCAGGGCGCCGTAGCCGGGGATGCAGAGCTGGCCGCCGTGGGTGTGGCCCGCCAGCAGCAGGTCCGCGCCGTCCTGGGTGAAGTGGTCCAGGACCCGCTGGTAGGGGGCATGGATGACCGCAACCCGGAGGTGCGCGTTTTGGTCCTGGTCACGGGTGCCGCGGGGCCAGCCAGCGTAGCGCTCCCGGTTCAAATGCGGATCGTCCACGCCGGAAAAGTCGAACCGGATCCTCTTCAAGACCACCGATTGATGCCGGTTGGTGAGGTCCACCCAGCCGCCCATGCCGAAGCCGGACCGCAGCCGCGGCCAGTCCAGTTCGACGGGTTTGGGCGTGGCCTTGGACGGCCCCAGCAGGTAGGACGCGGGGTTTTTGAAGCTGGGGCCAAAGTAGTCGTTGGACCCCGGAACGAAAACGCCGGGAAATTCCAGGAGTGGGCGCAGTGCCTTGAGCAGAGGCTCCACGGCTTTGACGTGGCTGAGGTTGTCTCCGGTGTTGACTACCAGGTCCGGCTCCAGCGACGCCAGCGATTCAAGCCAACGCGCCTTGGTGTCCTGGCCCGGGACGAAGTGGATGTCGCTGAGGTGCAGGACGCGGAAGGGCGCGTGGCCTGCCGGCAGGATGGGCAGTGTCTCCTCGCGCAGGACAAACTGGTTCTTCTCCCACAACCCGTATCCGAAGGCTGCGAGACCCGCCGCAGCGCCCGCGCCGGCGGTGACGGCAAAGCCGCGCCCGGTGTTCCGGACGCGGCTGGCCAATGCTGGGCTGACTGCCATGGGCGGCTAGTCCTTCTTCTCGCCGTTGCCGTTGCTGCTCGGCGCGGTGGACGGCTGTGGGGCCGGGGCCGGGGCAGGCGCGGTGGCCTGAGTTGGTGGCGTGGTCCGGGCCGGTGTTCCGTTCACCATATTGGTGGGCGGGGCCGGGAACGGGTTGGTGCCGTAGGCCGGAGCTACCTGGGCCATGTATTTGGAGAACATGGGACCGGCGATCATGTAACCGTCGATCGACTCGTAGCTCTTTCCGTTGATCGTCAGGTTCCGGCCGGGCCGCAGCTGGTCACCCAGCGGGTCGCCGAACCAGGCCGCGGTGGCCACACCGGTGGTGTACCCGACCACCCAGGTGGACCCGTTGGTGTCGTTGGTGCCGGTCTTGGCAGCCACCGGGAAGTTGGTCTTGGTGGAGAGCCGCGGCTGGATGAGGGAACCGGAACCGGCGTTCAGAACTTCCTGCATGGCGTATGCAACCCCCCGGGCGACCTCCGGTTTGACCGCATCGCGGCAAGCGGTGGCCTGGGCCGGGAGCTGTGCGCCGGTCTGGTCCGTGACAGAGGTGATGGCGATGGGCTCGCAGTACTTGCCATCGTTGGCGAACGTGGCAAACGCGGAGGCCATGGTCAGCGGGGCGGTCTGCGTGGAGCCGATCAGGTTGGCCAGCGTGGTCATCTTGACCGGCGGGTTGGGATCGTCACCCACCGGCAGGCCACCGTGGATTCCGACCGCATCCACGATCTTCTGGATGCCGCAGAGGTCAACCTGTGCCGCCGAGGCAAAGGTGGCCGTGTTGATCGAGTTCATCAGGCCGTACAGGACCGTCATGTTCCGGTAGTAGCCGTCGTCGGAGTTCTGCAGGTCGAAGCTGCCGGGAATCCTGGCGTCATACCAGCCCACCGTGGGTTCCGGGCAGGTGTTCTTCCAGGGGAAGTTCTGCGGGTACTTGCGTGTGGCGGCGTTGATATTGGTGTTCATGGACTTGCCCTCGTTCAGCCACTCGGCGAACGTGAAGGGCTTCATGGTGGAGCCGGGCTGGAATCCGCCCAGGCCGTTGAGGTCGTTGCCGTCCTTGTCCAGCTTGTCCACGTTGAAGTTCTGCGTCTGGTTGAACTTCCCTTCGGTGGGCAGGAACGAGGTGTTTTGCGCCATGTTCAGGATCTTGCCGGTGTTGGGCTGCACGGAGACGATGGACGCGCCCCAGTTGTCCGGATTAACGCCGGCGGCCGCATCAGACTCAACCTGGGCAACGTTCTGGGCGTTGACGTCCAGCGTGGTGGTGATGGTCAGGCCGCCGCGGAAGATCTTCTGCTCGCGCTCTTTCACATCCGCACCGTAAGCAGGGTTGTTCAGCAGCAGGTGAAGCACATAGTCGCAGAAATAGGGTGCCGTGCTGGCGTACGCGCAACCCTGGCGTGACGGGGTGACCTTCGGCTCCACCGGTGTGGCCACGGCGGCGTCGTGATCGGCCTGGGTAATCTTTCCCTGGTTCAGCATGAGGCCCAGCACCAGGTCGCGGCGCTGTTTGGCGTTCTCCGGGTTGGTGATGGGGTCGAACGCTGACGGGCTGTTGACGAGGCCAGCGAGGAGGGCTGCCTGCGGGAGGGTCAGATCCTTGGCGGTGGTGCTGAAGAAGAATTTGGAGGCGGCCTCGATGCCGTACGCGTCGCGGTTGAAGAAGACGATGTTGAGGTAACCCTCAAGGATCTGCTCCTTGGAGAATTCCTTCTCGAGGGCGATCGCGAGCTTCATTTCGCGAAGCTTGTCTCCCACACCCTTGTTAACACCGTTGAGCTTGATGTCGTCAGTGTTTCCCTCGGCTGCGAGGTTGGCGTTGAGAACGTTGTTCACGTACTGCTGGGTGATGGTGGAGGCACCCTGCTTGTTGCCACGGGCCGTGCTGACCATGGCGCGGAGGATGCCGGTGGTGTCCACACCGCCATGCTCGTAGAACCGGCTGTCCTCGACAGCGATGATGGCTTCCTGCATGAACGGCGAAATCTGGTCGAGGGCAACCTTGGTCCGGTTTTCCTCATACAGGTTCGCGATCAGGCTGCCGTCCGCGGCGAGGATCCGCGTGGACTGGCTGGGCGGGTCCACCTGCAGCTCTGCCGGGAGGGTATCGAAGAACTCGATAGAACCGCTGGCCGCGCTGCCCGAAACAGCGGCGGCCGGGACTAGCAGCCCCGCCACCAGGACACCACAAATCGCGCTCACACCAAGGAAGCCAAAGATCTTTCCGAGGGTAGTGGCCGTGTCGAAAATGGGGTTCTTACGAGTCACCATGTTTTCCACTTTACCGGCAACGACTAGTCTTTCTCTCATGACCAAATGGGAGTACGCCACGATTCCGCTCATTATTCACGCCACTAAGCAGATCCTGGATCAGTGGGGAGAGGACGGCTGGGAGCTCGTCCAGGTAATCACCGGACCGGACGGCAACGGTCTGGTTGCCTACCTCAAGAGGGAGAAGCAGTAGCAATGAGCACCCCCGCAGAGACCACGTCCGGCCCTGTATCCACGCCGGAAAACGCGTCTGATTCAGTGCCGGTTTCCGCCGTCGAGCAGCGCCTCGCCGAGCTCGGACTGACCCTCCCCGAGGTGGCTGCTCCCGTCGCCGCCTACGTCCCGGCTGTCATCACCGGCAGCCATGTTTACACCTCCGGCCAGCTGCCGTTTATTAATGGCAAACTCGAAGCAACCGGCAAGGTTTCCACCGGCACGGAAGGCCACTCTGACGAGCCCACCGTGTCCCCTGAGGACGCCAAGGCCTACGCCGCTGTCTGCGCCATCAACGCGTTGGCGGCCATCAAGAGCGTCATCGGCGATCTGGACCGCATCACCCGCATCGTCAAGGTGGTGGGCTTCGTGTCCTCCGATCCGGCGTTCACCGGACAGCCTGGCGTCATCAACGGTGCGTCCGAGCTCCTCGGCCAGGTCTTTGGTGAGGCAGGCCGGCACGCCCGCTCCGCCGTCGGCGTGTCGGTTCTTCCGCTCGACTCTCCCGTTGAGGTCGAACTGATCGCTGAATTCAGCTAAGGACCCGGTTCACTCAATTGCCTCAGCTCTCCCGACGTCTGTTTGCCCTTCCTCCGGATCTTGAAGGGGCTGCCCAAAGCTGGCTCGAACACGGCGAGCGGACTCCGCGTGCTGCCCGCTACGCTTCGTCCGTGGTGCTTTTGCGGGACTCGCCCACCGGCCTGGAGACGTGGCTGGGGTACCGGCCCGGCTCCTCGCCGTTGGGCGTCCTCGCGTTCCCCGGAGGTTCCCTGGAGGCGTCCGACCACGACGCCGTCGGCTGGCTGGGGCCCTCACCCCAGCATTGGGCCGAGCAGATGGGGACGGACGACGTCGGGCTGGCGCGCCGCCACGTGGTGGGCGCCATCCGCGAACTGTTTGAGGAAACCGGCGTGCTCCTGGCCGGGCCTGACATGTCCACCACGGTGGAAGCCACGTCAACGCACGACTGGATGCGTGCCCGCGTGGCCGTTGCTGACCAGGAGAAGACCTTCACTGAGCTCCTCGCCAAGCGGGGACTCTCGCTGCGGACCGACCTGCTGAAGCCGCTCGTCAACTGGCGCACCCCGGACTTCGCGCACCGCCGCTTCGACACCCGCTACTTCGCAGCCACAGTGCCCATGAACCAGCAGCCCAGCCTGCTGCAGAGCAAAGGTGTCTGGGGACGCTGGGTGTGCGCCACCCAGGCCATCGCCGCACGCGGCACCACTGCCCTGGGCGATGAAGTGGGCCAGGAAAATACCGTGGGCCTCACTCTCGGCCAGCTCCTGGTACCGGGCTCGGAGATCATGCTCGAGAAGATGGCCGCCGCAAACGGCTGCATCGCCTACCTGAGCTACAAGCGCAAACCCCACGTGTACCAGGCACGGCTTGTCGACGAAGAGGGCACACTGATGCTCGAAGTAGAGGCCGCCAAAACCGTAGCCGGAGACCCCCAGCGCGAACGCTAGCTCCGCGGACCGAAAACGGAGATCCTCGGCTGGGACCGCTGGGCGGCAGCCTTTCGCCGTCGCTTAGACACGGCGCATAGGGGGAGCCTTCGGTCGCTGTGCGACCTCCGGTTCCCGATGCGCCGTGATGCGCTCCTACGCGAAAGACCGCCGCCCAGCTCGAACGCTCTCTCACTTATCACCGGTTTCTCGGCGATGCTCTCTCACTTTCCTTAAGAAAGTGAGAGAGCGTTTACGAAAAACCCGCAGGACGTGAGAGAGCGTTGGCAGGGGGTAACGCAAAAGGCCCGAGGTCCGGCATCCGGAAGCGTGCGTCAGAGCAACGAAGTGGGCCCACACCGTCCGGGTTCCCTGGCCGAGCTCGCGAGGTTAGGGGACGGTGGGGCGCAGCACGCGGAGGATGCCGGCCTCGGGCCGGACGCAACTGGGACTAGCGGGAGCGCTGGCGGAGGCGCTGCATGTCCAGGATCACTACGGCACGGGCCTCGAGGCGGAGCCAGCCGCGCTGGACGAACTCTGCCAGGGCCTTGTTGACCGTCTCGCGGGAGGCGCCTACCAGCTGGGCCAGTTCTTCCTGCGTGAGCTCGTGGGCTACCAGGACGCCGTCCGTTGCCGGGCGGCCGAAGCGGTCGGCCAGATCCAGCAGTGCCTTGGCCACGCGGCCGGGGACGTCGGAGAAGACCAGGTCCGAGAGCGAATCGTTGGTGCGGCGCAGGCGGCGGGCCAGGGCCTGCAGCAGCTGCGCCGAAACCTCGGGGCGCGTCCGGAGGAGAGCGTTGAGGCTTTCGTTCTTCAGGCCGGCCAGGCGGGTTTCGGAGACGGCCGTTGCCGTGGCCGTCCGGGGGCTCGGGTCAAAGAGCGCCATTTCGCCGAAGAGTTCACCCGGGCCAAGGATGGCGAGCAGGGACTCCCTGCCATCGGGGGACGTGCGGCCCAGCTTCACCTTGCCGGAGACGATGAAGTAGAGCTGGTCGCCCTGGTCGCCCTCGCGGAATACCGATGCACCGCGGGAGAGGTCCACCTCGGTCAGCTCATCCGTCAGCAGGCGGAATGCTTCGTCGTCGAGCGTGGCAAATAGGGGTGCTCGGCGCAGTACCTCGATGTCCATGAAATCTCCTGAATAAAAAGTGTCGGCTGTGGCGCTTTTGCCATTGTTTCAGAATTTTCAAGGTTCTGTGACGTACTTGGCAGCGGAAACGCCGCTGACAGTGTGTAATGCGGGCCCGATACGGTGCCCGGCCGCGCCCGGCCTGTGATTTTTACGACCGAACGCGGGACGAACTCGGCCCGCAGGGCCGGTGGACTGACGCCCACAGAACAATGTCAGCCTGCGCCACTAGAATTGGGTCTCAACCGTATTAGAGGAGCGTCAGTGTTTGGCTTGACCGTTCTGGACCTGGCGCTGATCCTGGCCCTGCTGTCTTACCTGATCTATGGCCTGCGCAACGGCTTCCTGGTCACCCTCGGCGGTATCGCGGGCTTCGCCGCGGGCGCGGTGGCCGCATTCTTCGCCGTTCCGCTGGTCAGCGGTTTCGTGGATGACTCCGGCTGGAGGCTGACGGCCATCGTGGCCGCGGCCGTTGTACTGATGGCGCTGGGCCATGGCCTCGGGACCATGATCGGGCGCAAAATCCGCGGCGCGGTGCGGATCAAGCCGCTGCGAGCGATGGACCGGCTGGTGGGCGGAGCCGTGAACGTGGTGGTCTCGGCCCTGGTGATGTCCATGCTCGCCTTCAGCGTCAGCGCCCTGGGCGTTCCGTTTGTGTCGCAGCAACTGGCCGAGTCCAAAGTCATCCGGTACATCGACGGGCTGACGCCTGTTCCGTTGAAGACCACCATGGCGCAACTGCGGTCCACAGTGATTGGCAACGGAATCCCCACGCTGCTTGAAGGCCTGGACCAGGGGCAGCCAGTGGCGGCGCCTAACGCCAGCACCGATACGCCGGCCCTGAACCGGGCCGCACAGTCAGTCCTGAAAATTGCGGGAACCGCCTACCAATGCGGCCAGAACCAGACCGGCACCGGCTTTGTGGTTTCCCCGGGCCGGGTTGTGACCAACGCCCATGTTGTGGCGGGCGTGTCGCAGCCGGTGGTTGAAATTCCCGACGGCGACGCGCTGCCCGGGAAGGTGGTGTACTTCGACACCCGGCACGACCTCGCCGTCCTGGCCGTTGACGGGCTGCCCTCCGAACCGCTCACGCTGACGTCCGATCTCCCGAATGGCAGCCCGGCCGCTTTCGCGGGGTACCCCCACGGCGGTCCGTTCAAGTCCAACCCCGCCACCGTCCAGGACATCAGCTCCGTCCTGGTCCCCGATATCTACGGCGAAAACCCGGCCCCGGAGGAGATCTACCGCCTCGCCGGCAACGTCCAGCCCGGTAACTCCGGCGGGCCGCTGCTGACCATGGAGGGCCTGGTGGCCGGCGTCATCTTCGCCAAGGCGACCTCGGACGCCGAAATGGGCTTCGCCATCACCATGGATGACCTGTTCCCGGTCGCGTCCCAGGCCTCAAGCCTCAGCACCCCCGTGTCGTCCGGGCAGTGCATCCAGAAGTAGCCGGGGCGGCCTTGGCCACTCCGGCCTGAGCCGTTCGGCGCCGGGCTACAGCGTTTCGGCGAGGTAGTCGATGGCGAGCTTGTACCCGAAGACCCCGGCGCCCACGATCACCGCGGCGCACACGGGGGACAGGAACGAGTGGTGCCGGAATTCTTCGCGCTGGTGCACGTTGGTGATGTGGACCTCGACGGCGGGAAGCTGCACCGCTGCCAGGGCGTCGCGCAGGGCCACGGAGGTGTGGGTGAAGGCGCCGGCGTTCAGCACAATCCCGACGGCGGTGCCGCGGGCAGCGTGGATAACGTCCAGGAGCACGCCCTCATGGTTGGACTGGACGCATTCCACGGTGAAGCCGTGCGCTTGCGCCGCCGTGGCCGCCAGCTGCTCCACGTCCGCGAGGGTGGAGGTGCCGTACTTCTCCGGCTCACGGGTGCCCAACAAGTTGAGGTTGGGGCCGTTGATCACGAGGATGGTGCCACGCCCGGCAGCGGACGCGGAGTCAGGGGAGGAAACGTCAGTCATGAATCCAATCTACCTGCCGGATTCTGCACCATCATTCGGCCCGGGCGATTCCACCGGGCCGGATTTCCGGCGGCCGTGGACAGTGGCAGGTGAATGATGGTGCAGAATCCGTCGCAAGCGACCCTAGAGCGCCGTGAACCTCAGGACCACGGCGTGTTCCGGGTTGAGGATGGGCATGGGCAGGCCCACTTCGGCCAGGAAGCGGCCGCCGGCCACCGCCCCGTCCGCCAGCCAGGCCGGTGGCCGCACCTGGGTGAACGTGTGGGCGTAGTCGGCGTCTCCGGGCGCCGGGAAGATGGCTTCCACCCGGTAGCCACGGTCCGGTTCCAAGCCGGGGATGGTGATCCGGCCGGTCTGTTCAGCGAACGACGTGCCCGTGCTGACGAGGGCGAACAGCGCCGCCGTCGAACCTTCACCCATGTCTGCACCGCCGTCGGCCACCACGCCGTGGAGCATGAGGGAATCGTCGGGGACGTCGGCGCGGACCATGCGCCCGGAGTGGATCAGGCCGCGGTGTTCCTTGTAGATCCCGATGAAGCGTTTGAGTTCCGCGCGTTCGGCGCCCTGGACTTCACGGACGTCCCATTCCATGCCGAAGTGGCCGAACAGGGCGGTGATGGCGCGGAAGGAGAGGTCGTGGGTGCGGGCTGTGGTGTGCGAGACGGTCGGTCCGATGTGTCCACCCACCAGCTCGGGCGGGACTACCAGCCCGGTCCAGCGCTGGATGGTCTGCCGTTCCAGGGCGTCGTTGCAGTCCGAGGCCCAGATCCGGTCCGTCCGTTCCAGGATGCCCAGGTCCACGCGGGCGCCGCCGGAGGAGCAGCTCTCGATCTCGACGCCGGGGTGGGACTTCTTGAGTTCGTCGAAGAGACGGTAGGCGGCGAGGGTCTGTTCGTGGACGGAGGAGCGGCCGGCGTGGCCGTGCTCCAGCTGGTCCCGGTTCTGGTCCCACTTGAGGTAGCTGATGTTGTTCTCCCGCAGCAGTGCATCCACGCGGTCGAAGATGTACTGCCACGCGTCCGGGTTCACGAGGTCGATCACGTGCTGGTTGCGCCACTCCAGTGGCAGGCGGCCGCCGTCCTTGTGTGAGGCGGCGGCTGGACCAACAATCCAGTCCGGATGCGCCCGGGCGATGTCCGAGTCCAGGTTGACCATTTCCGGTTCCACCCAGAGCCCGAACTCCATCCCGCGCGAGGTCACGGCATCGATCAGGGGCGTGAGGCCGTCGGGCCAAATTGACTCGTCGACGTACCAGTCGCCCAGGCCGGCGTGGTCATCGCGGCGGCCGCGGAACCAGCCGTCGTCGAGCACAAACCGTTCCACGCCGAGTTCGGCGGCGGAATCAGCCAGCTCGATCAGCGTGTCCAGGTTGTGGTCGAAGTAGACCGCTTCCCAGGTGTTCAGCACCACCGGACGCGGCGTGCCGGCGGGCAGGCCGGTGGCGGCGGCGGGCAGCACGTGATGGGGGCGGGAGCGGAACCAGTTGTAGAACGCCTCGCTGATGCCGTCCAGGCCGCGGTCCGAGTAAGCGGCGAACAAGGTGGGGGTGGTGTAGCTGCCGCCCGGCTCAAGGATGACCTCGGCGGGGCCCAGGAGCTCCGAACCGCCGATCATGGTGCGGCCGTCCCCGATGCTGTCGGCGAAGTGTTCGTGGTTGCCGCTCCAGGCCAGGTGTGTGGCCCAGACTCTTCCGTGGCGGTTGCCGAAGCCGGCGGTGCCGGCGGCGAAGAGCAGCGAGGAGTCGTGTCCGGTGCGGCCATGCCGGCCCGTGCGTACCCAGGTGCCCTGCTGGATGGGGCGGCGCTGCGGGTGGCTTTCCCGGCACCAGCGCCCGGTCAGGTCAAGGAGTTCGACGGCGTCCGGCGCCACCGGGAGGACGGTGGCCAGCTCGTCGAGCTGGTAGGGCGTGGCGCCGTCGTTGGTGAGGGTGTGGCGCAGCTCCAGCAGGCCGCCGTCGTGCAGTGTCAGGGCGGACGAGACCGTGACGCCGGCGTCGGCATCGGACTGGACGATGATGGCGGAGTTGCCCTCGGTGCTCGCTGTCACCGTGCGGAGGCGGGCCGAGAAGTCAAGGCCGGAGACGCCGTCGGCGATGCGGTGGCCGCGGAGGGCGGGACGGCCGCGCCAGCTGGACGATGCCTGGGGCAGGAGACCGGCGGGCACGGTGGCGTCGATAGCGGAGTGCGGGATCGGTTCGCCGAGGATGGCGAGTTCCGGGAGTGCGCTGCCAAGGTCCGCGCCCCAGTGGATGACCTCGGCCTCTCCGTTGTCGAAGCTGATCACCAGGCTGGTGCCGGCGGAACGGAGGTGGAGCGGGTCCATATGATGCTGTCCTTCTGAAGGGTGGGAGTAAGAAAAAACTAGGCTGCGCGCCGCGGGAACACAAGGCCCCGCGGCGCGCAGCCGGTCAAGCTGGTGGCCTACTTGAAGAGGGCGTTGACCTGTTCGTTGGCCTGGGTCAGGGAGCTGGCAGGGGCCTTGCCGGACACTACTGCGTCCATGGCGGGCTCCATGATGCCCTTGACCTTGGCGGTGTTGTCCGTGATCGGGTACAGGAAGGTCGTCTTGTTCTTGACCTGCTCGGTGAATGCGCTGACATCCACACCCTTCGCCTTGAACGCTGCCGCGGCCTTGTCAGAAGAAGCCTTCAGCGCGGGGAAGACGACGGCCTTGGCCGCTACGACGTCCTGGCAGTCAGCCGAGGCGAGGTACTCAACCCACTTGATCGAGGCGTCCTTTTTCTTGGTTCCGGCCCAGATCGAGTCGGCCAGGCCGTTGAACATCGAGGCACGCTTGCCTTCGGGGCCCACCGGAGTGGGGGCGATGCCCACCTTGATGCCCTGGTAGCTGGTGTACTGGCCGGTCATCCACGAACCGTGGGCATTGATGGCGGACTTACCGGCCGCGAAGGTGTCGGCCATACTGGCGCCGACAGTTGTCTCCAGCTTGGGCATGTAGCCCTTCGTAGCCAGCTCCGCGAACCATTCCATGCTTTCCTGGAACTTGGGGTCGTCGTAGTTGTAGTGGGTGCCCCACGGGTTCTTGTCCGTGTGGGACCAGCCGGTGGTGTTGGTGAGGTAGCTCCACTCCGTCTGTCCGGAGGAGTCGCCGCCGCCGTTGAGGCCAAGGCCATAGACGGCGACGTTGTTCTTGTCGAATCCGGCTTCGTCGCCGCGCTTGCCGTTCTTGTCAACGCTCAGGTGGGCGATGACCTGCTCGTAGGTGCCGCCGTCCTGGGGGTTCCAGGTGAGATTCTTCATCTGGTCCTCGGTGACGCCGCCGCTGGCGAGCATGTCCTGGTTGTAGAACAAACCGATGGTGTCCCAGTCCTTCGGCAGGCCGTAGCGCTTGCCGTCCTGGCCAACCCAGAGGTCCGCGAGGCCCTCGTTGTACTGGCTCAGGTCAATGTTGTCCTTCGTGACGGCGTCATCGATGGCCAGCAGCTGCTTGTTTTCGGCAAGCTCACCGTAGCGTCCTAGGTGGTTGGTGAAAACGTCCGGGGCGGTGCCGCCAACAAAGCCGTTGGTCAGCGTGCTCCAGTAGTCGTCCCAGCCGCGCTGGGTGATCTTGACCGAGATGTCCGGGTTGGCTTTCTTGAAGTCGTCGGCGCACTGCTGGTAGGCGGGCAGCTGGTTGGCGTCCCACAGCCAGTAGTTGATCTCGCCCTTGGCTGACTCTGCCGAGGAGGATGATCCTCCGCCACAGGCGGACAGGGACAGTGCCATAACTGCGGCGACGGCGACGGCGCCGAGGGATTTCTTCATGGTTCTACTTTCCGTTTGGGAGATGGGGAGTGAGGTTTAGGGGGATTACTTGATGCCGGAGAAACCGATGGAGTTGACGATCTTCTTGCCGAAGGCGGCGAAGAGGATCAGGACAGGCAGGGCCGAAACGAGGGTCGCGGCCATCAGGCCGGACCAGTCCGGGGAACCCTGGGGTGCCTGTGATTTGAAGACGCCGAGGCCCACCTGGAGGACGCGCACATCGTCCTGTGAGCCGACGAGCAGTGGCCAGAAGTACTCGTTCCACTGGCCGATGAAGGTGAGCAGTGCGAGGGTGGCGATGGGTGCGGCGGCGTTGGGGAGCACAATCTGGAAGAAGATGCGGAAGTGCTTGGCGCCGTCGAGCATGGCTGCTTCCTCCACCTCGCGGGACATGTTCAGGAAGAACTGGCGGAGGAAGAAGATGGCGAACGGAGTCATAAAGAGGTAGGGCAGGACCATGCCGAGCATGGTGTTGAGCAGGTCCAGGTTCTTGATCAGCAGGAAGTTGGGCAGTGCCGTGAAGATCGGCGGGACCAGCATGGTGCCCAGGAACAGGCTAAACACCGCGTTCCGGCCCCTCCAGCGCAGCCGGGCAAACGCGTAGGCAGCCATCGCGCTGAAGAATACGGCTCCGGCAGTGGTGATGGACGAGAAGATGATGGAGTTTTTCAGGTACAGCCAGAAATCTATGGTGGCCCCGGAACCGCCCTCGGCGATGGCATCCGCGGGGCTCTGCAGCCCGAACACCCGCATAAAGGCGCCAAAGGTGAACTCCGCGGGAAGCAGGCTGGCCGAATTGGCGGCCAAGGCCGCATTGGTGGACAGCGCCGTCCGCAGCACCCAGAGGAACGGGAGGACGGAGACTGCGATGGCCAGGACCAGGAGGGCCCAGGCGCCTGCGCGGCGGGTGTTGAACGGACGACGGCGGCGGGCCGGGGCCTGCAGCGGTGCGCGGCTGGTGGTGGATGTCATGGGGACTCCTTAGTCCAGGTCCGACTCGTTGCCCTTGAGGAACTTCATCTGGATGAAGGCCACCAGGGCGAGAATGAGGAAGAGAATGACGGCGATGGCGGATCCGTAACCGAAGTCCGACTCGGTGAAGGCCCGCTGGTAGATGTAGTACTGGATCACGCGGGTGGCGTTGACCGGTCCGCCCTGGGTGGTGACGGCCACGGTGTCGAAGACCTGGAAGGATCCGATCACGGTCACCACGAGGACCAGTACCAGGACCGGGCGGAGCAGCGGAATGGTGATCTTGCGAAAGGTCTGGAACGCTGAGGCGCCGTCCAGCTTGGCGACCTCATAGATGTTGCCCGGGATGGCCTGCAGGCCGGCGAAGATGAGCAGCGCGGTGTACCCCATGTGCCGCCAGGTGTTGATGACTGCCTGGGTGGGGATGGCCCACTCTTCGCTGCCGAAGAACGCGACGCGTGGGAGTCCGGCCCATTCGATGAACTGGTTGACCACGCCGATCTGGTAGTCGAGCATCCAGAACCAGAGCAGCGCCGCGATAACGTTCGACATCAGGTAGGGCAGGAGCAGGGCGCCACGGATCAGCGTGGACTTCGCGACCTGATGCATCAGGAGGGCCAGGCCCAGGGCCAGGGCCGTCTGGAGGACGATGTTGAGGACCACGTACTGGCCCGTGACGGCCAGGGAATTCCAGAACAGCGGGTCCTTGGCAATCGCCGTGTAGTTGTCCATCCCCACCCAGGTGGGGTCTCCGAGAATGTTGTACTCCGTGAAGCTCAGGTACACGCCGCGGATGGTTGGGACAACGTAGAAGAAGAAGAACCCGATCATGGCCGGGGCGATAAAGAACAGGGCGATCTTGAGGTCGCCGAGCCGGCGGTAACCGCCGCGCGGCTTGGGTGCTCCGGTTTGGGGCGGTGCGGGTCTCGCGTTTTTGGCAAGGGTGGTCATCGTCGACCCTTTCCTGACTGTGATGTGGATAACAACTGATGAGGAATCTACACGAGTAGATTGAGGGTGGCAAGTGTTGATGTTTCTTTTATTTCTAAAGGGATTTATCCAGCAACTTGGTCATTGACTCGAGTAGATTCAGGTGAAAGACTGGCGATTCTGATGGAGAGCGCTTGCCCGGCGCTCCCGCAAGGCATCTACGGAAGGCAAACAATGACGTTTTCAATCGGCGTAGTAGGAGTTGGCCAGTTCGGCGGCCAGTTCGCGCACCTCTTCAATCTCCACCCCGGTGTCAGTGCCGTCTATGTGGTGGATGAAGTTTCATTGCGTGCAGCCGAAGCAGCGGACCGCCTGCACCTTGCGGGTGTGAAGGCAGGTTTTGATGAACTGTTGGAATCCGACGTCGATGCCGTGGCCATCTTCACCCAGCGTTGGACACACGGTCCGCTGGTGGAAAAGGCGCTCCGCGCCGGCAAGCACGTCTACTCGGCCGTCCCCATGGCTATTTCCGAGGAAGAGATCGCCCGCATCATCAATGCCGTGCGCGAGACCGGAAAGGTCTACATGATGGGGGAGACCAGCTACTACAACCCGGCCACCGTCTATGCACGCAAGCAGCACGCGGCCGGCCGTTTCGGGCGGATCTTCTACACCGAGGGGGACTATGTCCACGACATGGACCTGGGCTTCTACGATGCCTACCAGTACAGCGGCGGTGACCGCTGGAAGGAAACCGCCAGTTACCCGCCAATGCTGTACCCGACGCACGCGCTCGGGGGAGTGCTCGGTGCGGTCCCCGCCCATGCCGTCAGCGTCAGCTGCGTCGGTGTCAAGGACGACCGCAACGACGGCGTCTTTGACAAGGAAATCAGCATGTTCGGCAACGACTTCTCCAATGCCACGGCCCTATTTGAACTGAACGACGGCGGCGTTATGCGCACTAACGAGATGCGCCGCGTGGGCTATCCGTCACACATCAGGGAGTCCCGGTTCCGCTTCTTCGGGACGGAGGCCAGCTTTGAACAGCTCGCAAATGTCACGGTCTGGCAGGACAAGGAAAACGTCCACGACATTTCCGAGCAGCTGGAAACACGTCCCAGCATGTCCCTGGATGACCCGTCGCTGGCCAACGTTGCGCCGGAACTACGGGACGCCTTCGTCTCCGGACTCTCGCCGGTCCATGATGCTGACCGGCTGCCTGAGGAGTTCCGCGGCGCACCGAACGGCCACGAAGGCAGCCACCACTTCCTCGTGGATGACTTCGTAACAGCGGTCAACACCGGCACGCAGCCGCCGGTCAACGCCTGGGTTGCCGCCCGGTTCACGCTGCCTGGCATCGTGGCGCACCAGTCCGCCCTCCGCGGCGGAGAGCGTCTGCCCATCCGTGACTTCGGTGACGCGCCGGGGATCTGATAGCTAGCATGTACACCATGACGACTCCCGCATTGCAGGCCCCGCGCGGCCCGGTGACCCGCAAGGATGTTGCCCGGTACGCGGGCGTCAGCACCGCCGTCGTCAGCTACGTAGTGAACGGCGGGCCCAAGCGAGTGGCGCCGGCCACGGAAGCGAAGGTCCAGGACGCCATCCGCCGGCTGGGGTACCGTCCGAACGCTGCCGCCCGGGCCCTGAAACTAGGATCCAGCGAAACCATAGGGCTGGTTATTCCGGACAACAGCAACCCTTTCTTCTCGCTGCTGGCACACGCTGTTGAAGATGCTGCCGCCGAACTGGGCTACGCCCTGCTGCTTACCAACTCGGATGGAAACCTCGCGAAGGAACTCCGGCATGTCCGCAACCTTGCAGCACGCCAGGTGGACGGCGTCATCCTGTCCAGTGTCTTGATGGAACCGGGCCTGACGGACCTTGAATCGGCGGAGATACCTGTTGTTCTGCTGAACCACAGTGCCGATGCGCCCGGATTCAACAGCGTGGGCGTGGATCTGGTGGCGGGCGCAAAATCAGCCGTTGAACACCTGATCGGCCACGGACACACCAGTATCGCCCTCGCCATGGGTACTAACACCGGCAACTATTATGACGGCCGTGAAGAGGGCTGGCTGCAGGCTCTGGCGGGGGCAGGACTGCCGGAAGGCCCCATTGTCCGTACCGCCTTCACCCGGGAAGGCGGCTACGCTGCAGGGAAA
The DNA here is from genome assembly GCF_055412765.1 of Pseudarthrobacter xylosi. Classification (NCBI taxonomy): domain Bacteria; kingdom Bacillati; phylum Actinomycetota; class Actinomycetes; order Micrococcales; family Micrococcaceae; genus Pseudarthrobacter; species Pseudarthrobacter xylosi. The sequence continues at coordinate 366,573 of NZ_JBVAYT010000001.1, read as the reverse complement.
CGCCTCCTGGCCTCCGCGAGCCGCCCGACGGCCATTTTTGCCACGTCTGACCTGCAGGCTGTCGGTATCCTCCGCGCGCTCCATGAGGCGGGGGTCTCCGTGCCCGGAGACATTGCGCTGGCCTCGTTCGACGGCTCGGCTGAAGCTGAGTACAGCTGGCCTCCCCTCACCACAGTGAAACAGCCGGCAAAGGCAATGGCGGAGGCCGCAGTCAGCGCCCTGATAGGCGCCCATCGCGGCCACGAATCCGAACATCTCATCTTTCCTGCCGAGTTGCAGATCCGGCAGTCCTGCGGCTGCCCCTAGGCTGCAGCGAGCCGAAGCCTGCCAACTTTCTCCTGCAGGACACGTTGCGCCTCAGGACCCAGCCCGAGATCACTGATGACCTCGTCCACTTCGTCCAGCGACGCAATGGAACTGATGCCCAGCACCCCCCATTTGGTGTGGTCGGCCAGCACGACAGTTTTCCGCGCTGCGGCCACAAAGGCCCGGTTCGTTTCGGCCTCAAGCAGGTTGGGCGTAGTGAAGCCGGCGACGGTTTCCATGCCGTGGACGCCAAGGAACAGCACGTCCAGGTGCAGCTGCTTCAGCGCGCTGGTCGCGATGGGGCCAACCAGGGCGTCCGACGGCGTGCGCTGGCCGCCGATCAGGATCACCGTGGAGCTGTAGCGGGCCGGGCCCGTTGCCGCAGCATGGTGGAACAGGTCAGCGATGCGCACCGAGTTGGTGACCACCGTGATTTGCGGGCCGTTGACCAGTTCCTTGGCGAGCGCCCACGTTGTGGTCCCGGCGCTCAGCCCCACCGCCATCCCTTCCTGGACGAGTGCGGCCGCTTCAATTGCAATGGCACGCTTCTCCGCTGTCAGCTGCGTGGACTTAAGTTCGAAGCCTGGCTCGTGGGTGCTGGCATCGCCGGGGAGCTTGGCGCCGCCGTGGATACGTTCCAGTTTGCCGCCCTCCTCCAGCAACTCGATATCCCGACGGACAGTCATCAGCGAAACACCCAGTTGTTGGGCCAGGTCCGAGACGCGGACAACCCGTTCGCGCTGGACGGCGTCCACGATTGCCTGGTGGCGTGCTGCGGGGAGCATGGAATTCCTTTCGTGCTGAGGCGGGGGACTGATATCCCCGTCACGTTCCATGATGGTCTACCCCTTGCTTGAACCAAGAGTCAGCCCCGCAACAAACTGCCGCTGCAGGAGCAGGTAGATCACCAGCGTGGGAATGACAGTGATGACTGCACCGGCCGCCAGGAGGTTGTAGTTGCTCAGGAATTCTCCCTGCAGGTTGTTGATGGCCGTGGTGATCGGAAGCCGGTTGCCGCTCTGGATGAAGATGAGGGGCCAGAAGTAGTCGTTGTAGATGAAGATGACCTGCAGCGTGCCGAGGGCGGCGAACGCCGGCCGGCATAGTGGCATGATGATCTCCCGGTACTGCCGCCAGATGCCGGCCCCATCCACCAGGGCGGCCTCGGTCAGGTCCGCGGAGAGCGCCTTCATGTAGTTGGACAGCACAAAGGTGCAGAAACCCATCTGGAAGGCGGTATTGACCGCGATCACAATGATGTACGTGTTCAGCATGTTTCCGGAATCGCTGACCGAGTACGGCACTTCGAAGTGCTTTGCCATCTCGAACAGCGGGGCGGCGAGGACCTGCGGGGGAAGCAGGTTGCCGGCGGTGAACATGATGAGCAGCGTGATGTTGAACTTCCAGTTCACCCGGCTGACGGCGAAGGCCATGAGGGAGGCAAGGAACAGGGTCAGCAGCACAGCCGGGACGGTGATGATGACCGAGTTCCAGAAGTACGTGGAAAACCCGCCCTGGGTCCAGGCCTGGGCAAAGTTGTCGAAGTTGAAGTCGCCGGCAAAGCTGAAATAGCCGTACTGGTTCGTCGAGGCCACCGGGCGGAGGGCCGTGAAAAGAGACCAACCCAGCGGGATCAACCACATCACTGCCACGACGGCCAGGAAGATATGGGTTCCGTAGTGGCGCTTGGGCCTGCTACCGGAGCGGGGCGCGGCTGCGGCGGGAGTCCTGCCGGCGCGGGCTGTGGTGGTGCTCATGCTTTGTTCTCCTTGCCGAAGGTGCGGCTGAGGTAGAAGACGATAGGAACAAGGGAGATGACCAGCAGCACCACTGCCAGTGCCGAGCCGACGCCAATCACCTGGCCTTCACCTACGAGGTTCTGGATCACCAGGGCGCTGAGCATTTCCAGGCCGTTGGTTCCGCGGTTGATGACGTACACCACGTCAAAGGCGCGCAGCGATTCGATGATGGTGATCACCACGATGACGATATTGATGGGGCGCATGGCCGGGAACACCACGCGGAAGAAGGTCTGCCCGGCACTGGCTCCATCGATGGCGGCGGCTTCCTTGAGGGTCGGGTCCACGCCCTTCAGCCCGGCCAGGTACAGGAGCATCACGTAGCCGGCATGCCGCCACGTCGCTGCGATCATGGCGGCCCAAATGTTCACGGAGGAGTCGCCGAACCAGTCAACGGCCTGCGGTGTCCCGGCGGTGCCCAGGAGGAAGTTCAGGAGTCCGTTGTCGCGCTGGTAAAAGAGCTGCCAGATGATGCCGATCAGGGCCAGGGACAACATCACGGGTGCGAAAAAGATGCTCTGGTAAATCTTGCTGCCCCTGATGTTCTGGTCCAGCAGCACGGCGAGCAACAGGCCCAGCGGTGTGGCGATCAGGGCCAGGAAGAGGAGCCAGAGGAGGTTGTGCTGCACTGCCGGCCAAAAGGGCGGGTAGTCCTGGGTGATGTACTGGTAGTTCGCCGTGCCGGCGGGGCGTATGTCGGCCAGGTCCAGGCCGTTCCACCGGCTGAAGCTGAGCCCCACGGACATCAGCGTCGGCAGCCAGACCAGGGCCAGTTCGATCAGGGTGGGGATCCCCACCATCAGCGACAGGACCACCTTGTCCCGCCCGGTCAGGCGGCGGACCCGCCCGCCTCTGGCCCGCCGGATACGGCCGACGCCGGGCTCCCGCGCTTCCGGCGGTATCAGTTCTTGTGCGGTGCTGCTCATGGAAGTCTTCCCTCTATTGATGGGGACGCTGGAAGGGAACGACGGCGGCGGGAGCCTTGCGCCGCCGTCGTCGTTCCGTTCTGGTTGGGCGCCGTGGAAACGGCGCTGACAGGGCTGGAAGTGCTGCCCTGGGCTACTGCGCGGCGTAGAGCGACTTGGCCTGGGCCTCAAGGTTTTTGACGTCCATTTTGCCGTCCTTGATGAAGCTCTGCAGGGCCGGGATCATCACGTTGTTGGCCATGGCCGGCAGGGCGTCGCGGTCGAAGAACTGGCTGATGTACTTCGCGTCCGCGATGGTGTCCGCACACTTCTTGTTGAGCGGGCTGAACTTGGACGTGTCCGTGCCCTTGGCGGTGGCGATGTTGGACGCATCCACGGCAGCGTAGGCGTCCTGGGCATCGGCGGTGCCGAGGAACGCCATGAAGTCGCGGGCCGTCTTGTTCTCCCCGCCCTTTTTCGACAGCAGGAGGCCGTCGATGGGGGCTTCGACGGCGTCGCGGCCTTCCATGGCGATCTCCGGAAAGGCGAAGAAATCGATGTCCGCCAGCACCGCCGGGTCGGTGAATTGCTGGGTGACGAAGGAACCCAGCAGGTACATGCCGGTCTTCTTGGCTTCCAGAGCCTTAGCGGCGTCCTGCCAGGTCTGGCCGAGGGCTCCCGGATCCTGGAAGGGAAGGAGCGCCGCCCAGGTGTCGAAGACCGCGCTGACCTTTTGCTGGTCCCAGGATTCCTTGTGTGCGCACAGGTCCACATGGAACTGGTAGCCGTTGAGCCGCATGTTCATGTAGTCGAAGGTGCCCATGGCCGGCCAGCCGTCTTTGTCGGCGAAGCCGATGGGAATGATGCCATCTGCCTGCATCTTCGTGGCGAGGGCCTTGAGTGCGTCAAAGGTCTCCGGCACCTCGTACCCCTTTTCGGCCCAGAGACTCTTCCGGTAGAAGAACCCCCATGGGTAGTTGTAGTTGGGCACGAAGTACATCTTGCCGTCCGGTCCGGTGGAGGCTTTCTTCAGCGCATCGGAGTAGTTGCCACCGATGGTTTCCCAGACGTCATCGATGGGTGCAAGGAGCCCTTTGCCCGCGTAGTACTGCATGCGGTAGCCAGCGAACCAGGTGAACGTATCGTCCGGAGAGCCCTGCAGGTAGGAATTGATCTTGTTCTGGAAATCATTGTGGGGCACCGTGTTGATGGTGACCTGCTTGCTGTTTTTGGCCGTGAAGGCGTCGGCGACGGCCTGGTAGGCGCGCTTGGGCACATCGTCCGAGGAGCCGGAGCCGAAGGTGAGGCCGGAGGAACCGGAACCTGACGCGGACGGGCCGCTTCCGCCGGTGCAGGCTGCCAGGAACGGGATGCCGGCAATGCCTGCCGCGCCTACGCCGACGGTCTTGAGGATGCTTCGCCTGCTCGGAAAAGCGGTTGCAGACGCATCAAACTGTGAAGCCATGTTCTCTCCCTTGAAAAATAGCCGCATGTGAGACACCTCACATTGCATCTGACTATAAACGTTCAAAACAGAACATGGAAGAACGGCAAATAACATTTTTGGCGTCGATTTTTTTGAATCGTCCCAAACGGGAGTGGCCCCGTTATTCCCATCAGGACGGGAATAACGGGGCCACTCGATAGCTTCGGACTGGGGCTTGCGGCAGCTGTTACTTTCTGAGCGACTGCGCGATCTGGGCCATGACGGTGGTGTCGGCCAGGGTGGTGGCGTCGCCGGATTCGCGGCCTTCGGCGATGTCCTTGAGCAGGCGGCGGACGATCTTGCCGGAGCGGGTTTTGGGCAGTTCCGGGACCACGAGGATGGTTTTGGGCTTGGCGATGGGCCCGATTTCCTTACCTACGTGGTTGCGGAGTTCGGCGATGGTGGCCTCGCCCTTGTCCACGGCATCGCCGCGCAGGATGACAAACGCGACGACGGCCTGGCCGGTGGTCTCGTCCGCGGCGCCCACAACGGCGGCTTCGGCCACGGAGGGGTGGGACACCAGGGCTGATTCGATTTCGGTGGTGGAGAGCCGGTGCCCGGAGATGTTCATTACGTCATCCACGCGGCCCAGGAGCCAGATGTCGCCGTCCTCGTCCTTCTTGGCACCGTCGCCGGCGAAGTACATGCCTTCGAAACGGGACCAGTAGGTCTCCTTGAACCGCTCGGGGTCACCCCAGATGCCCCGGAGCATAGCAGGCCAGGGCTCGCGGATCACCAGGAAACCGCCGTGGCCGTCCGGCACGGATTCGCCCTGCTCATCGACGACGTCCACGGCGATGCCGGGCAAAGGTGTCTGCGCGGAGCCGGGCTTCGTGGCGGTGACACCCGGCAGCGGGGCGATCATCTGCGCGCCGGTTTCGGTCTGCCACCAGGTGTCCACGATCGGGGCCTTGTTGGCCCCGATGACATCCCGGTACCACATCCACGCTTCCGGGTTGATGGATTCGCCCACGGACCCGAGGACACGGATCGAGGATAGGTCATACTTGTCCGGGATCTCCCGGCCCCACTTCATAAACGTCCGGATGGCCGTAGGAGCGGTGTACAGGATGGAGACCTTGTACTTCTCGATGATTTCCCACCAGCGGCCCTGGTGCGGGGAATCCGGGGTGCCCTCGTACATGACCTGGGTGGCGCCGTTGATGAGCGGGGCGTAGGCGACGTAGGAGTGGCCGGTGACCCAGCCGACGTCGGCCGTGCACCAGTAGACATCCGTTTCGGGGTGCAGGTCGAAGACGGCCTTGTGGGTGTAGGCGCCCTGCGTGAGGTAGCCGCCGGTGGTGTGCAGGATGCCCTTGGGTTTCCCCGTGGTCCCCGAGGTGTACAGGATGAACAGCGGGTGCTCGGAGTCGTGCCCGACGGCGGTGTGCTCCGTGGAGGCCAGCTCCACGGTGTCCGCCCACCAGTGGTCCCGGCCTTCGTGCCAGTCCACGTTCTGGCCGTTGCGCTTGACCACCACTACGTTCTGGACCGTGTGCCCGTCGGCGGCGAGTGCCTCGTCCACGGCGGTCTTGAGCGCGCTGGGCTTGCCGCGGCGGTAGGTGCCGTCCGCGGTGACCACGAGCTTGGCTTCGGCGTCCTCGATCCGGGACCGCAGGGCGTCGGCGGAGAACCCGCCGAACACTACGGAGTGCACCGCGCCGATGCGGGCGCAGGCCAGCAGCGTGATGACGGCCTCCGGGATCATGGGCAGGTAGACCGCCACCCGGTCACCCTTGCCAACGCCGAGGGACTCGAAGGCGTTCGCGGCCTTCTTGACCTCTTCGGTGAGCTGGGCGTACGTGTAGGTGCGGGTGTCGCCGGGTTCACCCTCGAAGTAGATGGCCACCCGTTCCCCGAGGCCGTTCTCCACATGGCGGTCCAGGGCGTTGTACGCGGCGTTGACCTCGCCGCCCACGAACCACTTGGCGAACGGCGGGTTGGACCAGTCCAGTGCCTGGCCGAAGTCTTTGCTCCAGGTGAGCAGTTCGCGGGCCTGCTTCGCCCAGAAAGCCGGGCGGTCGGCGTCGGCCTCGGCGTAATCAGCGGCGGTGACAACGGCGTCGGCAGCGAATTCGGGGCTGGGGGCGAAAGTGCGGTTTTCGTGCAGCAGGTTTTCAAAGGCGTCGCCCTGCTGGTCGGTCTGCACGGAAGCTGCGGGGGCAGTGGCCGTGGAGCCGGGAGTGTCCTGAGACATGGTGAACCTCATCATTCATCGGTCTGTTCAGCGGCTGCCGTCGCCCGGCCGTGCTCCGCCGATGTGCGCGGCATTGGGCAGCGGCCGATCGCGGACATTCCGCAAAGAGCTGTTCCGGAATCAGCCTAATACGTGCAGGGGCCGCGATGTGTTCGCTGTCACAAAGGCGCCCGCGAACGGCATTTATTTAGCGGTGAATGGTTAATGGACCCTGCGAACCGGCGTCCCGCCGCTGCGGATCAGCTAGTGATCGGCCATGCGGTTGGCTAGGCTGAGATTGAATTGTGACTTTCTACGGAGCTGTCGGATCCGGTGTATCACTGCCGGGCCTGGCCGTTGCCGCCGTTTCGGACGGCACAGTTTTGGGACGGAACCGTCCCGGTGCCGCCACGCTAAGGAGTACAGAATGAACCAGCAAAGCTTCGGCCAGAAATTTGGCCGCACAACCGAGGCCGGGCCTGGCACCACACCGGGAGGCGGCTCAGCGAAGGGCGTGCAGAAGCCGGCCCGCGCCAAGCCGGGCACCACCAACCAGGCCGTGCTGGGTCCGTTCACGCTGCGGGACCTGACGGTTTTCGCCTCTACCCTCATTCTTCTGGTGGCCTCGCTGCTGCCCATCTTCTTCGGCCGGTTTAATCTCTGGAATGCAGGCAGCCTGTTCTTCCTGGGCCTCGGCATTGTGTTGCCGCTGATTGTTACGGCACTCTTTGCTGCCCGCCGGCTTGTGCCCGCCACGAAGGTCCGCATCGGCTCGCTGTCCGTTGACCAGTTCGCTTCTGTGGTGGCTTCCTTTGCACTGGCGTTCTTCTTCGTTTCCACGGCTGCGGGCTATGTGCCCAGCCTGTTGGTGGGCCTGGTCGGTTCCGTGGTGCTGTTCGCGGGGACCGTGCTGAGCCGGTTCATTCCGTACTTCGCCGGCGACTTCCTGGGGCGCGACGAATCCCCGGCGCACGTGATGGCGCGCGACTCGGCCGTCCCGCTGCCCAAGCCGCACACGCCCAAGGAACCCCAGCCTGCGGCCGCGCCCGTCCCGGCGGCTTCCGCGCCTGCCGCCACTTCTGTGCACGCCGGCACCCCCGCAGCTTCGGCTGGGGCCTTCTCCGCGCCGGCCGGCTCCGCGCCTGCCCCGGCTGCCCCCGCCCCGGCTGCGCCAGCAGCCGTCTCGTCCGCCCCGGAGGCGAACGAGTGGACCGCCGCCGGCGACCCGAGCCCCGCAACCCAGGCCGCCGACGTCGTGCCTACCCCAACAGCGACGAACGCCTCAGTGACGCCCGCCGTTGCGGAGGCTACTGCAGATGACATCCCGGCGGCGGCTGCGGCTCCAGCCGCATCTGCGCCGACGGCTACGGCCGAGTCCTCCGCCGCTGCCCCTGAAGCGGCAGTCCACAACGCCGGCACGGGTGTCCCTGCCCCGGCTCGCCAGTCCGCCGCGGAACCTGCGGCGACGGCCGTGCATCAGCAGGTGCGCAGCGTGGAGCCCATCGGCGCCACCGTGGATCCGGCATCCAGGCCGGAAGAATCGTACGAAGAGCCGGCGCATGAGGCATTTTGGTTTGCCGTGGCCCAGCACCGGACCGCAGTGGATGCCCAGACCGGCGCCCCCGCGTTTGTGATTGAACCGGGCGGCTGGGTTCTGGCGCTGGAAGACCGGGGCCACGAATTCCTGGTCCAGCACACCGACGGACGGGTGGGCGTGCTGCGCGACCTCAGCAACATCGAGCGCGGCTAACCAGGCCCGTGGCCACCTCCCGTAGACCCGGATCCGGCCCGGCCGCAGCAGCCCCGGAGTCTTTGCTGGCGTTGAAGCGCCGGGCGCGACGGATCAACAAGGCCTTGGCGGAGAAGTACCCGTACGCCCATGCTGAGCTGGATTTCCGGAACCCGTTCGAGCTGGTGGTGGCCACGGTCCTGTCGGCCCAGACCACAGATGTGCTGGTCAACCATGTCACCAAGATTCTCTTCGCGCGGTACCCGGACGCCCGGGCCATGTCGGAGGCCGATCCCAACGAGCTGGAAGCGATCCTGCAGCCCACCGGCTTTTTCCGGGCAAAAACGAAGAACGTGATGGCGCTGAGCACGCGCCTGGTGGACGAGTACGACGGCGTGGTCCCCGGCCGGCTGGAGGACCTCGTGACGCTGCCGGGAGTGGGGCGTAAAACCGCCAACGTGGTACTGGGCAATGCCTTCGGGATCCCCGGGATCACCGTGGATACGCACTTCGGCCGGCTCGCGCGGCGCTTCGGCTGGACCACTTCCGAAGACCCGGTGCAGATCGAATTCGACGTCGCCGAACTGTTTGAGCCCAAGGACTGGACCATGCTCTCGCACCGGGTGGTGTTCCATGGGCGGCGGGTGTGCCACTCACGGAAGCCGGCCTGCGGCGTATGTCCGGTTGCGAACTGGTGCCCCAGCTACGGGTTGGGTGAGACCGATCCCGGCAAGGCCGCCAAGCTCCTTAAATACGAGCTGGCGCCCGGGAGCGAGATTCTCCTGGAACAGTTGCTGTCCGAAACGCACCGCGCCGCTGAAATCCGGATGGAATCACAGAGGCGGCTCCCATGAGCGCACGCCAGGACCTGATCGACCTGGTGCGCAGATCGGACAGCGGCGACGTCACCGCGCCAAACACTGCCTGGGCGGCCCTGACCGTGGATGAAAACATAGCCCGCAAGGCTGCAGTCCTGATGCTTTTCGGTGTACTGGACGACGTTCCGGCCGCCTCCGGCAAACCCCTGGCCGCGGCGGATCTTGATGTCCTGCTGCTGGAACGCGCGCACACCCTGGATTCCCATCCCGGCCAGGTCGCCTTTCCCGGTGGCACCATCGACGCCGACGAAACCCCGGTTGCCGCAGCCCTGCGCGAAGCCGAAGAGGAGACCGGGCTGGACTCCGCTGGGGTGGAGGTTCTGGGAGCTTTGCAGGAGCTCGGGCTGGCCCGGAGCAACTTCCTGGTGACGCCCGTGCTCGGCTGGTGGGCGTCGCCGTCGCCGGTGCACGTGGTGGATTATGCCGAATCCGCCCAGGTTTTCCGGATCCCCGTCCGGGACCTGCTGGACCCGGCCAACCGGGTGACAGCCACGGTCAGCCGTGATGGCAGGACCTTCAGCAGCCCCGCGTTCGCAGTCAGCGGTGTGCTGGTCTGGGGCTTCACAGGGATCATTCTGGATGGCCTCTTTGAGCAGCTGGGCTGGGCCGTGCCCTGGGACCGGACCCGGCTGCACGAGGTGGTCTTCTAGCTCGGCTGCGGCTGCTGCCGAAGATCAACAACAATGCCCGTGGCCGCGTTTTCACGCAGGGCATTGATGCCGTCCTTCAAGGCACCGAGATGCTGAAGTCGGGCGAAACTGCCACGATATTTCCGTTTGAGTCGGTGAGCCTGAGCCGATAGCACTCATCACTTACACGATGTATTTCAAACCTGCCCGCCATATGGTGGACCTCCCCTTATATGCGTCTTTGCATGAATAGCTGGACCGGCTGCTTCAGTCGCTGCTCTGATGTAACCATGGTCACAGAGGTTCCGGCCAGCTACTCCCGGGTAGGTTTTCTTCGGGCTACCTGTGGGCCCCTGCTACTTGGCGTTGTCGTAGGAATCCACCACGGCCACGCTGACGGGGAATTCCACCGGGATGGGGCCGAATAGCAGTTCCTTCGCGGCTGCGGCAGCTTCCTCGATGGCCCGGATGCAGGCCTGGACGCCGGCCTCGGGGGCATGGACCATCACCTCGTCATGCAGGAAGAACACCAGCTCCGCCGCAACGGTTCCGTCGGCACGCAAGGCCCGCAGCCGCCGTCGTAATTCCGCCAACCAGCACGCCGCCCAGTCAGCGGCGGATCCCTGCACCACAAAATTGCGGGTGAAGCGGCCGCGGGAACGGGCAATCGATTCCGCGCGGCGCTGTTCCTCGGCAGTGGCGGACTGCTGGCTCCGGAACCACCCCTCCGACGGCGGGGGGCTGCTCCGGCCAAGCCGGGTGGTCACGGTGCCGCCGGCCTCGCCGTCGCGTGCCGCCTGCTCCACGAAGCCGACGGCGCGTGGGTAGGTCCGTGCCAGCTGCGGCATCAGGCGCCCGGATTCGCCCGTCGTGGCGCCATAGATGGCGCCCAGGAGGGCGATCTTCGCCTTGGCGCGGTCGCCGCCGAAACCCTGGGCGGCGATGCCGGCGTACAGGTCCTTGTCGCGCGCCGCTTCAGCCATTTTGGAGTCCTGCGCCAGCGCCACCAGGACCCGGGGTTCCAGCTGGGAGGCGTCCGCGACGATGAGCTTGTGGCCGGGATTCGCATGGACCGCGCCGCGGATCTGGCGCGGGATCTGCAGGGCCCCGCCGCCCCGCGACGCCCAACGGCCGGACACGACGCCGCCCACCACGTACTCGGGCTGGAAACGGCCGTTGGCCACCCAGGCGTCCAGCCAGGCCCAGCCGTTGGCGGTATGCAGGCGGGACAGTTTCTTGTAGGCAAGTAGCGGCTCAATGGCAGGATGGCTGGACTCCATCAGCTCCCACTGCCGCGTGCTTTTCACCTCGATACCGTTACGGTGCAGGGCTCGCATCAGTTCCTGCGGCGAGTCCGGGTTCAGTGCGGGCGAGTTGAGCAGTCCCCGCAGTTCGGTGTTCAGGGCCTCCAACTTCGCGGGGCGGTGACCGGACGGAGGGCGCGGGCCGAGGTAATCGGCCAGGATCTGCTCGTGCAGGTCCTCCCGCCAGGGAACGCCGGTGTGATGCAACTCCGCGGCGATCATGGCGCCAGCGGATTCGGCGGCCAGCAGCAGCTGGAGCCGCTTCCGCTTGTTTTCTTCCGGAGCCGCATCGGCCAGGGCTGCCTGCTGGGCGGCGTATTCAGCGCGGAGCTCCGCCAGAGTGTGTCGCGGCGTCCGGTGGCGGACGTCGTCAAAGAGGGCGCCCTGATCTGCTGGCGGGGGCGGCGGCTGGAGTGCGCGGGGCAGCGAATGGGCATCGTCGAGCGGTTCCTTTTCCGCGTTCCTGGCGTACTCCGTGTGGGCAGTGAACTGCGAATACGCCAGGATGTTCCCGCACAGGCTGAGGTCATAGCAGCGGTCCACTTCCACGCCCGCCGCCAGCAGAGCGGGGTACCAGTCCTGGGTCCGGTGCCAAATCCAGCGGGGCGGCGCCTCGCGGGGCCTGTTTTCCAGTTGGCGTACGACGCCGGCCAGCTCGCTTGCGCTGATCAGGCGCGGCTCGGGGCGGTCTGGGTGCGGATCGCCCGCCTGGGTGACCTGCTGGAGGGCTGCGCCATGGGCGTGGGCGGCGAGCAGCAGATACATGGGTCTAATTCTGCCCTGTGGCGGGGGCTCGGGCGGACCGGCAGGTGGGCCGGTGGGCGGACCGGTGGGCCGGGGCGTGTGCTTGTGTGGGGAGGGGTGGGGGCTGCGACGCGGGCTGTGGTGCGAGTGCCATCGATCCCAAGGGCGTCAACTTATGTTGACGCACCCCCAGGCGTCAACTAAAGTTGACGAATGGAGGTAGGGCGGATGAAAACACTGGTTGCATCAATGGATGGGAAGGGCCCCGCTGAAGCGCTGTACGCAGTGGCGGAGCTGCAGAAAGAAGTTGGCCGCGCCGAAGCGGCCCTGGTTCGGAAGGCGAGGCAGACGGGTCTGTCTTGGGAAGCCATTGCCCTGTGCCTTGGGGTGAGCAAGCAGGCCGTCCACCGCAAATACGGGAAGCAGTAGCCGGCCCGGTTGTTTGGTCGCGTTGTTCGGCCGCGTTGTTCGGACGCGTTGTTCGGCCCGGTCGGTTCGGCCGTTCGGCCGGGGTCCGGCCGGGGAGTCGGGGGGTTGTCCACATACGGTGGCACGCCCCTGTTTCTCCCCCTGAGGACGGTGGAGAGTTGCTGCATGAGCAGGCACCAGCTATCTCCACCTCCTTCCGAGCGGCCTTCCACCCAGCTGTCCCGCGCGAGGCCTTCCCCTTCCCCCGTATCTGACTCCGGTGGTTCCCAGTCCCGTGAGTCCAGGGCCGGTGGATCCACGTCCCGTGCGCCTGCCTCGGGACGGGCCTCGGGAGCCTGGCTGCCGGATCCCGCTCGTGCCGAGGTTCTCCTGGTCACCGGCTACGACTTTCTGCAGGGCGAAGTGGAACGGATTGTCGCTGCCGCCGGCGGCCATTTGCGGGTGGTGGCGGACGTGGCTGATGCCGCCAAGTACTGGGACGCCGCGGCTGCAGTGTTGGTGGGGAGCGATGTCCGTGAGCTGCCGCCGCGGCGAAGGGCCCCTGCCGTGTTGGTGGGCCTGAACGGGGAAGGGGACAGTCTCTGGCACCTGGCTGCAGCCCTCGGAGCGGAGCGGGTGGCGGTGCTGCCGGACGCCTCGGCCTGGCTGGCAGAGTACCTGAGCCGGTCACGGTCGCCCGAGGCGGGAGGACTCGTCCTCGGGATAACAGGGGGCTGCGGCGGTGCCGGGGCCACCACCGCGGCAATCTGGATCGCCCAGGCGGCGGCCGGTCTGGGTGTGCGCGTATTGCTCGTTGATGGAGACCCATGGGGTGGTGGCCTGGAACTGGCCCTGGCCGCTGAGGAGACGCCGGGGCTGCGCTGGCCTGACCTGTCCGGCGCCAGCGGAAGCATCGATCCCGAGCAGCTGGCCGATTCACTCCCGGTCGCCGGCGGGTTTTCGTTCCTGTCCTGGCCCGGCAGCCGCGAACGCCAGCCACCGGTGGATGCCGCCACCACCGGTGGCGTGCTGGATGCGGCCCGGCGGGGCTACGAACTCGTGGTGGTGGACATCGGCCGGGGCGCGGAACCCGTGCGCATGTTTGCCTGGGACTGTGACCGCATCCTGGTGGTTGTGCCGGCGCAGCTGAAAGCCGCGGTGGCCACGGCCCGGCTGCTCCACGAACTTCCGCCGGTTGAGGCGGCCCTCCTGGTACGGGGCAAGGCCGGCGCCGCGCTGGACGCAGGACTGATTGCCGACGCCGTCGGGCTACCGGTCCAGGGCCGGGTTCCGGAGCTGCACGGCGTCACCGCTGCCGGGGAAAACGGAAGGCTCCTTGACGTGGGCAAACGGCGGAGCGTCAGGCATTTCGCCGCCTCAGTGCTCGATCTGCTGGACGGCGACATCCCTGCCGGAGACCTGCCGTGAGCGAGCGGCAGCCAGTCCCGCCGCCGTCGCACCAGGACCCTCGGACGGGGGCGCGCCGTCGGCAGGCCCGCATCCTGGATCCGGGCTTTTTGGATTCGGCGCTGTTGGAAACCGTGCGTGAATCAGTCATGGCCGACGCCGGACCTGTCACCCCGTCCCGGGTCGCCGCCGCGGTCCAGGCCACCGGGCGGCTGCTGGGGACTGCCGGCTCCCTCGCCGCAGTGGAACGGATCAGCGCCGAGCTGAACGGGCTCGGCCCACTCCAGGAGCTGACGCGGGACGTCCATGTCACCGACATCTTCGTCAACGCCCCGGACTCGGTCTGGATCGACCGGGGGCAGGGCCTCGAACCCGCCGGGGTGTCGTTTTCCGGTGAGGCACAGGTGCGGGCATTGGCATCACGGCTGGTGGCCGCCGGCGGACGGCGGCTGGACGACGGGTCCCCGTGCGTTGATGTCAGGCTCGACGGCGGCTACCGCGTCCACGCCGTCCTGCCGCCGATTTCGACAGCCGGCACTCTGCTGAGTGTCCGCATCCGGCGGGAGCAGGTCTTCTCCATGGACGAACTCCGAGCCGGCGGCATGTTCGGCGGCGTGGTCCATGACGTCCTTGAACGCATGGTTGAACAGCGGCTGAGTTTCCTGGTCAGCGGGGCCACGGGTTCCGGGAAGACCACTCTGCTCTCCACGTTGCTGGGGCTGTGCTCCCCGGCGGAACGGCTGGTCCTGATCGAGGACGCGTCCGAACTGAACCCCGTCCATCCGCACGTTGTGTCGCTCGAGTCACGGCACGGAAACCTCGAAGGCGGCGGCGAAGTGGACCTGGGCGAACTCGTCCGGCAAGCGCTGCGGATGCGGCCGGACCGGCTGGTGGTGGGGGAGTGCCGCGGCGCCGAGGTCCGGGAGCTCCTGACCGCCATGAACACCGGCCACACCGGAGGGGGAGGGACCATCCATGCCAACACGGCCACCGCGGTCCCGGCCCGCCTGACAGCCTTGGGAGCACTCGCTGGCATGGGCCAGGACGCCGTGCGCCTCCAGGCAGCCAGTGCCTTGGACGTGGTGGTCCACGTGGAGCGGTCCTGCCGCGGGCGGCATGTTGCCTGCGTGGGTGTGGTGCAGGATGGTCCTGGCGGGCTTACCGTGGTTCCGGCGTTGGAGACCAGACGAGGCAAGCTCGGCACCGGTCCTGCCTGGGAGGCAATGAGCTCGAGGCTGGGACTGTCCCCGGCGGCGGGTGCGGCAGCATGACACTTCTGCTGGCCGCGGTCTTGGGACTGGCGGCCGTGCTGCTCTTCAGCCCGCCCGGCGGTGCCACAGGCCGTTTCCGGAGGGCCGTGGCAAGTGCAGGACCAGGCCTCGCCTCGCGGGTTCACTCCGGCGCCGGTGGCAGCCGCATGCGCGGCTCGTGGCGCAACATCCTCCGCGCACGACCGAAACGGAGTGACCTGTCCCTGACCCTTGTGGTGCAGCAGCTTGCTGCGCTGCTGAAGGGCGGCCGCACTCCGGCACGGCTCTGGGATGAACTGTGGCTGGTCCATGGTGGCCGTCCGGAGCCAGGTTCAGCAACTACGGACGCAGGCTTAGGCGCACCCCAGGATCTTGGCGGAAGGGCTGAGCCAATCCGTGGGTCAGCAGCCGGGCGCAGCGGGCCGAGCCTCAGCGCAGGTTCCCTTGTGATGCTTGGCGCCGTCCGCGCAGCAGCATTCCGGGGCGCACCCGTGTCCGAAGCGATCAGGAAGGCCGCGCAGGTAGAGTATTCGCGCGCCGACGGCTGGGAGTTACGGATCTGGTGCGAGCTGGCCGCCTGCTTTGACATCGCCGAAGCCAGCGGCTGTCCCCTGGCTGATGTGCTGGCGCGGTTTGCCGCCCAACTCGAAGTGGAAGACGATGCCGAGGCCGCGCGCCAGACCGCCCTCGCCGGGCCCAAGGCCACAGTCGGTCTGCTGACGTGGCTCCCGCTGATGGGGCTGGGCCTGGGAATAGCGTTGGGCGTAGACCCGTTGGCCATCCTGATCGGGACTCCGCTGGGACTGGCGGCCCTCGCAGCGGGAGTGGGCCTCACCATCGCCGGGAGAATCTGGTCTGCGCGCCTGGTGGGTGCTGCCGCCGGGGCCGGTGTGCCATGACGGAGATTCTTGTGCCGGGGCTTGCTGTGGCAGTTGTTCTTGCTGCGGCCGCTTGGCTAGCCCTCTCGCAGCCAGGCCGGGTCCGAAAGAGACTGCTCAGACTCCGGGGGGAAGTGGGTGCAGGGTCACCGGGGGCGAATGAAGCCCTCACACAACGTGGCCGGCTGCACGGATTGCGTGACACGGCCATGATGCTGGAGCTCGTGGCGGCGATGCTTGACGCGGGGTCAGGCATCGGGCGGTCCCTGGAACTCGTCGCAGCCTCGGCCTCGCCGGACTACGGCAAGGCGTTGCGCCCCGTGGTGTCTGCGCTCGCCATCGGGGCCGACTGGGAGACAGCCTGGCGCAGTTCTGAAGTCCGGCTTCCCGGAATCCTTGAACTGCGTGACGCACTCGGATTTGCCGCCCTGACCGGGGCGCCGTCGTCGGCCATCCTTTACGCGCAGGCCGCGAGGCTGCGCCGGGAAAGATTCCGTGCTGCGGAGAAGCGCGCGGCCTCCCTCGGCGTGAAGCTTGTCATTCCGCTGGGCCTGTGCTCGCTCCCGGCGTTCATCTGCCTCGGCGTTGTCCCGGTCCTGCTGGCACTGGTGCCGTCCGGGTCCTGACAGCGGGATCTGAGCTACGGTCCATTCCCTCCACACCCCGTCCCGTCCTCCACAATCCGCTCAAAGCCGCGCTTATCCACTTACGGGATGTTGGCCCTTACCGAGACATCCGGAGCCGGGAAGAGTCGAATCAGCCGGCAACTCGGCCGGAGCACAGAAGGGAAATGTCACCATGACCATCATCGAAAACAGCCTTTCCGCAGTATCCGCACCGGAGTCCAGCGCCCCAACCACGGGCACAGCACCGTGGGACTCGGGAACACG
The DNA here is from genome assembly GCF_055412765.1 of Pseudarthrobacter xylosi. Classification (NCBI taxonomy): domain Bacteria; kingdom Bacillati; phylum Actinomycetota; class Actinomycetes; order Micrococcales; family Micrococcaceae; genus Pseudarthrobacter; species Pseudarthrobacter xylosi. Next base: position 349,784 of record NZ_JBVAYT010000001.1, on the reverse strand, counting down.
CTCCGATGCAGGATTGGGGGCGTGCACCTGCCAACGACAGGAATCCCCAGAGCCCAATGACAATGTGGTGGAGCTTTACCCTGGTGCCAACGAGCGGAACGAGCGCCGCGGCCGGATTTCAGCTTCAGAAGCCGGAATGGCAACGGCTGAGTACGCCATCGCCACCCTGGCCGCTGTGGGCTTCGCAGGACTTCTCGTCTTCATTCTCCGCAGCGACGAGGTACGCGGATTCCTGTTGAACCTCATCCGCACGGCGCTGGCGTTGCCGTGATTCTGTCGCCGGCAGCGCTGCAACGTCCTGATGACCGGAGCAGCCGCAGTGGGCCGGGGAATGCCCGCGGCGCCGTGACGGCGGAGTTCGCGGTAGCGCTGCCGGCGGTGCTGTTGCTCCTCGCCCTGCTTTTGGCCGGAGCCTCCGCGGGCGTCACCCAGCTCCGGCTCGAGGAAGCAGCGCGGGCCGGTGCCCGGGCGCTGGCCCGCGGTGAGGATCCCGCCGCAGTGCAGGGGATCGTCAGGACCTTGGCCGGGACATCAGCAACGGCGTCCGTTGCGGCCGACGGCGAATGGCTCAGCGTCACCGTGGCTGACGGTGTGGGCGGACCATTGGGGGCAACAGTGCCCTGGACGCTCACCGCCAAGGCCACCACGCGGAGCGAAACGCCCGCCGCCGTTGGCGATCCGCTACCACTGGTACCGGCAATGCCGGCCACGATGCACGGGTACTCGTTCCGGCTGGCACATTCTGCGGACGAACGGACGGAACACGTCCGGGCCGCCGACGAGGAGCCGTAGTGAAGCGGCAGCACGGCGACAACCCGGAGCGCGGTTCGGGAACAGTCCTCGCAGCGGGGCTGGCATTGGTTGTCATCATGGCGATGGCCCTGATGCTGTTGTTCGCACAGTCCGCGGTGATGGCCAGCCGGGCAGCGGCAGCGGCGGACCTCGCCGCCCTTGCCGCAGCCGATGCCCTGCGCGGGATCACGTCCGGTGACCCCTGCACGGTGGCCGCGGAGGTGGCGGCCCGCCATGCAGCATCACTCGTCAGCTGTACGGAAGGGGACGGTCAGACCGTCATGGTCCGAACGGAGCTGAATGCACGGACACTGGTTGGCGCCGCCACCGGTCACGCGCGGGCCGGGCCGCCGCCCTGAGCGGCTGTGGTGCTGAACGGCTCGGTGCCGGCCATGAATTCCGCGCCGCGGGAAGGCATTTCGCGGGCATCTTTGAGGAGGACATCGATGAGCGTGACGGCGGCGGCCTTGTCCAGCGGGTTGTTCTTGTTCCCGCATTTGGGGGACTGGACGCAGGACGGGCAGCCTGACTCGCACTCACACGCCTTGATGGCGTCGCGTGTGGCGGAGAGCCACACCTTTGCCTTATCGAAGCCGCGTTCGGCAAAGCCCGCACCGCCAGGGTGTCCGTCATACACAAAGATGGTGGGCACGCCTGTGTCGGCGTGGATGGCGGTGGACACCCCTCCGATGTCCCAGCGGTCGCTGGAGGCCACCAGGGGCAGGAGGCCGATCGCCGCATGCTCGGCGGCGTGCAGGGCCCCCGGGAACTGCGCCTCGATGAGTCCGGCGCCCGTCAGCGAACGGTTCTCCACCACAAACCAGACCGCCTTCGTGAACAGGTCCCGCGCGCCGAGCTCCAGCGGCTCCTCACCCAGGATTTCGTTCGAGATCAGGGCCTTGCGCTGAAAGGAAACCACCTGCGTTGTCACCTTCACATCGCCGAAGTGCACGGCAACATCGCCCCAGTGCTCAGTCCGGAGTGTCTCGAGCACTTCGATCTGGGTCACGTCCCGGGCCGTTGTGTAGTAGTCGGGGTTGGCGCGCCGGACCACCACGCAGTGGTCGTCTTCGTTCAGGTCCTCCACCACATAGCTATCGCCCTGGTGTACGTAGATAGCCCCCGTGTGCGCCTGGTAGTGCGTCTGGGGCGAGTCCATGGTCCCGAGCAGCGAGCCGGTGTCGGCGTCGACGATGCTCACCGGCCCGCCTCCGTCGGCGCGGAGGTTCACCATGGCCGCCGCGCTCTGGGAGTGCGTCCAGAACCAGCCCGCCGGCCGGCGCCGCAGATACCCCTGCGCCACAAGCTGGCCCAGCAGCTTCTCAGCCGTGCTGCCGAATAGGCCCAGTTCAGCCATGCCCAGCGGAAGCTCCGCGGCGGCGGCGCAAAGATGTGGTCCCAGCACGTACGGATTGGAGGGATCAAAGACGGTGGCCTCCACCGACACGTCGAAAATCGCCTCGGGATGGTTCACGAGGTAGGTGTCGAGCGGATCATCGCTGGCCACAAACGCGGCAATGGCATCCTGCCCCGCGCGCCCTGCCCGGCCGATCTGCTGAAACAGCGACGCCCTGGTGCCTGGCCAGCCCGCTACCAGGACGGCATCCAGACCGGAAATGTCGATCCCCAGCTCAAGGGCGGACGTGCTGGAGACCCCCAGCAGTTCGCCGGAGCGGAGGGCCTTTTCCAGGGCCCGCCGTTCTTCCGGAAGGTACCCGGAACGGTAGGCAGCCACGCGCTGGGGCAGGCTGGGATCCACTTCGTCAAGGAGGCGCTTGGTGATCGAAGCGATCGTCTCCGCTCCGCGGCGGGACTTGATGAAAGCGATGGTCCGGATCCGGGACGAAACCAGGTTCGCCAGCAGATCGGCCGTTTCGGCAACGGCTGTCCGGCGTTCCCTGGCGCCGTTCTCGCCCTTGAGCTCGGTCAGTGCAGGTTCCCAGAAAGCGACGGTGGTGGAACCGTGCGGCGAGCCGTCCTCGGCAACCGCCCGGACCGGCGCCCCGATCAGGCGTCCGAACGATGTGCCCGGCTCCGATGCGGTGGCAGAGGCTGCGATGAACACCGGACCGGGGTGGGTGGTCCCGGCACCGTAGTACGCGCAGATACGGCGCAGCCGGCGCATCAGGTTCGCCACGTGCGAGCCGAACACACCGCGGTAGCTGTGTGCCTCATCCACAATTACGTAGCGCAACCGCCGGAAGAAGCTGGCCCACCAGGCATGATTGGGAAGGATGCCGAAGTGGAGCATATCCGGGTTGGCGAGGATGAAATTGGCGTGGTCCCGGATCCACCGGCGGGACGCGGGATCTGTATCGCCGTCGTACGTCTCGGCCCGCACAGTGGGCAGCTTCAAGGAACGGATGGCTGCGAGCTGGTCGGCAGCGAGAGCCTTCGTGGGCGAGAGATAAAGCGTCACGGCGCCGTCGTCGTGGATCTTTCCTGGTTCGGACAGGACGCGCAGTTCGGAGCGGTGGATGGCGTCAAGCGCAGGCAGTTGGTAAGCCAAGGACTTGCCGGAGGCGGTGCCAGTGGCGATAACCACGTGCTCGCCGCCGTGGGCGAGGTTGGCGGCCTGGATCTGGTGCCGGTAGGGCTCGTGGATGCCGAGGGACCCGTAAGCGGCCACGAGATCCGGGTGGGCCCACGCCGGCCACGGTTCGTGGACCGCCTGGCGGGCGGGGATGGTGCGGACATGACGCAGCTGCTCCGGGTCCGGGCCTCGGCCCAGCAAAGGAATCAGGGAGTCATGGGGGTTCACCCCAACATTCTTTCACCCGGGGAAAAATCACCCCACGGAAAGGTCTGCGCCTTCGTCGGACGTGGACAGCATCAGCACGCGGCAAACAGTGGTCCAGCCCAGGTGGGAGTACAGCTTCTGACCGTCGAGGGAGGCCAGAAGCAGGCCGTTTTCCACATCCGGTCCGATGGCCTGCGCGGCCAGGGCCTTCATGATGAAGCTGCCCAGGCCGCGGCGCTGGAACGCCGGTTGGACAACAATCTTGTCGAATACCGCGGTCTCGCCCACCACAAAAACCCTGCCGCTCGCCGCCACCGTGTCGCCCGAACGGACCACCGCGTGGTGGACGCCGTCGAGCTCGGAGGTGACCAGGTTCAGGTCGTCGTCGGAGAGCCAAGGATCTTCCATGTCCTGGGTGGACATGTCCACAATCATCATGGCCTGCGATGCCGACGTGACGTTCAGAGCGTTCTGCTGGGCCAGCGCCGTGAAGCGGGCAACGTCATTGGTGAGGATGGTCAGGACCCTGGCCGGTGCCTCGGCGGTCGTGGCAGCCAGGGCAGCGAACTCGTCAGCGGAGGGGTCATGGGCGAAGTACTCCCACTCCCCGGTGGTATCGGCCCGCAGTGCAGCTGGGAAGCGGCCCTCAACTATTGTCTGGTAACCGCGGCAGCCGGCCCAGCCAGCTACCCAGACTTCAAGAAGGCGTGTGATGTCTTCAACCAAGGCGTCCGGACTCATGTCATGAGGGTATTCCAGCCCCGACACAAGCAACAGGGGTAGGGTGCCCCGATGTGACTTGCTTATGCAATCGTGACCAGACAAAACTGACCTAATGCCCGCCCCTACAGAAGACGCCGCTTCGTACTCTTTTCCTTTGCCCCTGCTGGTCTGCGTCGCCACGATGGTCGCTGTCGTAGGCGGCGCCAGGTACTGGGAGGGGGCCACGGGTGTGGGGTACTGGGCTTGGCTTGCCTGCGGACTCGTCCCGCTGGTGGCCGGCGCCCTGATCTACCGCCGGCAAACAACTCCCGTGGTGTTCCTGGGCTCCCGCCGCGAACCGGCGGGCGGCAAACGGCCAGGACTCGGTGGGCTGCTGACCTCACTCATCCTGTTCCTGGTGCCGCGCCTGGTCGGTGACGGCGCTGCAGCACTCGCTCTTATCGATGGCGGTAGTGCTTTCACGGCTGCCGTGACGGCAACCGTGGTGCCCTTCGTCGTCGTCGTCCTGGGCTACCCGGCGGCCGAAACCGCCCTGAACAGGCGCGACGCCGCCATCGCAGCGAGCAAACTTTAGCCCCGGCCGCCAGGCGGGCCCGGTGCCCGGCAACCCAGTACCCTTAAATACGTGGCTTTGAACCGAATTGTGCTCTTTTACGGCTTTACCCCCATCGCAGATCCGGACGCGGTGCGGCTCTGGCAGCGTGCCCTGTGCGAAAAACTGGGGCTGACCGGACGCATCCTCATTTCCAAGGACGGCATCAACGCCACGGTGGGCGGTGAGATCGGCGCGGTCAAGCAATACGTCAAGACCACGCGCGAATACAAGGGCTTCCACGGCATCGACGTGAAATGGTCCGACGGCGGCGCGGAAGACTTCCCGCGGCTGAGTGTTAAGGTCCGGGACGAGATCGTCTCGTTCGGCGCGCCCGGCGAACTCAAGGTGGATGAGCACGGCGTGGTGGGCGGTGGCACCCACCTCAAGCCCGAAGAACTGCACGAACTGGTGGAGGCCACAAAACAGGCCGGTGAGGATGTGGTGTTCTTCGACGGCCGCAACGCCTTCGAAGCCCAGATCGGCAAGTTCAAGGACGCGATCGTCCCCGACGTGGCCACCACCCACGATTTCATCAAGGAGCTCGACTCCGGCAAGTACGACGCCCTCAAAGACAAACCCGTGGTCACCTACTGCACCGGCGGCATCCGCTGCGAGGTGCTCTCCAGCCTCATGGTGAACCGCGGTTTCAAGCAGGTGTACCAGCTCGACGGCGGCATCGTCCGCTACGGCGAAACGTTCAAGGACCAGGGCCTCTGGGAAGGCTCGCTCTACGTGTTCGACAAACGCATGCACCTGGAATTCAGCGAGGACGCCAAAACGATCGGTGCGTGTGTTCGCTGTGCCTCGCCCACGAGTAAGTTCGAGAACTGCTCCAACCTGAGTTGCCGCACTCTGACCCTGTATTGCTCCGAGTGTGCCGCCAGCCCGGAGACGCTTCGCTGCCCCGAAGGCTGCGCGGCCTGAAACGTGCGTCGCCGAAGGGTCTGGCCGGCCTAGATCCGGCAGGTAGGAAAGTTCAAAGCCGGGACAGCCTGTAGGCGAAATTGGCGGCGGACTGCGCTTCAACCTGGAAGTGCAACACCGTTTCCTTGGACAGGTAGATCACGCTTTCGCGCCGGGATCCGCAGCGCAGGCTGAGGTCCACCATGGTGAATTCGTCACTGCGGACTTTGAAGTCGACGCGCAGCTGGCTCCGGCATACCAGCACCAGGACGTAGGTTCCGGCGGGGAGGGGCAATGTGGCGCCGGTCCGGATTTCTTCGGCCCGCAACAGGCCGAATTCCCTGTGCACCACCTGCAGCCCGGTCCCCACTTGGGACTCCGTCAGCCAGGCCTCCATTTCGGCCTCGCTGACGGGATCGTTCCGCCACAGTTCAGCGCGCGGCCCCGGCTCGGTCACTGCCGGCGAGGCCGGGGCGTACTCGGCGGGCCGCCACCCTTCGTCGTACGTATATTCACATCCGGTGAGCGCAGATCCGGCCACCATGGCGCTCGCCGTCCAGAGTACGACGGCGGCCCTCACCCGGGTGCGCACGGAGACTGACCGGGACGGGTAGGTGCCCGGACGAAGTGCCGCCCTGCGGGGCGGCGGCGCCCCCTGTGTTGCGGGCATACTCCGACTCTATGCCCGGCACGGACCCCAATCCAGAGCCCTGAGTAAGTGACGGGAAAGCGAGTCAACTACCCCGCGGTTACCAGCTGGTAGGCGTAGATCACCGGCGCGTCAACGCTGGAGGCACTGAGCTCCAGCGGTCCGGATTCCGGGAGGGTGATTTTGCGGGACTCCGGCGTGCCGTAGCAGGCCGCTCCGAGGTCGGCGAGCGCTTTGCCGCCGGACCGCACTGCGAGGAACGCCTTGCCGCCGCCTTCACAGACAAGTGTCAGCGTGTACTTGCCTGCCGGCACAGTCTCCGTATGGTCAATGGGCTGGGCGTTGAGAATCTTGCCAGAGTCCTCGGCAACAGTGCCGCTGGCCGACGGCATCGCCGTGGCTTTCCAGGCCGGCACATCGGCGTTCTCCACCGAAAGCTGCTGCGCGCAGCCGGAGACGCCCAGGAGGACAGCTGCTGCAGCCACGGCGGAGAGGGCGCGCGGCAGGGAGGAAGGAAACAGAACCATGCTTCCAACTTACCCGGCCCCATCGGCGCTCCGTGATTCACACCCTTGACCTTGACGCTACGTCAACATTTATCGTTGAATCATCAGCCGGTTCACGACCCCGGACTACTCCGCAAACAGACCCGGAAGGAGGAACGCATGGACTGGTCCATCCAGGACATAGCCCGGATCGCTGGCACCACCAGCAGGACGCTGCGCCACTATGACGACATCGGCCTGCTCAAGCCCAGCCGCACCGGCAACAACGGTTACCGCTACTACAACCAGGCGGGACTGGTGCAGCTCCAGCGCATCCTGCTCCTGCGCGGGCTGGGGCTGGGCCTGCCGGTGATCAGCCAGGTGCTCGACGACGAAACGGACGCCGCCAAGGCGCTCACCGGGCATCTCGAATGGCTCAAGCAGGAACAGGACAGGCTGGCGCGGCAGATCGCATCGGTCACACAAACCATCGAAGCAGTGAAAGGAGGTGGCGAAATCATGGCAGAAGACATGTTCAACGGTTTCGACCACACGCAGTACAAGGACGAAGTGGAGGAACGCTGGGGCAAGGACGCCTATGCGAGGGGGGACTCGTGGTGGCGCGGCATGAGCGCCGACGAGAAGGCCGCGTGGAAGCAGCGCTCGCAGCAGTTGGGCGAGGACTGGATCGCCGCCGCTGCGGCGGGTATCGCACCGGACAGTGCGGAGGCCCAGGACATTGCCCGGCGGCACGTCGAATGGTTGACCGGCATCCCGGGCACCCCGGCGTCGGACGCCCGGGGCACGGGTGGCGGCAAAGGCAACACAGGCGAGGGTGACGTCAAGGCGTACGTCACCGGGCTCGGCGAAATGTATGTTGCGGACCCCCGGTTCGCCAAGAACTACGGCGGTGCGGAAGGTGCCGGCTTCGTCCGGGATGCCCTGAAGATCTACGCGGCGGAGAACTTGTAGCCAGTCTGGACGATCCCGGCCCGCCAATAGACTTGGGCGGTGACTGTTTCCACGATTTTCCTGGCCGGCAACACCCCCGATGCCCCGCGCAGCGACCTCCCCGATCTGCTGACGGCGCTCGCCGCGGACCTGCGCCGGGTGGACTACACGCTCGACGGCGTGGCTTCTCTGCTGGGCGAGTCCGCCTACCGCGCACTGAACCGGGACCAGATCATCCCGGCATTGCTCGCCACCGAAAGCGCCCTCCAGCGTGACGCGGCGAAGGGCGGGCCTGCGAACGGTGAGAGTACGACGGCGGAACTGGCCGCCGTCGTACGTCTCTGGCTGCTGGCGGAACCGCAAACGCGGGAAACGCTCGACGCCGCCCTGCCTGGGATCCGGGCCGACGGCCTGATCGAGCTGGGGCTGCTTGAGCCCGTGCCCGGCGCCGAGCAATCGACGCCGGACCTGCTGCAGGCAAAAGCGGATCTGCGGCCGTACGGCTGGGACGCGAATGAGGACGGCAGCGGGGGCGCCGAGCTGTGGGTGGCCAGCGATCTCGCCGCGCACCAGCAGGCGGGCGTGCTCCGGCACGATCACGTGCTGGGGATCGGGCAGGCGTCCACCACGCTGGTGCAGACCACCGTCCGCCGCCACGTTGCCAAGGCCCTGGATCTGGGCACGGGCTGTGGAATCCAGTCCTTCCACCTGCTGCACCACGCCGAGCACGTCACGGCCACGGACATCTCCGAGCGGGCGCTGGCCTTCACCCGTTTCAACCTGCTCCTGAACGCCGAGGCACTGCACGTGGACCCGGACCGGCTGGAGGACCGGGTGAGCCTTCGGCTGGGGTCGCTCCTGGAGCCCGTGGCCGGGGAGGAGTTCGAGCTGGTGGTGTCCAATCCGCCGTTTGTCATCACGCCGCGGACCGTGGGTGAGCACGCGTCCGGGCAGTTCACCTACCGTGACGGCGGCCTGCCCGGCGATGACATCGTGGCCTCGCTGGTGGCCGCCCTGCCGTCGGTCCTCGCCCCGGCTGGAACGGCCCAGCTTTTGGGCAACTGGGAAATCACAGCGGGGACGTCGTGGCAGGACAGGCCGCAAAGCTGGGCCGGTTCGGACGTGGACGCCTGGTTCATCCAGCGCGAGCAGGTGGGCCCGGAACAATACGCCGAAACGTGGCTGCAGGATGCATCCGAGTCCCGCGACCGCAGGCATTACCGGGACGCTTATGCCGCGTACCTGGCGGACTTCGCGTCGCGGAACGTGGCGGGGATCGGCTTCGGCATGATCTGGCTGCGGCGGCCGGCGGTCACGGGACGGGTCGCCGGACCGGAAGCGGAATCCGGTGCCGGCCCCATCAGCCGGTTCGAGGAAATCACGTACCCCATTGAGCAGCCCATCGGGCCCCACCTGGGCGCCGCCGTCGAGCGTTCCGATTGGCTGGCCGCCAACAGCCTGGCGGACGCGCACCTGCTTGTGGCGGACGACGTCACGGAGGAACGCCACCAGCGGCCCGGCGCCGAGCACCCGGGCGTGATCCTGCTGCGCCAGGGTGCCGGCCTGCGCCGGACCAATCTGCTGAGCACCGAACTCGCCGGGCTTGTCTCCGCCTGCGACGGCGACCTCTCGGTCGGCCAGATCATCGGTGCCCTTGCGGCGCTGCTTGGCGGGAGCCTCGCCGGGGAGGACGGGTTCGACGGCGACGCGTTCCGGACAAGGCTGCTCGACGACGTCGCGAACCTGGTCAGCGACGGTTTCCTGGTCCCCTCCGAGCCTGCAGAATAGCGGTTTCGTGGGCTCCGGAACACCCTAAAACGGGGCCCAGGACATGCCGGATGAGTCGGCGGGTTTTCCACATGAATGCGCACGATTGTCCAAAATATGGTGAACTAGGCCAATATGGGCTCATCTGCCCACGCAACCCTTTTCTGTAGGAGCACCGTGCCAAGCAAGGCCAAAACAGGCAAGAAACTCGTGATTGTGGAGTCTCCTGCCAAGAGCAAGACCATCGCCAAGTACCTCGGCGAGGGCTTCATCGTAGAGGCCTCCATCGGTCACATCCGCGACCTGCCGCAGCCGTCTGAGCTTCCCGCAGAACTGAAGAAAACCTCGGTGGGCAAGTTCGCCGTCGACATCGAAAACGACTTCAAACCCTATTACGTGGTGTCCGCGGACAAGCGGAAAAAAGTCACCGAGCTGAAGGCCGCGCTCAAGGATGCCGACGCCCTCTATCTCGCAACCGATGGGGACCGCGAGGGTGAGGCCATCGCGTGGCACCTGCTGGAAGTGCTCAAGCCCAAGGTCCCCGTTTACCGGATGACGTTCGGCGAAATCACCAAGGAAGCCATCCACCGCGCCATGGACAACCTGCGCGATGTTGATACGGCGCTGGTGGACGCGCAGGAAACCCGCCGCGTCCTGGACCGGCTCTACGGTTACGAGATTTCCCCCGTGCTGTGGCGCAAGGTGGCACGCGGCCTGTCCGCCGGCCGCGTGCAGTCCGTGGTCACCCGCATGGTGGTGGACCGTGAACGCGAACGCATGGCCTTCAAGGCCGCCTCCTACTGGGACCTCACGGGCCAGTTCGGTGCCGGTGCCGCTTCGTTCAAGGCGAAGCTCGCCTCCGTTGACGGCGCCAAGGTGGCTTCGGGCCGGGACTTTAACGACGACGGCGTCCTCACCTCGCGCAACGCGGCGCACCTGAACGAGGAACTCGCCACGTCGCTGGCAGCAGGTCTCCAGGATGCGGACTTCCGTGTCCGGTCCGTGGACACCAAGCCGTACACCCGCCGTCCGGCCGCGCCGTTCACCACGTCCACGCTGCAGCAGGAGGCCGGCCGCAAGCTGCGCTTCACCTCCAAGAGCACCATGCAGGTGGCCCAGCGGTTGTACGAAAATGGCTACATCACCTATATGCGAACCGACTCCTCGGCGCTGAGCGACGAAGCGGTCACTGCCGCCCGCCGCCAGGCCTCGGAGCTGTACGGCCCGGAGTACATCCCGGCGTCGCCCCGCGTCTACACCAGCAAGGCCGCGAACGCGCAGGAAGCCCACGAGGCCATCCGCCCCGCCGGTGACTCCTTCCGCACGCCGGCGCAGGTTGCCAAGCAGCTTTCCGGCGACGAGTTCCGCCTGTACGAGCTGATCTGGAAGCGCACCGTCGCCTCCCAGATGGGTGACGCCAAGGGCTCGACGGCGACCATCCGCCTGGGTGCCGTTGCTGTAAGTGGCGCGGCCGAAGGCCGGGACGCCGAGTTCTCCGCCTCCGGCACCGTCATCACCTTCCCCGGCTTCCTGGCCGCCTACGAGGAAGGCAAGGACGAAAGCCGCGGGGACGACGACTCCGACGAAGCCCGACGGTTGCCGAACGTGGCCAAGGACGATGCCCTCACGGCGTCGGACATTCTGGCAGTGGGCCACGAGACATCGCCGCCGCCGCGCTTCACCGAAGCATCCCTGACCGCCGAGTTGGAAAAGAAGGGCATCGGCCGCCCGTCCACCTACGCCTCCACCATCTCTACCATCCAGGACCGCGGCTACGTCCGGAAGCAGGGATCTGCCCTGGTGCCCAGCTGGATCGCGTTCTCGGTGATCCGCCTGCTGGAGCAGCACTTCACCGACTACGTGGACTACGAGTTCACGGCGGACATGGAAGGCGACCTGGACAAGATCGCCAACGGCCAGGCTGTGGGGTCCGCGTGGCTTAAGCACTTCTACTTCGGTGAAGACACCGATCCGGGCCTGCTGAGCATCGTGAACAACCTGGGCGACATTGACGCCCGGGAAATCAACTCCATTCCCATCACGGACGAGATCACGCTGCGGGTGGGCAAGTTCGGTCCGTACCTGGAAAGCTCCGCCGCCACGGTTGATCCGAAGACCGGCGAAATCGTGGAAAACTCCCGAGCCAACGTCCCGGAGGACCTGGCACCGGACGAGCTCACCGCAGCCAAGGCCATCGAACTGATGGAGACGGCTGCGCCGGAAGAACGCGTCCTCGGCGCCGACCCGCACACCGGGCACACCGTGGTGGCGAAGAACGGCCGCTACGGCGCCTACGTCACCGAAGTCATCCCCGAGATGACCGAGGAACAGTTGGCCAACCAGCCCGTGGAGTACTACAAAAACGGCAAGCCGAAGCCGCCGAAGAAGCCTGTCAAGGCTAAGCCGCGCACCGGTTCGCTGTTTGCGTCCATGACCGTGGACTCCGTCACCCTGGATGAAGCGATGCAGCTGATGAGCCTTCCCCGGGCCCTGGGGGAGGACGCCGAAGGCAACCTCATCACGGTGCAGAACGGCCGCTTCGGCCCTTACCTGAAGAAGGGCACGGACTCCCGCTCCATCGGCACTGAAGAGGAAATCTTCACCATCACGCTGGAGCAGGCCCTGGAGATCTACTCCCAGCCCAAGCAGCGCGGCGCCCGTGCGGCGGTGGCCCCGCTGGCCGAGTTCGGACCGGACCCCGTCTCCGAGAAGAACATCGTGGTGAAGGAAGGCCGCTTCGGCCCGTACATCACCGACGGCATCACCAACATCACCGTCCCGCGGTCCACCTCCCTGGAGGAACTGACCCGGGAACAGGCCGTTGAACTCCTCGCCGAAAAGCGGGCCAAGGGTCCGGTCAAACGCACCACCACAGCCCGCAAGGCCCCGGCCAAGAAAAAGGCCCCGGCAAAAAAATAGCGACTGGGGGTTCGGTCGGCTCAACTCTGCCCAGTGGTTGAGCCGGTCGAACCTAGCGGAAACGGGAGGGGAGGAATCCGGCAGCGTGCGTCTAAGGTGGGCCACTGCGACAGGGTTCCCTGGCCGAGCTTGCGAGGTTAGGGACTCGCTGGGGAGGCACGAGCGAGCACGCCGAGGATTTCGCCCCTCCCGTTTGCACACGAGCGGGTTTGCGCCGTCGTTCGCAACGTGGTCGAGTAGATACATGACTGAACAGCCCGCGCACGCCGATCTCACGCCGCTCAACGAACTCGAAGAGAAGCTCGCCCTGGGCGGCCAGCCCGAGGGCAGCCCGGTGGATGTCATCCTGTCCTTCCTCAACAGCGAGGTCTACGTCATCAGCACCGACGGGATCGAGGGGGAGGATTCCCAGGTGGAGCCGCTGGTACTGGCGAACGCCGACGGCGAGCCCGTCCTTGCGGTGTTTTCGCACCCCAGCAGGGTTGACGAGCAGTACCTTGAGGCGGCCCCGAACGTCCTGGGGACACAGGGTGCAGCCATCATCGCCAACATCGGCGAAGAGTTGGGCATGGTGATCAACCCCGGCGCCGCCTACGGTTTCGAGATCAACCCGGAGGGCGTCGCCAACATCAAGCGTGACTTCAAACGCGCCGATGAACTTCCGGACGGCGCCCCCGAGGACGCCTCCGCAAACTGACATCTTCCGCGCAGGTTGTGAGTGAGGGCCCGGCCAGGGGAATAATGGCAGGATGCGGCTAGGCGTCCTCGATATCGGGTCCAACACTGTCCACCTACTCCTGGTGGATGCCCACCCTGGCGCGCGTCCGGTGCCTTTCGCATCGCATAAACGGCCCTTGTCCCTGGTCCAGTACCTGGATGCCGACGGCAACATCACGGACGCCGGCCAGCACGAGCTGACCGAATTTGTCCTTGAAGCCTGGGAGTTTGCGGCCAGGCACAAGGCGGACGACCTTCTGGCGTTCTGTACGTCCGCCATCCGCGAAGCCACCAACGGCGCTGCTGTGCTGGCCCGGGTCAAGCACGAAACCACTGTCACCCTGCAGGAACTGACGGGAAGCGAAGAAGCCTCCATGACGTTCTTCGCCGTCCGCCGCTGGTACGGCTGGGGTGCGGGCCCGATCCTGAACCTGGACATCGGCGGCGGCTCCTTCGAAATGGCCTTCGGCCAGGACGAACTGCCCGAAGTGGCCACATCTGTCCCGCTGGGCGCCAGCCGCCTCACCCGCGACTGGCTGGCTGAGGACCCGCCTTCGGCCAAGAGCGTCAAGGATCTGCGCCGCTACATCCGGGCCACGCTGGCCCCCGCGGTGAAGCAGTTCGACGGCCTGGGCCGCGCCAACGTTGTGGCCGGCACCTCCAAGACCTTCAGGTCGCTCGCCAGGGTCGCAGGGGCCGCCCCCAGCGCCGCAGGCCCCTACGTAAAGCGAACACTCAACGCCACGGATCTGGGCGTCTGGGCGCAGCGCATTTCAGCCATGAAGTCCGAAGACCGGCTCTTCTTGCCCGGAGTGTCAGAGGCGCGCGCGCACCAGCTCCTGGCCGGGGCCTTGGTGGCAGAGGCGGCCTTGGAAATGTTCAAGTTCAAAAAGGTCAGAATCTGCCCCTGGGCGCTGCGTGAAGGGCTGATCCTGCGCCGGCTCGACCAGCTGGTCTTCGCCGGTCCGCTGGATCCGGCCCCGCATATCTTGGAGCCCGCCCCGGCACGCCACGCGATCGAGGCCACCCCGGCCTGAGGCCCGCGGCTTGCTTCGCCTGCGGCGTGGCCGAAAAGACCGTTAACGCGAAAGCGCCGGCGGCCGCAACAGGAAAATGGGGGAAACCTGTTGCAAACCACCGGCGCCTCGGGCAAACATCCCCATGCTTGCCGCATCACTCGCACCCTCAATGAGGTAATAACTACGTTAGGCGGCGAAGTTGTGTGCAAGCTGCAGCGAACATGGGAGTCCGCTGTGAATCGCTTTCGGCGGGTTCCCGTTCTTTCCGAATCGTCCCGTTTCTGCAGCCGCGCACCCGAACTGCCATGATGGAACCATGAGTAACCGAATCGCCTTTCTGGGCTGTGGATCCATGAACGAAGCCATCCTCTCGGGCCTTCTGGCCGCTGGGACCAACCCCGCCGACGTCATCGCTACAGTCCGCCGTGCAGAACGCGCCGAGGAGCTGGCGTTGCGCCACCACGGCATTACGGCCGTCGCCGGCGAAGAGGAACCTAACAACAATAAGGACGCGGCCAAGGGATCCGCCGTCGTAATCCTTGGCGTCAAGCCCGTGGGCATCGTCGACCTGGCCCGCGAAATCGGTGGCTCCCTGTCCCCGGACGCCATCGTAGTCAGCGTCGCCGCAGCCGTATCGTTGGCGCAACTTGAAGCTGCCCTGCCTCCCGGACAGCCGGTGATCCGCACCATGCCGAACACCCCTTCCAAACTGGGCCGCGGCGTCGTCTCCGTTTCACCAGGTACCAACTGCACGCCGGAACAGCTCCAGACTGTCAAGGACATCCTGCGGGCCGCGGGCACCGTGGTGGAGGTGCCCGAGGAGCAGGTGGATGCGTTGTCGGCCATCAGCGGCTCGGGTCCCGCCTACGCGTTCTACCTGGCCGAGGCCATGGCAGCTGCCGGCGTCGAACTGGGACTGGATCCCGAGCTGTCGCTGCTCCTGGCCCGCGAGACAGTCGCCGGCGCGGGCTTTATGCTGGCCGAGCCGGGTGCCGACCCCTCAGCCCTGCGTAAGGGAGTGACCAGCCCCAACGGCACCACCGAACGGGCCATCGCTACCTTCGACGACCGCGGCATTCCGGCCATCATTGCCGCCGGCGCCCGCGCCGCAGCGGACCGCTCCGCAGAGATCACCAGACAGCTCGGCTAGTCCCCACCCACCCGCAACTACGGCCGCGCGGCGAACCGTTCCAGCAGGTCCACGTGCCCGGACACGATCAGCATGTCGCGGGCGGACACCTTGGTTTCAGGGCGGGCGTAGGTGAAGTCCTCGCCGGGCGACTTCACGCCCACGATGGTCACACCGTACTTGGAGCGCACCTTGGACTCGTCCAGCGTGAAACCGACTGTTTCACGGGGCGGGTACATTTTCACGATGGCGAAGTCGTCGTCGAATTCGATGAAGTCCAGCATGCGGCCGGAGACCAGGTGCGCGGCGCGGACGCCGGCGTCGGCCTCGGGGTAGATCACGTGGTTCGCGCCGATCCTGGTGAGGATCTTGCCGTGCGAGGGTGTGATGGCCTTGACCCAGAGGTGCTCGATGCCCAAATCCACGAGGTTCACGGTGATCAGCACGGAGGACTCGATGGACGTTCCCACGCCACAAACGGCGGAGCTGAACTCCTGTGCACCGAGCTGGCGCAGCGCATCGATGTTGGTCGCGTCGGCCTCCACCACGTGAGTGAGGAGCGGTGCCCATTTCTGGACCAGGCTCCGGTCGCGTTCGATCGCCAGCACCTCGCGGCCCTGTTTCACCAGCTGCTCGGCGGTAGATGAACCGAAGCGGCCCAGCCCGATCACCAGTACCGGCGCGTTGTGGGCGGGGCGGTTGGGGGCGCCTGAGGAATTAGCCAATGATGGGCCTCTCTTCCGGGTAGTGGTACAGCTGGCTGCGCTGACGCAGGGCCAGCCCAGCTGCAAGGGTAACGGTGCCCACGCGGCCCGCGAACATCAGGGCGGTGAGGACATAAACGCCCGACGGCGGCAGCTCGGCGCTGAGGTTGGTGCTGAGCCCCACGGTGGCGAAGGCCGAGATGGTTTCGAACAGCACCCGGTCCAGGGATGCGCCGCTGATCTGCAGCAGCAGGAACGCTGAGACGGAGACCAGCGTGGCGCCGGCCACGATGACGGAGATAGCCACCCGCATGGTCCCCTGGGGGATGGTCCTGCCGTACACCTTGACGTCGGAGTCGCCGCGGGCCTCCGCGACGATGGCGAGGAACATCACGGCGATGGTGGTCACCTTGATGCCGCCCGCCGTCGACGCCGAACCGCCGCCGGCGAACATCAGGGCGTCGGTGAGCAGCATGGTGGTGGATTCCATGTGGTTCTGGTCCACCAGGTTAAAACCGCCGGAGCGGGTCACAACGGACGCGAACAACGAATGGGTGATCTTGTCGCCGAGGTCCATGTGGGCGATGGTCCGAACGTTGTCCCACTCCATCAGCGCCCACAGCACGGCGCCGGCGGCCAGCAGGATGAAGGACACCTGGATGGTGAGCTTGGTGTGGAGATTCCACTTTTTCCAGTTGAGCCCGTTCTGCTGCAGGACCATCACCACAGGGAAGCCCAGGCTGCCCAGGAACACGCCAAGCATCAGCGGGATGAGGATCCAGAGGTCGGTCTCGTAGGGCACAATGCCGTCCGAATGCGGGGTAAAACCGGCGTTGTTGAACGAGGAGATGGAGTAAAAGACGCCATGCCACACCGATTGCCAGAAAGGCTCGCCCAGCGTCATAAACCGGGGGATCAGCGCCAGTGCCAGGATGCCCTCAATTACCACGGAGGTCACGATGACGATCCGCAGCAGCGTACCCACTTCACCGAGCCGGCCGGCATTGTTCATGGCCTCCTGCGCGATGAGCTTGCCGCGGACGCCAAGCTTCTTGCTCACCATCAGGGCCAGCAGCGAGGCGAGGGTCAGGGTTCCTAAGCCGCCCACGAAGATGCCAATCAGGATGACCAGTTGGCCGAAGAAGGACCAGTGCACCGCCGTCGAAACAACCGTCAGTCCCGTCACGCAGACGGCGGACACCGCCGTGAACAGGGCCTGGTGTATCGGAGTGGCCGTACCGGTGGCGGAGGAGACGGGCAGCGAGAGGAGGAAGGTGAAGACCAGGCAGACCGCCCCGAAAGCGCTCAGGGCAAGCCGGGCAGGCGACGTATTGGCGATATCGTCAACGACGTCGCGTACGCGGGTGAAGATCCAGAGGCCTTCGCGCTCCGGTGCCGCGGGGTGCCAGCTGGCCGGGTTCCGGGGCCTCGACTGGCGTTGCGTCATGGGGGCGGCTTTTCCTCGGTTGAAACTGTTTCCTCCAGTAGTAAACCACTAATGCCCGCGTAATGGCCGGGCCGGGGCAGCGGTGTCCTCCGGTAGCCTGTTCATTGATGACATTCCTGCCCGGTCTCAGCCAGCCCGCGCCACCAACGATGGTGGTGTGGAATTCCGCCATGACGGCCTACAATTTTGGCCCGGGCCACCCGATGGCTCCCGCGCGGCTGGACCTGACGGCCCGCCTTTCCCGCAGCCTGGGCCTGCTGGACCTTGCGCATGTGTCCGTGGAGGCTCCGGAGATCGCCTCCGATGCCGAACTGGAAACCGTGCACTCGCCTGAGTTTGTGGCTGCGGTCCGTCGGGTCAGCGACGACCCGACCTCGCCCGATGTTGCCCGCGGTCTGGGCACCGACGACGATCCTGCTTTCGCCGGTATGCACGACGCCGCCGCGAGGCTGGCAGGTGGATCGCTGGCCGCCGCGTCCGCCATCCTGGACGGGTCCGCGCTCCACGCCGTGAACTTCGGCGGGGGCATGCACCACGCCGCCCGTGACCGCGCCAGCGGCTTCTGCATCTACAACGACTCCGCCGTGGCCCTCCAGAGACTGCTCGACGGCGGCATGCGGCGTGTGGTGTACATCGACGTCGATGCGCACCACGGCGACGGGACGGAAAGCATCTTCTGGGACGACCCCCGGGTCCTAACCATTTCCCTGCATGAAAGCGGTCTCACCCTTTTCCCCGGGACAGGCTACGCGAACGAGATCGGCGGTCCCCGGGCTGAGGGCAGCGCCGTGAACGTCGCCCTGCCGTCCGGCACCGGCGATGCCGGCTGGCTGCGGGCCTTCCACGCCGTGGTGCCGCAGCTCGTGGGCGCGTTCCAGCCGGAAGTCATCGTCAGCCAGCATGGCTGCGACTCGCACCGCCTTGACCCGCTGGCACACCTGAACATCAGTGTGGACGGCCAGCGCGAGGCGGCCACCGCCGTCGGGAATCTCGCTGCCCGGCACTGCGAGGGCCGCTGGATCGCCACGGGCGGCGGCGGGTACAGCGTCACCGACGTTGTGCCGCGCTCGTGGAGCCACCTGATCGCCATCGCCGCCGGACGGCCCGTTCCGCTCCGGACCCAGGTGCCGGAGGATTGGCGCAAATATGTTTCGGACAAATTCGGGATGGACACCCCAGGCCTGATGGGCGACGACGTGGAGCTTTGGTGGCGGTCCTGGGAAGTAGGTTTTGACCCCAACGACGCCGTGGACCGCACCGTCATGGCCACCCGCAAAGCCGTTTTCCCGCTGCACGGCCTTGATCCCTGGTTCGACTGATCCTTCTTGACTCCGCCTTCACCCCGCGCGGGGCCGGTCACGGGCGAAATAGTTGATGCCCGGCCGCGTATATGTCGCTAGGGTGGGAGTCATGGTGACAGACGACGTATTTGCCGTCATTGCGGAAGCAACCCGGCGCGACATTTTGGTATCCCTGCGCGCCGGGGACAAAGCAGTGGGCGAGCTGGTGGAAGAACTTTCCGCGAGCCAGCCCACCATTTCCAAGCACCTGAAAGTCCTCCGCGAGGCCCAACTGGTCAGCATGCGGGCGCAGGGCCAGAAGCGCTATTACGCGCTGAACCCCAAACCGCTTGAGGGGATCGTCAGCTGGCTGGAGACGTTCGACGTCGGCCCGGCAGCCGCCGTCGCCAAGTCACCCCGCGCTGGCGCGGAAGCCGGCACCGAGCAAGCCGTGGCTACCGCGTTGCCGGACAACGCAGCCATCGCCGCCGTCCTGGAGCGTCCGGGCGCCGAGCTGAGTCCCGCCGTCGTGATTCCGGGCGGCACGGTGGCCCCGCTCAGCGACGACACCGTGCCGCAGCAGATCGGCCGCACTGTGGGCCGCGCCGCCACGAAGGCTGCGGACCTGCTGGCGAACCTCCCGAACCTCCCCAAGTTCGGCCGCAAAAAGTAGCCCTTAACCCCAACTAGGTAGCAGTAAGTGTCGTTTTGGGGGCTCAAAACGACACGTACTGCTACCTAGTTAGGCGGGCGGGACGCCTTACTTGTTGAGCAGGCGCACGTGGTCCGGGGTCAGCTCGGAGAGCTTGCTGACGCCGAGCAGTGCCATGGTCCGGGCCATGTCCTTCTCGAGGATCTGCAGGGTGCGGTCCACTCCCGCCCGTCCGCCGGCCATCAGGCCGTACAGGTACGCGCGGCCGATCAGCGTGAAGTCGGCGCCCAGGGCCAGGGCCGCGATGATGTCCGCGCCGCTCAT
Organism: Pseudarthrobacter xylosi; assembly: GCF_055412765.1. Lineage (NCBI taxonomy): Bacteria > Bacillati > Actinomycetota > Actinomycetes > Micrococcales > Micrococcaceae > Pseudarthrobacter > Pseudarthrobacter xylosi. The sequence goes on along the minus strand of NZ_JBVAYT010000001.1, from coordinate 329,988 downwards.
GATGCCGGTGTCCAGGATGATGGCAGCGTCCGAGTTGTCCTTGGTGAAGGCTTCCTTGACTTCCGGCAGCAGGTGGAACGGGATGGGAGCGCGGTCCAGTTGGCGGCCACCGTGGTTGGAGAGCACCACGCCGTCGGCGCCATGGTCCACCACTTTGCGGGCGTCCTCAACGGTCTGGATGCCCTTGACCACGAGCTTGCCCTTCCAGGTTTCACGCAGCCAGTCCAGGTCATCGAACGTGAGGGTGGGGTCGAACATCGAGTTGATGAGGTCGGCCACCGTCCCGGTGTAGCGGGAGAGTGAGGCGAACGTGAGCGGCTCGTGCGTGAGGAAGTTGAACCACCAGGCGGGGCGGTACGACGCGTCAAGCACAGTCTTGACGGTCAGTGCCGGCGGGATGGTCATGCCGTTGCGGACGTCACGGAGGCGGGCGCCCGCGACGGCGGTGTCCACGGTGACCATCAGGGTGTCGTTGCCGGCCTTGGCGGCGCGCTCGATCAGTTCCAGCGACCGGTCGCGGTCCGTCCACAGGTACAGCTGGAACCAGTTGCGGCCGTTCGGGGCGGCGGCGGCCACATCCTCGATGGAGGCGGTGCCCATGGTGGAAAGGGTGTACGGAATGCCGGCGGCTTCAGCTGCCTGCGAGCCGGCGTATTCGCCCTCGGACTGCATCATGCGGGTGAAGCCGGTGGGGGCGATGCCCACGGGCAGCCGCGATGGCTTGCCCAGGATGTCCGTGCTGAGGTCGATGCTGGAGACGTTGCGCAGGATGCCCGGCCGGAACTCGATGTCCAGGAAGGCTTCGCGGGCGCGGCGCAGGGTGATCTCGCCCTCGGCGGCGCCGTCGGTGTAGTCGAACGGGGCCTGCGGCGTGCGGCGCTTGGCCATGTCGCGCAGGTCCCAGATGGTGCTGGCGCGCTTCAGCCGCGCTTCCTTGCTGAACTCGGGCTTCTTGAACTGCATCAGCGGGGCCAGGTCCGAGTACTTGGGGATGCGGCGCTTCAGAGCAGCGGGGACCGATGACGCGCCGGCGGCCGGCTTCGGCGCTGTGGCGGCGGATGCCGGTACGTCCGTGGCATCCGGGGCCGGCGTGACCTCGGGATTGTTCGGCTGGATGGTGTGGGTCATGGCTGCCTCCGTTGGTGGGCCTGGCGCGGGGGATCGGGCTGTGGTCTAACCACACTCTAGGCCATGTGGTCCAACCACATCAAGTACCATTGCGATATGCGCACGCACCAACTCGTACTGACGTGGATCGAACAACAGCTTTCCGACGGTCTGCTGAGCGTGGGCGGACGCCTGCCAGCGGAGCGGGCACTTGCCGAGCAGCTGGCCGTGTCAAGAACGTCGGTGCGGGAGGCCATCCGGATCCTGGAGGCCATGGGGGTGGTCCGTGCAGGGGTCGGCTCCGGCCCGGACGCAGGGACGGTGGTGATTTCGGATCCGACGGCGGCGCTCGGCTCGGCGCTTCGGCTCCACGTCGCCACGCAGCATCTGCCCGTGTCCGACATCGTGGAAACGCGCATCCTGCTGGAGACCTGGGCGGCTGCCCGGGCCAAGCCCGACGCTCCGCATCTGGAACAGGCCGCCATGCTCCTGGGCGAGATGGACGCCGTCGAACGCGTGGCCCGGACGGCTGATGACTTCCTGGCGCTGGATATCCGGTTCCATTTGGCCCTCGCGGACGCCGCCGGCAATGCCGTGGTCAGCGCCATGATGGGCTCTCTGCGCGAATCAATCCAGGGGTACACCGCCCGGTTTACGGCCAATCTCCCGGACTGGGATGCCACGGCGTCGCGCCTGCAGGCGGAGCACCGCGACATTCTGGCCGCCATCAGGAACGACGACGGCGAGCGTGCGGCCAGGCTGGTGGCTGCCCACATCGAGGGGTACTACCGCGAGGGCGGGGTTGGGCGCCCGGCCGCGGAATAGTGCGCGTCAGCCGTGCGCGGCCGTACGCGGTGCCTTGGCGGGGCCGCTGCTGGCCCGGATTTCCAGGCGCGGCTGGTACCGGCTGCCCGGGGCGTCGTGGTCTTCCTTGCGGATGAGTGCCCGCAGTTCGCGCCAGGCCTGGCCGCCAAGTTCGGTGATGGGGACCGCCGCGGTGGTCAGGGTGGGCGTGGTGTAGCGGGCGAAGGGGATGTCGTCGAAGCCGGTGACGGAAATGTCGCCGGGAACGTCCACGCCGCGTTCGTGCAGGCCGCTCATCAGGCCCATGGCCACGAGGTCGTTGAAGGCCAGGATGCCCGTGGCGCCGCTGGCCAGGACCGAGTCCACGGCCCCATGGCCGGTATCGAAGTCCGAGCCGCCGTCGAGCATGGTGACATCCACCTGGGGGTGCCTGGCCTTGAACGCCTCCAGGCCCTCGAGCCGGAGGCCATTTGAGGCACTGCCTGCCGGGCCGGCCAGGAAGGCCAGGCGCGTATGGCCGAGACCCACCAGGTATTCGGCCAGGTCCTGGACGCCCTGCCCGTAGTCCACCACGAGGCTCGGAATCCCGGCAGCCGCCGTCGTCCGGTTGATCAGGACCAGCGGGTGCAGCGACGGCGCGATCTCCTCGAGCTCGGCATCGCTCATGCGCGGGGCGCAGAGCACCAGCCCGTCGCAGCGCCGGCGGGCCTCGCCGGCCAGGATGGCTTCCTCGCTGGAGACCTCGAAGGAGTCCGCAATCAGGACGCGGTAGCCATCTTCCGCCGCAGCCCGGCTCAATCCGCGCAGGATCGCCTGGAAGGTGGGGTTGGCAAGGTCCGGCACCACAATGCCGATGGTGTCCGTCTTTCCCAGCGCCAGGCTGCGCCCCACGGGATTGGGCTGGTATTTGAGCTCGACGGCGGCCGCCCGCACTCGTGCCGCGATGTCCGGGTCCACGGTGAAGTTGCCGTTCATTACGCGCGAAACAGTGGCGTGCGATACCCCTGCCTTCACGGCAACGTCCGCAATGCCGATCCTGCCGGTTGCCGATTTCCTGGCCATGGCCCTGCCTTTCGTAAGTCCCGGTCCCCGTGAGTACCGGCGCCCGAGGGACAGCATACAACGCGCTTGGAAACCGGTTTCTATTCGGTCGGTGCGCCGGATGATCCCTGCCTCATCGCAAAAATGGGCCCCTGATCCAGAAAGCGCTTTCTCTTAGAGAGGATAAGGGTTGACGGGACCGCGCGTCTATTGATAGAAATCATGTAGCGGTACTGAGAAAACGCTTTCTCGCATGCCGCAGCGACTTCCGAATCACGGTCCATAGCAGCACACGTTCCAAGCACCACAATCCAGCGCACCACCAGCGGCCGCAGCACGGCCGAGTATTGAAGCCTTCGAAAGGGACCCTCATGGTCAACACAGCCGAATCGAGTTCTGCTACCGCTGCCTTAACTTCAGCACCGGAGTCCGGTACGCGTACCAAAGCCCGCATCGCCCTGATCGGCACCGGTGGGCGCTCCGAGATGTACATCCGCGCCATCTTCGGCAAGCACGCGGACACCGCGGAGCTGGTGGCGTTCTCCGACGTCAACCCCGGCCGCGTCGAGTTCTACCAGAAGCTCATCCAGGAACTCGGTGCTCCGGGCCCGGTCGCTTCCTTCGACCCCGCAGACCTCACCGCCTTCATCCAGGCCAACAATATCGACCGCGTTGTGGTGACCACGCCGGACTACACCCACGCGGACTACATCGTGGAGGCACTTGAGGCGGGCGCGGACGTCGTCGTCGAAAAACCCCTCACCATCGACGCCGAAGGCTGCCGCGGCATCACCAAGGCTGTGGCGGAAACCGGCCGCAACGTGGTAGTCACCTTCAACTACCGCTATTCACCGCGCAACAGTGCCCTGAAGGAAATCATCCAGAGCGGCGTGATCGGCAAGGTCACCTCCATCGACTTCAGCTGGGTCCTGGACACCGTGCACGGCGCCGACTACTTCCGCCGCTGGCACCGCGAAAAGAAGAACTCCGGCGGCCTGCTGATCCACAAGGCATCCCACCACTTTGACCTCGTCAACTGGTGGATCAACGACGTCCCGGAGCGCGTGTTCGCCTCCGGCGGCCTCAAGTTCTATGGCGACAAGAACGCCGCCGAGCGCGGGCTGGGTCCCCGCCCGGAGCGCGGAACGCCCGACGCCGAAACCCCCGTCATCGGGGACAAAACAGCTGAAAAGGATCCGTTCGCGCTGGACCTGCGGGAGGATGAGCGCCTGAAGGCCCTTTTCCTGGACAACGAGCACTACGACGGCTACCGCCGCGATCAGGACGTTTTCACCGGCGGCATCACCATTGAGGACAACCTGGCACTCGTGGTGGAGTACCAGGGCGGGCCCCGGCTGAGCTACTCCCTGAACGCCCACAGCCCGTGGGAAGGCTACCGCGTGGCCGTCAACGGCACCGAAGGCCGGGCCGAACTCGAAGTGGTGGAACGCGCCGCCGTCCTCAACAGCACGGACAAAAAGACCGTGGTTGATCCGAGCGCCACCCCCATTGAGGAGGAAGACGCCGTCCGCCGCAACGGCGAACGCCTGGTAGTCCAGCGCCACTGGGAGCCCGCCTACGAAGTACCCATCGTCAACGGCGAAGGCGGCCACGGCGGCGGCGACGACCTACTCCTCTCCGACCTCTTCAACGGTCCCGGCGAGGACCCGCTGGGCCGCCCGTCCGGCTACCTCGACGGCCTCCGCTCCGTGTCCGTGGGCATTGCCGGCAACCTTTCGCTGGAATCATCCCTTCCCGTCCGCATCGAGGATCTCCATCTCGGCGCAGACCTTCGCCGCGACGCCTAGCCCGCCCGAAATCCCAAAGGAAACAACATGAGCAGGATCTTTGTCACCGGTGGCTCCGGCCGGCTGGGGCGCAGCGTTGTAGCGGGGCTCGCCGAAGCGGGCCACGAGGTCATCTCGGTGGACCGCGACGCCATCCCGTCGGACCAGCTGCCGGCCGGCGTTGTGCAGGAAACCGGCGATCTGCTGGCCCCGGGAGAGGCGCTGCGCCTGCTCCGGGAGGCCAGGCCCGACGCCGTCATCCACCTCGCCGCGATCGCTGTTCCGTTCAGCGCGCCGGAGGACGTCATCTTCGCCACCAACACCCGCATGGCCTTCGCCGTCATCAGCGCGGCCACGGAACTGGGGATCGGAAGGATCGTCACGGCCAGCAGCCCCACGGTGCTGGGTTACGGGTCGCCGGCCAGCTGGCTGCCGGACAGCTTCCCGCTGGATGAGCGCAGCACGCCGAAGCCCTGGAACGCCTATGCGCTGTCCAAGCTGATCGCCGAGCAGACCGTTCAGATGTTTGCCGCGGCGCAGGGTTCCAAGATCCGGTACGCCGCCTTCCGCCCGTGCTACGTCATTTCGCCGGAGGAATGGGAAGGCGCGCCCACACAGCAGGGCCACACCCTGGCCGAACGGCTGGCCGACCCCGCCCTGTCAGCGCCCGCGCTGTTCAACTACGTGGACGCCCGCGATGTAGCCGATTTCCTGGACGTGCTCCTGCAGAAGATGGACACCATCCCGAACGGGGAAACCTTCTTTGTCGGGGCGGCTGATGCCCTGGCCACGGCACCGCTGGCCGAACTGATGCCCCGCTTCCTGCCGGGAAGCGAAGCCCTCGCCGCCGGGTTGACGGGCACCAGCCCCGCCTTTTCCATTGCCAAGGCCCGCGACCTGCTGGGTTGGGAACCCAAGCGCAGCTGGCGGACCGAACTCAAGACAGCAACCACCCTCAACGACGAGACATCCGCCTCGCTGGTCACAGCCGGAGCCGGCTCCAAGGAGACATCATGAAATTCGACGGCGTTTTGTTCTTTCCCGTCACCCCGTTCACGCCGGAAGGCACCGTTGACGTGGAGCTTCTCAAGGAGCACATCGGCTCGCGGCTGCCGTTCGGACCCGGCGGGGTGTTTCCTGCCTGCGGCACCGGCGAGTTCCACGCCCTGAGCATCGACGAGGTGCGTACCGTGGTGACCGCCGCCGTCGAGGTTGTGGCTGGCAAGGTGCCGGTGGTGGCCGGCGCCGGCGGTCCGCTGGGGCATGCCCTTGCCGCCGCCTGTGTTGCCGAGGAAGCCGGCGCCGACGCACTCCTGGTCCTGCCGCCGTACCTGGTCACCGGACCCACCGACGGCCTGGTGGCGTACATCGAAGCAGTGGCGGACGCCAGTAGCCTCCCGGTGATCGTGTATCACCGCGGCAACGCCAAGTTCACCGCCGCGTCCATGGTCCGGCTCGCCGCAAATCCCAAGGTGATCGGCTTCAAGGACGGGCTGGGCGATGTTGGCCTGGCCCAGGAGATTGTCTCCGCGGTCCGCGCTACTGGACGCGAGGACTTTGCCTTCTTCAACGGGCTCCTGACCGCCGAACTGACCCAGGGCGCGTACCGGGGCCTGGGCATCCCGCTCTACTCCTCGGCCGCGTTCGCCATGGCACCGGAGATCGCCAAGGCCTATTACGACGCCTATATGTCCGGTGATGAGGACCGCCGCAACGCCCTGCTGGAGGGTTTCTACGCCCCGCTGGTGCGGCTCCGGGACCAGACCCCCGGCTTCGGCGTGTCGCTGGTCAAGGCCGGCCTGCGGCTGGGCGGACTTCCCGTTGGCCCGGTCCGGCCGCCGCTGATGGACCCCACCGAGGACCAGCTGCTCCAGCTGAAGTCCATCCTTGCCAAGGGCTACGAGCTGGCTGGCCGCTGATGAGTGCGCCCGCCGTCGAAGCCGTCCGGACCGCGCCGCGCATTACCGGACTCACCACCCGCCTCCTGACTGTGCCGCTGCGGCGCAGCTGGGGAGCGGACGCGCCGGAAAACCATGTGATCGTCACGCAAATCCAGACGGACGACGGCGGCGCGGGGCACGGTTTTTCCTGGACGCCCACCATCGGCCCGCAGGCCGTCAAGGCCCTCCTCGACTACGACATCGCACCGTTCGTCTCGGGCCTGCCCGCCAACCCAGAGACGGTGTGGGACGCGTTGTGGAAGCGGCTGCATGAGGCCGGCGGCGGGGGACTGACCACCATCGCCATGGCCGGAGTCGACCTTGCCCTCTGGGACCTGCAGGCCCGCCGCGCGCAGACCTCCGTGACCAGCCTGATCGGCCAGCGGCAGGAGTCCGCGGAGGTGTACGGGTCCGGCGTGAACCTGCACTACACGCTGGAGGAGCTGGTGGCCCAGACCGAACGCTGGGTCGCCGCCGGGCACCAGGCAGTCAAGATCAAGGTGGGCAAGCCCGATATCCGCGAGGACGCCGAGCGTGTGGCGGCCGTCCGGTCCGTCCTTGGCCCGGACCGCAAGCTGATGATCGACGCCAACCAGCGCTGGGACCTGCCCACCACTTTCAAGGCCCTGGACGTTCTGGCCGAGTACGGGCTGGAGTGGCTCGAAGAGCCCATCCGCGCGGACGATCTCTGGGCTTACCGCAGGCTGCGGAAGCAGTCACCCGTGCCCATCGCCCTCGGCGAAAACCTGCACACGATCTACCGGTTCCGCGATTTCATTGAGGCGGAGGCGGTGGACATCATCCAGCCCAACATCATTCGGGTAGGCGGCATCACGCCGTTCCGGCGGATCGTGGAGCTGGCGCGGACCAACAGCATCCGCGTGATGCCGCACCTTCTGCCGGAGCTGTCCGGGCAGCTGGCGCTTACGCTGGCGGAGCCTACGCTGGTGGAGGACGTGGAGGACGCGTCCTTCGAGCAGCTGGGCATCCTGGCCGGGCCGTCGCCTGTCCGTTTCAGCAACAGCCGACTGACCCTCACGGGCCAGCCCGGACTGGGCTTCCGCTTTACGGACAACCCGCAGGCCTGATGCACGCCCTATGACCGCAGATCTACTAGACGCAGACACGACACCTCCCGACGAAATACAGGTACCCCAGTGACAACTGCAACCCTTTCCCTTTCCGAGCTCACGGCTGCCGCTACCCGGGCCGCCTCCATCGCGGCCGCCGCGTCCGATGCCGAGCGCGCAGGCTGGCTCAACGCCGTCGCCGACGCCCTGGACGCCAATGTGGCCGAACTGGTGGAGATCGCCGATTCGGAGACCAGCCTCGGCACCGTCCGATTGACCGGCGAGGTGGCCCGCACGTCCGGGCAGCTGCGGCTGTTCGCGCGCGTGATCATCGAAGGCTCCTACCTTGAAGCCGTGATCGACCACGCGGACCCGTCCGCCACGCCGCCGAAGCCGGACCTGCGCCGCATTCTTCGCCCGATCGGTCCTGTAGCCGTTTTCTCGGCCTCCAACTTCCCGTTCGCGTTCTCGGTTGCCGGCGGCGACACCGCGTCCGCCCTGGCCGTGGGCTCATCCGTGATCGTCAAGGCCCACTCGGGCCACCTGAAATTGTCTGAACGGACGGCCGAGGTGGTCACCGAAGCCCTGCGTGCCGTCGGAGCCCCGGAAGGCCTGTTCGCACTCGTGGCAGGCCGCGAGGTGGGCACGGCGCTGGTGCAGGATCCCGCCATCAAGGCCGTAGGCTTCACCGGGTCCATCCCGGGCGGCCGGGCGCTGTTTGACCTCGCGGCCTCCCGTCCCGACCCCATCCCTTTCTACGGCGAGCTTGGCAGCCTGAACCCGGTGGTCATCACCGCGGCCGCATTGGCCGAGCGTTCCGGCCAGCTCGCGTCGGGACTTGCCGCCTCGTTCACCATGGGCGCCGGCCAGTTCTGCACCAAACCCGGCCTGGTGTTTATCCCGGCGGGCACAGGATTCGCCGCGGAACTGGCTGAGGCCAGCAAGGACAAGCCGACGGCGGCCATGCTCACCAGCCGGATCTCGGATGCCTACCCGGAAGGCCTGCGGAGCGTGGCTTCGCTGCCCGACGTGACCATCGTCAGCGGCACCGCAGACCAGGATGCCACCCGCGACGGCGCCGCACCCGTGGTGTTCTCCACCTCCGCCGCGAACGCCCTGCAGCGCCCGGACGAGCTCCTGGAGGAGTGCTTCGGGCCCACTACGATGTTGATTGAATACGCTGACCAGGACGAGCTCTCCGCGGTCCTGGCCAAGGTTCCCGGCAGCCTGACCGCCACGGTCCACGCCCAGCCGGGCGAGGACGTCACGGACCTCGTGGAGCAGCTGTCCGGCCTTGCCGGCCGGGTCCTCTTCGATGGCTGGCCCACCGGTGTTGCAGTGAACTGGGCACAGCAGCACGGCGGCCCGTACCCGGCCACCACGTCCCTGTTCACGTCAGTGGGCGCGACGGCGGTCCGCCGCTTCCAGCGCCCGGTGGCCTACCAGGATGCTCCGGAAACGGTCCTGCATCCGGCACTGCGCGAAAGCAACCCGTTGGGCATCCCGCGCCGCGTGGACGGTGAGCTGGTTCTTCCCTAACTGTTCGAACTTCACGCTTGGGGTGCCGTCACAACAGGCACCGGATACCCAGTGTTCGGGGCGTGCGCGCATTGGGGAACCGCTGGGGTCCGCCGGGAAGGGCTGTTGTCGATGGCGGGACCGTATTGTCCTGCAGAACCCTGAACCGGGAGTCACCCTGTTCCGCACTCCGTTCGGCGCCGACGAGGAAAATAGCCCACTGGTCCTCCACCCGAGTTCCCGGGATGTGCCAAGCATTGTCGGCGGGAGCGGAGGCCGCAGCCTCCAGTTCCGCCCGCGCAGGTATGACACTGGCGAAATTTAGAGTACTTCCTACGCATGCAGGTCCTGGATGGTGCGCCTAAGGTCGTTGAACAAGGTGACACTCTGGGGATCGGTTGGGCCCTGGGGCACAAGGTGGGAGCAGATCAGACCCGATCTGACCCTTCGAGCGGCTGTCACCTTCCTTGCCCTGTAATGACACCTGCAGGCGCGGTTCCCTCGCGAGGAAATAATGACGAACCTAGCCCCTCCTCAGACACTCGGCCAAGCACCGGTGTTCTTTGACGCCACCGGAAAGCGCTGGCGGAGAATCCTGACCCTCCTGCATGCCGCGGTGCTGATGATATCCCTTGGAGGCAGCTATGCCGCGTAGTACTGCCCGCGCTGCCACGGCGCCGGAAATCAAGGCGGACGCATTCCGCGTCGGGATCCGCAGCGGTATGAAGCCCTTGTCCGAAAAGAGCTTCTTTAATTACGCTACCGTCGCGCCCATGAGCCGGACCGCTTATGAAGCCGCCCGCACCTTCATGGATGATTTTTATCAGTATGGGCCGCCGGAAGTGCTTCATCGTTACGACTTGTTGGCAGATGACATGGCCGCCGAAGCTGCCCGGCTAATCAATTGCGCGTCCGAGGAAATCACTTATCTGAAAAATACGACCGAGGGCATCATCATAGCGAGCGAGGCGCTGCCGCTGCGGTGCGGCGACGAGGTGCTGGTACTCGGAAATGAATATCCGGCCAACCTGCTGCCCTGGTTGCGTAAGCGCCATGATGGCGTGACGGTCAAGGTAATAACGGGCCGCGACAGTGAAGCCGCGTTCCGGCGTTTGCTCGAGAGCATCGGCCCCCAGACCAAAGCCATAAGTATGTCCTCAGCCCAACGCTACGACGGATTTATGCCGAACCTAGCCTTACTCTCGGGACGGTGCCGTGACCTGGGCATCTTCCTGGTGATCGATGCTGTCCAGCACATCGGGGCACGTACGATCGATGTGGCCAAGACGCCGGTAGACATACTCGTGTGCGGTGGCCAGAAGTATCTACGTGCCGGCATGGGCATCGGCTTCATGTACGTCAGCCGGAGCGTCATGCCCGCCCTGCGTGACAGCAGGGTTGGCATCCGCAGCATGGAGCATTTCGACGAGGATTCCTACGTCCTTAAAAATACGGCAGCCCGCTTCCAAGATGGTACCCAGAACATTACGGGACTGGCGGCGCTGCACGCGGCGCTCCGGGAAATCAATACCATTGGCATGGACGCTATCGAACAGAAAAACCTTGCGATCCTGGCGGGGACAAAGGCTATCCTGCGAGAACACAAGATTGATTTTATCGATTACGGTGCACGCCAGAGCAACATCGTCTCCATGCGCACCGCTGATCCGTCCGCACTAGTCAACTTTTTGATGGAACGGGGCGTCTATATCAAGGCTGTTCAGGACGTGACCCGGGTTTCATTCATTCATGAATCCAAACTGGAGGATATCGAAGTCCTGGCCCGGCATATGCGAGAATTCCTAAACGGTGGCAGAAACTGCGTTCGCGGAGCCGCTCGGGGAAAGCCAGAGCCGGCAGAGGGCCGGGTTGGGGCGAACGGGCTTAGGCTTTCTTATCCCCTACCGACCATTTGACCTCGGGCAAGATGATGGAAGGATCAATGTCGTCCCTGTAGCGGCTAGCAAACTCCAGCATGTTGGCCATTTCTGCCTGAAGCCGGGCTTCCTTGTCGGTGTTGGTGGCCTTGATGGCCTCATGTATTTCCATCTGAGGCTCCAGCTTGCCGGTCGGCTCCTGGCGGGGGTTCTTGAGGTAATTGATCTTGGTCGAGGGATTGATATCTGCGAGCCTTTGGGCGATTTCGCTGATGCTCAAGCGATGGGTGTAATTATGCACAATCATATGCTCACCGGGCTTGACGTCGAGGTCTGCTAACTTGAGGAAGTTTTCGGCCGTATCAGTCAGGCTGATCAGGCCGGTCTTCTGGGTGCCGTCACCATAGACTGTGAGAGGGTGGCCGATGACCATCTGGCAGATGAAGCGGTTGAAGACCGTGCCGAAGACAGCGTCGTAATTAAACCGGGCCGCAAGACCGCCGCACTCCTTCGAATGGTTTTCCGGAATAGTCGCGCCAAAGATGGTGGCCTGCTGGACGGTAATGACCTTTAGTCCCCACATTTTGGAGCAGAGGTCATCGATCAGGAAGTCGGTAATCTTTGACTGATGGTAGAAGTCGGTGGCCTGCATGGGAATGAAGCTCTGCAGGACCTTGTGCTGCTTGCCGCGATGCTCAAACGTAAAGTCGTTCTTACCAAGCGGGACATAGTCGGTGTCGGTAGCCATGTAGCAGCCGCCGGAGCCAACCTTGATGTATCTCGTAGCTTTACTCAGGGTGGCGATGGCCCACAGCACGTTGAGGTGGCCGGCAATATTATTTGAGAACGTAGCGGCGGCGTTCTTGGCGCTGCTCATGGAAAACGGCGCGGAGGGCTGCTGGGCCGCGTTAATTACGACGGTCGGCCGATACTTGGCAATGACCTTCTCAACAGCCTTTGAGTCCAGGAGTTCGACCTTCTCAAACGACAGGTTCTGTTTACCGAAGATCCGCTCGTATTCGGCGACGCGGCGCTTGGGGCTCTGTAGAGGCACCAGGACCTTGGCCCCTGCCTCTTTTTCCCAACGGCGCTTGACGAGGTTATCAACCAAGACGACCTGCCGGCTGGTCCGGTTGGCCATAGCCAGTCCCAGCGTCCAGCCCAGGTATCCGTCGCCGCCGAGAATCATGACGGTATTGCCGTTCAACTCATTCATAGTTCCAGCCCATGTAAGAATTTTTAAATGCACGAAATGCCTGGCATGTTTTGTGAATCTAGAACAAGCACTGGTAAAAGTCAATGCGGCGACGAGACTCACGAATAGTGCACATTCACTGTGACGTCCAAGGCATCCTTGGCGTTGATTAGCAGAGCAGCTTCGATTCCATTGAAATCAGGAGACGCGATCGAGGTACCGCCTCACGATGTGCTCATGCAATTGCTCCTTCGCGCCATCATGCATTGTCATCTCAGGTTCGCCTTCAGCCTGTGAATCGCAGCGATAAGTGGCGGTATTTTCGCAGCGCTAAATGTCGCCCCTGGTGTCCGTAAGCCGAATCGGTTTTGCGGGACACTTTTCAGCCAGACACACATTCCGGTTGGTTTTCAGCCGATAAGAGGCCGCTGGCGACGGATCTCTAAGGCGCCGGTCGGCACCATCAAGACGGCAATGAGTGCGCTGATAGTCAGGTCCCACCCCGGTAGGCGCTCGATCCATCTGCCCCCAACAATTTGCGGATACGCGCAGGCAACCCCCAAACGAGCCGAAGTCGGTAGTCGGCGAACGAATGAATCCGGTCTTCGCGTATGGCCTGGGCCGGGTTGTCGGAGTCGAGACCGTTAAACTGCGCCGGCCCATCGACGTTCGCTGGTGACCCGGTGGATTTCCCTGGAACGTCCGTGAAGATCGGCCGTCGGAATGCGCCGGACTTCACGAACCTGAACAGTGGTATCACGTGCCTCCGGCGGCGTGGCACGCCTCTCCGTCGGGGAAACATCGGCAATCAGTCCCATGCCGGCGTACTCACGAACGGCGGCGATACCGGCAACAGCTGCGGTCTTGTTGTCAAAAGCCTTGGAGACTGCCATCACGGTGCCATCCGGTGCAGTCAGACGGAACCTGAAATACGACTCCGCGTCAACGAACAGTTCGAACATTCCGGCCATAGCAAATCCTCCCGGTCTGCGGGATCTGGCCCCGCGGCGTCGTTGCCACGGAGCAGAAACGGACGCGCCCTTGCGTCCCCTTCCCGCTGGTTTTGTCCTGCAATCCAAATGATGAGTTCATTGCGTGCTCAATGAGTCTCGCTCAAGACAGCCTGTGCCCACAAGACCCAACAGGCAACTCCTTCACCACTAGACTCCTTGCGCGGGCCCCGGCCGGGCCTACAGCTGCAGCGTGACCGGCCGTTTGAGGCCGTTCACCGTAGTAGCGGGCCAGCGGTCATCCACGGTCAGGACCTTTATGCCGGACTCGGTGAGCTGGACCGTATCCTCGATCTTCACTCCCGGTCCCGACGGGTTCCAGGTGAACGGCTGGTTGAGCACCACGGCGTCGGTGGCTGTGGCGGTAACGCGCGGATCCCGTCCCGCATAGCCCGCCGGTCCGCCCTGATGGTGCTGCTCCCACTGCTCCGCGCCGAAACGGTGGCGGACGTAAGCCGCTTTGATCTCGCCGAAAACGCGGTCCAGCCGGGCGCCGGGGACCGTTGCGTCGAAGATGTCCGCCTCAACGGCCGCAATCCGGGCCTCGGCGTCGAGCTCCTCGGGGGTACCGGCGTCGAACCTTATCCAGCGGGTGATGTTGGCAACCAATCCATCCCGGCGGGCGCAGACTACGGTCATCGCGCGGCGGCCCAGGGGCGCATGCGTGGCCAGTGGGTGGCGGAAGTCGCTGCGGGAGCTGCCGTTGCACAGGAGTACCAGCGGCTCCGCGCCCGCTCCAACCACGCGGGCGGCCAGGGCGGACACCAGTTCGAACTCGGTGGTTTCCGGCCGGGCGGTGGACAGCACGTCGGTCATGATACCGGCCAGCTCCGCGCTGAGGTGGGCGTAGCGGGTGCTCTCACCGGGCAGCAGCTGCTGCCGCGCAGCCCTCAACTCGGTGGCCACAGAGGCCTCGGCCAGCGGGGTGCCGGCGTCCCCTCCGGATGAATGTCCGACGGCGGCGGCTGCCTCGTGCAGGTTCCCGTACCAGGGCACGGTGTGGAGGACGACCCCGGCGGGGAGCTCTTCGGCCGCAATCCGGCCGGCTTCGTTGTTGAACGCCACCAGGTGGTCGCCGTCACGGTCCACCAGCAGCGCCGCTATGGGGTCGCCGGCCAGGCTGATGTGGATGCGGCTGCCGTCCAGGTACCAGGCCAGCGCCGTGTGGCTGGTCAGCAGCAACGAGTCCTGCCCCTTGGCATCGAGAATGTCCAGGACGCGGCGCCGCTTGATGGCACGGTCCGCGGTCGAGGCGGGCGGCATACGCTGGCCCCGGTCCGCGGAAGTCGCGGCTTCAGTCAGCTGCGACGGCGGTGCAGCGGCCGTGGTTGCCGGGCTCATGAGTTGTCCCCCTGTGTACTGATCAATGTCTCGATGTCTTCCGTGCCCAAAATCCCGTCAGCGATAAACACGGTCACGCTGCGGCGCACCGGAATGCCGGGTTCGGCGATGACCGGCGCATCCCAAGCCAGCGACTGGCCAACTCCCGGATATCCGTCTGCCCGGACGAACCACGGGTCCATTGACTCCGCCGCGGCCATGAACACCAGCGTGGCGGCGCCGCCGTCTGGTCGGGCCCCGCTTTGGTGGGTGCCGCCGTCGAACATTCCCGCCGTGAACCCGCCCGACCAGGCGAGCCACGGCGTGACGCTCCCGTGCACGGCGGACTCACCTGCCCCCGAAGGCGTCCACACGCTCGCCTCCGAGCATTCGGGAAGGCGCCAGAAGAACCCGCCGTAGCCGCCGCCAATGCGGCCGTTGGAACCCGGGCTGCCCAGGCTCACGGGCTGGTTGCCGGCGGGGGAGAGCGCAAAGTCGAGCGTGAGGCGCCAGGCGGAAGGTCCGACGGCGGCCCACGTCCAGGTGCGCTGCTCGGTCAGGATGGGAGCGCCGTCGGGCCCGTTCCAGGACAGGTGCTCGGTCAGCCCGCCCCCCTGTTCCGACGCTTCGCCGAAAGTCGGTTCGCCGGTCCGGACGATGCTGCCGTGGTCCGGGCGCCAGACATACGCGCCAGCGGCCCTGGTGTAGGTGCGCCCGCCCCAGAAGTTGACACCGTCCACATCCTGGAGCGCCACCCCCACTCCCAGGTGCCACACGTGGTCCAGCGGCTGGTGGTCCGTCACAACGGTCCCGGCCAGGGTGCGGACGGGGTGCAGGTACGGGCGGGGAGAAGACGCGGCGCGGATGCGGCTGCCGTCCTGGTAGCCCGCCACGGGATGTCCGGCAAGGTCGAAGGTCCGGACGGGCGGCAGGTCGCGGGCCCAGGGGACACCGAGCTCGGCAAAGGTGGCCTGCGCCTTGGTGGCGCGTTCGATCAGCGCGGCGATGCCGTGCACCACCGGGTGCGCATCATCGCCGTCGCCCTCCCAGCTGACATGGCCGGCGTCGATTTCGCGGGGCGAGGGGGCGGTGCGGATCGCTTCCAGCACACACATAAAAGCGCCGGCATCCGCCAATGAACTGAGCAAGGGAGTGCCGGGCAGTTGAGTGCCGGCTGCCCGGCAAGCGAGCAGGTTCTCCAGCAGGTCGGTCCGGCCGAACGTCTCCCGGCGCTCGCCGTCCGCCGTGGTGGTGACGAGTTCGTCCTCGGTGTAGAAGAACGTGATGTCCCCTTTCGTCCCGTGGACCGTGACGGAGGGCCGCTGCTGTTCGGGGGCGCACAGTGTGAGCGCGCACAACAGGGTGGTCCCGGCAGCGGTGCGAACCCGGATCACCGACGTGTCATCGCTCTGGGTGCCGTGGGCGCGGTAAAGATCCGTCTCCACGGAGGCGACGTCGGCCACCGTGTGGGCGCCGGCCATGTTCAGGGCGGTGGCCACGGCGTGCGCCAAGGCATTGGTGGCCACGCCGTCCACAACGTCGATGCCGTCCAGGCTGCGTTTGCCGGCCCACCGGGAGCGCTTGAAGTAGCCCCTGGTCCGGAGCCACATGCCGGTGGCGCTGAGTCCCAGCACGTCTCCAATGCCACCGGCCGCTACGGTGTTCCGGATTTCCGGCAGGGCCAGCGAGCCCAGGCTCTGGAAGCCCACCTGGACAAGCCGGCCGGCGGATTCGGCAGTGGCCAGCACGTCCTGGAACTGGGCCATGGAGGCCACAGGAGGCTTCTCTGTGTACACGTCGGCACCGGCCGCCAGCGCCGCAAGGGCCAGCGGCGCGTGCGTCTGGATGGGCGTGGCCAGGATGACCACGTCCGGGGCCGGCCCGGCTGCCAGCAGCTGGTCCAGGGTGTTGAAGACCGCCACGGACTCGCCGAGCGCGCCCGTTTCCGGCGGGTTGGGGTCGGCCACCGCCACGAGGTGCAGGGCCCCGGCCTCCTCGAGCCTGGCGAGGTTGGCCAGGTGCCGTTCGCCAAAGCCGTGCACACCCACCAGGGCTACGCGCGGGAGGACTGCCGGGGCGGGAACGTCACCCGCCGTTGCAGAGCTGGCGGGTGCGGATTGCTGAATCATCTGGGGTCCTCGGTGGCTAAGGGGTTGGCAGGGGCAAAAGGTTGTGGGGAGCGGGTCCCGCTGTGCCCAGGGTCCTGGACAGGTAGCTGATGGCTTCATTCTGCATCTCGGCGGTGAAGACGTGCCCGCCGGGCCAGAAACTCCCGGTGTAGGAAGTGGCCGGGTGCAGGGACTCCAGGATCCCGTGGGCCTCGCGCATCCCTTCTTCCGGGAACAGTTCATCGGCCAGCGCGTACTGCACCAGGAATCCTTTGGCGCCGGATCGGCCGGTCAGTTCCGGCCAGTCGCCCAGCTTCCAGAGGCCTGGGGTCTGGAGCAGCCAGGAATGGGCATCCAGGTAGGCGGGCAGCAGTGACTGGAACGTGGTCATCATGCAGGTGACCACGTAGTTCCGGATCTGCGGGCTAACGACTGACAGTGCCAGCGCCCGCCCGCCGCCACCGGAGAACCCGATGCAACCCAACCGCTCCGCATCCACCCCGGGCAGACCGGCAAGGATCTCAAGTGCGGCCACGTCATCATGGGCCACCATCCCCGCCAGGCTGGTGCCCAGCAGGCCCGCGGCCTTGGCCACGGTGTCCTCATGGATTCCCGCGGCGGCGTTGTACAGTTCGGCGTCGGAAGGCACGATGCCGGCCTCCCGCCATTGCGACTTCCTCGCCTCCAGTGCGGATTCCGTCCGCCACGGCGGGGTGGAGAGATCGAAGCGCCGGCTGCCCCACGCAAAGGAGTCGTGGGCCAGGACGGCGAAGCCCTGGCGGGCGACCTCCGTTGCCAGGGCGCGCCCTCCGTAGTGCCCGGCACGGGCTTGCGCCGCGGAAGGATGGGGCTCAGGAAGCGTGACCAGCCGGTCCGCTCCGCCGAACTTGTTTCCCCCGTGGCAGTGCAGGGCGAGCACGCCGGGCAGCTGCCCGGAACTGCCGGCCGGCCGCAGCAGCCAGCCGGTGGTGCGGGGGCCGAAGCCCAACTGCCAGCTGAGCTGGGAGGTGGTGACGCCGTCGTGCGTTTCTTCCCAATGGACGGTGACGTCCGCCGGGGGAACAACTGCCGGAACGCCCAGGGCGTCCGAGAGTTCCTGCGCTGCCGGGGTGGTTGCCTGGTACCGCGGCCGGTCTCGAACGTAGGCAGGCCAGTCTTCATACCCGGCGATGGCGCTGGGCCGCGTGGGCTGCTTTGCTGTACTCACTGGCCTGCCTGTTGTTTGGAGGGATGGTCTGGAGGTCCGGGATGGCTGCGGGTCAGCCCAGGTTCTGGTTGACCTCGGAAGTCATACCCTTGGCAGCGTCCCGCGGCGAGATCTTCCCGAAGAGGACATCCGTGTTGTATCGGTTCAAGACCTCCAGCGTGGCGGATGATCCGGCGGGGAAAGGCTTGGGCGCTTCGATCTTGAGCTCGGCGATCCTGTCCAGGTAGGCGGCTTCCTTCTGCTGTGTGTCCTTCAGGAGAGGGGTGATCCCCGCCTTCAGTTCCGTGTTGGCAGGCATGCCGCGGTCACTCTTGATTTTCTTGGCCGCGTCCATGTTGTTCACCAAGTAGTTGATGAAGAGGGCGGCTTCCTTGGGGTTGGCCGACTTGGCTGAGATGGCGTACTCCATGGAGGAGCGCAGCCAGGCGCCCGGCTCCTTGCTCTCGCCCGGCAGTTTCATCATGACCAGCGGGGAGCCGGAGTAGGACGTCATCTGGTTGCTCCAGGAAATCTTCATTGCCTGCTTGCCTTGGCCCATCAGGGTCAGTTCCGGCTGGGCGGAACCGTCCTCAACGGTCTGCGACGCCGAGGGCGCTCCGCCGGATTCCATCAGCTTTTTGTTCAGCTCGAACCAGCGGGCCAGGGTGTCCTCGCTGATGCCCAACTTCTTGCCGTCGTCGGTGTACAGGTCCTCGCCGTTCTGGCGGGCCCAGACAGCCAGGAAAGAGTCATTGGCCATGGGGGTGGTGCCGAAAGTTCCCTGCGGGGACTTCTTCGAGATTTCCGCGGCGATGTCCGCAAAGTCGTCCCAGGTCCAGGTTTCATCGTCAGGGAGTTTCACGCCGGCTTTTTCGAAGACCACGGGATCAATGACCATGGACATGGAGTTCACTCCGGCGGTGATGGTGTACTGCGTGCCGTCGATCTTGCCTAGATCCACGGTTCCGTCGGCGAACTTGGACGTGTCCAGCTGGTCCTTGACCTTGTCCAGGTCCATCAGGACGCCGCGGCTGGAGTATTCGCTGGGGTAGGAACCGCTCATGGCGATAACATCCGGAGTAGTGCCGCCTGCGATCTGGGTGGCCATCTTGTCCCAGTATGAGCTGAACTCGGTGTTCTCGCCCTGGACCTTGATGGTGGGATTGGCGGCTTCAAAATCCTTGATGACTTCCAGCGTTGTCTTGGCGCGTGAGTCATTTCCCCACCAGGCGAATCTGAGGGTGACCGGATCCTCTACCGTCCCCACTTTGGCTGTTTGCTGGCCTGCGCCGCAGCCCGTGAGAACCAAGGCCAGTGCCGCCGATGCGCCGGCGATGCGCAGTGAAGACTTGTTGAGACCGAACTTCATTGTTGTGCCCCTCAGGTGTTGAAGTACCGATAGTGTTATCCGAGGACAGAAAACGCTTTCTCAAAAACTAACAAAGGGCTATACAGGAGTCAAGAAACCGTTTACTTTGGTACGGAGCCGCTTTCAACGTCCCGCGTGACGGAGGCCGGATCCGGACAGCTGCACACGAAGTGAGTCCGCCGCCGGAGACGGTGCAGATATGGATCGCCCAGTGCGATCAACCCAGACGTGGAGGGCCACGATGACCAAAGGAGGCCACATGGCCGCTAGACATATACCCAGGACGCCGTGCCCGGCAGGAATGCCGGCTGCAGCGGGTCTGCTGCGTGAAACGGAGTTGCCGCAATGAGTGCCATCAGCGAACTGAGCACCCTCAAGCGCCGCAAGGGCCCCATGACGGCAGCAGAGAAAAAAGCCAACGGCCGGGACAACAAGGCAGCCTACATCTTCTTGCTGCCGTGGCTGGTGGGCCTTGTTGCCATCACCGTCGGTCCGATGCTGATGTCCCTGTACCTGTCCTTCACCGACTACAACCTGCTCCAGCCGCCGGAATGGGTGGGGCTGGACAACTTCATCCGGATGTTCGGCGACGCCCGCCTGCACAACTCGCTGGGCGTAACGTTCACCTACGTCTTTGTAGGCGTCCCGCTGCAGCTCGGTGTTGCGCTGCTGATCGCACTGGTGCTGGACAAGGGCCTGCGCGGACTGCCGTTCTACCGCTCCGTCTTCTACCTACCGTCCCTGCTGGGCGGCTCCGTGGCTGTTGCCATCCTGTGGAAGCAGATCTTCGGCACCACCGGCCTGGTCAACCAGGCCCTGGCCATGTTTGGCATCCAGGGTCCGGGCTGGATTTCCGATCCGAGCACCGCGCTGGGCTCCATCGTCCTGCTGCACGTCTGGACGTTCGGCGCCCCCATGATCATCTTCCTGGCCGGCCTCCGCCAGATTCCGGTGATGTACTACGAGGCGGCGAGGGTGGACGGCGCCAGCACGCTCCAGCAGTTCTGGCGGATCACGCTTCCCATGCTCAGCCCCATCATCTTCTTCAACCTGGTGCTCCAGATCATTGGATCCTTCCAGTCCTTCACGCAGGCGTTCATCGTTTCCGGCGGCAATGGCGGCCCTTCGGACTCCACGATGTTCTTCACGCTGTACCTGTACCAGAAGGGCTTTGGCCAGTTCGACATGGGCTACGCCTCCGCAATGGCGTGGTTCCTGCTGGTCATCATCGGTGTGTTCACCGCCATCAACTTCATCGCTGCAAAGTATTGGGTTTTCTATGACGACTAAGCTTGAGACGCTGCCCGCCCCGGACAAAAACACCGCCGGCGCCGGTAAGCCAACGAACCACCGCAAGGCCGCGAAGCGCCGCGAGTCCCGCGGTACCCTCGCTTTCAGCAGGGCTGCCCGCACCAGGGCACTGGTCAAACACGCCATCCTGATCCTCGCCGGCGGCCTCATGATCTACCCGCTGCTGTGGATGGTGGTCTCTTCACTCCGGGCCAATGAGCTGATCTTCCGCGAGCCGGGCCTGTGGCTCAACAGCCTGGAGATGAGCAACTACACGGACGGCTGGTCTGCGCTGACGCACCCGTTCGGGCACTACATGCTCAACTCGGCCATCGTGGTGATCGGCTCCATCCTGGGAAACCTGGTCTCCTGCTCCATGGCCGCCTACGCCTTCGCGCGGCTCCAGTTCACGGGCAAGAAGCTGTTCTTCGGCATCATGCTGCTGACCATCATGCTCCCGTTCCACGTGGTGATCGTGCCGCAGTACATCCTGTTCTCGCAGATTGGCTGGGTAAACACCTTCTGGCCGCTCATTGTGCCCAAGCTGCTGGCCACCGATGCGTTCTTCGTGTTCCTGATGGTCCAGTTCATCCGCGGCATCCCGAAAGACCTGGATGAAGCGGCCAGGATCGACGGCGCCGGCCACCCGCGCATTTTCCTGCGGGTCATCCTGCCCCTGATGGTGCCGGCCCTGGCCACCACCACCATCTTCACCTTCATCTGGACGTGGAACGACTTCTTCGGGGCCCTCATCTACCTGACGGATCCGGACATGTTCACCGTTCCCGTTGCGCTGCGCGCCTTCGTGGATTCGCAGTCAGCCACCAGTTGGGGATCGCTCTTCGCGATGTCCATCGTGTCCCTCCTGCCGGTGTTCCTGGTGTTCCTCTTCGGCCAGCGGTTCCTCATCAAGGGCATCGCCACCACAGGCATCAAGTAGATCCAGCGAAACACCTTGCTCCAGCCAGTGGCCCGTCCCGCAGGGGCGGGCCATTTGGCGTATCCCACCATGCCGGGTCGCATCGAACGTCCGCCGTGGGCCGGGCCCGTTGGCTCCTGGCGCAACACCTGGGAACCGGCCAAAAAGACATCTTGTAATACAAGTCATCTACTTGTAGTATGAGGCTTAAGAAAACGCTTTCTCGTTTACTTTCCCCAATAGCCAGATCAATGAAGATCGGAGTACCCAGTGGCGCTTTTTCACCGCACTGAGTCAGATGCCAAGATCCGCAAGGCAGAGACGCCATCCGCCGGCACATCGCGCCGTTTCCGCAAGACGGGCGTGGTTGCCGCGGCAGCCGCCGTCGTGCTTGCCCTCAGTGCCTGCGGCGGAGGCGCCTCCCCGCAAAGCGATGGCGGACCCGTAGAGCTGCGCTTCTCCTGGTGGGGCAGCGACAAACGCGCCCAGCTGACGCAGTCCGCGATCGCCGCCTTCGAGGCCGAGAATCCCAACATCAAAATCAAGCCGGAGTATGGCGACTGGAGCGGATACTGGGACAAGCTGGCCACCCAGGTCGCCGCCAACGACGCCCCGGACATCATCCAGATGGACGAAAAATACATCACCGAGTACTCAACCCGCGGTGCATTGCTGGACCTCTCCAAGTACGAGATCGACACGTCAAAGCTGGACGAAGCAGCCCTCAACGCCGGCAAGAGCGAAGACGGACTGACCGGCATCGCCGCCGGCATCAACGCGGCCACCATCCTGGCCAACCCGGCGGTCTTCAAGGCTGCAGGCGTTGAACTTCCCGACGACAAGACCTGGACCTGGGAAGACTTCGGGCGCATCTCCGCCGAACTCACCGAGAAGTCCCCGAAGGGTACGTACGGCTCTGCTGCCTACGGCACGGACGAGGCCTCGCTGGGAGTCTGGCTCCGGCAGAACGGCAAGTCCCTGTACACCTCTGACGGCAAGCTGGGCTTCGAGCCCTCCGACATCGCCGACTGGTGGGCTTTCCTGAAGCAGCTCAGCGAGAAGAAGGCTGTGCCGTCTGCATCGGAAGTTGTGGAAGCTGAGGCCGCACCGCTTGACCAGAGTGGCCTGGCCACGGGCAAGAACGGGCTCGCCTTCTGGTGGTCCAACCAGTTGCCGGCGCTGGAGAAGGCTTCCGGAAGCGACCTGCAGATCCTGCGCTTCCCGTCCACCACAGGCAAGGCTGCCGACGCCAAGCTCTGGTACAAGGCATCCCAGTTCTGGTCGGCCTCCTCACGCACCAAGCA
Organism: Pseudarthrobacter xylosi; assembly: GCF_055412765.1. Classification (NCBI taxonomy): domain Bacteria; kingdom Bacillati; phylum Actinomycetota; class Actinomycetes; order Micrococcales; family Micrococcaceae; genus Pseudarthrobacter; species Pseudarthrobacter xylosi. Next base: position 307,143 of record NZ_JBVAYT010000001.1, on the reverse strand, counting down.
CCCTGTGGAAACGGCCAAGTTCATCAACTTCCTGGCCAACAACACCAAGGCGGGAGAGGCCTTGCTTGCAGACCGCGGCGTCTACCCCAACTCCGAAGTCCGCGCAGCCATTGCGCCAAAGCTGACGCCCGCTGATATCAAGGTGGTCACGTTCATCGACCAGATCAAGGATGAGCTAGGCGACGCTCCGGCCCCGCCGCCGAAGGGCGCTGGCGCCATCCAGGAAATCGTCAAGCGCTACACCTCCGAGGTCCTCTTCAACCGCCTGTCCACTGACGAGGCCGGCAAGAAGGCTCACGACGAAATGAAGTCCGCGATCAGCTAAGTCCCGCTCTCGCAGGCAGCGTACGACGGCGAGTGGTAACCACAGTCCCGGCTGGAACCTTTGGTTCCGGCCGGGACTGTGGTGTTTTAGGCCCGTGTCCTGGGTCCGGGCTTACCGGCAGCCATGAGTCCTGGGCGGGTTCGGGTCCTCGTGGTCCACTAGGAGCACTTCAATTCATAGGGCAGAACATGAAGGGAGTCCTTGGGCGTTGTTGTGAAGTACGAATGGGACTTGGACGGTGACGGAAGCTACGACCGGACCACTACCGATCCTGTCCTCAAGCACACGTACCGGGCCGAGTTTGAGGGGTGATGATTCTGCGGGTGACCGGGATGGCTGGAGGCCCCGATACGTTGGAGACACCAGTTCGCATCAGCACAGCGCCCCTGCATCAGCGCCTGGCCGCGCCCTTGAACATACAGGTAGAGGTTCTCTCCACGGTAGGCGGGATCAGCGAAGTCAAAGTTAGTTGGGAATCTAATGACCCCACGGTCTGCAGATGGAGAGTGACCCTCGATGGCTTCCCGGCAGGCGTCGTTGACGGATCGGCACGCTCCGTCAATGTCACAGAGGTGCACCGCGAAGAAGATGTCCTGATCGAGGTGCTGGGCCTTACAGCCGACGGTGCCCTGGGAGAACGGGCGGGCACCACGTTGCCGGCGGGCGGCTGGAGGTCCTGCGTCATCCGAAATTCTGAGGTTCTCGCGGCCGTGGCTGCCGTATCTGCCGTTTCGCGCTGGGGTGTCGTCTATTCGCGTTGGGGTGGTGGGGGTGGTGGTTTGAAGTAGTGGTTTTGTTGGGGTTTTTGGGTGGGGTCGATGTGGCGTGGGGGTGTGAACCAGGGGGTGCCGTGGCGGGTTTGGATGGTCCATTGTTCTTTGTGGATGAGGTGGTGGTGATGGGAGCAGAGCAGGGCTCCGTTGTTGACGTTGGTAGGGCCGTGGTGTGACCAGTAGGTGATGTGGTGGGCTTCGCACCAGGGGGCTGGGATGGTGCAGTTGGGGAAGGTGCAGCCTTGGTCTCGGGCGGTGAGGGCGAGGCGTTGGGCGGGGGTGAAGAGCCGGGTTTTGCGGCCTTGGTCCAGGATTTCGCCGTGGGTGCCTAGAAGGACGGGGATGATGTCGGCGTCGCAGGGCGAGTTTACGGAGGGTGGTGGCTGCGACGGGTCCGGTTAAGATGTAGTTGCCCGAACCTGCACTGGTTTCCGAAGCGGTACTGCTGGGGGGGCGTCCCAAGCAGATTCCCGCTCTCGGTGCCAGATCCATTCCCGGGTTCAGTCCCAGGTAGATGCCCAGCCCCACTACCCGCCTTGGTGGCTGTGGCTGTGGCTGCGCCTGCCCCGTGGCCCGGTGCGGGAAAATGGCGGAGAAGGTCTTGGTAGTTGATAGTGGCGATGATTTGGGGGCGGTTTCCGCCGGCGGTGGGCAGTTTGTTCGTGGTGAGGGCCGCTTTGAAAGCGCTGATAATACCGTCGAGTTGTTTCTGGTTGCGGGTGCGTCGGTCCAGGTCAACGTCGTTCTCCTGCCACACGCCGGTACCTTGGTCCGAGTCCCGGCCGGTGTTGGCGGCTGGGGTGTCGCCAGGGTGGTGGGTACGGGGGTTGGTGGCGGCGTTCATGACGGTGGCGAAGTGTTCGTATTGGTCCGTGGTGGCGAAGATTTCCAGATGGTGCAGGCCATGGCGGGGTTTACGGATGAACGCGCCTTGGGTGTGGCGGAGGGCTTCTTCGGTGGGCTCGGTGCCGTCGGCGTCGATGGTCTCGGCCCAGCGGCGGGCGACGCGGGTGAGGAAGTCAGGATCCGCGGTGGCGGCGGTGAGGGCGAGGTCGTGTTCGATCCGGTCCAGGTTCTCTGGGGTGGTGTGGTGCTTGAGGCGGTCCAAGGTGGCGCTGATGATGGTCCCGGTCCGGGACGAGACCACGGGCCCGGAACCTGCCGGGAACTCGGCTGGGTTGCCGGCGTCGGTACCGGGTTCTGTCGTGGTTTTGGGGGAGAAGGCCGCGGCGAGGTGTTCCAGTGCCGGACGTATGGAGTCACCAGTGAGGGTGGTTTCGGGCAGGATGGCGTGAGCCAGGTGGAGACGGCGTCTGGCTTCGCCGAGCCCGATCCTGAGCCGCAGGCGCAGGAACTCGGCGGTGTTCTTGCAGCCGTCGTCCGCGGGGGATCGTGGAACAGAACTGGCGGTGGAGCACGCTGGCCAGGCCATGTCGGTTTCGTTCACGGTTTCGATGCCATTGTCCCAGCCGGTGGTCCATGACGTGGTGGCCCGTGTGGTCGCGGTGTTAATGATGGCTTGGGTTCGGGTGCGATCCACGGCCCCGGCGGAGAGGATCTGGAGGTACTCCACGGAGCGGGAGAGCTCTTCGGCATGGGCGGCGAAGTCTGCTGCGTCCACGTAGTCAGCCATGGCCAGTTGGTCCGGAGCGGCAGCAACTGCGGTGCGGACCATCGCGATCGCCGCCGCCAGGCTCACCGGCCCAGGCGCGGCGGAATCGAAGCCGTTCCCCGTAAGCCGCTCCGTCAAAGCCTCCATAGGAATACTCTGCCGTGGGGGTACGACATTCAGCGAAAAGGTGGTCCAGGCGCGGGAAAACCGGGATCCGGGACCACCAAAACAGCGTCAGTCCTCCGCGATCACTGCAACCCCGCCGGCCTCAACCGTCCCGGTGAACGGCGCGCCGGTCAGCAGGTCAACGCCGGCAGCTGTCACTTCGGCGGCCGAGCGTGAGTGGTTGATCGCGAACAGGAAGCGGCCGCCGTCGTCAGATCGTCGACGCACGAGTTCCACGCCGCGATCGGCTGCGGCAACGGGAGCGACGCCGGATTCGGCCAGCAGCCGGTCCACGACCGCTTCAATGCCGTCGCGGTCCGGGAACGTGGCGAGGTACCAGGCGGCACCGGCGCCGGCACCGGCACTAGCGCCCACATCGGCACTAACCGCATGCCGTGTCAGGGACGGCACGCCCTCCAGGGGATACTCGGTGAACGTCTGCACCGCTTCGGCCCCGTCGAGGTGGACGTGCTCGCTCCACACGGACGACACCCCGCCGTCGCTCAACTTCACCTGCCCGCCGGCAAGCACCGGATGGAATTCCTCCACCCGGATCCCCAACAACTCCCGGAAAGCGCCGGGGTAGCCGCCCAGCCGGACGTGGTCCTGCTCGTCCACAATTCCGCTGAAATACGTCACCAGCACGGTGGCTCCGGCCCGCGCGGCAGCGGCGACGTTGGCAGCGGCCGCGTCCGTCACCGAATAGAGTGTGCACACCAGGACCAGGTCGTAGCCCTCCAGCGAAGCGGAAGGATGGACCACATCCACTGCGATCCCGCGCAGGAACAGCGACCGGTGGAATGCCCGAAGCACGTCCAGATACTTCACGTCCTGGCTCGGCTTGGAGTCGATTTCGCTGGCCCACCAGGCCTCATAGTCGAACACGATCGCCACGCGGGATTCCACCCGCGAACCGCGCACCGGCTCGAGCCGCTTCAGGGCGGCCCCGAGCTCCACCACCTCGCGCCACACGCGCGTATCACGCCCGCCGTGCGGGACCATGGCCGAGTGGAATTTCTCGGACCCGGCAAAGCTCTGCCGCCACTGGAAAAACATCACGGCGTCCGCGCCACGGGCCACGTGAGCCAGCGAGTTGCGCAGCATCTCGCCGGGCATCTTGGGCTGGTTGCGCGGCTGCCAGTTAACGGCCGACGTCGAATGTTCCATCAGGATCCACGGGTCGCCGCCCGCAATTCCCCGGGTCAGATCGGCACTGAACGCGAGTTCGATCTGACGCTCGGGATCGGCAGCCACGAGGTAGTGGTCGTTGGCGATGACATCCAGGTCCTTGGCCCACTCGAAGTAGTCCATCGACTTGGTGGCGCTGGAGGCCATCAGGTTGGTGGTGCAGGGGACCCCCGGGGTGACCTCGCGCAGGACGGCCACCAGATCGCGGTAGTAGTCCATCAGCACCCACGAATTGAACCGCTGGAAGTCCAGCTGCTGGCCGGGATTCAGTGTTGAAGGCGCGATGCCGGGCGGCAGAATTTCCTCGAAGGAACCGTAGCTTTGGGACCAGAAAGCCGTGCCCCAGGCCGCGTTCAGCGCCTCAATGCTGCCGTACCGGCGTTCCAGCCAGGTGCGGAAGGCCGCGGCGTCCTCCGCGCCGTAGAACTCGGAGACGTGGCAGCCGAGCTCGTTGTCCACATGCCACAACGCCAGCGCAGGGTGGTCCTTGTACCGCTCAGCGATGACGCGGGTGATGCCGGGGGCATACCGGCGGTAAACGGCCGACGACGGTGTGTAGTGCCGCCGGGAGCCCGGTCCCAGCACGGTTCCGTCAGCCGTGACCGGCAGGATTTCCGGGTACCTGCGCACCAGCCAGGCCGGGGGAGCAGCGGTTGCCGTGGCCAGGGCCACCTTGATTCCGTTGGCGGCGAGGTTGTCCAGCACCTCATCCAGCCAGCCGAAGTCGTATTGGCCCTCCGCCGGTTCCAGCAGAGCCCAGGAAAAAATCCCCACGCTCAAGAAGCTGACGCCGGCTTCCTTCATGAGTTCCAGGTCTTGCAGCCGGACGTCGGCCGGCCACTGCTCGGGGTTGTAATCGCCGCCATACGCGATCCCTTCCACGTTGCTCCAGACGTTAGCCGGGCCGGAATTATGCTGCACGCTCATGGGACTCCTTCGTCTACGGGATGGACTAAACGTACCTGAAACCTGATGTTTGGGAAAACGCTTGCCCAAACCGGGAAATACCGATATTGTATCGTTTCAGAAAGTGTGTAAGCCAGCTCACAACTCACGTTGTAAACAAAAAAGCCGTGGGCCTGCACAAATCGAGCAAGGAGGCTCTCATGATCAACCGAAGGAATTTCCTCACCACCGTAGCCATCGGCACCGCATCCGCGGCTGCACTGGCGGCCTGCGGCTCGCCAGCCCCCAGCCAGACGGGCTCGGCGGAAAACCCGGTCACCATCAACTACACCTGGTGGGGCAACGACGACCGCGCCGAGCGTACCCGTAAGGCGATTGCCCTGTTCGAGGGCAAGAACAAGGACATCAAGGTCAACGGCAACTTCACCGACTTCGCCGGCTACTGGCAGAAGCGAGCCACGGAAGCTGCCGGCGGCGGCCTTCCGGACGTTATGCAGTGGGACCTGTCCTACATGCGGGATTACGGCCAGCGCAACCAGCTTCTGGACCTGGGCACCGTGAAGATCAACACGGACGCCTTCGACAAGTCGCTGCTGCCCTCCGGACAGATCAAGGGCAAGACCTACGGCATCCCCACCAGCACAAACGCGTTCGCCGTCTATTACGATCCCGCCAAGCTCGCTTCGCTGGGCATCGCCGAGCCGGACGGCACGTGGAACTACAAGGAGTTCAATGCCTTCCTGATTGAAGTGGGATCCAAGGGCAACGGCGCACTCTTTGGGTCCACGGACTACACCGGGGTGTGGTGGATGTTCAACATCTGGCTCCGGCAGAACAACATTGAAGCCTTCACCGCGGACGGCAAGCTCGGCTTCACCAAGGATGACCTCAAGAAGTGGTGGGACCTCACCGGTGACCTGCGCGGCACCCCCGCCATCGTGTCGGAAGAGCGTGTCACCCAGCTCGCACCCAAGTCGCCGTTCGGCTCAAACGTGACCGCCACTGAGGTTACCTGGGACAACTTCATGGCCGGCTACCTCGGGGACAGCGGCGCCAAGGAGCTCAAGCTTGTTCCGGTTCCGTCGGACGACAAGGACAACCTGGGCCTCTTCCTCAAGCCGTCCATGCTGATGGTGGCCAGCGCCAAGACCAAGAACAAGGATGCTGCTGCCCGTTTCATCGACTTCATGGTCAACGACCCCGAGGTGGGCCAGATCTTCAAGACCTCCCGCGGCGTTCCCGCTTCCAAGACCCAGCGTGATGGCACCACGTTCGAGGGGACCGACAAGCTGGTTGTTGACTACGAGAAGTCCATCGAGCAGTACCTCAAGGATGCTCCGGAGCCGCCCATTGTTGGTTTCGGCACGCTGGAAGCCTCGTTCAAGCGCGTAGCCTCGGACCTGAACTACAAAAAGCTGACCATTGACGGTGCCGCGGACGCATGGTTCAAAGAAGCCGAAGACCTCATCAAGCAGAACGCCTGAGCAGTTTATTGTCTGCCCGACGTTCCCAACTGACGGATTGAACTCGTGACTCAAAGCCCAACCCTGAGCAGGCGTTCGACGCAGTCCGCTCCCGCTCCGCGCAAGTCAAAGCGGAGCGGGGCGGATGCCCGCGCCGGCTACACCTTCCTGCTGCCCTGGTTGCTTGGATTCGTCGCCCTGACCGTGGGCCCGATGATCTCCTCGCTGTACCTGTCCTTCACCAACTACAACCTCTTCGAACCGCCCAAGTGGATCGGGCTGGACAACTACACCACCCTCTTCCAGGACGAGCGGTTCCTGCAGTCGGTGGGTGTGACCCTCAGCTACGTGGTCTTCGGCACCCCGCTTAAGCTGGCGGCGGCACTGGCGGTGGCCATGCTCCTGAACAGCAAGCGCCGCGGGCAGGGCTTCTACCGTTCAGCCTTCTACGCTCCCTCCCTGATCGGTGCCAGCGTCTCAGTCGCTATCGTCTGGAAGGCCATGTTCGGCGACGCCGGCCCGGTGGACCAGGGCCTTTCCTTCTTCGGCATCAACCTGGGCGGCTGGGTAGGCAACCCCTCCATGACCATGCCCATGATGATCCTGCTGACCGTCTGGCAGTTCGGCGCCCCCATGGTCATCTTCCTGGCCGGCCTCAAACAGGTCCCGGCCGATCTCTACGAAGCGGCGTCAATGGACGGCGCCGGTCCGGTTCGGAAGTTCTTGAACATCACCTGGCCCATGCTCTCCCCGGTGATCTTCTTCAACCTGCTGATGGAAACCATCCACGCGTTCCAGATCTTCGCGTCCGCCTATATCATCTCCAACGGCGAAGGCGGCCCGGCCGGCTCCACCCTCTTCTACACCCTCTACTTGTACCTGCGCGGCTTCAGCGACTTCCGCATGGGCTACGCCTCGGCAATGGCCTGGCTCCTGCTGATCGTCGTGGGCATCATCACCCTCATCTTCTTCAAAACCTCCAAGTCCTGGGTCCACTACAGCGGTGATTCGAAATGACAACCATGGCAACTCCCAAGCAGCAGGCACCGGTCCTAGAGGTGCCGGACTACAACCCGAAATCCGAGTCCGTTGTGGCAAAACGGGTCAAGAGCGGCATCTTCCACCTCGTCGCCCTCGCGCTGACCGCCGTGGTTCTCTACCCGGCTCTGTGGATGGTGGCCTCGGCCTTCAAGCCCAATGCCGAAATCGGCGGTGCCAACACGTCGCTCTGGTCGAACAACTTCAGCATCGACAACTTCGTCACGGCCATGGACGGAATCGGTGGGGTGTCCACCCTGCAGTTCTTCACCAACTCCCTGGTGCTGGCCATCGGCGCGGTGGTGGGCACCATCCTGTCCGCCAGCGTCTCGGCCTACGCCTTCGCCCGGATCAAGTTCCCGGGCCGGAGCGTGCTCTTCGGCATGATGATCGCCACCCTGCTGCTGCCTTTCCACGTGGTGATCATCCCGCAGTACATCATCTTCCAGCAGCTCGGTCTGGTGGACACCTACATTCCGCTGCTGATCGGCAAGTTCCTCGCCGCTGACGCGTTCTTCGTGTTCCTGATGGTCCAGTTCATGCGCAACCTTCCGGCCGAACTGGACGAGGCGGCGCGCATCGACGGCGCAGGCCACGTGCGGATCTTCTGCTCCATCATGCTGCCGCTGATGAAACCGGCCCTGATCTCCACCTCGATCTTCTCCTTCATCTGGAGCTGGAACGACTTCCTGGGCCCGCTGCTGTACCTGAACACCCCCGAAAAGTACCCGCTGCCGCTGGCCCTGCGCCTCTTTGTGGACCAGACCCAGAGCTCGGACTACGGAGCAATGATCGCCATGTCCGTCCTGGCCCTGCTGCCGGTGCTGATCTTCTTCCTGGTATTCCAGCGCTACATTGTTGAAGGCGTCTCCACCCAGGGCCTGAAGGGCTAACGGAAAATGAGCATCATGGACAGCACCACACCCGCATCTGGCCGCGAAGAACCCATCCCGGTAAACCGCTTCGCCCTGTTTTCCGAGACCCTCCTGGCCGGGCTGCTGGTGCTGGTGCTGTCCATTCCGCTGGTCACCATCCCCGCCGCGTACGCGGCCGGGATCGCCCACCTGGAGCGGCACCTCGCCGGCCGCGACGATTCCCTGCGCGGCCTCTGGGGCACGTTCCGGTCCGCCCTGCCGGGCAGTTGGAAGCTGGGAATCACGACGGCGGCAGCCGCCGTCGTGATTGTCCTTAACCTGCTGCTCGCAACAGTGGGTCAGCTGCCGGGCAGTGCCGTGGTCCTTCCGGCCACGCTGATCCTGGCCGCGGCCGGAGCGGTCCTGCTGCTGCGCACAGCTGCTGCCTGGTCCAACGTTGACTGGACCTACGTTGACTGGACCAACGTTGCCGGCGAACAACCCTCCACGCCGGCGACCTGGTCCGCGGCCCTTGGCACTGCCAAAGCCCTCTCGCTGCGCGACTGGACAGGCTCGGTGCTCCTGGCCGCGGCTCTGTTCGCGTCCGTGGTGTTTGTCTGGATGCTCGTGGCCCTGTTTGTGGTGGTGCCCGGCATGCTGATCCTGGCCTCCGCCGCCGTCAAGATACGGTCCAACCGCGCCTAGCAAGTTTTTGCATTTGACCTTTACTATCGAGCTGAGCCAGACGTGTCTTCCGACAGCCCAAAGTCCGCAGAATCCCTTCACACCTCCCAAAGTCGGGTCCGCTGGTACCAGCCGCTGACGCAGCACAACTATCGCCTGTACATGGGCATGACCTTCGCCGGAAGCATGGGCGTGTGGATGCAGAGGCTCGCGCAGGACTGGCTTGTGCTCCAGCTGACCGGAAGTCCTGCCGCCGTCGGCGTTGCCGTGGCACTGCAGTTCCTGCCGATGCTGGTCATCGGTCCGCTCAGCGGCCTGCTGGTGGACATGTTTCCCAAGCGCAGCGTCATGATGGTGTGCCAATCCGTGATCGCGCTGCTGGCACTGGGATTGGCGGCGTGGGACGCCAGCGGAAACATCACCGTGTGGGCCGTGTACGGAAGTTGCATTGCGTTGGGAGTGACGTCCGCCGTCGACGGTCCGGCGCGCCAGGTATTCATCAACGAAGTGGTGGGCGACGCCGGGCTGAGGCCAGCGATCGGTGTTAACAACGCGATCGGCCAGTTCGGCGCCATGGTGGGACCAGCCCTCGGCGGAGTGGTAATCGCCCATGCCGGCTCCGCCGCCGCCTTCGCTGCGAACGCCTTGCTTTCCGTGCTGGTGCTGGTCATGATCGCCGCCGTCCGGCCGGCGCACCTGCACCTGACAGCCCCTGCATCCCGGGGACGCGGCGAGCTCCTCGCCGGATTCGGATTCGTCCGTGAACGGCCATCGCTGCTCCTGATCATTGTCCTTGCCGGCCTGCTGGGGGCCTTTGGCATGAACGGTCCAGTGGTGCTGACTGCCTTCGCCGAGCGGGTGTGGCACAACGGTGCGGCGGGGTTCGGCCTGTTCAACACCGTGGGTGCCGTCGGCGCCTTGGCAGGTGCGCTGCTCGCCGCGCGGCTGAGGACCATGGGCCGCAAGGGAATCGTGGCCGCAGCCGGACTCTTTGGGCTTTCGCAGCTGGTTGCCGCCCTGATGCCAAACCTGGTGGCTTTCACCGTGATGCTTGCCGTGGTGGGCCTGATGACTTTGGTGTTCCTGACGAGCGCCGCCACGGCCGTGCAGGTGGAGGCGGGTCCCGAAGTGCGGGGGAGGGTGATGGCGCTTTACCTGCCACTGCTGCTGGGCGGGCACGCTTTGGGAGGCCTGCTGGCGGGCTGGCTGACCGAGGAGTTTGGCGTGCGGACAGGCCTCGTTGTCACCGGTGCGCTAGCCATGCTGTCCGCGGCTGTCGTCGGATTGTTGTTGTGGTTGAATTCGCGGAGGGTGCGGTCCTAACCACCCCTGTGAGGAAAAGTAAGTTTGTGTGAGTTCTTGACGCGTGGTGCGGCGCACATCAGGGCAAGCGCTGAAGATCCACCGTCCGCCGAGCGTCGAGGGCTGCGCCATGAACGCCCAGCAGTTCTACAAGGCATCCAGCTCTGGTCCGACAGTTCGCGGTCCAAGCATCCGGCCGACCCAGAAGTTCATCGACTTCCTGGCGAACAGTGTCGAAGCCGGCGAAATTGGGCTGGCAGACCGCCGCATCCCTGGCAATGCACTTTAACAGAATCTCCCCGCAGGAAGCGGCGAAGAAATCGATCGAGGAAAATCAAGGGCTCCCTCAGCTAAGCGGGGCCGGCAGTGCTGAAACGGCCCAGGGCACTCCGAGTTCGCTGAAGGTGGCGTGCTCCCGGGCAGCACGCTCCAAGGCCTCTTCGATCCCCACCACCACGGCGTGTGCCGCGTCGCCATCGCCTTCCCAGCGCAGGTACTGCGGGTCAATCGGCTTGGGTGCAGGTGCCGTCCGGATTGCTTCGAGGACCAGCATAAAGGCGCCGCTGTCCGTGATGGAGCTGATCAGCGGGGCATCTTCGTTGCGGTGTGCAATCAGGTTCGCGGTGAGATCGTCCCGGCCGTACATCTTCTCCGTCTGGCCTGTTGGAGTGCTCACCACCAGGCGGTCCTCGGTGTAGTGGAACACTGCTGTGCCAGTCGAGCCTTGCAGGGTGACATACGGTTCCACGGATTCGCTGGCGCAGATGGTCAGGGCGCATGTGATGGGCAGTCCCGCCGCGGTCCGGATGCGGATTACGGACGTGTCGTCGGATTCGATGTCGTTGGCGCGGTACAGGTCGGTTTCCACGGACGCAACATCCGCGGTGGTCCGGGCGCCGGCCATCCGAAGGGCGGTTGCCACGGCGTGGGCCAGCGGGTTGGTGGCCACTCCATCAACAACATCGATGCCGTCAATGCTTCGCTTTCCGGCCCAGCGGGAGCGCTTGAAATACGCCCGGTTGCGCACCCAGCGGCCGGTTGAAGAGATGCCCTCGAGGGTACCGATGGTGCCGTCGGCCAGGAGTTCCCCGATGGCCGCAAGGGCGTGCGAGCCCAGGCTCTGAAAGCCGATCTGCACGCTGTGCCCGGACGCCTGCGCAGCCTCGCGCAGCATGTTGAAATCCGCCAGCGACGCGACCGGGGGCTTCTCCAGATAGAGGTCGGCGCTGGTGGCCAGAGCGGCGAGTCCCAGCGGGGCGTGGGTCTGGATGGGAGTGGCCACGATGATCACGTCCAGGTCCTGCGTGCCCGCCAGGAGTTCCGTGAGCCCAGGGAACACGGCGGCTGTTACCGGCACAGACCCCGGTTCCGGCGGCTGCGGATCGGCTACCGCTACAAGCTCGACGACGCCGGTCGCCTGCAGCCTTTCGAGGTTGCCGAGGTGGTGGGCGCCGAAGCCGTGGACGCCTACCAACGCCACCCTCGCCGCTGGAGCGGACTGGCCAGACTGTGAAGCGGCTGAAGGTGGTTTTGCCATGTGGCTCCGTTCCGGCCCTAAGGGGCATTAAGGTTGGGCAAGCGCTTTCCCGGTTCCAGTGTGCGGCATGGCCAGGGTGATAGTCCAGTCCGTCTTGCGGCGCAGGGGCCTCTTCAGCAAGCCGGTTGGCGCAGGCGACTTATCCCATGCCCAGCGGCGCTGCCCAGTTGCCGTTCCTGCCGCCGGAGCCACCCTCCTGGTATTTGCCGCAGTTTTGGCAGCGCCGGTAGCGGCCGCCGTCGTCCGTGGTTTCGATGTGCCAATCGTGGCGCAGGTTCATCTTGCAGAGCAGGTTTTTGAGCATGACGTTCTCCGATCCAATAGCAAGGTCATCAGTCAGGCCTGATGTTCTGGTTGAGCCTGAAGAAGTTCGTTGGGTCGTATTTCTGCTTGAGTGCCTTGAGTCGGTCGTACTTGGCGGCGCCGTATGCATGCCTGACGCGTTCCTCGCCCTCTTCCATGAGGAAGTTCACGTAGACGCTGGTGTGGTGGGGCGCCAGGGCTGACCAATAGTCCCGGGCCCACTGGCGCTCGGCATCGAAGCCGTCGGCGGTCTTGCTGTTGCCGTTGATGTTGAACGTGAACCCGGCCTGGCGGCCGTTGAAGGCGGTAGCGCCGTCGTCGATCCTTCCAACCGCACCGCCCATCTGCCACAGGGCGACGCTGGTGACTGGCGAGGTAATGTTGGCGCCGTAATCTGCCATGATGTCGATGACGTCGTCGCTGAGGGCCGCGACGTCGCAAGACCTGACGTAGTAGTGCCAGCCGTGCGGGAACGACGGATCAAACGTCCTTTGATGCTCCAGGAATGGCTTGGGCCGGCAAAAGTCGAGCACGGGCGAACCGAATTCCTTGAGCGGCCGCAGGACCCGTTCGCCCTCCTCGACCGGACCTGCGAAGCAGGCCGTGACCGCAAGGACGCGCTTGCCCACTAGATCGGGCGGGACGATCGGCAGTGCTGGGGCCCTCCGCTGCACGGCGATGGTCATGAGCTCGTCGGGGCAGTCTGCGATCCAGTCCCGGTAAAAGCGGAGCACTTCGGGGGCATCTTCCATCGGCCAGAAGACCGGACCGGCCATAACGTATGGACCCACGGAGTTCAGCCGGAACTCGAAGTCGGTGACGATGCCGAAGTTGCCGCCTCCGCCCCGCACGCCCCAGAAGAGATCGGCGTTCTGATCCTCGCTGGCCCTGACCAGTTCGCCGTCTGCGGTGACCACGTCCACGGACAGCAGCTGGTCAATGGTGAGTCCGTGCTTGCGCATGACCCAGCCGATGCCGCCGCCCAGCGTGAGGCCCGCAACCCCGGTATGCGTGACGATTCCCGACGGGACGGCGAGCCCGAACTCCTGCGTCTCGCGATCGAGTTCACCCAGCAGCACGCCGGCCTGGACGCGGACCGTCCGAGCCTCGGGGTCCACCCGGATGCCCTTCATGGGCCCGAGATCGATGAGCATACCGTCGTCGCACACTGACAGCCCGGGGAAGCTGTGACCGCCTCCGCGCACGGCGGCCAATAGGTCGCGCGAACGGGCGAACCGGATGGCAGCCCGCACGTCTGCGACGCCGGTGCAGCGGGCTATGAGTGCCGGATGGCGATCAATCGATCCGTTCCACACCTTGCGGCGCTCATCATAACCAGCGTCAGCCGGCCGGACGAGGTCGCCCCGAAAGGATGTCTGTAATTCATCGACTGCAACGCCGTCGATCTCCGTGCTTTGTGCCATGGGACTCACGGACCTCTCGCTCTTCCAGCAGAGTCCCACCGTTGGCACTAACTGGCAAGAGCAAATTGCGGGAGCAGGGGTGCTCTGGCCCACCGGCAGGCTGAACCGCTCGCTGACCGCCTTCGTCACCAGCTCGCTGATCCTTGTCTCGTCCTCGGCGGTGAGCTCGGTGAGGGCGAAGGCGGTTGGCCACATGGTGCCGTCGTCCAGGCCGGCCACGTCGTTAAAAGCCGAGGGTTGCTCCGGGACTGCTCGAATCCGGGACTGCTCGGAGCCGAGATCCCTAGCCGGCGGAGGATCCCTTCGCCGGGGCGGTGCTCTGCCGGACCACCAGTTCGGGGGTGAAGATGACGGCCCGGTGCTTTGGAGTGTTGGACTCAAGTTCCTCGGCCAATAGTTCGATGGCCGTGCGCCCCAATGCTTCGGTGGGCTGCCGGATGGAGGAGAGCGGGACCACGGCCGAGACAGAGAAGTCGATGTCGTCGTAGCCGATCAGTGCGATGTCCTCGGGAATCCTCACAGTGTGGGTCATGGTCAGGGACTGCATCACGCCCAGTGCCAGCAGATCGTTGGCACAGAAGATGCCGTCCGGCAGGTCCCCACGCTCCACGAGCATGTTGCCCACGCTCCGGCCGGCCAGCACAGTCTGGCCGTCTGAATCCAAGACCTCCAGCGTTGCGTCCGGTTCCTCCTTCACGGCGCGCTGCGCGCCCTGCAGGCGGTCCGCCACCTGGCGGATCGAGGTGGGGCCACCCACAAAGGCGAGCCGACGGCGGCCGGTGTCCAGCAGGTGCCGGGCAGCGAGGTAACCGCCGGCGTCGTCGTCCACTGAGACGGAGCTGTACTTACTCTCATCGGCGAGCCGGTCCACCAGGACGGTGGGCACGCCGCGCTCACGTAGTTGGTCGAGGCGGTCGGTGACGTCGCCGACGGGGGAGATGAGCAGCCCCTGGACGCGCTGTTCCTGGAACAGATCTATGTAATTGGATTCCCGGCTGGCGTTGTGGCCGCTGTCGCCGAGGAGCACGGCGCTGCCCTGGAGTGCCGCGGCGTCTTCGGCGGCCCGCACCACTGACGTGAAGAACGGGTTGCCTACATCGAGGACAATCAGCCCGATGGTGCGGCTGTGGCCGGCGCGCAGCTGGCGGGCGGCATCGTTCCGGACGAAGCCCAGCTCGTCGATGGCCCGCAGGACCCGCTCCTTGGTCCGTTGGGAAACCCGGTCCGGGTAGTTCAGGACATTGGAGACCGTGCCCACTGCAACGCTGGCGTGGTTTGCGACGTCCTTGATGCTGGCTGAGCGATTCATGATTCTCCGTGCTGATATGCCGCGTGCAGCACTTTTCCCGTAGTCCCCGGATTGTGGTCTGGAAATTGCTTGACACCTACTTGACTTCAAGAGTACTTTGAATCGTAACAATGAAACGATTCAAAGCATGGAAAATTCAGGAGAGTTGCAGATGAGGGTGTGTTTCCGCTCCTCGGTCCAGCCAGGGCTGATCGACGAATACCGGCGCCGGCATGCTGCCGTGTGGCCGGAGATGCTCCGTGCGCTGGAAGACGCGGGCTGGAACAACTACTCGCTCTTCCTGGGCGAGGACGGGCTCCTGGTGGGCTACCTCGAATGCGACGATTTCGACGCCGTCCGGGCGCGGATGGCGCTGACCGAGGTCAACACCCGCTGGCAGGCGGAGATGGCCTCCCTTTTTGACAACCCGGACAACCCGGACCAGGCGCCCGACGAAGGGTTCCAGGTCCTTGAGGAAGTCTTCAACCTTGACCACCAGCTGGCGGCGGCGGAGTCCACCAGCAGCTGACGCGCTGGCCCCTTGGCCAGGCCGTAAAACCACATCACCAAAGACCACACCACTAAAGACCGGGAAGAACCAACATGAATGACGTAGCAACGGCGCTGGGCAGGCTCGGGGAGCTTGCCATCGAGGTCCCTTCGTGGGCTTATGGCAATTCAGGCACGCGCTTTAAGGTGTTCGGCACGCCGGGTACCCCGCGGACCGTGCAGGAGAAGATCGCGGATGCGGCCAAGGTGCACGAGCTGACCGGTCTTGCCCCCACGGTGGCCCTGCACATTCCCTGGGACAAGGTGGACGACTACGCCGCGCTCAAGGAGTACGCGGCTGGTCTCGGCGTGGGCCTGGGCACCATCAACTCCAACACGTTCCAGGATGACGAGTACAAGTTCGGTTCCCTGACGTCCTCGAACGAGTCAGTGCGGCGCCGGGCCATCGCCCATCACCTGGAGTGCATCGAGATCATGCACGCCACGGGCTCGCAGGACCTGAAGATCTGGCTCGCGGACGGCACCAACTACCCGGGCCAGGACGATCTTCGCGGCCGCCAGGACCGTCTGGCCGAATCGCTGCAGGAGATCTATGCGGGCCTGGGCGAGAACCAGCGCCTGGTCCTGGAGTACAAGTTCTTCGAGCCGGCTTTTTACCACACCGATGTTCCGGACTGGGGTACCTCCTACGCGCAGACCTTGGCTTTGGGGGAGAAGGCGTTGGTCTGCCTGGACACCGGCCACCACGCCCCGGGCACCAACATCGAGTTCATCGTGATGCAGCTGCTGCGCCTGGGCAAACTGGGGTCCTTCGACTTCAACTCCCGCTTCTACGCCGACGATGACCTGATCGTGGGGGCAGCGGATCCGTTCCAGCTGTTCCGGATCATGTACGAGGTGATCCGCGGCGGCGGCTTCGGCACGTCCGCAGGAGAGAATTCACACGTGGCCTTGATGTTGGACCAGTGCCACAACCTGGAGGAGAAGATCCCCGGCCAGATCCGCTCGGTCCTGAACGTGCAGGAAATGACGGCCCGCGCCCTGCTCGTGGACACCGCTGCCCTGGGTGAGGCCCAGCGCACCGGCGACGTCCTGGCCGCCAACGGCGTCTTCAACGATGCCTTCTACACCGATGTCCGGCCCGTCCTGGCCGACTGGCGCGAAGCCCGCGGCCTGCCCGCGGACCCGATGGCCGCGTTCAAGGCCAGCGGCTACCAGAAACAGATCAACGAGGACCGCGTCGGCGGCCAGCAAGCCGGATGGGGCGCATAAGAGCATGACTAACACCAATATGACTGTTGAAGACCTGATTAACCGCTCCAACCGCCTCGGTGCGGACAAACGGAACACCAACTTCGCCGGCGGCAACACCTCGGCCAAGGGCAGCGAAAAGGACCCGGTCACCGGTGAGGACGTCCAGCTGCTCTGGGTCAAGGGCTCCGGCGGGGATCTTGGCACGCTGACGGCCGGGAACCTCGCGGTGCTGCGCCTCGACCGGCTGAACGCCCTGAAGAACGTGTACCCGGGTGTTGAGCGTGAAGACGAAATGGTGGCTGCTTTTGATTACTGCCTGCACGGCAAGGGCGGCGCGGCGCCGTCCATCGATACCGCCATGCACGGCCTCGTGGACGCGGCTCACGTGGATCACCTGCACCCGGATTCCGGGATCGCGATTGCCACGGCCGTGGACGGGGAGGCCCTGACCTCCAAGATCTTCGGCCACAAGGTCCTCTGGGTTCCTTGGCGCCGGCCTGGTTTCCAGCTTGGGCTGGACATCGCCGCGATCAAGGATGCCAACCCGCAGGCCATCGGCACCATCCTGGGCGGCCACGGCATCACTGCCTGGGGCGCCACGTCCGAAGAAGCAGAACAGAACTCGCTCTGGATCATCGAACAGGCCGAGAAGTACATCGAGGACAACGGCACGGCCGAACCGTTCGGGCCCATGCTGGCCGGCTACGGTGCGCTGCCGGAGGCAGAAAGGCGCGCGAAAGCCGCCGCACTCGCCCCGGTGATCCGCGGCCTGGCCTCCACGGACAAACCGCAGCTGGGGCACTTCAGTGATGACGCCGTCGTGCTTGATTTCCTGGCAGCTGCCGAGCACCCACGTCTGGGCGCGCTGGGCACGTCCTGCCCGGATCATTTCCTGCGGACCAAGGTCAAGCCGCTGATCCTGGACCTGCCCGCCGATGCCTCTATCGAGGACTCGGTGGCCCGGTTGAAGGAACTCCACACCGCCTACCGCGAGGACTACCAGGCGTACTATGACCGCCACGCGACTCCGGAGTCACCGGCGCTGCGCGGCGCGGACCCGGCCATCGTGCTGGTCCCGGGCGTGGGCATGTTCTCGTACGGCGCGAACAAGCAGACCGCCCGCGTTGCCGGCGAGTTCTACCTCAACGCGATCAACGTGATGCGGGGCGCGGAGGCGGTCTCCACCTACGCCCCGATCGAGGAGTCCGAGAAGTTCCGGATCGAATACTGGTCACTCGAGGAAGCCAAGCTCGCCCGGCTGCCCAAGCCCAAGTCGCACGCTTCCCGCATCGCGCTGGTCACCGGTGCGGCGTCGGGCATCGGCAAGGCGATTGCCACCCGGTTGGCGTCCGACGGCGCGTGCGTCGTCATTGCCGACCTGAACCTTGAGAGCGCCCAGGCCGTCGCCGCGGAACTCGGCGGCGCGGACGTCGCCATCGGCGTCCAGGCGGACGTCACCGACGAAGCCCAGATCGCGGCCGCGATCCAGGAAGCCGTGCTCGCGTTCGGCGGGCTGGACCTGGTGGTCAACAACGCGGGCCTGTCCATCTCCAAGCCGCTGTTGGAAACCACCGAAAAGGACTGGGACATCCAGCACAACGTCATGGCCAAGGGCTCCTTCCTGGTGTCCAAGGCCGCGGCGAAGGTCATGATTGACCAGGACATGGGCGGGGACATCATCTACATCTCCTCGAAGAACTCCGTGTTCGCGGGCCCGAACAACATCGCCTACTCCGCCACGAAGGCCGACCAAGCCCACCAGGTCCGGCTCCTCGCGGCCGAGCTGGGCGAATATGGTATCCGGGTCAACGGCATCAACCCCGACGGCGTGGTCCGCGGCTCCGGTATCTTCGCCGGCGGCTGGGGTGCCAAGCGCGCCGCCGTCTATGGTGTGGACGAGCAGGAACTGGGCAAGTACTACGCCCAGCGGACCTTGCTCAAACGCGAAGTCCTGCCCGAGCACGTGGCCAACGCCGCCGCCGTCCTCACAAGCAACGAACTGTCCCACACCACCGGACTCCACATCCCCGTGGACGCCGGGGTGGCAGCAGCCTTCCTCCGATGAGCACAACCGCCTCAGCCGCGGACACCCGCCCGGCCACGGCCGGGGTGGTGTCCGCCGCTGATCCCCGCGGCGTTTTCGCCGCCGTCGACATCGGCGCCTCTTCCGGCCGGGTCATCCTCGGCCGGATCAAGGACGGTGAGAGCGTGGAGCTGGAAACGGTGCACCGGTTCCCCAACGGTGTGGTGGAGCTCGACGGCGGCCTCCGCTGGGATTTCGATGCCCTGTTCGCCGAGGTCCTCGCGGGCCTGAGCGCCGCCGCCACTGTGGCGGCGCTGCAGGACGAAACCATCACCAGCATCGGGATCGACACCTGGGCGGTGGACTACGGCCTGGTCAACGCCGCGGGCGAACTCGTCGCGCAGCCGTACAGTTACCGCGACGACCGCAGCCGTGCCGCCGTCGCGCCTGTTCACCGGAAATTGGACCCTGCCCGGCTCTACGCCACCACCGGGCTGCAGTTCCTGCAATTCAACACCCTCTACCAGCTCGCCACCGAGCCGGACTTGAAGGGGCTGCAGGCGCTGCTCATCCCGGACCTCATCGCGTTCCTGCTCACCGGGGTCCGCCGCACGGAATCCACCAACGCCTCCACCACGGGTCTCTTTGACGCCGTCGCGGGGGAGTGGGCCACCGGGTTCCTCACCGCCCTGGGCCTGCCCAAAAAGCTGTTCCCGGCGCTGATCGAACCCGGCGAAACCGTGGGCGCCCTGCTGCCGAAGATCGCAGCCCGGGTGGGACTGCCGGCCGGCACCAAGGTGGTGGCCGTCGGCTCGCACGACACCGCCTCCGCCGTCGCGGCCGTCCCCGCCCAGGAGGACAACTTCGCCTACATCTCCTCCGGAACGTGGTCGCTGGTGGGGCTGGAACTGAACCACCCGGTCCTGACCGAAGCCAGCCAGGAAGCGAACTTCACCAACGAGCGCGGCGTGGACGGCACCATCCGCTACCTGCGCAACATGGGCGGGCTCTGGCTCCTGAGCGAATGCCAGCGGACCTGGGCCGCCGAAGGCTACAGCCCGGAACTCACTAATCTGCTCGACGCCGCCGCGGCACTGCCCCCGGGCGGCCCGCAGATCAATCCGGACGATTCCGCCTTCATCGCCCCGGACAACATGCCCCACCGCATCCGCGCCACGCTCCGCCACACCGGGGACCTCCTGCCGGATGACCCCGCGGCGATCACACGTTGCATCATGGACAGCCTCGCCTCAGGCTACGCTCGGGCCATCGCGGACGCCGAACGCCTGGCAGACCGCACCGTGGACGTGGTGCACGTGGTGGGCGGCGGCTCCCAGAACAGGCTCCTCTGCCAGCTCACGGCAGACACCACCGGCAAAAAAGTGGTGGCCGGGCCAGTGGAAGCGACCGCCGTCGGGAATGTCCTGGTCCAGGCCAGGGCAGCCGGGCGCGTCAGCGGAGGGCTCAGGGAACTGCGCCGGCTGGTGGTGTCATCGCAGGAGCTGCAGACCTTTACTCCGCAGCTCTCGCGGCTGTAACCACCGCGACCCCAGCGCGAACGGACAGTTGAGGCCCCAGCCGCAGGGGCCCGAGTGTCCTTTCGTGTCAAGAGGGGTCCCGCGATTGGATGGTGTGACGTAGGATCTCCGATAGCAACCCGACGAGACAGGACCGGACAGCAGCATGCCCCTCTTCGACCTTCCCCTTGAACAGCTCCGCGGCTACACCTCGAGGATCACACCACCCGCCGATTTGCAGGAGTTCTGGGACGCCACCCTCGACGAGGCCCGGACGTTCCCGCTCAACGCAACGTTCGAGCCGGTGGAGAACCACTTGTCAGTCATCGACACCTTCGACGTCACGTTCGCAGGCTACGGCGGCTCACCGATCAAGGGCTGGCTGCACGTCCCGGCGAACCGGCGTGCAGGGACCCCGCTGCCCGTCGTTGTGCAGTACATCGGTTACTCGGGCGGCCGCGGACTGGTGAACCAGGACACCAAATGGGCCCAGGCAGGCTATGCGCACTTCATCATGGACACCCGCGGGCAGGGCTACGGCGGGATCCTCGGCGAGACAGCCGATCCCCACCCGTCGGCGGGCGAGGTGGCCTACGCGGGGCTCATGACCAGGGGAGCAGGCAGCCGCGAGGACTACTACTACCGCCGGGTGTACGTGGACGCGTTCCGTGCGGTGGAAGCGGCGCAGTCCCACCCCGAGGTGGACGCGTCGCGCGTGGTCCTGGCCGGAGTCAGCCAGGGCGGCGGCATTGTGGTGGCGGTTGCCGGGCTGGTGGCGGGAAGGCTCGACGGCGTCATCGCCGCGCTGCCCGACGTCCCCTTCCTGCAGGACTTCCCCAGGTCCATCGACATCGCGGCCCGCGGCCCGTACCCGGAAATCGCGGCTTTCCTGGGCAGGCACCGGGACAGGTATGAGCCCATGCTCGCGGTCCTGAACTATTTCGACGGCGTCAACCTGGCCCGGGCAGCCAGCGTGCCTGCCCTGTACTCGGTGGCGCAGATGGACGATGTCTGCCCGCCATCCACGGTGTTCGCCAGCTTCAATGCGTACGGCGTTGACGCCGCGGCACAATCCGCGGCACAAAAGGACATCGAGGTCTACCGGTTCAACAACCACGAGGGCGGCCAGGAGCACCACTGGATCAGGCAGCTGCAGTACCTCCGCAAGCTCCTGGGCTGACGCCGCGCGAACTGGCAGATAGTGACGCTTCCAGCGGGATTTGGGGGTGTTATCTGCCGGTCCGCGCAACGTTACGGCCACGATTTTGCGGCCGTAGCAGCGCCCGGCTATGGTTTGCCTATGACAAACCGTTGGTATGCGTATTTTTCGTTGGCTCTGGAGGAGCCCGCGTCTAACTGACACGCATCCATCTTCCTTCAGAGCCAACAGGGCAGAGATCATTCTCTGCCCTTCGCCATTTCTCCGGCGGGTTCTGACCTGGGCCCGCTTTCCTATCTGGAACAGGACCCGAACATGAGCACCGCGACAGCCACTCCCTCAAAATCCACGTCCAATCTGCGCGTCAGCGAATTCACGTCGCTGCCCACGCCCCAGGAGCTCATCGCCGAGCTGCCCATGGACGCCCGGGTGACGGACGTCGTCGAGCGTGGCCGCGACGAAGTCCGGGCCATCATGGACGGCGTGGACGACAGGCTGCTGGTCATCGTGGGCCCCTGCTCCATCCACGATCCCAAGGCAGGGCTCGAATACGCCCGCCGGCTGGTCAGCCAAGCAGAAAAGCACCGTAACGACCTCCTGATCGTGATGCGCACGTACTTCGAAAAGCCCCGCACAACGGTGGGCTGGAAGGGCCTGATCAACGATCCGCGCCTGGACGGCAGCCACGACATGGTCACGGGGCTCCGGACTGCCAGGGAGTTCCTGCAGCAGGTCACCGCGCTGGGGCTGCCCACCGCCACCGAATTCCTGGAACCCATCAGCCCCCAGTACATGGCGGACCTGATCTCCTGGGGAGCCATCGGTGCCCGCACCACCGAAAGCCAGATCCACCGCCAACTTGCCTCCGGGCTCTCCATGCCCATCGGATTCAAGAACGGGACCGACGGCGACCTCCAGGTCGCGCTCGACGCATGCGGCGCCGCCGCTGCCGCCCAGGCATTTCTGGGGATCGACGGCGACGGCCGGGCCGCGTTGGTGGCCACCGCCGGAAACCCGGACACCCACGTCATCCTCCGCGGTGGACGTAAAGGGCCCAACTACTCAGTGGCCGACGTCGAAAGCGCCTCTGCCAAGCTCGCCGGCAAGGGGCTCAACCCCCGGCTGATCGTGGACGCCAGCCATGCCAACAGCGGCAAGAGCCACCACCGGCAGGCGGAGGTGGCACTGGAAATCGGCGCGCAGCTGGAAGACGGCGGTGAGGCGGCACAGGCCATCGCAGGCGTCATGCTGGAAAGCTTCCTGGTGGGCGGTGCCCAGAACCTGGATGTCTCCGAGCACGCGGCGGGCCGGGCGGAACTGGTCTACGGCCAGAGCGTCACGGACGCGTGCATGGATTGGGACGTATCTGTTTCGGTCCTCGATCAGCTCGCGGCGTCCGCCCGGAAGCGCCGGTCCGCTTAATGATTGCCCGGATGACTTTCACTACAGCCCCATGAACCTCTAGAGTATCTAACACATGGTTGGTGGATGGCTCAGCATCGGCACACCGAAAATGAAACACAGCTGGGGTTACTGTCGTCATCCATCAGCAAAGGAATAGGGAAATGTCCGCAGCTCAGAACTTCTCGAACGCGAAGTTCCTGACCGTCGCCGAAGTGGCCGAGGTCATGCGCGTCTCCAAGATGACCGTCTATCGGTTGGTCCACTCAGGCGAAATGCCGGCGGTGCGGTTCGGCCGGTCGTACCGGGTGCCAGAGAACGCCGTCGAGCAGTACCTCAAGGGTGCTGTGGTGGACGGGCACACCGAAACCGCCTGAGCATTACCTGCGGTCAGTGGGCATCGCCAAGAAGCGGTACCCTGTTAAGGAACGTTTTACGTCATTGTAAGAATCTGTCAGTTGTTTCAGTTCTGTAGCTCTGTCCACGGACCTTTTCATCAGACAGGTACTGCATCTAGTTTGTGAGGAACTTTCGTGGGTTCAGTTATTAAGAAGCGTCGCAAGCGTATGGCCAAGAAGAAGCACCGCAAGTTGCTTCGTAAGACCCGTCACCAGCGCCGCAATAAGAAGTAGAGATACTTCGCCAAGCGTGAAAATGCCCGTTGCCTTCCAGGCAGCGGGCATTTTTTTGTGCGCCCCCGCAACTGAGTAGCAGTAGATGTCGCAATGAACTCTCATAAGGACATGTACTGCTACCTAGTTGGGTGCCTAAGCTCGGGGGCCGCGCATCCGGGAGTATCCGCGCCAGAGACCGTACACGGCGCCGCCGGCCGTTGCTGCCTTCAGCCCAAGGGTGGCGGCGCGGCGGCCGGAACGGAAATCGTAGACCGGCCAGTTGTTGTCCCGTGCGTGGCGGCGGAGCCTGGCATCGGGGTTGATGGCTACCGGGTGCCCTACCAGGGTCAGCAGCGGGATGTCGTTGTATGAGTCGCTGTAGGCCCAGCAGCGCTTGAGGTCCAGGCCTTCAGTGTCGGCCAGTTCCCGGACAGCCACAGCCTTGGCCGCGCCGTGCAGGATGTCACCCACCAGACGGCCGGTGTACATGCCGTCGGCAACCTCGCCAACCGTGCCCAAGGCTCCGGTCAGGCCCAGCCTCGTGGAAATGACCGCGGCGACCTCAATGGGGGTTCCGGTGACCAGCCATACCCGCCGGCCCACTCGGAGGTGCTGCTGCGCCAGTGCCTTGGCCCCGGGCCAGATCCTGGACGCGATCATTTCGTCGTAGACCTCTTCGCCCAAGGCCTTGACGTCTTCCACGGTGATGCCGGCTGCGAGCGTGAGGGCGGAATCTCGGACGGCGTGGACGTCGTCCATGTTCTCGCCGCGGGCCACAAACTTAAACTGCTTCCACGCGAACCCCGCAGCCTGCGTCAGGGTAAAGGCGCCGCGCTGGTGCATCTTGCGGGCAACATGGAAAAGGCTGGCGCCCTTCATGAGGGTGTTATCGACGTCGAAAAAGGCGGCTTCGCCGGTCTGCATCAACGCATCCGGCTGGGTCACCACAGCGACGTACTTCTCCTCGGGCATGTCCACGAGTCTAGTCAATAGTCGGTGACCGGGAATTCAGTGCCCGTGCCCGCCGCCCGCGCCGCCGCGGGCCCCGCCCACGGCTCCTGCCCTCTGCCCCGTTCTCTGCCCTTAAGGGCGTTACGGTTAATACATGGCAAAACCCGAGGTAGTGCTCATCACCAAAGCAGACTGTCACCTGTGCGCAGACGCGCGCGACGCCGTCGGGCGCGTTACTGCCTTGCTGGGACTTGGGTGGACGGAACAGTTGGTGGATGAGCTGCCGGAACTGCGTGAGCGCTATGCGGAGGAAATCCCCGTGGTCCTGGTGGATGGAATCCAACGCGATTTCTGGAAGATCGACGAAGCCCGGCTGGAGCGCGTCCTTCAACGCGCCATGGCCCAATAGGACAGCGGCCTCGCAGAATGACACAGGCTTTGTTGGCACCGGCGGCGGGGCTCTAGAGTGGACTCACGACGCGATGGGATGGAGGGGATAGTGACATCACTGGATTCATCTTCCCAGGCTGTCCAAGGTGCAGAGGATGTCCAGGGAACACCGCCTGGCCATGGTACCCGGCCTCTGCACGGCGCAGAGGCCGCCAAGCAGATACCGCCCGCGGCAGTGGCGCGGCTGACCATCTACCTGCGCGCCCTTAACTCGCTGCTGTCAGACGGCGTCGAACGCGTGTCATCCGAATCCCTGGCAGAAGCGTCGGGTGTGAGCTCGTCAACCCTGCGCAAGGACCTTTCCTATGTGGGTTCCTACGGCACACGCGGCGTGGGCTACGAAGTGCAGTACCTCAGCCGCCACATCTCCGCAGCCCTGGGGCTGACCCATGACTGGAAGGTCGCCATTGTTGGCGCGGGTAACCTGGGCAAGGCCCTGGCCCGCTACGGCGGCTTCGAGTCCCGCGGCTTTGACGTGGTGGCAATTTTCGACGCCGACCAGATGGTGGTGGGCAATGAGGTGGGCTGGCTGCGCGTCAGCGACGCCGCGGACATGGAGGCCGTGCTGCAGCGGACGGGCGCCAACATGGTGGTCCTGGCGCTTCCGGCCACCGTGGCGCAGGCCGTGTGCGACCGTGTGGTGGCCGCCGGCGTCCACAGCATCCTCAGCTTCGCCCCCGTTATGCTCCAGGTCCCCGAGGGCGTCAACCTCCGCAAGGTTGACATGGCCACCGAGCTGCAGATCCTCGCCTATCATGCACAACGGGCGCAGACCCCGGACCAGACCGCCTAGTTCGTTGGCAGCTGGTGGGGTCCACGCCCGTTAGGGTGTGGATTGGAGCTAGGTGGTGCTACTGGCCGTAGGGGTTGCCAGGCGTTGTGCCCGGGGCCCCGTACGGGCTGCCGAATACCTGCTGCCTGCGGAAATAGGGTGCTGCCGCCGGCAGGTAGAGCAGCACGATGGCCGCGATCCCCGCCAGAGTTCCCAGAGTTCCGATGCTCGGCGGTCCGAAGAGGCCGAAAATGGACAGTGCCGCGAAAACGGTGCCGAGGATACGGGCCCAGTTCTTGCCCTTGCGGACGAAGAAGGCAACGAGTGCGTACAGTCCCGCACCGATGATCGCGAAGACTACGAGCGATCCGGCAATGACGCCCTTGAAGTCGTCGAACGCGAATTCGGCACCAGTGGCGCCGCTGCTACGCATGGCATCGTCGAACGCATCCCGGATCTGAGGATCGTCAAGCATGCCGATGCCCATCAGAAGGCTGATGACATACACAACACCCGCGCCGATCAGCAGCCAGAACGAGATGTTGACAAGCTGGGGAATCCCGTTGGATCCCGCGGCCTGGGGCTGTTCGGACGGGTACTGCGCGTACGGAGACTGTCCGTGCGGCTGCTGGCCATAGGGCGGAGGAGTGGGCTGGCCGAACTGCGGCGGGTTGTTCTGCCCGTACTGCGGGGCAGGGGGAGTCTGCTGGCCGTACTGCGGCGCTGGGGGAGTCTGCTGGCCGTACTGCGGGGCGTTCTGCCCGTACTGCGGTGCCGGGGGAGTGGGCTGCCCGAACTGCGGGCTGTTCTCGCCGTATCGGGGCGCTGGCGGCTGGTTGCCGGGCTCGGGCTCGTTCGGGACGGGAGGCGGGACAGGCGTGCTCATGAGCGGTCCTTTGCAGGTCGGATGTCAGTTCGGCTGCTGGGTGCAGTCCAACTGGCCTGCCCCCAGTACGGCTTAGTTCCCACCGTACCCCCGGCGCGTGCCGCGGGGGATCATTCCAGAGAGGTATTCCGGCGGAACTCAGCCCGGTTGATTCAAGACCCTGTGTCCAGGGGATATTCGTGCACGCGCGGCTGTCTATTCGCGGCCCTCAGCGCCCATCACAGCCCTGCAGGCCGGGTGAGATCCGGCTATGCGCGTCCCTTGACGGAGTTGAACCAGGCCTGCGAGTTCGGCAGCCACATCAGGACGGTTGCCGCGGCGGAGATGAGGAAGCCGAGCCAGTTGTTGCCGATCCCGCTGCTGCCGCCCACACTGCCGCCGATCACGGCGAGCACCAGTGAAACTCCGGCCACGATTGTGAGGGCCAGGCGGGCCCACTCCTTGCCTTCTTTCATTTTCAGGACCAGGACAATCTGGGCCGCGGCCAAGGCGAGGGCCACCAGGACGAGAAGGAGGACCACGGCAGCCAATCCAGGTGCGACGGTGAACAGTGCAAGGGTGGCAAGCAGTCCGAAGAGGCCACCAAGGACTCCCAGCATGCCGCCGATGAGCCAGATCCAGTACGAGACCTTGAGCTCGGTGGGAAGCCCGGTCACGCTGAACATGCCGGAGAAACCGCCCTTGGGCATAACGTCATTGAAGTTGTGGGGGCCGTCGGTGGGCATCGCAAATTGGAAGCCGCCCGGCTGGCCCGGCTGCGAGTAGGCCTGGCCGGGCTGCGGGTAACCCTGCGGCGGCTGGTAGCCAGCGGGAGGAACGTTGCTGGCCGGAGGAGTGCTGCCGGCCGGCGGCTGAGTGGCAGCCGGCTGAATCACAGGCGGCTGGGCCCCGGGCTGGTCAGCGCCGGGCTGCTGGGGCTGCTGGGGCTGTGGTACTTCACTGTTGCTCATGGGTCTCACTGTAGACCGCGTATCCGCCTGTATCTAGGGGACAAAACAAAGCACCCCGGCCGCCAGATTCCAGGGAATGGCGGCCGGGGTGCTTCAGGATGAAAAACTATGCTGCGGGTGCGATGAACGCGAGCTCCAGGTTGATGGCAACCTTGTCGCTGACCAGCACGCCGCCGGCTTCCAGTACGGCATTCCAGGTCAGGCCGAAGTCCTTGCGGCTGATGGTGGTTTCAGCGGAGACGCCGGCGCGGGTCAGGCCGAACGGGTCCACGGCCACGCCGTTGAACTCGGTCTCGAGGGCAACGGGGCGGGTGACGCCCTTGATGGTGAGGTCCCCGGTCAGCTCGTAGCTGTTGCCCTTGGCCACCAGGCCGTTGGACACGAAGGAGATTTCCGGGAAGGTCTCGACGTCGAAGAAGTCCTCGCCGCGCACGTGGCCGTCGCGGTTGACATCGCCGGAGTCGAAGCTGGCCGTCTGGATGGTGGCGCTGATCTTGGAATCGGCCACATTGTCGGCGAGGTCCAGGGTTGCCGCGGCATCCTTGAACTGGCCGCGGACCTTGCTGATGCCTGCGTGCCGGACGGTGAAGGCGATCTCGCTGTGCGAGTTGTCGAGGGTCCAGGTGCCGGTGGTGACGTCTGCGGGAAGAGCCATGGTGTTTCTCCTTGGGTTTGTCGGGTGGTACTTCCGGATAGCTTGACGCTTCATTTATTGAATCCTCAACTATCCGCTGCATCCAGTATAAACATGCATTTGCATGTTTTGTTCCCGGTCCCGGAACATTTTTCAAAAAAATTGAGTTCTACTGGATGTAGAAGATTTCGGATCGCACGCCATCTTTGAGAAACTGGTAAACATGCCCCAATCCACTGTCCATCTGCTCCGCCACGGCGAGGTCCACAATCCTGACCGCGTTCTGTATGGCAGGCTGCCCGAATTCCATCTCTCCGAGCTGGGCCGGGAAATGGCGCAGATGCTGGCCCACCACTTCGCCGAGCGTGCTGCGCGCGGGTCCAGGATCGTCTACTTGGCGGCTTCGCCGCTGGTCAGGGCTCAGGAAACGGCGGCTCCCACGGCTGAGGCGCTTGGCCTGGAAATCCACACGGACGGCCGCATCATCGAAGCGGAAAACTACTTCCAGGGTATGAAGGTCACCAAGGCCGAGCTTCGGAAGCCCAAGCACTGGCCGCATCTGGTCAACCCGTTCCGGCCGTCCTGGGGCGAACCGTATAAGGCACAGGCTGCGCGCGTCAGGGCAGCAGTTGAGGACGCCCGGCTCCGAGCCATCGAACTGGCCGCCGGGGACTACGGCACCGACGGCCCGGAAGCCATCATGGTCAGCCACCAGCTCCCCATCTGGGCCACCCGCCTCAGCGCCGAGGGTAAGCCGCTGTGGCATGACCCGCGCAAACGCGAGTGCACGTTGACGTCCATCACCTCACTGGTTTTCGACGACGACGGCTCGCTCCTGCGTGTTGAGTACAGTGAGCCCGCTGCCGCACTCCTCCCCGGCGCCGCCAGCACCCCCGGAGCCTGACGTGACAGACAACCGAACGATATCCCGCACAATGGCCGGCACCGCATCGCGCCGTGCCGTACTCGCTGCCGGCGGCGCAGCCCTGGCCGCCCTGACACTGGGAATGTCCGCCTGTGCGCAGGAAGACGCCCTCGCCAAGCAGGCAAAAGCCGGCGACAACAAGAACTACGTTGCCGGAGACGGCTCGGTGACCGAGTTCACCGCGGCGGACCGGAAGGCTGCCATCGCCATCAATGGCACGCTGTTCAACGGCACCGCAATAGCCCCTGCGGACTTCCAAGGCAAGGTGACGGTCCTGAATTTCTGGTTCGCCGCCTGTGCACCCTGCCGGGTTGAAGCCCCGATCCTGGAAGAGCTGCACCAGGACTTCAAGGACCAGGGCGTGCAGTTCTTCGGCGTCAACCTCCGCGACGAAAAAGCCACCGCAGAGGCTTTCGACAAGACTTTCAACCTGACCTACCCCAGCTTCGACGACAAAAACGGCGCCGTGCTCCTGGCCGTCTCCGGCCTAGTCCCGCCGGGAGCGGTCCCCACCACGCTGGTCCTGGACAAGCAGGGCCGCGTGGCCTCGCGCGTGCTGGGCGAAATCCAGAAGGGCACCCTCAAAGCCCTCATCACCGCCGCCGTGGCAGAGTAGCGGCGGCCCCGGACCGTGAACAGCCCCTTCGCCGAAACCATCCTGAACGGCTCGCTCCTGCTTGCCATCCCGGTGGCGCTGCTCGCCGGCCTGGTGTCCTTCCTGTCGCCGTGTGTGCTGCCCCTGGTGCCCGGCTACCTGGGCTACGTCACCGGCCTGAGCGGCGTGGACCTGGAGAAGCAGAAGCGCGGCCGGATGCTGGCGGGTATCGGGCTTTTTGTGTTGGGATTCTCGGTGATTTTCGTCCTCCTGGGCGGCGCGTTCGGCCAGCTTGGCACGCTGATCACCGGCTCGCAGAATGCTTGGATCACCCAACTGCTGGGCGTCCTGGTGATCCTCATGGGCGTGGTGTTTATGGGCGGTTTCGGCTGGCTGCAGCGTGATGCGAAGATCCACGCCAAGCCACCCGCGGGCCTGTGGGGCGCGCCGCTGCTGGGCCTCACATTCGGGCTGGGCTGGGCCCCGTGCATCGGGCCCACCTACTCCGCCGTCCAGCTCCTGAGCCTGTCCGGCGGTTCCTCCGCCGCCAAGGGTGCCTTCCTGGCGTTTGTCTACAGCCTGGGCCTGGGCATCCCGTTCCTGCTGATTGCCCTGGCGGTCCGGCGCGGCATGGGCGTGATGTCCTTCTTCCGTACGCACCGCCTGGCCATCCAGCGGATCGGCGGCGGGATCCTGGTGGTGCTGGGCCTGCTGATGGCCAGCGGCGTCTGGGGCACCTGGGTCACCGAATTGCAGTACTGGTTCCAAACCGATGTGAAGTTGCCGATCTGATGAGCGAGCGCGTGAAAGCAAAGAAGAAGTCCCCGGCCCCCGTTGCCGCAGCCAAAACTGAGGCGGCGCTGCCTGTCCTGGGGCCGGTGGAGATGCTGCGGTGGGCCTGGACCCAGCTGACCAGTATGCGCACGGCGCTGTTCTTGCTGCTGCTCCTGGCCGTCGCCGCGGTGCCCGGGTCCCTGTTCCCGCAGCGCCCGGCCAACCCGTCCATCGTGACGCAGTACATCAAGGACAACCCGGACTACGGGAAGCTGCTGGACACTCTGCAGCTTTACGACGTCTACTCCTCGGCCTGGTTCTCGGCCATCTACATTCTGCTGTTCATCTCGCTGATCGGCTGCGTGGTCCCGCGTGCCATCGCCCACTACAGGGCCATGCGCTCCCAGCCGCCGCGAACCCCCAAGCGTCTCTCCCGCCTCCCCGAGTACGGCACCCTGGTGGTTCCCGCCGACGCCGGCCTCCCGGCGTCGGACGCCATCCGCAGTGCCGCCGGGGTGCTGAAGAAGCGCGGTTACCGCGTTGACGTGAGGGACGACGACGGCGCGCGGCCGTCTTTGGGCGCCGAGCGCGGCTTCGCCAAGGAAGTGGGGAACCTGGTGTTCCACACGTCGCTGATCGGCGTGCTGGTGTCCGTGGCCGTGGGCGGCCTGTTCGGCTACAGCGGCCAGCGCATCCTGGTGGAGGGCGACACCTTTGTGAATACCCTGGTGGGCTACGACCAGTTCACCCCTGGCACCAACTTCCAGTCCAGCCAGCTGCAGCCCTACTCCATCCAGCTGGACAAATTCGACGTTTTGTTTGACCGCGAATCACCGGGCAAAATCGGCCAGCCTATCGACTTCAACGCCCAAGTCACCACCCGGGAAACCCCGGACTCGCCTGCCAAGCAGGAAGTCCTGAAGGTCAACGACCCCGTGACCCTGGGCGGCACCAGCATCTACCTCACCGGCAACGGTTACGCGCCTGTGGTGACCATCCGCGACGGCGCCGGCAACGTGGCCATGCAGGGTCCCGTGGTGGCCAAACTCCAGGGTGAGAACTACTACTCGTCCCTGGTGATCAAGGTCCCGGACGCCAAGCCGGACCAGCTCGGGTTCCAGGGGTTCTTCCTCCCGACGGCGTTCGTCAACGATAAGGGCGTGTCCTTCAGCGGCGACCCCGATCTGTTCAACCCGCGGCTGACCCTGAACTCCTACTTCGGTGACCTTGGCCTGGACACCGGCTCGCCGCAGAACGTCTTTGAAATCGACGTCAAGGACCTCACCCCGCTGAACGCCCGCAACCTGGAGGCCGGCGGCATCACCCTGGCGCCGGGCATGAGCTACACCCTGCCGGACGGCAAGGGAAGCATCAGTTTCGACGGCGTGAAGCGATACGTGGGTGTGGACATCCACCACAACCCCGGCCAGCTGTACGTCCTCATCTTCGCTTTGCTGGCCGTGACAGGCCTGATCACGTCCCTCTACGTCAACCGGCGCCGCGTCTGGGTACGGACCGGGACCCACGAGGACGGGCGGACCATGGTGGAGTACGGCCTGCTTGCCCGCGGTGAGGACCACCGGCTCGCCGCGGAAGCCGCTGCCGTCAGGAAGCTGCTCTCCGAAGAGTGGCAGCTCGAGGCTGACGATGCCGATCCTGATTCCGGCGTCACCCAGGAAATTCCCAGCCGCCAGGACGATAATGGCGCAGTCTCGCTCACCACCCCAGCTGGCCCCATCGGGCCGAAAAAGGACCAGTAATGCCGTTCGCCATCAACGAAACCATGGGCCAGTACAGCGAGCTGTTTATGCTGCTCGCCGCCGGCACGTACACCGTGGCCTTTATCGCCTTCGCCTGGGACCTCGCGAAGAGCAGCAAGGCGCTGCGCGCGGTTGACCTTAAGGCGGCCGAAGCTGCCGGGACCAAGGTGCCCGCGATGGCCGGTGCCCGTGCACCTTTCGGTGCTTCGGCTGGCATTTCCGTTGAAGCGGGCTCAGCAGCGGACAGCGTGGCAGTGGACCGGGTGGACTCGCACCTGGCCGGACCGGTGGGACGGGCCGAGCGGCCGTCGTCGTCCGTTGCCAAGCGGGGCGGCGACGCTTCCGGGGCCGGGCAAACCGCTGACGCCGATATGCGCTACGCCGCGGAACGGCGTGTTCCGGCGCGCGTTGCTGTTGCCCTCACCGTCCTCGGCGTTCTGATTCATGCCGCCGGCGTTCTCACGCGCGCCATCGGGTCCGGCCGCGTGCCGTGGGGCAACATGTACGAGTTCCTGACCACGGGAGCTTTTGTGGCCGTGGCTGTGTTCCTGCTGGTACTGATCCGCCGTGACCTGCGGTTCCTTGGCACATTCGTGGTGGGCCTGGCCATCATCATGCTGGTGGCCGCCTCCGTGGCCTACTGGACTCCGGTGGGCCACCTAGTTCCGGCGCTGCAGAGCTATTGGCTGATCATCCACGTGTCCATCGCGGTGATGTCTTCGGCCCTTTTCACCCTCACGTTCGCGATGTCCGCACTGCAGCTAGTCCAGTCCCACCGGCAAAAGACGGTGGCTGCCGGCGGGACTGACAAGCTTGGCTTTATGCGCCTGGTTCCCTCGGCACTGAGCCTGGAAAACCTGTCCTACCGGATCAACGCCATCGCCTTCATCGGCTGGACGTTCACACTGATGTTCGGTGCCATCTGGGCCGAAAAAGCTTGGGGCCGGTTCTGGGGCTGGGACACCAAGGAAGTCTGGACCTTTGTGATCTGGGTGGTTTACGCGGGCTACCTACACGCCCGTGCCACGCGTGGCTGGACCGGCACCCGCGCCGCCTGGCTGTCGATCGTGGGCTACCTGTGTGTTGTCTTCAACTTCACCATCGTGAACCAATTTTTTAATGGCCTGCATTCCTACTCGGGCCTCTGAGCAGGGGTTTCTCCGGCGCACCGATTCAACGCTCACCTAATACACCAATCGATGTACGAATGAGGGTGTTGCCGGGCAGGCGGTGATGCTACCTTGGTTGAAGCTCGTCGGTGATGAAGCTCGCTGACGGCACGCTGCGTTTTTCGAGGTACCCATGAACTACGTTCTCGCCATAGACGTCGGGACCAGTTTCACAGCTGCTGCCCTCCTCCGAACTGATCTGAACGCTTCGCGTGTTCCGGAGAGCCTCCCGCTGGGACTCCGCAGCACGGCAGTTCCCTCTGTGGTCTACTACCCGGAGGAAGGTCCCATTCTGGTGGGAGAGGCTGCCGAACGCCGCGGCCTTGATTCCCCCGAGCGGGTGGTGCGGGAGTTCAAACGCCGGGTGGGCGATGAGGTACCGATCTCGGTGGGAACCCTGCAACTTCCCGCCCAGGACGTGTTCGCCACGATGGTCCGCTGGGTCGCCGACCGCGCTGAAGAGCGCGAGGGCGCACCGCCGTCGGCCATTGTCCTTTCCCACCCTGCCTCGTGGGGCGCTCACCGGACGCAACTCCTCCTCGCGGCCTTGGCCGCAAAGGGCCTCGACCACGTCACGCTGGTCAGCGAGCCGGAAGCCGCAGCGCTGCACTATGCCAGCCAGGTGCGGGTAGAGGACGGAACCACCATCGCCGTTTACGACCTCGGTGGTGGGACTTTCGATACCGCAGTCCTGAGGAAAACCGATTCCGGCCACTTCGAGCTCCGGGGTCGTCCGGTGGGGATCGAGGGCATGGGCGGGGCCGACTTCGACGCTGCTGTCCTGCGGCACGTAGCCGCTCACACCGGGCAGGCACTGGCCGGCCTTGATCCCGCGGAGCCGGGCGCCCTTGCGGCACTGGCGCGGCTGCGGCGCGAATGTGTGGAGGCCAAGGAAGCGTTGTCCGCCGACAGCGAGGCCAACATTCCGGTCCTGCTGCCGGGGATCCAGCAGCAGGTACGGCTGGTCCGTGCCGAGTTTGAGGCAATGATCAGCGAGCAGATCCGGGAGACCGTGGACGCTCTTGAACGTTCCCTGCAGGACCTTGGGCTCACTCCGGAGGACCTCTCTGCCGTGCTGCTGATCGGAGGCTCGTCCCGCATTCCGCTGGTGGCACAGCTGATTTCCGAAGAGCTGGACCGGCCAATCGCCGTGGACGCCGATCCTAAGGCATCCGTCTGCCTCGGCGCCACAGTTGCCGCGCTGCGCGCGCGGCCGGAGCTGACCGCACAACCGGACGTGGCCGCACAGGCGGACGCCGCCGTCGTGCTTCTCGAAACGGGTGGGCACCTTGCCGCCGCTGTGCATGGCGACGCGGTGCAGGGCGGGACAGTCCAGGGGGCCGCCATGGCAGCCGCTGTCCATGAAGCCAACCGTCGAGCCAGTTGGTCCCGGAAGCCGGGGGCCGCTTTTGGTTCCATCGCTGGCGCCTCCGCCGCTGGAACTGGCGCCTCCGCCGCTGGAACTGGCGCCGGAGCCAAGGGACACACGGGTGCCCATGCGGGCGCCCACGCACCTCGCGCCGGACTGCACGGAACGCGGCCCACGGCGCGGCTGACTGCGGTGGCCGCTGCAGCGGCTCTATTTACCGTGCTCAGCGCTACCGCTGCCCAAAGTCCCGGCGGGCTGGAAAGCCTCACGGCCATGTTCGCTCCTCTGGTGCCCGCGGCTCCCACACCCGATGCGCCGGGTGGCACGGATGCCGGCGGGTTAGTGGCCGGAGGAGCTGGCGGCGGCGCGGGAGCCGCCGCCGGTGAAGCCGGGGCCCCGCAGGAACCGAGTGTGGGCATTGAGGTCAGCGCGCAGAAGCCTGCGGCCACTCCCGCCAGCGGGGCCGGAATAGAAGCTGCGGCGTCGCCCGCCAGCAAGCCGTCGGCGTCACCGTCGGCAAGCGGCGCAGCCCCGGGTTCAACCCCCGGTGGTGCAAGTGATCCCACCCGGGCTGCCGCCGGGGCCGGCCCGGGGACGCCCACCGTAAATCCTGGTCCCACAACGCCGGCGCCTGGTACGACCACGCCGACCACCCCGCCGACGACCCCGCCGACGACCGTACCGCCTACCGTTCCGCCGACGACGGTACCGCCTACCGTTCCGCCTACCGTTCCGCCGACGACGGTACCGCCTACCGTTCCGCCTACCGTTCCGCCGACGACGGTACCGCCTACCGTTCCGCCGACGACGGTTCCGCCTACCGTTCCGCCGACGACGGTTCCGCCTACCGTTCCGCCGACGACGGTTCCGCCTACCGTTCCGCCGACGGTTCCGCCTGCGACGACGGTACCGCCTACCGTTCCGCCTGCGACGACGGTACCGCCTACCGTTCCGCCTGCGACGACGGTACCGCCGGAGCCCCTGCCAACAATTGTGCCGGCGTCGGAACCGCTGCCGACGATTGTACCGACAATAGCGCCGCCGCCACCGACGGCTGAACCCCCGGCCCCGGCCCCGGTGCCTGTGCCTGTGCCTGTGCCTGTGCCGACAATAGCGCCGCCGCCACCGACGGCTGAACCCCCGGCCCCTGTGCCTCCACCAGCAACTGAACCCCCGGCCCCTGTGCCTACCGTGACAGTGCCGGCGGCCTGACGCATGGTGACGGGACAGCCTCACATCACGCCCCCTGCAGCAGCCGAACTGGAGCCGGTCCCAACTGAAAGCCCCCAGTACCTGGCGCAGCAGCTTCGCGGTGAGAATGCCACCGTCCGCGAACTCCTGCTTGCCTTGTCGGTGGGCTTCACCCTCCCCGGGCCTTTGCCACACGAACTCGAGCGCAAGGTGACCGGCGACGGCCTGGACTCCCTGGTGGCCAGGGCGGAATCGTCAGGACTGCTCCAGCCCGACGGAACCGTGGTGGGCACCGCCCGGCACGCTCTCCTGACGGCAACGCCGCCGGCCCGCATCCACGCGCTGCAGCGCGAATTGGTGGGATGCTTTGCTGCGGAGGGCCTCCCCTTGGGCGATCTTGCCCGTGATCTGGCACGCAGCGGGCTCGTCGACCAACGTGTTGCAGCTGAACTCGAAAAATCCGGCGACAGGGCATTGGAACATGACCCGGTCCTGGCCGTCCAACTGTTCGATGAGGCCCTGCTGGCGGGTGCCGATGAGCTGGGTACCGCGTCCCGACGGGCACAGGCTGCTTCAGCCACGGGTGATCTGGATGCCGCCGGACGGATCATCGACGGGCTGCTTGTGTGCGCTGACCCGCCGGACCTGCGTGTCGGTGTGGACGTTGCAGCCGCCGTATGGGCCCAGCGCGGGTTGCTGGCCCGTAGTGCGGACGTCTACGCCTGGTTGGGGCCGGAACGGGTTGGCCCGTCCGCGGCATCCGCCGCGGTGGCCATGGCCGGCAGCGGCAACCGTGCCGGTGCCGAAGCGATGTTTCCGGCCGGCTCCGCCCCGACGTCGCCCACACTCCTGGCCGTGGCCCAAGCGCAAACGGGCCAGGGCATCCTTGAGTCACTGGCGAGTGACCCGCACCAAGGCCTTCCGATCCTGATCCACGCATCTGACATGATGAACGCCTCAGGGTCAGCCCTCCCGCTGACGGACACTCCTGGTGCCCTCGCTGCGCTGGTCGCGTTGCACAGCGGCGAACCCCATCTGGGGGAAACCATCGTGCGCGCCGCCACAACTGCCTGCCAGGGCGGCGACGCAGCAAAGCCACGGCTGTTCCTACTCCAGGCCTGGTCCGCAATGCAGCAGGACAACCCGGACGATGCGCGGTTGGCCGTCAACGAGGCCTGCAAGGCCAACCACTGGCCATTGGTTCCCCGCGACGAATTCCTCTGTGCCGCATTGGAAGTCGGCCTGGCACGCCGCAGTGGCGAAGTCCATGACCTGCTCTTGGCGTGGGATCGCGCCCGCGAAGCCATGTTGCACACCTCGGTGGACCTGTACAGCCTCCTGCCGTGGGGGGAACTGATGATCACGGCCGCCCGGCTGCGCGAGACCCGGCGGATCTCGCTCTACCTTGACGAGGCGTGGAAGCTCCTCGAAGACCTTGGGCAGCCACCGCTATGGGCCGTGCCCATGCACTGGGCCGCCGTCCAGGCAGCATTGCTGAGTGACAGCCCGGCGGATCTTGCACCCCATGCAGCGGCGCTGGCACGGGCAGTGGACCATAGCCACCTCGCGTCGGTACTGGCTGCGGCCGGCAAGGCCTGGGTGTCGGTCCTTGCCGGAAAGTTCCGGGCAACGGACGTCGAGATGGCCGCCCGTGGACTCAACGCCGTCGGGATGCCCTGGGAAGGTGCGCGGCTCGCCGGCCACGCCGCCGCCCGCGCGGATGAGCGCAAGGACATGGTGCGCCTGCTCTCCTGCGCCCGGGACCTTCATCCGCAGGGCAGCACCGCCGGAGCGAACGCTGCGGGGGCGAACGCCGCCGGGCAATCCGAGGCGGCCAGCGCGGCTGCAACGGAACAGGGCAACGGCAGCATCCAGCCGGACGGCTCGATGCTGAGCGAACGCGAAAAGGACGTCGCGAGGCTGGTGTTGGAGGGAAAAACGTACCGGGAAATCGGGGAGGCAATCTACATTTCTCCGCGGACCGCCGAGCACCATATTGCCCGGATGCGCCGTCGTCTGGGTGCTGAAAACCGATCCGATCTGTTGGTCCGGCTCCGGCTTGCCCTGGGATCTGAAAACCCCCAACGGGAGTGATCCCCTAGTACCCCTAACAGGACGGCAGGCGGACCCCCGGCGGGGGCCCCGCCGGCAGGGGGAACCGACCCGATGCCCGGTCCGTGGGCCGAACCGTACTTTTGATTCAAGCCCGGCAACGACGCCGGGCTACCCACAACTCAGAGAAGATTTGAGGATCATCCCATGCCTACACTCGCAAACGACCTCGTCCTGTTCCTGATGAGCCTCTTCGGAAACCAGGAGGCGGCAAAGGAATTCCTGGACGATCCAGAGCGGTCCCTCGAGGACCACGGCCTCGGCGGCGTCTGCTCTGCGGATGTTGACGCAGCATTGCCCGTTGTCCTGGACTACGCACCCATCACGGTCAACGCCTCCTCCTTCGACCGTTCGTACAACACGGGCGGCAACGGCGCTACAACCGGCGGTGGCGGCGCCGTTGCCGTCACCCCTCCTCCGACAGGTGGCCACAGCGACCATGAACTTGCTGTTAATCAGCTGACCAACGTGGTGAACAACTACTCGTACACATCATCGGTGGATGACCGGGACACCATCACCGACCAGTCCGTCAACCAGAACATCTGGGCTGACGGCGACGTCGAGCAGTGGTTCGATAATGACTCTGTTGTCGCTTCCGGTGACCGGGCAGTGGCTGCCGGCGACGACGTCGACATGGACGACTCCAACAACATTGAGGACTCCTACAACACGGACAACTCGAATGACAGCTCGACGGACAACTCCGTCAATGCCGGCCGTGACGCCGAGGTCGGCAACACCGATACGGACATTGACGACTCCTTCAACACCGACCTGGATGTCGACGTTGACGATTCGTTCAATGACAACTCGGACAACAGCGTCGACAATTCGGAAGAGACCGACGTGGACGTTGAGGATTCGTTCAACGACAACTCCGTGGAAGTAACGGACAACTCGGACCAGTCCGTCAACACGGACGTCGACGTGGATGTTGAGGACTCCTTCCAGGACAACTCGGAGGTCACCACGGTCCAGGACAACGTCGTTGTTGCCGACAACGAGCTCGAGTTCACGGAGGACAACTCCACCAACGTCGAGGTCGAGGACGTCGGAAACACCGAGATTAACGCCGAGGACGACGTCAACCTTTAGTCAAGTCACAGGTATCCAGGCAGTGTCCGGCAGGAATCAAACCTCCTGCCGGGCCCTTCCCGGCCCACCCCAACGTCCCCTATTCGGGACCTGACCAAAGGACTGGCAGTGGTTCAAACGCAACGACCCGGGCTTCCGGCAACGACGGCAGACTCCCCAGGACCGGCACGGTCCCCGATGCCCACGACGGCGGCACAACTGATCGAGCTGGTGGAACAGGGCATCGAAATCGTCCGCGACGGCGAGCGCACCGATTTGCGGAAGCGCCTGGACCAGACCCTTCGCAGGCTGCGCGATCCGAGCATCCGCGTGATTGTGGTGGGTGAATTCAAGCAAGGCAAAAGCAAGCTCATCAACGCCCTGATCAACGCACCGGTCTGCCCCGTCGACGACGACATCGCCACCTCGGTGCCAACCATCGTCCGGCACGGTGAGCCGGCGTCGGCGTCTGTCCTATTGCCTCGCGCAGACGCTGAACCGGGCGAAGAAGCGGGACTTGAACGCCAGTCCATCAACATTGGGGAGCTCGCCGCCTATGTTTCGGAGCGCGGAAACCCCGGCAACGCCAAGAAGCTGGTGGCCGCGGAAGTGTTCCTGCCGCGTAAATTGCTGGCTGGCGGCCTGACCGTTGTTGACTCGCCCGGCGTCGGCGGCCTGGGGTCCACCCATACACTTTCCACCCTGACTGCGTTGCCAACGGCCGACGCCATGCTGCTCGTTTCGGATGCGTCCCAGGAATACACCGAGCCGGAGATCAGGTTCCTGCGCCAGGCCATGCGCATCACCCCGAGCGTGGTGGGGGTCTTGTCCAAGACGGACCTGTACGCGGACTGGCGCCGAGTGGCTGAACTGGACCGGGGGCACCTCTCCCAGGTTTCGCCTGACATCCCGCTGATCCCCTTGTCCTCGGATCTTCGGCTGGAAGCCACACGGCTCCAGGACGCAGAACTGAACAGCGAATCGGGCTTTCCTGACCTGATCGGCTATCTCCGGAATGAAATCGTGGGAAAGGCCCAACGGATCCAGCGGCGCTCGGTGAGCCAGGACCTCCTCTCCGTCACGGATAACCTTCGACTTTCCCTGCAGTCTGAATTGGCTGCGCTGGAGGACCCTGCGGGGACACCCGCGATGATCGCCGGCCTCGAGTCGGCGAAGCTGGAGGCCGATGACCTCCGCAAACGCTCTGCCCGCTGGCAGATCACGCTCAACGACGGCATCGGCGATCTGATTGCCGATATGGAATACGACCTGCGGGACCGCTTGCGGCGGATCCAACGCGAGGCCGAGACGGCTATAGACCAGGGGGATCCCGGGCCCACGTGGACCGCGTTCACGGCTTGGCTCGAAGAGTGCACGGCAGCGGCGATTTCTGACACTTTCGTGTGGACCAGCGAGCGGGCCCAATGGCTGGCTGCCCAGGTGGCCGAACACTTCTCCGAGGATGAGGTGGCGCTTCCGGTCCTGCGGGTCTCCGATACAGGGGACGCCCTGGACCCCGTGGACGACATGCCGGGCCTGGATGACGGACGGATCAATCCCGTGCAGAAAGTCCTCATCGGCATGCGGGGCTCCTACGGAGGCGTGCTGATGTTCGGCCTGCTGACAGGGATCTTCGGTATGGCCCTGATCAATCCGTTGTCCGTTGGGGCTGGCCTCCTCCTGGGCCGCAAAGCATACCGGGAGGACAAGGAAGGCAGGCTCAAACGTCGGCAGATGGAAGCCAAGGCCCTGGTCCGCCGGCAGGTGGACGACGTGGTGTTCCAGGTGGGAAAGCAGCTTAAGGACAGGCTCCGCCTGGTCCAGCGGTCCACCCGCGACCACTTCACCGAGATTGCCGAGGAGCACCACCGCTCGCTGTCCGATTCGGTGGCAGCCGCGCAGAAGGCCGCCACTACTTACAAGCTGGAAAAAGAAATGCGTATCCGGGACATCAAGGCCGAGCTCAAGCGGGTGGACGCGCTCCGGCAGGCCGCTGTGAAACTGGGCGTCAGCGAACCGGTTGCCAGGGCTGCACAGGGTGCCGCGTCGGTGCCCCGTCGCGTACCGGCGGTGGTGTCGGCCGGATGAGGGAATCTACCATCGCGGGAGTGGCGGACCTCATCCAGGATGCCCTGGCCGTCTACCGCGATGATCCTGCTGCGGCAGCGGCTTTGGAAAGCTACGCGGGCCGGCTGGCTGAACCCCTGCGGATCGCCATTGCGGGAATGGTGAAGGCAGGAAAGTCAACCCTGCTCAACGCCATCATCGGCGAAGAGATCGCTCCGACCGACACCGGTGAATGCACCCGGATCGTCACTTGGTACCGGCATGGCCACACGCCGAAGATCACCCTCTATCCGGTGGCCGGCGAACCGCGCACCCTGCCGCTCAAGCGGGAGAACGGGCGGCTGGTCTTCGTTCTTGGCCGGCACCGTTCGGATGACGTGGAACGGCTGGTGGTTGAATGGCCGGCGGAGAGCCTGCGGGAGGTCACGTTGATCGATACCCCGGGAATTGCCTCGCTGACCGAGGACGTGTCAGCCAAGTCCCTCAGTTTCCTCACGCCGGCCGACTCGCCGTCAGAGGCCGACGCCGTCATCTACCTCATGCGCCACATGCACGCCTCCGATATACGGTTTCTGGAGTCGTTCAGGGACACCGAGACGGGGCGGTCCGGCACCGTCAACGCGTTGGCCGTCCTGTCCAGGGCCGACGAGATCGGCGCGGGGCGGATTGATTCCCTGCTTTCTGCGGGCGAGATCGCGGAGCGGTACCGCCGGGACCCCAGCCTGCGAAAGCTGGCATTGGGGGTGGTCCCGGTAGCCGGTCTGCTGGCCCAAAGCGCGCGGAGCATGCGCCAGGCAGACTACCAGTCGCTGGCCCTTCTTGCAGCCTTGGACCGAGCGGCCCGGGAACGGCTGCTGCTCTCCGCTGACCGGTTCCTGCGCGCCGGTATTCCGGAAGGCCTTGGTCCAGACGCGAGGGCTTCGCTGCTGGAGCGGTTCGGGCTGTTCGGGATCCGGCTGGGCGTGGTCCTGATCCGGGCTGGCTTTACCGACCCCACACCCTTGGCGCGCGAGCTTGCCCGGCACAGTGGACTGGACCCGCTTTTGGCCATGGTGGCCGGCCAGTTCCACGCCCGCGCCGACGCCTTGAAGGCACGCACTGCCCTGGTGGGGGTGGAAACCCTTCTCCGGGCATCCCCGCGGGAAGGCTCCGGGCACCTCGCGGCGGCCCTGGAACGCCTCCAGGCAAACGCCCACGAGTTCCGCGAGCTGCACCTGCTGGCCACACTGCGCACCACCGGAACATCCCTCAGCCATGATCTGGCCGAGGAAGCGGAGAGGCTGATCGGCGGCGTCGGCACGGCGGCGCACCTGCGCGTGGGCCTGGAACCGGAATCATCGCCGGAGGACATCAGCGCAGCGGCCCGGGAGTACCTGAACCGGTGGCGGCTGGCCGCGGAGAACCCCTTGACCGACCGGTCGGGGCTGGACGTGTGCCGCGTTGTGGTTCGCAGTTGCGAAGGTGTGCTGGCGGAGTCCAACGCCCTGCAGCGGCAGGGCGCCTGAAAGCTGAACCGCTACGGGGCTTTCCGTTTCTCCTTGAGCCACCTGCCGGCCGACGGCATAAACAGCGCCACCAGGCCGACGAAGGCCAGAAGCAGCTGGGCTCCCCACAGGAGAAGGACGTTCCGTCCGGCGTCTCCCTCGGGCACGAGGAAGGCGGCAGCCAGCACCATGACCAGGATCTGGCCGGCCAGCAAGAGGATCATCAGCCAGCGGGCCCAGCCGTGGCGTGCAGAGACAACCGCCAGCATGGCCGCCTGCAGCAGGATCACGAGGAGCGACCCGCTGAGGCTGCCCCAGAAAACAATGGCTGCCGACGTGGTCACCGCGTTTGCGTCCCCGCCCGGGGCCATTTGCTCCACCACTGTACGGAGGCGCTCAAGGTGGGAGGTGCGGGTGAGGAAGGAGCCGATGATCACGGCGAGGCCTGCAACGAAGCCGAGCAGCCAGAGTGACCGGGCCAGGCGGACGCTCCGTGGTGTTGGTGGAATGACCACGATGGGCGCCGGCGCGGCGTAGGACAGCCCGGGCCGCGGCGGAGGAGGGGCCGCAGCTGCCCCGGCGGGTGCAACTGGCTGCTGGGATTCTCCGTCGGGGTGCTGGGCCATATGTCTCCTACTTCATGTCGCCGGTATCGCGGGTGTCCGCGTCTCCCGTGCTGGCATCGCCGTCGTGCTTGGCCTTCGACTCAAGGTCATCCTTGAGCTTCTTCAGGCGGGCAGCCTCGGCCTGGTTGCGGCGGCGCATTTCCAGGTTGCGGAGGAAATCGGGATCGTCATCCGGCGCGGTGGGGTGGCTGCGTGGTTGGCGGACCGGTGCTGAGTCACGCGGACGGCCGATCAACAGCCACAGGATGGCGCCGAGCACGGGAAGGACGATCATCACCACGATCCAGGCCGGCTTGGAGATTCCGCGGGTGAGGCGGCCGTCAGTGCGGATCACGTCCACCAGGCCATACACAAAGATGACGAGAACTGCGACGGCGAGAACCACACGGAAGAGCATGCCATCAAGTCTATCGTCCGAAGGTGGGGGGCGTTCAGGCAGGGCGGCTAAACTTGGACCGTGGCTTTTTTGAAATACTCCCTGATCCGGCTGGCGCTGTTTGCGCCGCTCTTTGTGCTTTTTATGTTCCTGCAGCTGGGGGCGGTGCTGTCAGTCATCTGCGCAGCGCTGATCGCGTTTGCGGTCAGCTACCTTTTCTTCCAGAAACAGCGCGACGACGCCGCTGCCGCCATTCATGGCCGGCTCTCCGGCAACGCCAAGCCGCTGCGCAGTGAAGGCGAGGTGGCCGATGCCGAAGCCGAGGACAGCCTCCTTGACGCCAACCCGGACATCACCATCCGGAACAGCGGCCCGAAGGCACCCGAAACGAAGGCGCCCGAGGCCTAAAATCCGTGGCTGAGGACCAGTCCCAGTGAGAACAGCAGGCTGTAGCCCAGGTTGATCAGGCCGGTCTGCTTGAGCACGGGGATCAGGCTCTTGCGCTTGCGGCCGTTGATCATCAGCCAGGCGGGCATCAGGCAGGCCGGGATGAGCAGCAGCACGATCAGCATCCACGGCCGTCCGGGAGCCAGGACAACCACCAGCAAGATGGCCACGGCCAGCATCAGCACGTAGCTTTCACGGGCGTGTTTGTCGCCCAGCCGCACTGCCAGGGTCTTTTTCCCGGCCTGGATGTCCGTGGGGATGTCGCGGACGTTGTTGGCCATCAGCAGGGCGCACGCAATCAGGCCGGTGCCGATCGCGCCGATCACGGCCGGCAGGTTGACCTGGCCGGCCTGGGTGTAGGTGGTGCCGAGCGTCGCCACCAGGCCGAAAAAGACAAACACAAAGACGTCTCCCAGGCCCATGTAGCCATAGGGGTTCTTGCCGCCGGTGTAGCCCCAGGCGGCCATGACGCAGCCAACTCCCACCAGGATCAGCCACCAGCTCTGGGTGATCACCACCAGCGCCAGGCCGAACAGCATGGCCACGGCGAAGGCGCCGAACGCTACGTATTTCACGTGTTGCGGCTCGGCGGCGCCGGAGCCCACCAGCCGCAGCGGCCCTACCCGGTCCTCGTCGGTGCCCCGGACGCCGTCGGAGTAGTCGTTGGCGTAGTTCACGCCGATTTGCAGCAGCAGCGCCACCAGGGCGGCCAGTACTGCATTAACCGGGCGGAACGAATCCAGCTCGTAGGCCGCGGCGGTGCCGATCAG
Organism: Pseudarthrobacter xylosi; assembly: GCF_055412765.1. Classification (NCBI taxonomy): domain Bacteria; kingdom Bacillati; phylum Actinomycetota; class Actinomycetes; order Micrococcales; family Micrococcaceae; genus Pseudarthrobacter; species Pseudarthrobacter xylosi. Next base: position 262,418 of record NZ_JBVAYT010000001.1, on the reverse strand, counting down.
TACCGGCGCGATGGCGGCCGGCAAAGTGCGGAGGCGGGCGCCTTGGATCCATTGTGCGGCTGTGGCCACGGTCAGTACCTCGTGTTGGGTCGGGAGAACGATGAAACAGTCGTGGCGGCCGCGAACGGGCCGCCGGTGCAGGTCTACTCTACTTTCCCTGATGCAGGGCGTTGAGCCGGTCGATCATCGCCAGGCGGTCCGGCTTGCCATTGGGAAGCATCAGCAGTTCCGGGCCGGCCAGCACGGTTTTCGGTGCCACGAGGCCCAGCCGCCGGTGCCATTCCTCTTTGAGTACGACGGCGTGATCCCCCGTTGGGGTGCCGGTGGCACCGGCACCAGAACTGGCACCGGCACCAGAGCTGGCGCCGTCGAGGGCAACAAAGGCGGCCACGGCCTGGCCCCATTCCGCGGACGGGACGCCCGCCACAAAAGCCGCCGCGACGCCGTCGGACTTTTCCAGCTCTTCCTGCACATGCGCGGCGGAGACCTTGACGCCGCCGGTGATGATGACGTCGTCGGCGCGGCCCAGCACGGTGAGCCGGCCGTCCGCGTCCAAAGTGCCGAGGTCATTGGTGCGGTACCAGCGGACGCCGTCCTCCTCGAAAAAGGTGTCCGTCGCTTCGGGCGTATCCACGTATCCGGCGGCCACGGTGTCGCCGCCGAGCAGGATGCGGCCGTCCTCGGCCACCCGGACCTGGACGCCTTCCAGCGGCACGCCGTCGTACACGCAGCCGCCGCAGGTTTCCGCGGACCCGTACGTGGTGATCACCCTGACGCCGGCCTCGCGGGCCGCGTCCAGCAGCCCGGCCGACGCCGGTGAGCCGCCCAGCAGGATGCCGTTGAACCGCCGCAGGACGGCCAAAGTCTCCGGCGACGGCGCCTCCAGGAGGCGTTGGAGCTGTGTGGGAACCAGCGACGTGAAGCGGAACTTGTCGGTCAGCTCCAGGGCGCCGGCCGTGAAGGCTTCGGGGGTGAAGCCGCCGGACATGTCCATGACCCACGGCCGGGTGCCGGCGAACAGCGACCGCACCAGGACCTGCACGCCGGCCACGTACTGCACCGGCAACGCCAGGAGCCACTGGCCCTCACCCTTGAGCGCCAGGGCGGTGGCCATGGATGAGGCCGCCAGCGCCTCGACGGTCAGGATGGTAGCCTTTGGCGCGCCCGTCGAGCCGGACGTGCGGACCACCGCCACTGCGTCATCGCAGCCGGGCGTCTCGGTGTGTCCCACCACCAGTTCGCCGTTGGGGCCTACGGAAAGTTCGACGGCGGGTCCCTCACCGTGGAGGGCGGCGGCCAGGGCTTTGAGCACCGGGTCGATGTCCGTGGGACCGATGGTCTGGGTTCCGAGATTCATGTGCCGTCCTGCCTTTGAAGTCAGCCGGGGCCTGGAGGCCGGCCGGCTTGGAAGTTTTGTGCCTGGGAGGTGCCAGGGTGCCTAGAAGTAGTGCGGGAAGCGGGACCAGTCCGGGTCCCGCTTCTCCAGGAAGGCTTCCTTTCCTTCCACCGCCTCGTCCGTCATGTAGGCCAGGCGCGTGGCTTCGCCGGCGAAGACCTGCTGGCCGGCCAGGCCGTCGTCGGCAAGGTTGAACGCGAACTTCAGCATGCGGATGGCCTGCGGTGACTGCCGGGCGATGTCCGCGGCGTATTCCAGCGCCACCTCTTCGAGGCGCTCGTGGTCGACGGCCTCGTTGACGGCGCCCATGCGGACCATGTCGTCCGCAGAGTACTCGCGGGCCAGGAAGAAGATCTCGCGGGCGGACTTCTGGCCGATCTGGCGGGCCAGCAACGCAGAGCCGTACCCGGCGTCGAAACTGCCCACGGTGGCGTCCGTCTGCTTGAACTTGCCGTGCTGGCGGGAGGCGATGGTGAGGTCCGAGACCACGTGCAGGGAGTGTCCGCCGCCGGCAGCCCAGCCGTTCACTACCGCGATGACCACCTTGGGCATGGTGCGCATCAGCCGCTGGACCTCGAGGATGTGGAGGCGGCCGGCGCGGGCGGGGTCGATGGTTTCCTGCGTCTCGCCGTCGGCATACCTGTACCCGTCGCGGCCGCGGATGCGCTGGTCCCCGCCGGAGCAGAAACTGTGTCCGCCGTCCTTGGGCGAGGGGCCGTTGCCGGTGAGCAGGACTGTGGCGACGTCTGGCGTCATGCGGGCGTGGTCCATGGCGCGGTAGAGCTCGTCCACGGTGCCGGGGCGGAAGGCGTTGCGGACTTCCGGGCGGTTGAACGCGATACGGACGGTGGGCAGGTCCCTGGATTCCGTTCCGGTTGTTGAGCCCGTCGAAACACGCTCGACCTGCCGGTGGTAGGTCATGTCCTGGAAGTCGTCGAAACCGGACACGGTGCGCCAGCGGGTGGGGTCAAAGACATCGGACACCTTGGCGGGAAGTTGGTTGCTCACCGGACAAGTCTAGTAATCGGCTCAGCTGATGCAGAACTCGTTGCCCTCGGGATCGGCCATGGTGTGCCATTCGTGCGGGCCCTGGCTGGCCGTCCACAGGAAGCTGGCGCCGCGGGCTTCCAGCTCTTTTAGTACGTCAGCCTTGTCCCGGCCATCCAGGCGAACGTCCCAGTGGACGCGGTTCTTGACGGTCTTTCCTTCAGGTGCCGTTTGGAACAGGATGCGTCGGGCGGGGGCGGCTGCGGCGATTTCCTCCGGCGGGCGGATGGCCTGACCTGTCCGCCACACGAGTCTGCCCTTGTGGACCAGCGTCTCCGCTTCCGTGGCATAGCCCTGGCTGATCATCGACCGGATGAAGCCCTCGTCCTGCGGTTCCACCGCCCAGTCCAGGGTTTCCGCCCACCAGTCGGCGAGCTCATGCGGGTTCTTGCTGTCCACAACGATCTGGATGTTTAGTCCCATCCCACCAAAATACGACGGCGGGCGGCTGGTGGGTAGGGTGGGCGGCCCCATCACTGCAACGCGGGGTCACTTACGGCCCATCTGGAGGCTACGCAGCGGCTATATCTGACCCCGCGTTGGTTGGGTTGACATGCTGTTAGGGCTGAACCTGCTGGAGCTGCTCGAAGACCTCAGGCGGGATGGCGTAGATGAAGATGACCGCCAGCAGGTTCTTGGCTGCGTGCACAAAGTAGGAGAACATCACGTTCTTCCCGGTCCACACATATACAAAGACCAGAGTGGCGCCCATGGCCAGATACGGCAACAGGGCGGTGAAGGTGATCTCCTCCTGGCCCGCGATGTGGATGCCGGCAAAGAGGACCACGGACAGGGCGCAGCACAGCCAGATGTTGAGCCGGTGGCTGAGCTTGCCGATCAGCAGGTGCCGGAAAATGTACTCCTCCACAAATGGGCCCACCACCACCAGGACCGGCACTATCAGCCAGGCAGGCACCTGTTGCATCAGCGCCTGCAGACCGGCCTGGTTCGCGGAGGTCTGAACCCCGCCGCTGGCCGCCACCACCACGGCCGTGAAGATCATCATGGCCACCACCGCCGCGGGCACCATCAGAAGCGTGAACCACGGGCGGGTGGCAAGTACGCGCAGGTCCCGGGCCACCACCCGGCGGGCGGCGGTCAGCGCCAGGATCCCGATCGAGCCATAGAAGATGAGGTTCACGGCGTACGAGGCCGCGGCCGGGCTGGGGGCAAGCTGGCGGATGAACGGTACCAGCAGTTCCCCGGCAACGGCGAAGAGTCCGGCCACGGCCACGTAGAGGCCGACCGCGGTGAAATCAAGCGCGGAAAACCGGTACAGGTCGGGCTGCGGCGCGGGTGGTTTCCGGTGTGTGGTGGCCATACGTTCAGCCTAGCTCCAGCCCAACTGGGTAGCAGTAGGTGTCGTTTTGAGCGCTGAAAACGACATCTGCTGCTACCTAGTTGGGAGGGGAGGGGCTGAGGGTGGCGGCGGGTGGGCGTCACATTGCGGGGCCAGAACGGCGTCCCGTAGAATATTCGGCATGCCTAACTTTTTGTTTCGGCGCGCCAAAGTAGCCGCCCGAACCCTCGCCCGGGGATCAGCGGCGTTCCGCGCTGCTGGCGCCGCCGTCGTCGTCGTCGTTCTGTCCCTCTCCCTGACGGCGTGCGGGGGTGACGCGTCAGGCAACAGCGACAGTGACAAGCCAGTGGTCCTGACAACGTTCACGGTGCTGGCCGACGTCGCCCGGAACGTTGCGGGGGACAAGCTCACCGTTGAATCGATCACCAAGGCGGGCGCCGAGATCCACGGCTACGAACCCACCCCCGGCGACATCCGCAAGGCCGCCAAAGCGGACCTCATCCTGGACAACGGCCTGAACCTCGAGGCCTGGTTCGGCCAGTTTGTGGAGGGCCTGGACGTGCCGCACGCGGTGGTCAGCGACGGCGTGGAGATCATGTCCATCAGCGAGGACTCCTACCAGGGCAAACCTAACCCGCATGCGTGGATGTCGCCCGTGAACGTACAGATCTATGTGGACAACATGGTTAAGGCGTTCAGCGAGCTTGACCCGGATAATGCAGCGGTGTTCAAAGCCAACGGTGACGCCTACAAGGCCGAACTGCAGGGTGTGCAGGACGAGATGAAGGCAAGCCTCGCCGGCCTCCCGGAGAACCAGCGGGCCCTCGTGACCTGCGAAGGAGCCTTCTCCTACCTGGCCCGCGACGCCGGGCTCAAAGAGGTCTACATCTGGGCGGTCAACGCCGAACAGCAGGCCACGCCGCAACAGATCACCCGCGCCATCGAGTACGTCAAGGCCAACCAGGTTCCCGCCGTGTTCTGTGAATCCACGGTGTCCGACGCCCCCATGCGGCAGGTGGTGGGCGCCACCGGAGCGAAGTTCGGCGGCACGCTCTACGTGGATTCGCTGTCCGAGGCTGACGGCCCGGTACCCACCTACCTGGACCTGATCAGGCACGACGCCGACCTCATCACCAAGGCACTGGCCGGGACCTCCGCCAGCGCCTCCACAGGGTCCCCGGGAGCGAAATCATGAGCACCCCAGCCATCCTGGTTGAAAACGTCACGGTCCACTACGGCGAGTTCCTGGCGCTCGATTCCGCCTCACTCACCGTAGATGCCGCCCGGATCTGCGGTCTGATCGGCATGAACGGGTCCGGTAAATCCACCCTGTTCAAGGTAATCATGGGAATGATCAAGCCCGACGCCGGCCGCGTGCTGATCGGCGGGCAGTCACCTACCAAGGCGCGCAAGGAGGGCGGGATCGGCTACGTGCCGCAGAGCGAGGACGTTGACTGGCAGTTCCCGCTGTCCGTCCGCGATGTGGTGATGATGGGCCGCTACGGGCACCAGGGCTTCACCCGGCGCCCCTCCAAGGCCGACCGCGCCGCCGTCGACCAGGCACTGGACCGCGTGGAACTGGGCGAGTTTGCGGACCGGCAGATCGGTCAGTTGTCCGGCGGGCAGAAGAAGCGTGCCTTTGTGGCCCGCGGCATCGCCCAGGGCGCCACCATGATGCTCCTGGACGAACCGTTCGCTGGCGTGGACAAACGCTCAGAGGCCACCATCACGCGGCTGCTGCGCGAGCTCGCCTCCGACGGCTGCACTATCCTGATCTCCACCCACGACCTGCACGCGCTCCCAGGACTGTGCGACGAAGCCGTTCTACTTATGCGTCGGGTCCTGATGCACGGCGCCCCCGAGCAGGTGCTGCAGCCGGAAAACCTGGCTATGGCGTTCGGCTTGGACGTGCTGAACCGCGACCTCCCGGAACCTGCCCATCCCGCCGTCGCGGCCGCCGTCGTCCATCCCGCTGCCGCCAGCGCCGCCACCACCGAGAGCAGGGGCTGACCCATGGAACTCCTCGACATCCTGCTCGAACCGCTCAGCTACGACTTTATGGTCCGCGCCATCGTCACCACCGCGCTCGCCGCCGTCGTCTGTGCCGTCCTCAGCTGCTGGCTGGTGCTGATCGGCTGGTCCCTGATGGGCGACGCCGTCTCCCATGCCGTGCTCCCCGGCGTGGTGCTGGCCTACATTGTTGGCGCCCCGTTTGCGCTCGGTGCGCTGGTGTTCGCGCTGATCGCGGTGACCCTGATCGGCGTGGTGCGCAACACCAGCCGGGTGAAGGAGGACGCCGCGATCGGCATTGTGTTCACCTCGCTGTTTGCGCTGGGTTTGGTGCTCATCTCCGTCACACCCAGCCAGACTGACCTGAACCACATCATTTTCGGCAACCTGCTGGGCGTCAGTATCCCGGACCTCATCCAGGTGCTGGTGCTCGGTGTCGTGGCCTTCGTCATCCTGATCCTCAAGCGCCGCGACCTGACCCTTTACGCGTTCGATCCCACTCACGCCCACGCGATCGGACTCTCGCCGAAACGGTTGGGGGCGCTGCTGATGGGGCTGCTGGCGCTGACTTCGGTGGTGGCCCTGCAGACCGTGGGCGTGGTGCTGGTGGTGGCCATGCTCATCATCCCGGGCGCCACCGCCTACCTGCTCACGGACCGCTTCAACCGGATGCTGGTCATCGCCCCGGTGATTTCAGCCGTGTGCTCCATCGCGGGCATTTATTTCAGCTACTACCTGGACACGGCTTCGGGCGCCATGGTGGTGCTTACGCAGGGCGTGGTGTTCGCCGCCGTCTACCTGTTCAGCCCGCGGCAGGGACTGATCGGCACCCGGCTGGCGAAGGCCCGCCGCAGGAAAGCCGCCGCGGTCCTGGTCGGCTAAACCCCGCGTTGCTCACCTGGTGGGAACGGGGGAGCGCCGCACAGTAATGTCGCCGTAGGCACTGCGGGCGCGGATCTCCACCTTGGCGTCCGTCTCGCTTGGCCCGGTGGTGGCATCGAGCCCGTTGCGGACGCGCCCGTACTTGGTGCTGAGATCCAGCCACGCGGCGCTGCCTTCGCGGACGCCGATGGCCAAAGAACCCGCGGCGGTCTGGACGGTAAGCGTTCCGCGAGCCACTTCGCCTACCGTGATGTCACCGCTGGAGGCCCTGATGGTGGTCGTGTCGCCAGCGCGTTCAACGGATACGTCCCCGTTGGCGGCACTGACCTTGAGTTCACCGGCGGCATCCACGATGTACGTGCTGCCGTTGCCGTTCTTGACGTTGGCGGTCCCGTCGATTTCCCGGATCCGGATCTTGCCCGAGCCGGTCTTGATTTCGGCCCGCCCCGCGACGCGTTCCACGGTCACATCGCCCATGCCTGTGTGGGCGCGGAGTTCGGTGCAGTGATCGAGGTGGACGTGGCCCATGTCCGTCTTCAGTTCGGCGGAGCTGAATTCGCCCTCGCAACGGAGGTCGCCCATGCCGGACTTCAACTCCAGGCTGCAGCCGATGGGCACTTCAACGGTGATGTCCACGGCGCCGCCGTCGCCGAACCAGCTGTGGCGGCGCTGGGGACGCAGCCGTACCTGCAGGCGTCCATCCGCATAGTCCACTGTGGTCTGCTCCGCAGCCTTGATGTCCATGGCCCGGGTTACCTCGCGGGGCCGGATGTTGACCGCGGTGTCGGTGCGGTTGCCGGCGACAACCATGATGTCGGCACGGACGGAGACGTCCACCACGACGGCGATTGGTTGGGGGGTCTCGAAAGTTGTCATTAGCGTGCCCATCCTGTGAAGGTCTGCTCGCCCGGATCGCGGCGAATGGTGCGTTGGGTGGTTTGGCTGCCGTTGAGGGCGTCCGCGACGGCCCGGATCAGCCAGGAGTTTACGGACAGGCCTTCGAGGCCGGCGGCCTCTTCAACCTGCTGCTTGAGGTGATCCGGAAGGCGGAGCGTCGTACGGGAGGTGCTGGCGCCGTCGAACTCTTCCGGGGCCGGCCGTGCCGGCGGGGCGGACCGTTCCGTCACCGCTTCGAAGTCGCTGGCGGCGGGCGGGCTGGTGACCACAAACTCCGGATCGCGGCCCCGGAGCCGTACCTCCACCGACGCCGGGGCAAGTTCGAGGGTGATCTCGCTGGCGGCGTCGGAGAGGGCTTCGAGGAGGACGAGCCGGACGGTGGACTCGAGCGCGGCCGTGAGGCGTTCGCTGAGTTCCCGGGCCTCAGGGCCACCGGCTTCGGCGGCGACGCCCAGCTGGTGCTGGACGGCTGAGACGTACTGGCTGAGTTGCATGACACCATGTTGACGTCATTCTGGTGTCACGTCAATACCTTCTGGCAGATTATGGTGTCAGCGATGGCGTCCCGGCTTGACGCTGCGGCTTCCGACGGGGAAGCTGGAGCGATGAAGTCCTGAGCAGCGGCCCGGCAAGACCGGGCTGTTTCCCCGAATCCAGGGCCGCCGTCGAGCATCAGTTCCGGCGGCCACACTGCGGAATCTTGCGAGGACTTGTCTTGACTGAACACCTGAACCTTTCCGGCGTCTCCCATGGCTATGGCGACCGGCAGCTGCTGGACGGAATCGGCCTGATCATCACGGCGGGCGAGCATGTTGCCATCGTCGGCGAAAACGGCGCCGGCAAGTCGACGCTGCTCCGTATCCTGGCCGGGCTGGAAGCGCCTGACGAAGGAACTGCGGTCAGCCACGGCCGAGTTGGCTACCTTGCCCAGACGCACGGGCTGCCGGAATCCTTCACCGTGGGGGCCGCCGTCGACTCTTCACTGGCCTCACTGCGGGGCCTCGAAGCCGAGCTTGACCGGCTGGAGGCTGGCCTCGCCGATGCCGAGGACGACGAGCTGGAAACCTACGGCCGGCTGCAGACCGAGTACCAGCTGCGCGAGGGCTACGCCGCGGAATCCCGTGTGGAGGCGGCCCTCGACCGGCTGGGCCTGGGTGGCCTGGACCGGAAGCGGACGCTGGGATCGCTCTCCGGCGGCGAGCAGGAACGCGTGGCGCTGGCCTGTGTCCTGGCTGATCCGGCAGACGTCCTGCTCCTGGACGAACCCACCAACCACCTCGATGCCCGTGGAACTGCCTGGCTGGAGGACCGGCTGGCTGCCCATCGCGGGACGGTGGTGGTGGTGTCCCACGACCGCGTGCTGCTGCGAAAAGTTGCCAGCACGGTGATTGAGGTTGACGCCGAGCGCCGTGCTGTGACCCGCTACGGCAACGGTTACGACGGGTACCTCCGCGAGAAGGCCGCCGAGCGCCAGCGCTGGGTCCAGCAGTACCACGAGTGGATCGATGCGATGGATGCCGAGCAGCGGCAGGCGGACACTGTGGCCGGGAAGATGGGCTACGCCCGCCAGCGCGACAATGACAAGGTGGGCTTCGACTTCAAGGCCGGCACCTGGCAGAAGGCGGCGAGCAGCAAGGTCCGCAATGCGCAGGAACGGCTCCGTCGGCTGGAAGCGAGCCCCATCGACCGCCCGCCGGTGCCGCTGCGGCTTGCGGCCGAGCTGGCAGTGGATCCTGAGACTCTGTCTGCGGCGCCTGGTGCGGCTGCGCGGTCCGGGGCGGCTGGAGCCCCCGGGGCGGCTGCGGGAACCGGGGACTCGCTCCTGACCGGTCCGGCGGTCCTCGCGGCCCGCGGCGTCGCTGTTCCCGGCCGCCTGGGCGTCACCGATTTCGCGGCCCGCACGGGCGAGAAGATCCTCATCACCGGCCCGAACGGCGCCGGAAAATCCACGCTGCTCTCCGTGCTGGCGGGAACCTTGGAGCCGGTCGAAGGGTTGGTCCAGCGGCCGGCGCGGGTCGGCTATCTGCAGCAGGAACTCGAACTGCCGCAGCGGCCCACCCTCCGCCTGCTGCCGGCCTTCGCGGCCGGTCTTGGGGGCAACATTGATAAGCATGCCGAAGCCCTCCTGCGCCTGGGGCTGTTCCGCACCAGCGAGTTCCACGTCCCGGTGGGCAGCCTGTCTGCCGGCCAGCAGCGCAGGCTTGCCCTGGCCCGCCTGCTGCTGGGCGGCTACGGCACCCTCATTGTGGATGAACCCACCAACCACTTGGCTCCGGTTCTGGTGGAGCAGCTCGAGGAGGCGCTCGCCGGCTTCACGGGGACCCTGGTTATGGTCAGCCACGACCGCGCCCTCCGGGACTGGTTTGCCCGGTGCGCGAAGAAGAGCGACACCTCGCGCACGGACGAATCCGGCCGCTGGATCCGGTACTCGATGGACAAGGGCGTTCTGGCCCCGGCCTGACACCGCACTGCCCGTTTCGACGGTTCCCTGCCCGCTCGACGTCGGCGGCCATCGTACCGGCAGGGAACCGTCGAAACGGCGCCGCCAGCAGGGCAGGGCAGGCCCGCCTACCCGCCCACACAGCGGCGCCCCGGAAACGGTGAGTTTTGCGTAAAGGGATCGTTACGCACGGACCGGCGGGTGGAAACATCGGCGGCGGAAGATTGGCCTATGCCAGTTTCCCGCCGGCCGAAAGGATCTGTCCGTGATCACCAAGAACCTTTTCCTGCAGGGCATCTTCCCGTTTGTGGGCACCGGCCTGGAAAAACCCGTCCCTATCCACCGCGAACTCTCGCACTACGTTCCGGATGGCGTCATCAACCAGACGCTGTATTTCCGGGGTGGCAACTCCAGCAGTGAGCTCATCACGGTGGTCCTGATGCGCAACGGTGTGCCCATGCGGTACTTCCCCATAGGCGCCAAGAGCGAAGTCCATGTGCCGCTGCGGGTGGTGGAGGACATCGACGGCGGCTCGGTGGTGGAGCTCTATCTCGCCGCCCCGGATGGTGTTGGGGGATCCGTGGTGGTGGACCTGGGCATGGTGGAGCACTGATGACCAGCGTGCTGGACCGGCAGCAGGGCAGGCACGCAGGTGCCGCGCCGCGCCGTCGGCTGGTGGTGGTGGGCAACGGGATGGCTGGCGCACGGGCGGTGGAGGAGATCCTCGCCCGGGGCGGCGCCGGCCAATTCACCATCACCATGTTCGGGGACGAGCCGTATGGGAACTACAACCGGATCATGCTCAGCCACGTCCTCTCCGGTGAGGAAAGCGACGCCGACATCTTCCTGAATGCCCTGTCCTGGTACCGCGAGAACAGCATCACCCTGCACGCCGGCGTCCGTGTCGACCGGATCGACAAATTTACCAAGCATGTCTTCTCCAGCGACGGCCGCGTGACGCCGTACGACACCCTCATCATCGCCACCGGCAGCCGCTCCCACATGCCGCCGATGGATGGCCTCTACACGCCGGGTGGGTCCGTGAAGCACGGTGTGTTCGGGTTCCGCACCATCGACGACACCCGCAAGATGGTCCAGCATGCCCAGCAGGAACACCACCGGCGGGCGGTGGTGATCGGCGGCGGCCTGTTGGGCCTGGAGGCGGCGTACGGCCTGAAAAGCCACGGGATCGAGGTGGAGGTGGTGCACTCCGGCGGGCACCTCATGAATGCGCAGATGGGGCCCGACGGCGGTGCGGTGCTGCGCAGGAGCGTGGAGGCCCTGGGCATCCGGGTGCACACGTCCAGCCGTACCACTGCTGTCCTCGGTACGGACCGGGTCACCGGCGTCAGCCTCCGCGACCGGGACGACATCGCCTGCGACATGGTGGTGGTGGCCGCCGGGATCCGGCCGAACGTGGACGTGGCCGTGCTGAGCGGGCTGCCGGTGGAGCGGGCCATCGTGGTGGATGACCGGCTGCGCGTCCAGGACGAGGACGACATCTATGCGGTGGGGGAGTGCGTCCAGCACCGCGGCGAGGTCTATGGCCTGGTGGCGCCGCTGTGGGAACAGGCCGTGGTGCTAGCCAACCACGTGACCGGCGCCGATACGTCGTCGGCCTACCTCGGCTCGCGGACCGCCACGAAACTGAAGGTTGCCGGCGTCGACGTCGCATCCATGGGACTACACGGTCCCGAGCTCGACACGGATGAGCACATCGTCTTCTCGGAGCCGAGCCGCGGCGTGTTCAAGTCCATCGTGGTCCGAGACAACAAGATGGTGGGCGCCACGCTTCTGGGGGACAGCCGGAAGGTGGCCTACCTGACGCAGGCCTACGATCGCGGGCTGCCGCTGCCTGAGGAGCGGATCGCGCTGATGTTCGACGTCGGCGGGCCGGGTGAGGACGTGGGTGTTGCCGAGCTCGACGACGGCGCCCAGGTCTGCAACTGCAACGGCGTTTCGAAAGGGGCACTCGTGGACGCCGTGAAGGGCGGCTGCACCTCGGTCTCCGGCGCCATGGACGCCACCCGGGCCGGCAAGGGCTGCGGTTCCTGCAAACTCCTGGTCAAGCAGGTGGTGGAGTGGGCCGCGGACGGGGCTGTGGTGGAGGACCCGGCCGCCAGCTACTACGTGCCCGGGATCCCGCTGGACAAGCCGGCCCTGATGGCCGCCATCCGCAAGCAGGGCCTGCGCTCCGTTTCCCAGGTGTTCACGGCACTGGCTCCCGGCAGCACCGAGGACGCAAAGTCCAAGATGGGCCTGGCCTCGCTGCTGAAAATGATGCTCGCGGACCGGTACATCGACGAGCGCGACGCCCGCTTCATCAATGACAGGGTGCACGCCAACATCCAGCGGGACGGCACGTTCTCCGTGGTCCCGCAGATGAAGGGCGGCGTGACGAGCGTGCAGCAGCTGCGCCGCATCGCCGACGTCGCCGAAAAGCACAACGTACCCCTGATCAAACTGACCGGCGGGCAGCGGATCGACCTTTTGGGAATCCCCAAGGAGGACCTCCCCCAGGTGTGGGCGGACCTGGACATGCCCTCCGGGTACGCCTACGGCAAGAGCTTCCGCACCGTGAAGACCTGCGTGGGCAAGGACTTCTGCCGTTATGGCACGGGTGACTCCACCAAGCTGGGCATCGAGATCGAGTCGCGGTTCCAGGGGATCGAGTCGCCGGCCAAGCTGAAGCTGGCGGTGTCCGGCTGCCCGCGGAACTGCGCCGAATCCCTGGTCAAGGATGTAGGCGTGGTGGCTGTGGAAGGCGGCCGCTGGGAACTCTACGTCGGGGGAGCAGCGGGGGCCCACATCCGCAAGGGCGATTTGCTGGCCACCGTGGATGACCCGGAGGAGGTGAAGGTCCTGACAGGCCGCTTTATGCAGTACTACCGGGAGAACGCCAACTGGCTGGAACGGACCTACTCCTTTGTGCCTCGGGTGGGAATCGAGCATCTCCGCGCGGTGATCGTGGACGATTCCGAAGGCCTCGCCGCTCAGCTGGATGCCGCCATGCAGGCGTCCGTGGACAGCTACGTGGACCCCTGGAGCGAACGCGACGATCCGCTCACGCCGGGCCAGTTCCGCACGTCCCTGCCGCTCACCGTCCTGCCCCAGGTGCCGGTCCGATGAGCGCCGATCCGGTCACCACCACCAGCCACATCCTGGGCCCGGTGGACCAGATCCCGTTTGGCGAAGGGCGGGCCTTCGGAGTCGACGGCGAGCAGGTGGCGGTCTTCCGGCTGAGGGACGGAACCCTGCGCGCGCTGTCCGCCGTCTGTCCCCACCGGGGCGGTCCCATCGCGGACGGAACGATCGACCGGCAGGTGGTGATGTGCCCGCTGCACCAGCACGCGTTCAGCCTGGAAACAGGCTGCTCCAGCACCGGCGCCGAACCTCTGCGCACGTACAGCGTCCAGGCGGATGCTGAACAGAATATTGTTCTGGAGTTTCCCCATATACGTGGCAATAGTTTGGCTTAACCGGGCCCGGGTGTAGCCCGCGTCACTAGCTGCGGTTCGGATCTTGTAGGATGGACAGGCCGCGCGAACCTTCGACGCCTGAGAGTTTTTGTCCACATAAGTACCCATAATGCGGGATTATCCCGAATTATCTGGCCAAAAACTCGGGGTTTCCGGTGCCGGCCAATCCGCTACCCACAAGGAATTGTTGTGCCTCAAAGTACCCCCACAGACCTCGAGAGCCCGACGGCGCAATCCGCCGTTGTCGACTCCACCCTCAGCGCCGAGGGCTACAAAAAATCCCTGAGCGGCCGCCAGGTGACCATGATTGCCATGGGTGGCGCCATCGGCGTCGGCCTCTTTATGGGTGCCGGCGGACGGCTGGCCTCCACTGGCCCCGCCCTCATCTTCTCCTACGCCATTGCCGGCGTCATCGCCTACCTGCTGATGCGGGCCCTCGGCGAGCTCATCATGTACCGCCAGACGTCGGGTTCCTTCGTCAGCTACGCCGGTGAGATGTTCGGCAAAAAGGGCGCCTACCTGTCCGGCTGGATGTACTTCATCAACTGGGCCATGACCGGGATCGCAGAGCTCATTGCGATCGGGCTGTACTTCCAGTTCTTCTTCCCCAACGTGCCTGTTGAACTGTCCGCCATCGCAGCGCTGCTGCTGCTCGTGGGCGTCAACCTCCTGAGCGTCAAGGCGTTCGGCGAATTCGAATTCTGGGCTTCCTGCCTCAAGGTCGGCGCCATCCTGATCTTCCTGGCCGTGGGCACCTTCATGGTGGTCACCAACGCCCAGGTGGGCGGCGGCCACGCCTCCGTGAACAACCTCTTCGCGGCCGAAGGCGGTATGTTCCCCAAGGGTGCCCTGGTGATGATCCTGGTCCTGAACGCGGTGATCTTCGCCTACAACGGCATTGAGCTCGTCGGCATCACGGCCGGTGAAATGCAGGACCCCGCCAAGGAAGTTCCCAAGGCGATCCGCGCCGTCGTCTTCCGCATCGTGGTGTTCTACGTCGGTTCCGTGACCCTCCTGGCGATGCTGCTGCCCTCTGACCAGTACGTTGCCGGTACCTCGCCGTTCGTTACCGTGTTCGGGCAGATGGGCCTCGGCTGGATGGGCGACGTCATGAACATGATCGTCATCACCGCCGCACTGTCCTCCTGCAACTCGGGCCTGTACTCGATCGGCCGCATCTTCCGCACCATGGCCAACAACGGACATGCTCCGGAGTGGCTGACCAAGATGTCCAAGAGCCACGTGCCGTACGCCGCCATCCTGGCCATCGGCGCCGTCTACCTCGTGGGCATCCTGCTGAACATCTGGCTGGGCGGCTCACACGCCTTCGACCTCGCGCTCAACTCCGCATCGATCGGCGTGATTTTCACCTGGGGCGCCATCTTCGCCAGCCAGATCGCGCTGCGCAAGAAGAAGGGCAAGGTCTCCTCTCTGCCCGCGCCCGGCGGAACCTGGAGCAGCTGGGCCGGCCTCATTGCGCTGCTGGCCATCACGGTGCTGATCGGCTTCGACACCATGACCAGCAAGACCGGCGAGGTCTTCCACCTCGGTCTCTGGACCCTGGCCACCATCCCGTTCTTCGCCCTGGTCCTGTGGCTGGGCTGGCAGAAGGTCCGGAACAACGAGCCCAAGAGCGAGCTCTTTTGCTAGGACTTTTCGCTTCAGCGACGGGACGCTCAGCGGACTGACGCTAAGAAGTCCCGACGTCGGCGGCGGTCACCTACCAAGGTGGCCGCCGCCGTCGTCGTTCTCCCCGGGAGGAGCGCGAACGTACAGTTGGGGCCCTCCGCGCAGGGCCCCAACTGTACGTTCGCGCCGAGGCCTTCAGATGCCTAGTTCTTGAGGTGCCGGGCAAAGTGGTCTTCTATCCGCTGCCAGGCTTCAGGGGCGGATTCCGGGTCCGGGCCGATGCCCATGACCCGCACCAGCGGCCGGAACACTGCCGGGCCGAGGTCTGTTTCGTTGAGGAACGCGTGCCCTGCGGTGGGGAATTCCTTGACGCTGTTTTCGATGCCGAGGTTGTCCAGGGCAGTCTCGAGCTTGTCCGCCGCGCCCTTGAGGGTGAGGTCCCGGCCGCCGAAGTTGGCCACGACGGGGCAGGCGCCGCGGAGGGCTTCCTCGAGGTTGCCGGGCAGGCGGCCGTAGTTGACCGAGGCCGCGTCGAAACCGTCGCGGGCCACCAGCAGCGCGAATCCGCCGCCCATGCAGAAGCCGATCACCCCGGTTTTTCCGGTGGACAGCGGCGAATTGGCGAGCCAGGTCCGGGCGGTGGCGAGGTCGGTGAATGCCCGGCCGCTTCCCCTGACCATGCTCCGCATGGTGCTGACCAGGCAGCGGCGCGGGCCGCCGTCGCTGAACAAGTCCACCGCCAACGTCAGGTATCCGGCGCGGGCCATCCGGTCCGCGTGACCGCGCACCAGGTCGTTCAAGCCGAAGGCCTCGTGGATCATCAGGACTGCGGGGAAGGGGCCGGGTCCGGCAGGTGTGGCGAGATATCCGCCGAGCGAAGGGGAACCGCCGGCAGCGGAACTCGGGGTACTAAGGTCCACATCAGTCATGGGCCAAGGCTAGCCGCCGCCGTCAACAATCGTCGGGGTGGGCAGACACAGGAACGGCGGCAGAACCCCCATGGGAATCCGCCGCCGTTCGAATGTGGAAGGACTAGTCTTTGTCCTTGAAGGTGTCCTTGACGTTTTCGCCCACCTTCTTGGCGTCAGCCTTGACCTGGTCCGCCTGGCCTTCGGCCTTGAGCTTGTCGTTGTCCGTGGCGTTGCCGGCTGCTTCCTTGGCCTTGCCGCCCAGGTGCTCTGCTTCGTTACCGATCTTGTCTCCGAGGCCCATGAGTCTGGCCACCTTTCGTTTCCCGTTGAACTGACAATGCATTTTCAGCCTAACACAAAGCATGCTTACCATTTCAAGAAATTTCGGAAATGAGCTGCCTGTCGAATGTCAGTACCCCCGACTAGGCTCGATGCATGGAACACAGCACAAGCCTGACCCAGCACATCCATGCCACTCCGGAAAAGGTCTGGGCGGTCATCTCGGATATCCCGGGTTCCGCAGCCACCCTGTCCGGCATCGACGCCGTGCAGATGCTCAGCGACGGGCCCTACGGCGAGGGGACGCGCTGGAAGGAAACGAGGACCATGATGGGCCGCTCGGAAACAGTGGAGATGTGGGTGGCGCAGGCCGATCCTCCCTGCAGTACCACGGTCAAAGCCCTCCAGGGCGGCGCCGACTACACGTCGCGCTTCAGCCTGGCCGAGCGCGACGGCGGCACGGATCTGACGCTGACCTTCGGCGCCGATGTGGTCAAACCAACGCTCTTCAGCAAGGTCACCATGGCTCTCTTCGGCAAGCTGGGCATGAGCATGACGCGCAAGGCGCTCGCCAAGGACCTGGCGGAAATCGCGGCCAAAGCGGAATCGCTCTAGTGGCGGCAAAGGCCCCCAAGGTGACGGCTCCCCGGCTCTCGCCGGTCAGCCTGGAGGATGTCACGGATGATCCCGCCCCGGACTTCCAGCGTGGTGAAAGGTACGACGGCGTCCGGTACAGCCGGGCGGCCGCCGACGGCCTGGAGTTAAGTGGCACGGACTTCGCCGAGTGTGAGTTCCAGGGCGTCTCCTTCAACGACACCCAGCTTCGCGGGGCAACCTTCCGGGACTGCATCCTGTCCGAGCTGTACGCGCCGGTGTTCCGCGCCGCCCGCTCCACATGGCGGGACGTGCAGCTGAACAATCCGCGGCTGGGTTCCGCTGAAATGTACGAGACCGGCTGGCAGTCCGTCCGGATCGACGGCGGCAAACTGGACTTCCTGAATCTGCGCGGGTCCAAGCTGACCGACGTCGTCATCAGCGACTGCATCATTAACGAACTGGACCTCGGATCTGCCTCAGGGACGCGGGTGGCGCTGAAGAACTGCACCATCGGAACCCTGGATCTCACTGGCGCGCGACTGAAGGACTTTGACCTTCGCGGCACGGATTTCCGGACCATCAGCGGCCTCGGGAGCCTGGCCGGCGTGGTGATCGACGACTATCAGCTGAGCCTGCTGGCGCCGCTCCTGGCCGGGCACCTCGGCGTCGTTGTTCTGTGAGTGTACTCTTTATAGAACGAACGGTCGGTAAATAGGACGGTCACTGGACGGTCCCGAATATTCCGGCTCCCTGGCGTAAAGGATGTTCTGATGGTCGAGGCTTTTCTTGTTGGCGGCGTCCGCACTCCCGTGGGCAGGTACGGCGGTGCGCTGTCGGCGGTCCGCCCGGATGATCTGGCTGCACTGGTAGTGCGCGAGGCCGTGTCCCGCGCGGGCCTGGATCCGGAGAGCATCGAGGAAGTCATCCTGGGCAACGCCAATGGTGCGGGTGAGGAAAACCGGAACGTCGCCCGGATGGCAGTCCTGCTGGCGGGACTTCCCCTCCACATCCCGGGCATCACGGTCAACCGGCTGTGCTCGTCGGGACTGAGCGCCATCATCCAGGCCAGCCACATGATCAAGTCCGGCGCCGCGGACGTGGTGATCGCCGGCGGCGTGGAGTCCATGAGCCGCGCGCCGTGGGCCCAGGAAAAGCCGGCCACGGCGTTCGCCAAACCGGGACAGATCTTCGATACGTCCATCGGCTGGCGCTTCGTCAACCCGCTCTTCCAGAAGGGCCAGCTGGCGCGGGACGGCAAGATGACCTACTCCATGCCGGAAACCGCGGAGGAAGTGGCCCGCGTGGATGGCATCACCCGCGAGGACGCCGACGCCTTCGCGGTCCGCTCCCACGAGCGCTCCCTCGCCGCCATCGCCGCAGGGCGCTTCAGGGACGAGATCGTCCCGGTGACGGTCAAGTCCCGCAAGGCAGAAACGGTGGTGGATACCGATGAAGGCCCGCGTGCCGGCACCACCCTGGAGGTCCTTGCCGGGCTGCGCCCCGTGGTTCCAGGCGGTTCCGTGGTCACGGCCGGGAACTCGTCCACGCTGAACGACGGTGCTTCGGCCATCATCGTCGCGTCCGAGGCCGCCATCGCCCGGCTGGGCCTGACGCCGCGGGCCCGGATCATCGACGGCGCCTCCGCTGGCTGCGAACCCGAGATCATGGGCATCGGCCCGGTCCCGGCGACGCAGAAAGTGCTCAAGCGGAGCGGTTTCAGCGTCGGTGACCTGGGCGCCGTCGAGCTTAACGAAGCGTTCGCCACGCAGTCCCTCGCGAGCATGCGCCGGCTCGGGCTGGACCCGGACACCGTGAATAACGACGGCGGCGCCATCAGCCTGGGGCATCCGCTCGGTTCCAGCGGATCACGGATCGCCATCACCCTGCTGGGCCGGATGGAACGCGAGGACGCCAGGATCGGCCTGGCAACTATGTGCATCGGCGTGGGCCAGGGCACCGCGATGCTGCTGGAGCGTGTCTGATGCCCGCCCCGGAAAGCGCGAACGGACAACGCGCGAACGGACACTTGAGCACCCTTGACTTCAGCACCCTCCTGGTCGAGGAGCGGGAGGACCGTGTGGTGGTCCTCCTCAACCGCCCGGAGGTCCGGAACGCCATCGACCAGCAGATGGTGGACGAACTGCACATCGTCTGCGCTGCCCTGGAACAGAATCCGAAAGTCCTGATCATCTCAGGGGTCGACGGCGTCTTCGCCTCGGGTGCGGACATTGCCCAGCTGCGCGAGCGGCGCCGCGATGATGCACTGCAGGGCATTAATTCCAGCATTTTCGTGCGGATCGCGAAGCTGCCCATGCCGGTCATTGCCGCCCTGGACGGGTTCTGCCTGGGCGGCGGCGCGGAGCTCGCCTATGCGGCGGATTTCCGGATCGGAACGCCAAGTGTCCGGATCGGCAACCCCGAAACAGGGCTGGGGATCCTGGCCGCGGCCGGTGCCAGCTGGCGCCTCAAGGAGCTGGTGGGGGAGCCGTTGGCCAAGCAGATCTTGCTGGCTGGCCTGGTGCTCCGGGCTGAGGAGGCGCTGGCTGCCAGCCTCATTACCGAAATCCATGAGGCACCGGACCTGATGGATGCCGCGCACAACCTGGCGGACAGGATCGGCCGCCAGGACCCGCTGGCCGTCCGGATCACCAAGTCGGTGTTCCATGCCCCGGCAGAGGCCCACCCGCTGATCGACCAGCTGGCGCAGGGGATCCTTTTTGAATCCCAGGCCAAGTTTGACCGCATGCAGTCGTTTCTTGACAAAAAAGCAGGCAAAAAATCAGGCGACAAGAAATCAGAGAAGACGAAATCATGACGAACCCGAACCTTCCCTCCACCGTCGGTGTCTTGGGCGGCGGCCGCATGGGCGCGGGAATTGCCCATGCGTTCCTGATCAACGGGGCCAACGTCCTGGTGGTGGAACGCGATGAAGCGTCCGCCGAAGCCGCCCGCGAACGTGTGGAATCCGCGGCCGCTAAAAGCATCGAGCGAGGTGCCACCGATGCCAACCTCGATGAGATGGTCTCGCGGCTCGCTGTCACGGTGGACTACGACGACTTTAGGGACCGCCAGCTGGTGGTCGAAGCCGTGCCCGAAGAATGGGACCTGAAGGTCACCTCGCTCCGCGGCATCGAGGAGCGCCTGGCCGATCACGCGTACCTGGCCTCCAACACCTCGTCGCTGTCGGTCAACGGCCTGGCACGCGAACTCAAGCGCCCGCAGAACTTCCTGGGCCTGCACTTCTTCAACCCGGTCCCCGCCTCAACGCTCATTGAAGTGGTGCTCGGCGAGCAGACGTCCCCGGACCTCGCTGCAGCGGCGAAAAGGTGGGTCGAGGCACTCGGCAAGACCGCCGTCGTCGTCAATGACGCACCGGGCTTTGCCTCCTCACGGCTGGGCGTGGCCATAGCGCTGGAGGCGATGCGCATGGTGGAAGAGGGCGTTGCGTCCGCGGCGGACATCGACGCCGCCATGGTCCTGGGCTACAAACACCCCACCGGCCCGCTTCGAACCACGGATATTGTGGGCCTGGACGTGCGGCTGGGCATCGCCGAGTACCTGCATTCAACGCTGGGGGAGCGGTTTGCCCCGCCGCAGATCCTCAAGGACAAAGTGGCCCGCGGCGAACTGGGACGGAAGGCAGGCAAGGGCTTTTTCGACTGGGCTGAGTAAGATTTCCGGGTGACCCTCTTTGAAGCCCTCACCCTGACCGGCCGGCACGTGGTGCTCAAGCCGCTGCAACGCGATCACCATGATGGCCTTGTGGCGGCCACGCAGGATGGCGAGCTGTGGAAGCTCTGGTACACCTCGGTCCCGGCGCCGGACGGGATGGCCGCGGAGATCGACCGCAGGCTGGGACTGCAGGAGCAGGGGTCCATGCTGCCCTTCACCACGCGGCTGATCGATCCGGCCACCGGGGGCCCGGGCCGGATCATCGGGATGACCACTTACATGAATATCGATTCCGGCACTCCCCGTGTGGAGATCGGCTCCACGTGGAATGCGGCGTCAGCACAGGGCACCGGAACCAATCCAGATTCCAAGCTGCTGCTCCTGCGCCACGCGTTCGAGACCCTTGGCTGCCCGGCGGTCGAGTTCCGGACGCACTGGCTCAACCACCAGTCCCGCGAAGCCATCGCCCGCCTTGGCGCGAAACAGGACGGCGTACTCCGCAACCACTCCCGGACCGCGGATGGAGTGCTTCGCGACACCGTGGTGTTTTCAATCCTGGAGCACGAGTGGCCCATGGTCCGGAACGGTCTGGAGTACAGGCTCGCCAAGCACGCGTAACGCGTACTACCTTTTGTGCCCCACTACGCGCCCAGTGCGTGCAGGCAGTGGCGGCTTTGTGGTTAGCTGAGCGAGTGGAGACGACAGGGGGAGCCGTGGGCTGGGACGGAGCCGTGAACGCCTGGCATGTTGCCGGCCGCGTTTACCGGATGGGACGCCGCGAATGGCTCACCGAAGCGGGTTGGCGGCAGGCGTACGACGACGGCGTCCGCACCGTGATTGATCTCCGTAACTCCCGTGAAGCGCGGCGCCGGGACACCGACCCCGCCGTGGCCGAATCGGCATGCTCCGGCGTCACGATCGTCTCGGCACCCACAGAAGAACCCGACGATCCGCGGTTCACCGCCGTCTGCGGGCCGTACCTCAACGACCCTGCCCACTACCTGCACAATGTCCGGCTCTACCCGGAGAAGTTCGTGGCGGTGTTCCGCGCTGTCGCGGCAGCCGAAGCCGGCGGCGTCGTTGTTCACTGCGCGGCGGGCCGGGACCGGAGCGGCATGGTCGCAGCCATGCTGCAGGACCTTGCCGGCGACCCGGACCACCTCATTGCGGACGGCTACACCAAAGCCGCCCGCGGCATCAACGAACGCTTCCGAACACACGGTCCGCCCCACGCTGGCGAACGCTACATCGACGACGCTGAACTGACACCCCTGCTGGAGCGGCGCGGCCGTGCCGTGGTGGAGTTCGTCCGGGAACTGGATACGCGTACCTTCCTGCTGCGAAACGGCCTGTCCGAGGCCGAACTGGGCGCCGTCCTGAGCCTGCTCGGCAGCCGGGTGGCGCCATGAATTCCATGAAGTATGTGGCGGCCTCGCTCGCGTTGGCGGGAGTGGTGATGCTTGTGGCCGGGCCGTTCTGGGCCGTCCTCGCTTCGGATTTCGGGACCACGGAGGAGAACTTCGGGCTCGGCGATGGGACCGTCGACGGCGAGTGGCTCCCGGGTCAGATCTTCCTCATGGTGGGCGGTGCAGTTTTGTGCCTGGCCGCGGTGGTCGCCGCGTACGTTGCACGGCGGGGCGATACAGATGAATAGAACGAAAGCGACGGCACACAGGTTGAAACGCGTATTTGCAGCCGCAGCGGCTGCCGGAGTGGCATTTTCCGTGGGGCTCGGGGCCGTGCCGGCTTGGGCTGCTGAGCAGCCGGCTGTCGAGCCGCCGCCGGTTGCGTCGCCGGCCGCCGTGTCGCCGGACGCTGTGGAGGGCCCGACGGCGGGAGGTTCCGGAGCCAGTGACGTGCAGCCGAGTGACGTCCAGCCGAGCGACACCAAGCCCAGCGACGCCGGCCTTCGGGAAGCTGCCCGCCGCGATCTTGGCCTGACCCCCGACGAGTTCGCGGCCGCTGGCGAGCTGGGCAAGCAGGCCGCGGACGTTGCCGCGGCCCTTCGGGACATCCCCGGCTACCTTGGAACCCGGATCCACGGCGCCAGCATCCTTGTTGCTGGCTCTGGGGCCGAGTTGGAGGCGGAGATGGCCCGGCTCAGCGTGACTATCCCGGCCGTCGCCTTTGACACGCCGTCTGGCGCACCGCCGTCGAACGCTCCTACTGACGGTGCTGACACACCGGCTGTGACGGGCACTCAGGCGACCGGGACCGAACTGGCCCGGAGCACCAAGGAGTTGTACCAGGCGTACCTCCGGGACGTGGGCGCGGCCGGGTTGCAGGCCGTGGCGTTCACCGGCAGCAGGTTCGTAGTCCGCATGGGAGGCATCAACGGAGCCGAGGCAACGGGGCCGGACTCGGCCGGCGCCGGAAATCCGGGTCTCACGGACCCGGGCCTCACCAGCCCCACCACAGACGGCAAGATCTCGCCGGCCGAGTTTGTGGCCCGCTACGCCAACGTGGAACTCGACGCCGGGGCGCCGCTGGCGCCCGAGGCGGACGTCCCCGGAGGATTGGGTTACGCCGCTGACAACGGCATTGTCTGTTCCACGGGTTTCTCGGCCTTTGACCCCGCAGGCCTCCCCGCAGTCCTCACGGCCGGCCACTGCAGCGCTGACGGCGCCGCGGAGACGGCCACGCTCCAAGTCCAGGGAGTGCCTGCCGGGCTGCTCGGAAAGTTCGGTTTCAGCCAGTTCGGCGGACCCGGAAACTCCACAGTCCTGAATCCGCTGGACCTGACCAACCCCGGCAACGTCGGAACGGATATCGCCGTTATCGAGAAACTCCGCGCAGGCCTGAACCCGTTGCCCGCCGCCAGTACGTGGGGCGATCCGTCAGAGCCGGGCCCCGACGTTAAGATCGTCGGAACGGCCGCCCCGGTTGTGGGCCAGCCGGTCTGCCGCTCCGGCCGCACGTCAGCATGGTCCTGCGGAACCATCGACGAGGTGGGGATCTACATGGTCCAGGGCATCACCTCGGCCCCCGCAGACCTGCGGGCCTTCAACGGTTTCCTCTCCTTCGACGTCCAATCCAGCGGCGGAGATTCAGGCGGGCCCTGGGTCAGCGGGAACTACGCTGTGGGCACACACTCGGCCGGGGATACCCCCGATGCGAATGGCAACTTCGTCAAGAACTTTGCCATCGCCGCCACGCTCGACGACGCGATGGCCGTGCTTCCCGGCTACCAGTTGGAACTCTTCCTCAACAAGCCGACGGTGTCGT
This sequence comes from Pseudarthrobacter xylosi, assembly GCF_055412765.1. Lineage (NCBI taxonomy): Bacteria > Bacillati > Actinomycetota > Actinomycetes > Micrococcales > Micrococcaceae > Pseudarthrobacter > Pseudarthrobacter xylosi. Next base: position 238,654 of record NZ_JBVAYT010000001.1, on the reverse strand, counting down.
CGCCCGCGCCGGGGGCAACGTTCGACGCCGGCCAGACCGTCACGGGTGTAGTGGCCGCGGCTCCGGCATCGGCTGTCGCAGCGGGTTCGAAGATCAGGATCACCGTGAGTGGACAGGCGCCCCTTGAGGTCCCCGTGGACGCTGCTGGGGCGTGGTCCTTTACTGCCCCTGCTGTGGCCGGGCCGCTGCGTTTCACGGCCGAAACCGTCAACGGCTTCAGCACATCGGGTGCCGCGGCCTTCGAGTTCGCCCCTGTCGCCCCTGTCGCCCCGCCCGCCCAGCAGGCCCCGCCATCCGCGCCGCCGGCTAACGAATCAACCGCGAACGGTGCGTTGCCTCCGGCGAGTGATAGTGCCGCCGTCGTACGTCCGCTGGGTGACAGCCGGGCGGCCAGCCTCGCCAACACCGGCGCATCCGGGCTGGTCCTGTTTGCCGCGCTCGCCGCTGGTGCGCTCGCCGTTGGCGGTGTGTTGCTGATGTTGGTGAAGCGGCGGAAGCGGCAGCGCTCCACCCCAACTGAGTAACAGCAGATGTCGGTTTGAGGGCTGAAACCGACATGTGCTGCTACCTACTTGGGGCTGGGGGGCTACTTCTTCGGCTTCATCAGCAGGTTGGTGATGCGCAGCGTGCAGAGGCGCTGGCCGGCGTCGTTGGTGATCAGGACCTCGTGGGTGGTCAGGGTGCCGCCGAGGTGGATGGGCGTGGCGGTGATGGTGATCTGGCCTTCGCGCGCGGAGCGGTGGTGCGTCGCGGAAACGTCCACCCCCACTGCGGTTTTCCCCAGCGTGCTGGCGTGGATCACGGCCGCCCAGGAGCCCACGGCCTCGCCCACCGCCAGGGAGGCGCCGCCGTGCAGCAACCCAAACGACTGCCGGTTGCCCTCCACAGGCATGGTGGCCACCACGCGCTCGACCGATTCCTCCAGGATTTGCACACCCATCTTCTCGTCGAGCTCGCCGAGTACGATTTTCCACGGTGTGGCGGCATGGGCAGCGGCGTGCGGCGGAGTGTCGTCGGGGGATAGGGCGGTCATGGATCTCCTTAGGCGAGGCAGAACTTCCAGTGTGCGGCACGGCACAGTCATGTACTGTAGACATATTACCGAACGGACGGTCAGTAAAGCCCTGGCCCCGTTTGTCCCCGTGTTGGAAGGACCCGTCAACGATGACCACCACTGCCGAAGCCACAGTCGACACAGTCCAAACCGTTCCCAGTTTCATCCAGGATTCCTGGTGGACTCCCGACGACGGTTCGGCAGCTTCCGCTGTCCCCGTGCGGGATGCGAGTACCGGCGAAGTCCTGGCCAAGGTGAGCACCGACGGCCTGGACCTTGCCGCCGTCGTGGATTACGGCCGCACCACCGGCCAGGCGGAACTGGGAAAGCTGACCTTCCACCAGCGCGCGCTGAAGCTCAAGGAGCTGGCGCAGTACCTGAACGCCCGGCGCGAGCACTTCTACACGTTTTCGGCCCAGACCGGTGCCACCAAGATCGACTCGATGATCGACATCGACGGCGGCATCGGCGTCCTCTTCACGTTCGGCTCCAAGGGCCGGCGCGAGCTGCCCAATTCGCAGGTGGTGGTGGACGGCCCCATGGAGGTGCTGTCCAAGGACGGTTCGTTCGTGGCCGAGCACATCTACACGCGCATCCCTGGTGTTGCGGTGCAGATCAACGCGTTCAACTTCCCGGTCTGGGGCATGCTGGAGAAACTCGCGCCCGCCTTCCTCGCCGGAGTGCCCACCATCGTCAAGCCGGCCACCCCCACCGGGTATGTGGCTGCGGCCGTGGTGAAGGCCATCATCGAATCGAACATTCTGCCGAAGGGCTCACTGCAGCTGATTTCCGGCTCGGTCCGCGGCCTCCTGGACGTGCTGGACTACCGCGACCTGGTGGCCTTCACCGGTTCCGCGTCCACCGCGCTGGCCCTGAAATCGCATCCCAACGTGGTGCAGGGCGGCGTCCGGTTCACGTCCGAAACGGACTCCCTCAACGCCGCCATCCTCGGGCCCGACGCGGTGGAGGGCACCCCGGAATTCGACGCCTTCATCAAGTCCGTGGTCACCGAAATGACGGTCAAAGCCGGCCAGAAGTGCACGTCCATCCGCCGCGCCATCGTCCCGCAGGAGCTGGTGCCGGCGGTGATCGCCGCGATCGGCAAGCGCGTGGATGAGCGTGTGGTGTTGGGGGATCCCCGCGCAGACGGTGTCACCATGGGCGCTTTGGCGTCGCTCGAGCAGCTCGCTGACGTCCGTGCCGCGGTGCAGTCAATGCTCGATGCCGGCGGGGAGCTTGCGTACGGAACGCTTGATTCGCCGTCGGTCACCTCTGCCGGCGGCGCCACGGGCGTAGTGGATGCTGGCGCGTTCATGTCGCCGGTGGTGCTCAGCTGGGCTGACGCTGAGGCTGACGCGATCCACTCGCTGGAGGCGTTCGGCCCGGTGGCCTCGGTGATCGGATACAAGGACCTGCCCGACGCCGTCCGCCTCGCCGCCCGGGGTGGCGGCTCGCTGGTGGCTTCGGTCTGCACCAATGATCCGGCCGTGGCGCGCGAACTCGTCACCGGGATCGCCGCCCACCACGGCCGTGTCCTGATGCTCAACCGCGAGGACGCCCGCAGCTCCACCGGCCACGGGTCGCCGGTTCCGCACCTGGTCCACGGGGGCCCTGGCCGCGCCGGCGGGGGCGAGGAACTGGGCGGCATCCGCTCGGTGATGCACCATATGCAGCGCACTGCCATTCAGGGTTCGCCCAACATGCTCACCGCCGTCACCGGCCTCTGGCACACCGGGGCGGACCGGAACTTCACGGTGGAGACCGAGGGGACGCACCCGTTCCGGAAGTCGCTGGCCACGTTGAGGATCGGTGACGCCGTCCGGTCCGGCCTGAGGGAAGTGTCCCTGGCGGACATCACGGCTTTCGCCAACTCCACCGGAGACACCTTCTATGCCCACACCAACCAGGAAGCGGCTGAAGCCAACCCGTTCTTCCCGGGGATCGTGGCGCACGGATACCTGCTGCTGAGTTGGGCCGCCGGGCTTTTTGTGGAGCCGGCACCGGGACCGGTCCTGGCCAACTACGGTCTGGAAAACCTCCGCTTCATCACACCCGTAGCCGCCGGAGATTCCATCCGGGTGACCCTGACGGCGAAGAAGATCACGCCGCGGGAAACCGACGAGTACGGCGAGGTGGCCTGGGACGCGCTCCTGACCAACCAGAACGACGACATCGTGGCCACCTACGACGTCCTCACCCTCGTCGAAAAGTAACCCCACCCCCGGACGCTCTCTCACCTTTGGCGGGTTTTTGACCGATGCTCTCTCACTTTCTTGAGGAAAGTGAGAGAGCATCGGGGGTTTTCCTGCATTACGTGAGAGAGCGTTGGGGTCTTTCCAGGTCGCTCAGGCGTAAAATTTCCACCGTAGGAGGTGGCCAAATGAACCTAGCCATGAACACAGCCACAACCATCCTGCCCGTCGATGACGCAGCGCGCGCCCGCAGTTTCTACACCGAAAAACTGGGCCTCCCGCACCGCGGAATGACAGACGATGGAAGCGAATTACTCGGTAGCGACGGCGGCCCGATGCTGCAGTTGTTGCCGGTCTCGGACGGGAAACACTCCGAGCACACCGCCCTCAGCTTCGAGGTGCGTGACATTGAGCGGATCGTGCAGGACATGGAAGCCAAGGGCGTCCGGTTCCAGGATTACGACCTGCCCAACCTGAAGACCGAGAACCACATCTGCACCACGGACTCAGAGAAGTGCGCCTGGTTCATGGACACGGAGCACAACATCCTCTGCGTTCACGAGACGTTGGGCATGCAGGCCGAATACCAGCTCTGACCGCTTCAGTAGGTCGCCCTTGGCGCGTGGGAGCACTCCCTAGTGCTGCGCGTGGAGCCCGTGATCAAACGCGCCGTCCCGGACTTGAATTACTCGGACCAGACGATCGGGTTCTTACGGAACGGGTTATCGCTGTAGCTGGCATAGACGAAGCCAGCATCCGTGTAGTCCGCCTTGGTCACTGCATCACCGGCGGGAGCCAGGAACACCTGGCATGAGGTCATGGTGCTGCCCACTTTGAGGCTGAGGTCATCGCCCTTGCCGGTTGTTTCGAAGCGTTTGTCCTTGCACTGGTCCATGGCGCCGAACACAATAAGCTTTTGCGCGTCTGTGCCGTCTTTGAGCTGTGCACCCACCTTGGGCTCACTGATACCGGCTGAGGGCTTGCTCAGGCTCTCCAGCGTGTGGTCAGTGAAGACGTAATAGGGCGTCTGGCCGGCAAACTTGGCAGCGTCCTTAAAGCTGGCGAGGTCCGCCTCGGTGCCGGCAACGATCTTGGTGACGGTGGACGTGAAAGTGGCCTCGACGTACTTGGGGTCCGCCGGGTCCTTGCCCGTGTTGGTATGCGTGTTTGCCGTTTTGCCGAAGGTCAGCTTGGTGCCAGGATCGGTAATTTCTTTGGCGGTTCCGCTTCCGCCTGCAGATGCCGCGGCTGAGCTGGATGCCGTCGCGCTGGGACTGGCCGACGCGGTAGCCGACGGAGTGGATGACTCAGACGCAGATGCTGTTTCGGAGGCGGCCGGTGAGCCCCCGCAGGCCACCATTCCCAGCCCCATAACGGCGGCGAGGCCGAGAAAGGCGATTGGACGCAGTGCAGATTGATTCTTGATCATGATGGTTTCCCCCTGGGTAAGTGATGCGACATTAATTCTAATGTATGGATTAATTGGTGCGCGATGGGCAGGGCTGCCCATCCTGTGCCAAATCCACAGCTATGAGAACAGAAATGATCCCCGCCATTGCTGGCGGGGATCATTGGTGATGGCGCGTCGGGGGAAGGGGCTAGGACTCGGCGCCGTCGTGGAGGCCGTCGTCGCTGCTGTCTTCCTCGCGCTCCGTGGCGGCCTGGTCGGACAGGTCTAGATTTTCCCGCGCCTCATCGATGCTGGGTTCGCCGGCGGGCACACTGTAGGTGTCCGGGCGGATGCCGTGGGCCTGTTCTTCGATGAGGGCCTGCTCTTCGCTGAAGCGAATGGCATAGGCTTCGTCGCCTGCGTCTCCAGCAATATCCTCGCGGAGGCCGGACGGGTCCGGGACGATGAAGCCAGGCTCTGCTTCTTCCTTAGGGTGGCTCATTGTTGTACCTTCCTGTCGGTGGCGCTTGAGCTTTCACCGTAGCGGGGAAGACCAGCGATTACCAAGCACGCTTAGTTTCCAGGTGGGCGCGGTGGTTGAGCGCGTGGAATGCCTAGTGCTGCGCGTGCAGCCCGTCGAACGCGATGGTGATGACGTCGTCGGCCAGTTTTTCCGGCGTGAGGGAGCCGCCCGGTTTGTACCATTCCACGATTGAGTTGATGGTGCCGAACAGCAGGCGCGTGACGGTGCGCGGATCAATGTCCTGGCGCAGCGATCCTTCGTCGCGGGCTGCGGAAATGAGGGCGGCCACCTCGTGATCAAACGCGCGACGCCGTTCCAGGGCATCGCGCTCAATATCAGTATTGCCCCGCAACCGCAGGAGCAGCGTGACAAACGGCAGCCGCTCCACGAGCACCGCCACGGTCTGCCGCAGGACAAATTCAAGCCGCGCATCGGCCGCGCCGCTTTGCGCCCCGGGCTGTTCGAGAATTGATTCCAGGCCGCCCAGCGCGTGATCGAGCGCGAGCTTCAGGAGGTCGCCCTTGGACGGCACATGGTGGTAGATGGCCGATTTTGAGATGCCCAGGTTCTCGGCGAGGATTCCCATGGACGTGGCGTCATAGCCGTGCCGGTTGAAGACTTCGACGGCGATGAGCAGCACCGACTGCTGGTCGTAACCGGGACGGCCGCGCTTGTTGGGGGCTGCTGTAGTGGGCATACCGGCTATTTTCCCATGAACGTTCGGTAATCCCGGTAGCGGCGCTTGGGGCGGGGGCTTAAGTGTCCGTTCGCGCAGGGTTGGTGCGGGCTACGCCTTGGGCCGGAGGTCGTAGATCCGGCGCAGCTTGCCGTTGGACCGCTCCAGCGAGCCCGGCTCCACCACGTCAACGGCGCACGAAGAACCTACGTGGATCTTGATCTGCTCCTGCAAGGCGCGCGCCGCCGTCGTACTCTGCTCGAGCGAAACCGCGTCCCGGCGTTCGATCCTGACCGTCAGCTGGTCCATCCGCTGGCCCTCCGGGCGGGTGAGTTCGAGCTGGAAGTGCGGGCTGAGCTCGGGGATGCGCAACGCGATTTCCTCGATCTGGGACGGGAACAGGTTCACGCCGCGCAGGATGATCATGTCGTCGCTGCGGCCGGTGATGCGGCCCATCCGGCGGTGTGCAGGGCGGGCGGTGCCGGGCAGGAGGCGGGTGAGGTCCTTCGTGCGATAGCGGATGATGGGCAGCGCTTCCTTGGTGAGCGAGGTGAACACCAGCTCGCCGTGTTCGCCGTCGCGCAGCACGTTTTCCTTGCCTACTACGGGATTGAACGCGTCGATGATTTCTGGGCGGAAATGGTCCTCCCAGATGTGGCTGCCGTCCTGAGTCTCCACGGCCTCGCCGGCGACGCCCGGGCCCATCACCTCGGACAGGCCGTAGATGTCGCAGGCCTTGATGTTCATGGTCACTTCGAGCTCGTGCCGCATCTCCTGCGTCCACGGCTCCGCGCCCAGGACCGCGTACTTGAGGGAGGTCGACGTCGGGTCGATGCCCATGTGCGCCATGGCGTCGGCGATGGTGAGCAGGTAGGTGGGCGTGGCCAGGATGGCGTCCGGCTGGAAGTCCTGGATGAGCTGGATCTGGCGTTCGGTCTGCCCGCCGGACATCGGGATCACCGTGCAGCCCAGTGCTTCGGCGCCGGCGTGCGCGCCCAGTCCGCCGGTGAACAGGCCGTAGCCGTAGGCGTTGTGGACCTTCATGCCGGGACGGATGCCGGACGCCCGGAGGCAGCGCGCCACGAGTTTGGCCCAGTCGGCGAGGTCCTGTTTGGTGTACCCGACGACGGTGGGCCGGCCCGTGGTGCCCGAGCTCGCGTGCACGCGGGCGACTTCGCTCTGCGGGACGGCGAACATACCGAACGGGTATTCGGCGCGCAGGTCTTCCTTGGTGGTGAAGGGGAAGTTGCCGAGGTCGCTGAGTTCACGCAGGTCCGTGGGGTGGATGCCGGCGTCGTCGTACTTGCGCTTGTAGAGCGGCACACGGCTGTAGGCGTAGGCCACCGTGTGCTGCAGGCGGGTGAGCTGGAGTGCTTCGAGTTCGTCGCGGGAAATGGTTTCTTCGCGGTCCAGGACGGGATCTGCAGTTGCCTGCGGCGAGGGGGTTTCGGGGGCGTGGAGGGTCATGGTTTTCCTACTTCTTGGGGATGGTTCGGCTGCGTCCGCGGAACTCGGCGATGAGTTCACCCGGCGTGCCGGAACTGGGCAGTGAACCGGGCTGCGCACCGGCGTCGGCCGCGAAAATCTGGATATCGTAGAGCCCGCTGCGGCCCGAGCTGGAACGGCGGTCCGCGACGGCGGTGATGACCTGGCCGCGGTAGGCGGGCTTGAGGAAGTTGATGTCGACGCCGGCGGCAACGGTGATGTTGTTGATTTCTTCCGGCGTGGGGTTCACCGGATTGCAGGCCAGGGCGAAGGCGGAGTCGGCGAAGGCGAAGATCATTCCGCCGTGGGCCATGCCGAAGCCGTTGAGCATTTCCTGCCGGAGCTTCATGCGGATGGTGGCGTGCCCGTCGCTGACGGCGAGGACTTCGATGCCCATCCATTCGGAGGCGTAGTCGTTTTCGAGGATGGGGTGGGTGGCCCCGGAGAGTGCTGCTTCAGCCATGCGTCATTGCCTCCAGCTTTATATACCGAATGTTCATTAGGTAATCCCAGATGTGGTGCCGGTGTCAAGGGCCGGGCCGTTTTCTGGACACTGCTCTGCCGGGGAAGTGCAAGGATGGAGGGACCGGCACCACGCACAGCAAAGGGCGGACCATGGCCAAAGGCATCTACGTCAGCGCGACCACCCCGGGATCGGGCAAGTCGCTCGTGGCCCTGGGCCTCGCGGACACGCTCCACCGGCACGCGGACCGGATCGGGTTCTTCAAACCGGTGGTCCACGGCCCGGATGCCGCCGATGACCCCATGGTGGCGCTGATGAAATCACGCTTCGCGCTCGACGACGACCGTTGCCGTGGCGGGCTGACGTCCGCCGAAGTGCGTGCCCTCCTGGCCGACGGAAAACGTGCCGACATCGATGCGCGCTGCGTGGAGATCTTCGCCGAGATCGCCAAGCATTGCGACGTGGTGATTGTGGAGGGGACGGACCTCACCGGCCAGGACGCCGCCGTCGAGTTTGACCTCAACGCCCGGCTGGCCAACAACCTGGCCGCGCCGGTGGTCGCCGTGGTGGGCGCCAAGGGTCTCAGCGTCGCGGAGGCAGCGGCCGCCGTCGAGGTTGCCCGCAAGGAACTGGTGGCGGAAAAATGCTCCCTGCTGGCCATCATGGTGAATCGCGCGGACCCGGACTTGGTGGAGGAAATCGCCGCCGCCATCAAGCCGGGTGCATCCAATCGGCCCGTCTATGTGCTGCCGGAGCTGGATGAAATCGCCCGGCCCACCACCGGCGAAGTAGCCACAGCCCTCGGGGTACGCCAGATCGCCGGTCTTGCGGACATGGAACGCGACGTCCGGGACATCAAGGTGGCGGCCATGAACGTGGGCAACTTCCTGAACGTTCTGGACGAGGGCGCCCTGGTGATCGTTCCCGGCGACCGGGCGGACGTGATGGTGGCCTGCCTAGCGTCGTCGTTCTCGCCGGAATTCCCGGTTCCGTCGGCGCTGATCCTGACCGGTGGCTTGTCCCCGGACGCCAATATCTACCCGCTCCTGGCGCAGGCTCCGTTCCCTGTGTTTGCCGCCAGCGAGGACACTTACACCACGGCCAAGCGGGTTTCCGAGGTCCGCAGCGAGATCTGGTCCGGGCACCGCCGCAAGGTGGCATCCGCGCTGGGCCTGTGGTCCAGGCGGGTGGACGAGACTGAGCTGGTGGAACGCCTCCACTTGCCGCGCCTGGAACGGATGACCCCGCTGCGGTTCCTGCACGACCTCATCGAACGCGCCAGGGGGCAGCGCCGGCACGTGGTGCTGCCGGAGGGAACCGACGTCCGGATCCTGCAGGCCGCCGAAATCCTGCACCGCCGCGACGTCTGCGACCTCACTCTGCTGGGCCGGGAAAGCGACGTCCGCGAGCTGGCAGCCGCCAACGGCGTCGACCTCGCCGGGATCAACATCGTGGACCCGGCCACCTCGGAACTGCGGCAGGGTTTCGCCGAGAAGTACGCCGAGCTGCGCGCGCACAAGGGCGTGGACCTGCCCAAGGCGCTGGAAATCATGCAGGACGGCAGCTACTTCGGCACCATGATGGTCCAGCTGGGCGTGGTAGACGGCATGGTGTCCGGCGCCGCGCACACCACGGCGCACACCATCCGCCCGGCGCTGGAGTTCGTCAAAACGCGCGACGGCGTGAAGATCGTGTCCTCCGTGTTCCTGATGCTGATGCCGGACCGGGTGCTGGTCTATGGCGACTGTGCCGTAAATCCCGATCCCAACGTGGAGCAGCTCGCCGACATCGCGCTCGCCTCGGCCGAAACCGCGGTGCAGTTCGGCGTGGAGCCACGCGTGGCCATGCTGTCCTACTCCACCGGCGGCTCGGGTTCCGGTGAGGCCGTGGACGAAGTCCGGCAGGCCACCGAACTGGTGCGCGAACGCCGCCCGGATCTCGCCGTCGAAGGCCCCATCCAGTACGACGCCGCCGTGGACGCCTCGATCGCGGCCTCCAAAATGCCGGGCTCGTCGGTGGCAGGGCAGGCGACCGTGTTCATCTTCCCGGACCTGAACACCGGCAACAACACGTACAAGGCGGTGCAGCAGAGCTCCGGGGCGGTCGCCGTCGGGCCCGTCCTGCAGGGCCTGCGCAAGCCGGTGAACGACCTCTCCCGCGGCTGCACCGTGGAGGACATCGTGAACACGGTGGCCATCACGGCCATCCAGGCGCAGGTGCCGGTTTCCTGAGCAGCAAGCCCAGGGGTCAGCGCTTCTTGCCCCCAACACCCGGCACAGACGCGACTTGTTTCATCCACGCCGCGATCTGGGGTTCGTCGATGTCGTCCAGGGATTCGAGCTCCACACCCCGTGTCGACTTGCCCATCCCCACCGGTGTCACCGGCGGCACCGGCTCGAGCGCCGCTCCATTCACAAACCTGAGCTTGACATGGCCGGCAAAACCGCCGCAGCTGAAGCACCACCCGTCGCCGACGCCGTAGTACGACATGCCCCACTTCACGGAGCGCCGGAGGCCGGGCAGGGTCTTTGCCGCCAGCGCATCGACGGCTTCGGCGATGCCGCGCTGCGGCTGTGGCAGGCTGGCGATATATGCGAAGACCGGCTTGTCGCCGACCGCCGCTTTCGCGGGGCTTGCCCGGCCGGTCATGGCTTCCGGCAGCGTGGTGGCGACGTCGACATGGGCCGCTGTGCGCGTGGCAGGCTTTTGGGCGTCCCCATTACCGGTGTCCCTGCTGGTCATGGAGAGTATTATTCCCCACGCAGCGAGAGAAGGAGCCAGAGGCATACGACCCGGTCAGCAATGTTCACCAACCGGATCAATTGCGCTCTCGCGGGAGGCTAGGCTGGAGCCGGATCCCATGAAACGTTCGATGATGGCCACCAAGCTTTATGTCCCCACGCCGCGCCGGGGCTGTGTGGTGCGCCCCCGGTTGAGGGAGAAACTGCGCCTCGGCGCGGATGCCGGACTGACGCTGCTGTCCGCCCCCGCCGGATTCGGGAAGACCGCGCTCCTGGCCGACTGGTTTGGTGAAACATCCGGCCAGGACCGGTGCGTGGCCTGGCTGTCCCTGGATCCGACGGACAGCGAGCCGGCCTCATTCTGGACTTGCGTTGTCGCCTCGCTCCAGAGCGCGGTGCCCGGCGTCGGCTCCTCGGCGCTGGAGCTGATCGCGTCCCCACCCTTGGCAACCGAGCTTGTCGTCACCGCACTTGTGAACGACCTCGCTGCCGTGCCGACGGACCTATGGCTGGTGCTGGACGATTACCACGTGGTGGACAGCCACGCGGTCGGCACCGGCATGGCCTACTTCCTGGAGCACCTTCCGCCGCAGGTGCACGTGGTGGTGAGCACCCGGTCCGACCCCAGCCTGCCGCTGTCCCGCTGGCGCGTGCGGGGAGAGCTGGTGGAGATCCGCGCCGCAGATCTGCGGTTTACTCCTGACGAGACCGCCGCTTACTTCAAAGACATTGCGGGACTGGATCTGGCCGCCGGGCAGGTGTCCACGTTGGACCAGCGGACGGAGGGCTGGATTGCGGCGCTTCAGCTCGCCGCGTTGTCGCTCAGGGGACGTGAGGACGCCGCCGGATTCATCGAGCACTTCGCCGGAGACGACCGATACATCGTGGACTACCTGGTGGAGGAAGTGCTGCAGCACCAGCCGGCAGCCGTCCGCAGTTTCCTGTTGCACACCGCGGTGCTCGACAGGCTCACCGGGCCGCTCTGTGATGCCGTGACCGGCCGGGAGGATGGGAGCACCATGCTGGTGACCCTGGAGCGCGCCAATCTGTTCGTCATCCCGCTGGACGACCAGCGCGAGTGGTACCGCTACCACCACCTCTTCGCTGATGTCCTGCGGGGGCGCCTGCTCAGCGAGCAGCCCGGGCAGATTCCGCTGCTGCATGAGCGTGCCAGCCGCTGGTATGAGGCGCATGACCACGCCGAGGACGCCGTCCGGCACGCGTTGGCCGGCCAGGACTTTGACCGGGCCGCGTCCCTGGTGGAACAGGCCGTGCCGGTTCTTCGGCGCACCCGGCGGGACGCCATGCTGTTCGGCTGGCTGAAGGAACTGCCCGACGCCTTCATCCGGCGCAGTCCGGTGCTGAGCGTGTTCTCCGGCGGGGCGCTGTTGGTTGCCGGCGATCTCCGCGGGTTGGAGCGGCGGCTCGACGACGCTGAGCGGGCGCTCGCGGACGCCGCGCCCGCCGTCGATGAGCGCGCGGCGCCGGACGGATCGAAGCCTCCGGACGACGAGGAGCTCCAGATGCTGCCCGCGACCATTGCCATGTACCGGGCTTCGCTCGCGCAGGCCGGGGGAGATGTGGCCGGCACTTTGGCCTATGCCCGAAAAGCGCTGGACCTGGCCGGCCCGGAGCACCATTTTGCGCGCGGCGCGGCGGGGGCTTTCCTGGGGCTTGCAGCGTGGGCGGACGGCGATGTGCGCGGGGCGTTGGGGACGTTCCCTCCTGCTGTGGCAAGCCTGCGCGCGGCCGGAAACCTGCTGGACGAGCTCAGCACCACGGTGATTCTCGCCGACATGTGGCTGGCGGCAGGCCGGCCCAGCGAGGCGCGCAGGATTTGCGAGAAGGCGCTGCAGCAGGCCGACGCCCGCGGCAACGCAATGGCACGGGCCAGCGCCGAGCTGCATGTGGGGCTGAGCGAGATCTGCCGGCAGGCCGGAGACCTCAGCGAAGCCAGAAGGCACCTCGAATCCGCCGCAGCGTTCGTGGAACGGGGGCCGATGACCGAAAGCCGCTACCGGTGGTTCGTTGCGATGGGGCTTCTTGCCCAGGATGAGGGCAACCCGGACGCCGCCATCAGCTACCTGGACCAGGCGGAGCAGCTTTTCCGGCCGGGCTTCTTCCCGGAGGTGCGCCCCATCCCGGCCATCAAAGCCAGGGTCTGGGTACGCCAGGGCAACCTGTCCGGGGCCGCCGGCTGGGCGAGTGGACGCGGGATTTCCGTCACCGACGACGTCAGCTACATGAACGAATACAGCCACCTCACGTTGGTTCGCCTGCTGATTGCCCAGCGGCTGGTCCACCCGGATACCCGCGTGGCCGAGGGTGTGGTTGACCTGCTGCACCGGCTTCTCGCCTTGGCCTCGGCACAGGGACGGGCGGGCAGTGCGGTGGAGATCCGCGTGCTGCAGGCTCTTGCGTACAACCTACTGGGCGACCGCCGGCAGGCGCTGGAGGCGCTCGGATCTGCGCTGGCTGGCACGCCCGAACCGGACGAGTACGTGCGGCTGTTCCTGGACGAAGGGCCATCAATGGTCGAGTTGCTGGGTGAGGCCAGGTCTGAGGCAACGGTGCAGGCAACGCACGACGGCGGTGCTGACGCCCGCGTCCGGGACCGCGCCCGCCGCCTGCTCAGCTTGGGTGAGCCCCCGCAACCGCCACGTTCCGGCCAGGGAGACCGGCCGACGTCGGACGTTGATCCGCTGAGTGAGCGGGAGCTGCAGGTCCTCAGGCTCCTGGACAGTGAACTGAGCGGGCCGGAGATCGCCCGCGCGCTGTTCATTTCGCACAACACACTGCGCACGCACACCAAACACATCTTCACCAAGCTCGGCGTCAGCAGCCGCCGGGCGGCAGTGCGCAGTGCCCGTGACCGCGGCCTGATGTAGCTGACCTACCAGGTTCACCCTGTCAGTCACATCATCGGGTGACGCCGGCTCACCCCGCCGGTCCCTACCTTGGAGTTATCCGGCAGCGCCCGCCGCCGCCCGCAAAACTCAGGGAGCCAGACATGTCCATCACCACCACCAAACTCACCCGCTGGGCAGGCCTCTCCGCGGCCGCGGCAGGCCTGCTGTTCATCGGCGTCCAGATCAACCACCCCCAGTTGGATGCAGAGTTCGCCACCACTACCGAGTACACGGTCCGCCAATCCTTGAAGGTGCTCATGGCCGGACTGTCGCTGATCGGCATCACCGGCATGTACCTGCGCCAGGTGACGCAGGCCGGAGTGTTGGGGCTGATCGGCTACCTCGTGTTCGGTGCCGGCTATCTCATTATGATCAGCATGGAAGTCATCGGGGCGGTTGTCCTGCCAACCCTCGCCCACACTGAACCCGGCTACGTCAACGACGTCTTTGCCACCGTCATGGGGGACCCCCTGAGCGGCGACATCGGCCTCATGGTCGGCCTGAACCTGGCCTCCGCGATCACGTTCCTGGGTGGTGGCCTCCTCTTCGGCATCGCTCTCTTCCGAGCCAGGGTGCTGGCACGTTGGGCTGCGGCACTGCTCGCGGTCGGGTCCGTGGCAACACTTTTCCTCCCGCTGCTGCCGCAGGTCAACGACAGGCTGTTCGCCCTTCCCATCGGCGTCGCCCTGACAGGCCTGGGGTACTCACTGTGGAGCGGGCTGCGCACCCCGGCTGACCGGACCGTGCACGGCACCGTCGGTTCGCCGGTCCATCCGGAAGGGGCCCAGTGACAATCCGGGCAGCCACCGCCGGATCCGGGCCACTACGGTCGGGTGAGAACCTCAGGACTGCGCCCCCAGAACACCAGGTGCCCACCCAATACCGGATTCGGATCGGCGGGCACCTGGACCGGCACTGGTCTGCCTGGTTTGATGACCTCACCCTGACCCACGAAAGCGACGGCACTACAAGCCTTTGCGGTTTCGTCGCAGATCAGGCAGCCCTGCACGGGCTGCTGATGAAGGTCCGGGACCTCGGGATCGTTCTCATCTCCGTGGAGGCAGTCGACCCGGCGGTTGAGGGCCCCGGACGGTAGGCGGAATCAGCTGTTTTCCGGCTTGGCCACGCTGTCCGGGTCTTCCTGCTTGGCGGGCTCGTCGGAGAGTCCTTCGGGCGTGAGGTCCAGGTTTTTCGGATCCTTGGGTTGCTCTGCGGCTTCGCCCACCTCGCCGGCTTTCGGGCTTCCGGTGTCGTCCAGGGCCGGGTTGGAACCCTCGACGCCGGTGGGGTCCTTGGTGCCGGAGCCTGCGGTGCTGGGCTCGGCGCCGGGCGCGGGTTCGGCGGTCTCGGGTTCGGTGTTGTCGGGCTGAGTAGTGTCGTTCGGCATGGAAGTCCCTCTCTGCGTAGTGCAACGTGTCCGCCGACTCTAAGCGCCTGCCGCGGCTGATGCAACGGCAGGCGTTATGCCTCGCAGATGGAAAGTACTTGACGCAATGGAAAGTACTTTCCTATGATGAGTGCATTACTCAGCAGCTGCGAAAGGCAACACCATGGACGAGGCAACGGCAAGTCCCACTCCTGCCGAGGCGCAGGAGCTCCTGGCGAAGGCGCAATCGATCGGAGCCACGTCCATCAACGCCGCGGCATGGCCCGTTGCGATGGTCTTCACCAGCCTGGCCATCCTGGGATCGATGCTGATGATCGGCATGCACATCGTGTCCCACACCGGGTACGGCGCACCGCTGCTGGCCACCGCAGTCGGAATCTGGGGGGCGGCAACGGCCTGCATCTGGCCGATGTTCCAGACGTCCACCAAAGCCGGGTACACCAGGCGGTTCCTGACATCCCTGATTGCCTACTTTGCGCTGTACGGCGTCGCGCTGGGGGTAGGAGCCAGCCTCTTCCGCGACGGGAACATCTGGTTCTACGTGAGCGCCGCCGTCGTACTTGCCGGAGTTGGCCTGGCCGCCGCCTTCCGCGAGCTGCGCGCATGAGCAGCTCGGCGGAACACCCCCGTCACCGGCTCGACGACCTGATCCATCAGCCGGTCCGCTTCTCCATCATGGCGGCGCTGGCAGGTGCTGAGTCGCTGGACTTCAAGGACCTGCGGGACGCCATCCAAGTCAGTGATTCCGTGCTCAGCAAACAGCTCACCGTCCTGGAGAAGGCCGGGTACGTGAAGATCAAGAAGGGGTTCGCGGGGAAGATGCCGCGGACCTCGGCGAGCGTAACCGCTGCAGGGCGGAAGGCCTGGGACGGGCACCTGCAGACCCTGCGGGATATCGCCGGCGGCTGAGGCTGCAACTTATAGAGTGGGACGCAGGGGAGTACTGCGCCAGGCTCCAGCACCACCCCTCGTCAGCTGTGCCCGCGGTACCAAGGCTTCAGGAGGCCCCATGCTTGTGCTCGTCATCAATTCCGGTTCGTCCTCGCTCAAGTACCAGGTCCGTGACGTGGCCGCCGGCATTGTGCTGACCGAAGGGCTGATCGAGAAGATCGGCATGGGCAACGGCGGCGATGGCGACGGCGAAATCGAGGGTCCCCGGGACCATGCGGAGGCGCTGGAACAGGTGGATACCGCGATCCATGCCGAGCTCGGGGACCTTGAATTGGCGGCGGTGGGCCACCGCGTGGTTCACGGCGGCGAGCGGTTCGCCGAGCCGGTGCTGATCGACAACGAGATTACCCGCGCCATCGAGCGCCTCAATCCGCTGGCGCCGCTGCATAACCCCGCCAACGTCCTGGGCATCCGCGCCATCAGCAAAAAGTGGCCGGACCTGCCGCAGGTGGCCGTGTTCGACACCGCTTTCCACCGCACCCTGCCCGAGCATGCCTGGCGCTACGCCGTCCCGGACGAGCTTTACACAAACCACGGCATCCGCCGCTATGGCTTCCACGGCACCTCGCACGAGTACGTCACGCACCGCGCCGCTGGGCTACTGGATCTGCCCGTGGACGAGTTCGACGCCGTGATCGCCCACCTGGGGAACGGCGCCTCCGTCACGGCCATCCAGGGCGGCCATTCGGTGGACACGTCCATGGGCTTCACCCCGCTGGAGGGGCTGGTGATGGGCACCCGCTCGGGCGACCTCGATCCGTCCATCCTGGTCTTCCTCGGCCGGAACGGGTGGACGCCGGAGGACATCGACACCATGCTCAACCGCGAATCGGGGCTGAAAGGGCTCGCCGGGAACAATGACATGCGCTCGGTGGTGGAGGCGTCAGAGGCTGGCGACGCCAAGGCCTCAATGGCGCTCGCGGTCACGTCCTACCGGCTGGCTAAGTACATCGGCGGCTACCACGTGGCCGTCGGGGGTGCCAAGGCCCTCGTGTTCACGGCGGGGATCGGCGAAAATTCGCACCAGTTCCGCGCACTGGTTGCCGACAGGCTGCGTGCGCTGGGGATAGAGCTCGACGCCGGCCTGAACAGTGAGCGTTCCAGGGAACCGCGCGTGATTTCCACGGCCGCGTCCGTCATCCCCGTTTTAGTGGTGCCCACCGACGAGGAGCGCGCCATCGCAGAGGCGACGGCCGCCGTCGTCCACTCCGCGCCTATGGCATAGCCTCAGTCCATGCCCGAGATCACTTTGCCCATCCGCACCGAGCGGCTGATCCTGCGCCGGTTCGACGCTGCGGACCTGGACGCCTTCCACGCCTACCATTCGCTGCCCGAAACAGCCCGCTTCCTGCCGGGGGAGGCCAAAAGCTACACCACATGCATGGAGTCCGTGGGCAAGTACGCCAACTTCGTCTTCGAAAAGGAAACCGACTGGGTGTGCCTGGCCATCGAGGCGCAGGGATCGCCGGGGCTGCTGGGCGAAGTGGTGCTCAAGTGGCTTCCGGGGCGTGGGCAGGGCGAGGTCGGATGGACCCTGGCGCCGGCCGCGCGGGGCAAGGGCTACGGGGCCGAGGCCGCGGACGCGGTGCTGAAGCTGGGGTTCGAGGAGCTGGGGATGCACCGGATCGAGGCAAAGCTCGACGCCCTGAATACCGCCTCCGCCGCTCTGTGCGAACGGCTGGGCATGCGGCTGGAAGCCCGGCTGGTGGACAAATGGCACTACAAGGGCCAGTGGGCCACCGAGGTGTCCTACGCGATCCTCGAGGACAACTGGCGCGCCCGGCGCCGGTGACGGAGCGGTTGGGAGCGAGATCGGTTTCGGCAGGCTCAACCACCGGAGACAGCGAGATCCATGGTGGTGAGGCGCAGCCAGAGCCAGAGCCGCTTCTGGGGGTCGTCCAGATCGAGGCTGAAGTCCTTGGCCAGGCGTGAAACCCGGTAGCGGACGGTGTTGTTGTGCACGTGCAGGCGCTCGGCCATGGCGGAGATATTTCCGTTCGAGGCCAGATATGCCCGCAGCGTGTCCAGGTAGTCGGTTTGCTGGTCGGCGTCGTGGGCCTGGATCCTGGTGATGTCGTCGGCGCCGGACAGTCCGGATTCGGCGATGAACGCACCGATCTTCAAGAGATTCAGCGGAACCCGGAAATCTTCGAACAGCCCGGCGGTGGTGGTTTGCACACCGCCGGAACGCGGGGCTGCCGCTTGCTGACGGAGCAGATATTGCAGCGTTTGCAGCGCTTCGGACCGGGAGCCCGGCAGGTCCTCCACCCGGGGCGCGATGCCGCCCACTGCGGCGATGAGCGGGTAGGAGCTGATGGTGCGGGCGTAGGCGCCGATTTCCTGGACCACCCGCCGGTGCACGGCCCTGGGCGCGGTGCCTTCGCAGGGCAGGAGAGCGTAGACCACTGAGTCGATGAGGGCACTGTGGCTGGTATTGAACTGGATGTTGCAGACAGTTGTGACAAGGTGCAGCAGCCGTTGGATCTCGCGCACCGATTCAAGGTTTCCTGTCTCGGGGCGGACGATCGAGAATGCCGCGACGGCGAGCCCGTTGGCCGCGTCGAGTCCGAGCTGGGCGGCAGCAAACGACGCATGCTCGGGGTCGTGCATCAGCGTGCGGATCAGGTCCCCGTTCCGGCGCTCCCCGAAGTCCGACGCCGAGCGGGCATGGAGCATGTGCAGGCCGGCCAGTGGTGTCATCCGGTCCAGGGCATTCAGGGCCGCCTCCCGCTTGTCTTCGCCCGGGTCGAGGATCCAGATCGAGCCCAACAGTTCCCCGCCGGCCCTCACTGCGAGGGCGAGCCGCGCCATCTCGTCGTCCTGTCCGGGGATGAGCACCGCGCCCGCCGACGCGTAGACGGTTTTGAAATCAGCGTCGAAGGCCGGTGGCCGGATCTCCTGCAGGGAGAGGGTGGTGAGGCGGCGCAGTTCGTCCACCGGCTGGCCCGGCAGGGTTGAGTAGCCGAGCACGCGTCCGAGCGGATCGACGATGCTGGCTGCGCCGTTGGTCATCGACGCGGCCGCATTCGCGAACGCGTAGAGGTCACCGAGCCGGACTCCGGAGACCGAATCTGCGGCCGCCCCCATAACGGATGCCCTGGCCAGTGCCACCAGGCGGGTCCAGTCCACGTTGTTGGGTGCGACAAGGACGGCCAGGCTGTGCAGGACGGCCGCGGACCGAAGCCGTTCCATCGGTGTGCCGTGGGCTTTGACGATCACTGCAGCAGCGTTGCTGTTGGAGGCCCGGTGCAGCAGTTGGTCGAAATCCACGGATCCGCAGGTCAGGCCAACGGCCAGGATGATCCGGCCGTCCACGTTGGTCCATTCGTCCAGCGGGTCGTACATCAGGACGTCCGAAACAGGATGATCAAGATTTTCCGGCGTGGGGTTGGCGTGCACCAGATCGGCCTGCATCAGCTGGATGCAATCCGACAGCCGTACCACGGCGCCGTGAAGATCGCCCTCCGTCAGTCCGGTTTTCGCAATATCCATAGCTGGAAGTTATCACAAGCAAGCGGGAAAATATTTAGGGGAACTCACATATAGACGCAAGGAGATCTGGGTCACTATTGGGGAAGGAAGTGGCAGGGAAGTCCTGCAAGAAAACCCCAGAGGACAATCAATGAAATTCAAGGACATCAAGGCGCTGGCAACGGTTCAAGGGCTGGCCCGGACCGAGTCGGAACGCCTGTCCCGTCGCTGCTACAGCGTCGAGGACATGAGAAAGCTGGCCGCGAAACGCCTGCCCGGAAGCATTTTTGATTACATCGAAGGCGGCGGAGAGGACGAGGTCTCCCTGCGGCGCAACCGGTCATCCTTTGATGACTGGTCCTTCCTGCCGAAGTGGGGATCAGTCGAAAACTTTGACCTCAGCTCAACCCTCCTGGGCGGCCCGGTTTCCATGCCCTTGACGCTCGCCCCAACCGGCGGCACCCGGCTGTTCCATCCGGCCGGAGAGAACGCGGCCGCCCGGGCAGCCCAGAAAGCCGGTGTTCCCTACGGGCTGGCACACTTGAGCACGACGCCGATGGAACAGGTCAGTGCCGCAGCTCCCGGACTCCGGCGCTGGTTCAACATCGAACCGATCGGGGACAAGGTGGAGCTGCAGGCTGTCCTGGACCGGGCCGCGGCGGCGGGCTACGAAGCCCTCCTGGTCAACGTCGACTGCCGGGCCATCGGCCACCGGGAACGGGATTATCGCAACGGGTTCACCGCGCCGCCGTCGATCAAGTTGAAGACAGTTGTGGAAGGGGCTCTGCATCCGCGATGGGCGCTGGGGTTCCTCGGCAATGACGCGATCGCCTTCCCCAACCTGGATGCCGAGATTCCCGAAGGTCCCCTGTCCAGTACGCCTGACATGTGGCGGACTCTGCTCGCCGGTTCCTACGAACCCACCGACTGGGATGACATCCGGGATCTGCGAGCCCGCTGGAACGGCCCCATCATCCTCAAGGGAGTGGTCAATCCCCACGACGCCGTCACTGCGGCCGACATGGGCATTGACGCCATCCAGGTCAGCAACCACGGCGGCCGGCAGCTGGACCACATGGCCTCGCCCCTGGACGTGCTTCCGGACATCGTGGACAGGGTGGAAGGCCGGCTTGAAATCATCGTCGACGGCGGCATCCGCCGCGGCTCGGACATCGTCAAGGCCATCGCCCTCGGCGCCGACGCCTGTTCCATCGGCCGCCCGTACCTTTATGGCCTGGCGGCGGCAGGCCAGGCCGGTGTGGCCCATGTCCTCCAAATGTTCCAGGCCGAAATGACGCGCACCATGATGCTCCTCGGAGTGTCCACGATCCAGGAACTTCGGCTGGAAGGCCGCGACCTGATCCGGCACCGCAACGCACCCTTGATCCGCACCTCACCGGGCACTGACGCCCGCAAGGGCCTGGCAGAAATGAGCACCCCCTGATGAAAACTCCTCCAGTAACCCCGCGAACTACGCGCACCCAGCGTGGCGGGCGGGCCGCCGTCGGACGTGCCGCCATTGTGACGGCAGCTCTGATTCTGTCCGTTACGGCCTGCGGGACCACGGCGCCCGCTGCGACAACGTCCGACGCCGGGAACGGCACCGGCGTGCCGGCGCTCGCGGTCAACGAGGCAGCCGCGCAGCTGCTCCCGGACTCGATCAAGTCAACGAAGGTCCTGCGCGTGGCGATCCCCACCAACGAGCCGCCCACGCAGTTCTACCGGGAAGGCACCCAGGACATGACGGGCACCAACCCCGACGTCGCCCGCCTTATCGGCGAGGCACTGGGCGTGAAGGTGGAGATCCAGGTGGCCAACTTCGACTCCATCATCCCCGGCATCGCCGCCGGCCGGTATGACATGACCGTCTCATCGATGACCCCCACAACGAAGCGGATGGAGGTCCTGGATTTTGTGGACTACATGCAGATGGGCAACTCCATCGCCGTACCCAGCGGCAACCCGCTGGGCGTCAGCAGCGAGAGCTCCCTGTGCGGCAAGAAGGTGGGCCTCCTGACTGGTTCCTACCAGCTCGCGGTGAACGTCCCCGCGGTCGACGAGGACTGCACCGCGGCCGGCGGCGGCACCGTCCAGAGAAGCGAATTCCAGGACACACGGCAGGCAATCTCCGCGCTGACCAGTGGACGGCTGGACGCCGTCCTGGCGGATTCACCCATCCTGGACTTTGCTGCCACGCAGAACCCCGCGATCGAGATCGCCGCCAAGTACGACTTCACGCCGGTCGGGATTGGCATGCCCAAGGACTCAGGCCTGGTCGAGGCAGTTTCCGCAGCACTCAATGCCGTCATCAAGAGCGACTCGTACCTCAAGGTGCTTGGGAAGTACGGCCTCGAATCCAGCGCAATCACCGACGCCCGCGTCAATTTCGCCCAATAGGACGTGACCACCATGCAGCAACACTCAATCCCTGACACAAAAACAGAAAGCCCGACGGCGGCCGCGGACTCGATCCCGGTGGTGCCCCTCCGGCACCCCGTCCGGTTAGCCACCGCCGTCGTCCTGATTCTTGTTGCCATCGGCGCCGCGTGGGATGTGGCAGTGAATCAGCGGTACCACTGGGACGTCGTCGTTTCCTATCTCTTCGCCCCGCAAATCATGGCCGGTGCCGGGCTAACGGTCCTGCTCACCGTGGTGTCCATGACGGCCGGCATTGCCCTGGGCACGGTCCTTGCGGTCATGCGGCTTTCCGCGAACCCGATCCTGAGCACCATCAGCAGGGGCTACATCTGGTTCTTCCGCGGCACACCCCTGCTCGTCCAGCTGATCTTTTGGTACAACATTGCCGCCCTGTATCCGGTGATTGCCCTCGGCCTTCCCTTCGGTGGTCCGTCGGTGGTCCTGGGATCGGCGAACGTTCTGATCTCCCCGCTGGCCGCCGCGCTGCTGGGGCTGGCGCTGAACGAGGCCGCCTACATGGCCGAGATCATCCGCGGCGGCATCGGATCCGTGGACAAGGGCCAGTACGACGCCGCCAGGGCCCTGGGGATGGACGGCGGAAAGCTCATGCGCCGGGTCATCCTGCCGCAGGCGATGCGTGTGGTCCTCCCGCCCACCGGCAACCAGGTCATCTCCATGCTCAAGGGCACATCCCTGGTCAGCGTCCTGGCGATTTCGGACCTGCTGTACTCGGCCCAGATCATCTACGCCACCAATTACCAGACCATCCCGCTGCTCATTGTGGCCAGTCTCTGGTACCTGCTCATGACCACCATCCTGAGCTTCTTCCAGACCAAACTCGAACGGCGGTATGGCCGCGGCTTCGACGCAGCGCCGCGCAAGCCCCGTCAGCCAAAAATCCAGCCAGACACCCAGCCAGAGACCCAGCCAAACACCCAGCCGGAGACAAGGACAGCGTCATGAACACCGCCATGGTGGAAGCCCAGGGAGTCCGCAAGAGCTTCGGTTCAACGGAAATCCTCAAGGGCATTGATCTGAGGATCGAACGCGGCTCGGTAACCTGCCTGATCGGACCATCCGGCTCCGGGAAGACCACCTTCCTCCGGTGCATCAACCACTTGGAAAAGGTCGACGCCGGCCGCCTCTACGTGGACGAGCACCTGGTCGGCTATACCGAACGCAACGGGAAGCTCTACGAAATGAAGGAACGCCAGACGGCGCGCTCACGGCTCAATGCGGGCATGGTCTTCCAGCGGTTCAACCTTTTCCCTCACATGACAGTGTTGGAGAACATCGTGGAAGCGCCCGTGCATGTGCTCGGCAGGCCCCGGAACGAGGTGACCGCCGAAGCTCAGACGCTGCTGGACCGCGTCGGGTTGGGCAACCGCGGACACTCCTACCCCCAGGAACTCTCCGGCGGCCAGCAGCAGCGGATCGCGATCGCCCGGGCGCTGGCCATGAAACCGAAACTGATGCTTTTCGACGAGCCCACCTCAGCGCTCGATCCGGAGCTTGTGGGCGAAGTCCTCGACGTCATGAAGTCCCTGGCAGAGGCCGGGATGACCATGGTGGTGGTCACCCACGAACTTGGCTTCGCCCGCCAGGTCAGCGACCAGGTGGTCTTTATGGACCAGGGCGTCGTCGTCGAAAGCGGTCCACCTGAGCAGGTCCTTGGCTCCCCGCAGCACGAACGCACGCAGGCGTTTCTTTCCAAGGTCCTCTAAATCACCAACCCGGCCGTCCCAACACCGGCCACCCGAAAGGAAACAGCACCATGCTTCGACAGCAGGTCACCACAAAACTCGCACCCATGCCCGCCGGACCCTATTCACAGGCCATAGCTGCCAACGGGTTCCTCTTCACCGCAGGCCAGACACCGCACCATCCCGTCACCGATGAAACCGTCGGCGCCACCATCGAGGAGCAGACAGTCCAGGCGATGCAGAACCTGGCTGCCGTCCTGGGAGCACACGGTCTGGACTTCTCGCACGTCGTCAAAGCAACCGTGCACCTCCACCACCCGGGCCGGGACTTCGCAGGCTTCAACGCCACGTACGAAAAATTCGTCCAAGCCCCCTACCCGGCGAGAACAACCGTGGGCTCGTTCCTGGGCGACTTCCTGGTCGAGATCGACGCCGTGGCAGCCATTCCCTAGAAGCCGGGAACCTCTCGATTCCTACGGCGCGCAGCCGTGGGCCATTGACGGCCTCAAGCGCCGGGGACAGACTTTTCCTGTGCCTAGCTGCCGGCCAAGCCGGGCTGGCAACAGGTGCGTCCAAGGAGAATCCGATGCCCACCGTGGAAGAAAACGTCTACATTGCCCGCCCGCCACAGGAAGTCTTCAATTTCCTGTCAAAGGGCGAAAACATCCCCGTCTGGGACTCCTCGGCCGTCCATGCCGAAACGGTCGGGACCGAGCCCGTTGCAGTCGGCACCCGGGTTAAGGGCGCAAGCAAGGTGGTGGGCAGGAAATTCGACTGGACAACGGAGGTCATCGAATTCCAGCCTCCAACCCGCTTTGTGTCCCGCTCAGTGGAAGGAAAGCTGGAATTCACTATCACCAATGTCCTGGAGCCTGAAGGTGACGGGACCCGCCTGAACTTCCGGATCGATGCGGCGTCTGGCCTGGGCGGGGTATTCGGCAAACTGGCCGACCGGTTCGTGGAACAAGCCCAGGCCAGGACGGTCCGCGCCAACCTCGAGACGCTGGCGGAACTGCTGACTGAGCATCCGGAGCTGGGGGGTGGCGACGCCTGACGGCGGTTGATCGAGCTTCTTGAGCCTCGATGGGCTATTTGAGGCCGGCCCCCGGAAGTAGCTCAACCGCGCCGAGGGAATCGGCGATGAACGCGTAGTCCCATGCGCGCTCGTGCCACTGGACGTAACGCCCGGATGCGCCGCCGTGGCCGCCGTCCATTTCGATCTTCATCACCACAGGCTCCGTACCGGTGGTTTTGTTCCGCAGCTCCTGGACCCATTTGGCCGGCTCCACGTACAGCACTCGGGTGTCGTTGAAGGACGTCACGGCGGCCACCTTGGGGTACGCCACGGCACGCACATTCTCGTACGGTGAATAGGATTTCATGTAGGCGTACACGTCCGGGTCTGTGATGGGGTTGCCCCACTCCTCCCATTCCAGCGCGGACAGCGGAAGCTCCGGATCCAGGATGGTGGTGAGCGCATCCACAAAAGGAACCTGCGCCACAACTGCGGCGTACTTTTCCGGTGCCAGGTTCGCCACGGCGCCCATCAGCAGCCCACCCGCGGAGCCGCCCATTGCCGCAATCCGGGACGGATCCACCCAGCCGGACTTGGCCAGCCAGTCGGTGGCGTCCACAAAATCGGTGAAGGTGTTCTTCTTGGCGAGCTTTTTGCCATCCTCATACCAGTGCCGGCCCAGCTCGCCGCCGCCACGGATGTGCGCGATCACAAACACCACACCGCGGTCCAGCAGCGACAGCCGCGCGATGCCGAAACCGGGATCCATGCTCAGCTCGTAGGAGCCGTACCCGTAGACCAGGCCCGCCGCCGTCGAATCCTGTTTGACGTTCTTGTGCCGCAGCACCGACAGGGGTATCCGCGTCCCGTCCGCGGCGTCGGCCCATTCGCGGGTGGCCACGTAGTCGCTGCCGGAGTAGCCGCCGAGCACCGGGCTTTCCTTGCGAAGGAGCAGTTCACCAACCGGCAAAGCGGTGGTGGGCAGCACAAAGTCGTACACCCGCGACGGCGTGAAATAGGACGTGTAGCCCAGCCGGATGACCGGGGCTTCGTAGTCCGAACCCCCGACGCCGGCCGTGTACAGCTCCTCGTCGAATGCAGGTTCCACCGGGGCCTCCTGCGCGGGGGTGCCGAGACCGGCCAGCCCGATCACCTGGACGCGTTCGATGGTGTCCTTCCGGATGGACACAATCAAGTGTGTGGAGGTGACGCCGGCACCGTTGACGCGGACGTCGCCGGAATGCTCGACGACGGTGCTCCAGTGCTGCTCGGCCAGCGGCTTGGTGAGCTCGGCGGGGTCCATCAGGGAGACCATGGAGTTCACGGCGTTGCGGTTGTGCGTGATGATGATGCGCTCGGACTTTTCGCCGTCGGGGCCGGTGAGCAGGAACGGTTCGGCCTCGTAGAGGACGCGCTCGTCCCGCGAAATCACGGTGGTGAGGGCCGCCGTCGGGTCATCGAAACGCAGCAGGCGGGTCTCGCTGTACTCGGAGCAGCCGATGCCCAGCACAAGGTGACGCCTGTCAGAGGAGAGCTCAAAGCCCAGCCACATGGCGACGTCGTCCTCCTGGTAAATCACTTCGTCGTCGGTGACCGGTGTGCCCAGGACGTGGGACTTGACCTGGTACGGGCGCCACGAATCGTCCACCACGGTGTAGAAAATGCGGGTGCCGTCGGGGGAGAAGCTGACGCCGTAGAAGATGTTCTCGATGACGTCCGGCAGGAGTTCGCCCGTGCGGAGGTCCTTGATGTGGAGGGTGAAACGTTCATCGCCGGCGTTGTCCACGGCGTAGGCGTAGAGGTTCCCGTCCACCGTGACGGCCGAGCCGCCCACCGAGAAGAACGGCTTACCTTCGGCTTCGATGTTGCCGTCCAGCAGAATTTCCTCGCCGGGAATTTCGACGCCGGCCTCCACCGCGGGGGGAGTCCAGTCGGCCACGGGGTTGCCGGAGTCCTGGGCACGGACGCGGCACTGGATGCCGTACTCCTTGCCCTGAACCGAGCGGCTGAAGTACCACCAGCCGTCCTTCCGGTTTGGGACAGACAGGTCTGTCTCCTGCGTGCGGCCCTTGATTTCCTGGAAGATGGCCTCGCGCAGCGGTTCCTGGTGGGCGGTGACGGTTTCCTGGTAGGCGTTCTCGGCCTTCAGGTGCTCAACCACCTCGGCGGACTCCTTCTCGCGCAGCCACTCGTAGTTGTCCACGAAAGTGTCGCCATGGTGCGTCCGCTCGTGCGGGACCTTCTTGGCCACTGGGGGAGCGGGGGAGGCGGCGGCGGACGGGTTGGCGGCATCCTGCAGCGGAGTCTGGGTCATGCCTTCAATATATAGAGCCGTGCGGACAAAAAGGCCGCCGTTCGCTACCGGGGTAGCCCCCTCCGGACGCTCTCTCACATGATGGGCTTGAATAGCCGACCCTCTCTCACTTTCCTGAGGAAAGTGAGAGAGGGTAGCTGTAAAACCCGCATTATGTGAGAGACCGTCCGGGGGGCAGCTAAGTTACCCGCGAGAACCCCTTGAACCATCCTCCGTCCAGTGCTAAAACGGCATTACCGGGAGGATCCGGACGCGTTCTTTTTCATCTGCCTTCATAGGGCGGTTAGCCGTTTTGGCACGCCACAGCGCCAGTCCGCGCATCGGCAGTCTGCGGGCGACCCTTCCGATACGGTGACCCCCGGCATTGCCGGGGGTCACTTTTTGGCGCCTGCAGCCACGCTGTTGTGGGTTGCCACAGAACGCTGGCCAGGGACCTTGACAGAGCGTCGTTACCGCGGGGTAATTGAAAGCACTCTTAGTAATTTTTGGGGGCGATGATGCGAAACCTAATTCCGAAAGGCATCCTCCGGAAGATGCTCCTGCCGCCCACGTACGGCCTGCACCTGACACCCGGAGCTGAGTTCACGGTGCTCTCCGTCGAAGTCTGGAGCACGTGCCTGGTGGTCAACATCCACGTGGAATCCGCTGCGGGGCGAGCCGCCCCTGAGATTGCCATCGAAGATCATTGGGGCACCCGCTACACGCTCCGGGATTCAGCCAGTGTGGGCACCCGGAACCTGCAGGTCTTCACTCCGTCCCTGCCGCCAGGCACCCGGAGCCTGACCATCAGGTCAACGGATGACACCAACGCCCGCCTGGTGGTGAGCTTCGCCGTCCCGCCGATGCGGGAAGCCGGCGAAGCAGCGAAAGCGCCCGTTTCCCGCCCGGTGCGACTGCGCCGTCCGGCGTAGAAAGTCCCGCCAGAAGGTCCCGGCTAGGAACCTGCCAGCCCCTTGACGGCGGCATAGTCGCCCAGGGTGTCCCCGGCCATGGCGGCCGAGATGGCGCCGATGGCTGACGGATCGGCCAGCACAATCGACTGCCCGTCAGCCGAGGTCCCGATCCCGCTGGTGGGGAGAGCGAACATCACCATGTCGTTGGTCCGGACTTCCTTGAGTTCCAGCGCCAGCCCCGCCAGGGTGCCAGCGTCCAGCCCGGCATCCACACTGATGAACGGGGCTATCGCGCTCACCACGTTGTGCACCTTGAGCGGGTTCAGGAGGGTGTCGGCACTCAGGTTCTTGGCCAGCAGCGCCCGGATGAAGGCTTGCTGGTTGCGCACGCGCTGGTAGTCGCCGTCGGCGAAGGCGTAGCGCTCGCGGACAAATTCAAGAGCGTGCTCGCCGTCGAGCGTGTTCGGGCCCGCAGGGAAGGCGATCTGGTCGTGGTAGGAAACAAACGGCGCCGGGATGTTGACTTCCACCCCGCCGAGGGCGTCAGTCATCCCCACGAATCCTTCGAAGTTGATCATGGCGACGTGGTCGATGCGCTGCCCAAAAAGAGCTTCCACTGTCTGCACCATCAGCGGGACACCGCCGTATGCCATGGCGGCGTTGATTTTGGCGTGGCCCCGGCCCGGGATGGGAACCCAAAGATCTCGCATCAGCGAAATGGAGTAAATCTTGTTCCGGTCGGCGGGGATGTGGACCAGCATCAGGGTATCCGCGCGCTGATTCGACCCGACGCCGGAAGTGGCTTCCTCGGGGGTGGCGCCGCGGCTGTCGCTGCCCATCACCAAGATGTTCAGGGACCGTCCCGTATCCGACGGCGTTCCACCGGCCGGTGCCGGACCAGCACCGGGAATGCCGCCTGTGCCACCAGCACCGGTGGCCCCTTTGGCAACGGACGGCAGCGGGCGGGTGGATTCGGCGGGGAAGACGTTTTCGATCTTGGTGGTTTCGGAATCGAAGATCCTGCCCAGGTTGTATAGGTAGACGCCCGCTGACGCAGGAATGAGCAGGGCTAAGGCCAGCAGGACCAGCAGGACGGCCCGAAACGTGTGGCGCCGGTGTGCTGGTGTGCCGTGGTCAGTAAGGCCCGGGTGAGCGGACAGGATGCCCATTTCCGAAAATTAGCACCGGCGGTGCGGCGTTACATCGGGGGAATCCGCAGAATCGCCGCACAGTAGTCCGCAGGTTTAGGCACGGCGGAGGCCGGCCGGCCAAGGTGCGCGATCCGGGGTAGGCGTATCCTGATCACGCAAAGGCGCACGCGCCCAGAGTGAGAGGGGAATTTCCATGACCATCCCGCCAGTGCACGAACCCGAGCCGTTCCCGCCCGAACCTGGCCCGGACCCCTTCAATCCGGAGCCCACCCATCCCGGCCACCCGGGACCGGAGAGGCCGAGCCCCATCCCGACGCCGGAACCTCCAGGCCCGCTGCCCGTCCCGGATCCGGGGCCGGCACCGCTGCGCCCGGACCCCACCCGGAGCTAAGCCGACGATTGGAACGGCCCCCGGCATTGCCAGGGGCCGTTCCACTCAGTGCCGGGCGCTTAGTGCCCGCCGGACAACAGCCCGGCAACTACCCGCCCGCGTACGCGGGCAGCCGGCCTTCCCGAAGGGCAGCCGCCATCTGGGCGATCCCTGCATAGTCCGGGAACAGCACTGACGCTCCGCCGGGCGTCATGCCCGGGCCGGCCGTCGGCAGGGTGAGGGACACCACGGCATTGGGATCGATGCCGCGCATGCCGTAGGCCAGGATCGCCACCCCCACAGGATCAAAGCCCTGGTCAACGGTGAGGTATCCGCCCGCAAAATTCACCAGGGCGCGCACCGCGGTCACATCGTGCAGGGCGCCGCCGCCGGTCAGCCGGGCGAGGATGGCGCGGAGGAACGTCTGCTGGTTCCGGACCCGCTGGTAGTCGCCGTCGACGAACGCGTAGCGCTCGCGGACGAACTCCATGGCCGCCTGGCCATCGAGGTGGTTCACCCCCGCCGCGAAGACGTGCTGGGTTTCGTGGGTGGACTGGAAAGGCACGGTGACGTCAACGTCGATTCCGCCCAGCCCGTCCGTGAGCGTCCTGAAACCGTTGAAGTCCAGCATGACGGTGTGATCGATATGGGTCTCCATCAGGGACTCCACCGTCCGGGTGACCAGCGGGACGCCGCCCACCTGCAGGCTGGTGTTGATCTTGGCGTAGCCGTAGTCGGGGATGTTGACGTACAGGTCCCGCATGAGGGAAACCACGTGGACGCTGCGGCGGTCGGCCGGGATGTGGACGAGCATGAGAGTGTCGGCGCGGTGGTCCTGGGATTCGCCAGTGGTTGCGGTGGCCGCCGACGCCTCCCGGGCGCTGGCGCGGCTGTCGCTGCCGATCACCAGGATGTTCATGGGCGCCGCCGGGAGTTCCGCGATGGGCTCGGGCGGAGGGGGAGGGGCCGGTGCCGGGGGCGGCGGCGGCGTCTCCGAAGGAGTAGGGGTGGCGGTGTCGGTGATGGTGGGCGCCGGGGCCGCAACTTCCGCGGCAGGCCGGCTGAACAGCAGGGCCGACACGGCGACGACGGCCACCAGTACCAGCGACAGCACCGCCGCGATCACGCGGTGCCGTTTCAGCGCGGCAGGCGCGGCAGGCTCGGGGCCAGAAGGGACCGGGCCGATCGGATCTGGACCGCTTGGGGTGCTCACCATGACTTAGTGTCCGCCCCCGGACCCGGTTACGGCTACAACGCGGAGCGTGTCGTTTCCGTGCTGTGACGTACGACGGCGGCGCGCCGGGTTCAGCGGCAGGCCGCCGCCGTACGGGGCGCACTAGGCTCTTGGTCAGGAACGGGATATTTGTGGGGGATCTGATGGAAAATACGAAGCCAATTCTGCTTGTCACCAGCCGTGAGGCCTGGGAGAAGCAGTACGAGCGTTACAGAAGAACGGGCAAGCGGCTGAATACCATCCAGGGGCTGCTGTTTATCCCGCTCTTTGCGAGCCTGCTGTTTCTGGCAGGTGTGCTCTTCCCCCTGGCTGCAGGGGACATTACGTTTGGCCACCCGGGCTACTACTGGTACCGCGCGGCGAGTGACTCGGCCCTGCTGATCGGCGCCATATCCGGCGTGCTCTACGCCGTTTACGGGTTTCTGCAACGGCATTTGGTACGCCGGGCTCATCTTGCCATGGGGCTGAAGGCAGACGGCACGTTCGCGGAAGTGCGTGAAGTTACCCCCGAGGCGGCGCAGTCCAGTCTCTAACGCAGGGACCCTCGTTGGTGGCGTCAGTGCCGACTAAGCGGGAACGCTAAGCCGGAAGGTTCAGCCGGGCGTGCCGCAGGACAGAAACGATGGCCGGGGCCAGTTCGTCCTCCATCTGGCGGTAGATCTCGGGGCTGCGCCGGTAGGGGTCGATGATGTCGTTTTCGGAGGAATCCGCGGGCAGCGACAGATGCCGGACGGACGCGGCGCGCGCGGGCAGTCCCCGCCAGAAGGCGGTGTTGGCACTGAGGGGACTGCCGCCGTCGTCCGCTACGGGAACCATTGCGGCACTGTCCGCACGCTTGTCCAGGACGTCAAGCATCCGGGCGAACTCGCGGATGGTGAAGGTGCGCTTGAGCAGGGAAGCGTCCAGCTGAAGCACTTCGCCACGGTGGCCGGAGGTCATGGTGAGCACCAGGTCCACGCCGCGCAGGATCTTGCCGGTCAGCTGCCGCGAGACGAAACCATCCGGGTTCCCGCCAAAGGTGCGCACGATGTCGCCGGACAGCGGCTGCATGCGGTCGCCCACCATGGCGCGGGTTCCGGCGCTGGTGACCTCAAATCCGCCCGGCATCACCTGGTCCAGCCCCGCTTGCAGCAGCCGTTCGGCCACGGGGGAACGGCAGATGTTGCCGGTGCAGACCGTCAGGATCCTCACGGGTGCGGGGGCAGATGCGGGGGATTCCACGGAACTTCTCTTTCCAGCCGATGCGCCGGACCGGTGCGGCCCGTCGTGTCTTTCAACTTAACACGTGCGGGCGGGGCCGGGCCTAAAGCGGCCGACGGCGGGGCGGTGCGGTCAGCCGTGGCTGGGTTCCCCGGTGACGGTGTGGTCGGCGTGGTTCAGGCCTTCAAGGACGAGCCGGGCAAGGTGGCCGTCCGCGATGCTGTAGACCACCCTGCGGCTGACTTTTTGGGTGCTGACGAGGCCGCTGAAGCGGAGCTTGGCCAGGTGCTGACTGACGGAGGTCCGGGAGGCGCCGGTGCGTTCCACCAGGGTGCTGACATCGGCCGGTTCCTGCGTCAGGAGCCAGAGCACGTGCAGGCGGGTGGGATCGGAGAGCATCCGGAACGTGGCGGTCGCGGCATCCAGCCGGCGGGCATCCGGGAGTCTGGGGTGGTGAAGGCTCGGTGTGTTGACGCGCTGGGTCTCTTGCACCGGATCACCCTTTCCTGCTGGCCGGTTCTGCGCCGGTCCTGGAGGCAGCCGGCCAGAATTTCAGGGCCGCTGCTGTACTGATCATAGCCACCACCGCCAGGACTGCGGCGGCCGCGGGCTGGCCGGCGGACGCGCCGATCCAGCCCGCTACAGGGTAGGTGATGATGAAGCACGCGTGCGATAGGGAGAACTGGGCAGTGAAGATATAGGTCCGGGTGCTTTCCGTCGCGGCTCGGCGCAGCAGCCGGGCCGACGGGGTGCTGATCATCGAGGTCCCGGCCCCCAGGGCAACCCAGAGCCCCAGCAGTACGAGCCACGGCCCGGAAGCCGCCAGGACAACAAACGTGCCGGCGAGGCCAAGGGCAAGAAGCGCGGCTCCGGCCATCATCAGTGAACGGTCGGCTATTCGGTCCAGCGCCCTGGGCGCGCTGAGTGCTGCAGCCATTGAGCCCGCGCCGAAACAGGCCAGGGCGATGGCGACGTCGGCGTTGGATCCGGCGAACAGGTCCCGGGCATAGACCACCGTGTTGACCAGCACCAAAGCTGTAGCGGCTGCCACGGCAAGATTCAACGCGAGGAGGCCACGCAGTTCCGGCGTCTTCGCAAAGATCCGGGCACCGAGGGTGGTGCGGTGCCAGAGTGATCCGTCCTGCCGGTGCGCCGGTGTTGCAGGCAGCCTGGTGGTCACCACTAGTGCCGCCGAGAACACAAAGCCTGCCACGGTGCCGAGGAAAAGTTCGTGGAAGCTCAGTACGGAAAGGAGTGCGGCTGCCAGGGCCGGGCTGACCAGGGATTCCAGGTCATACGCGAGGCGGGAGAGTGACAGGGCCCGCGTGTACTGCCGTTCGTCAGGCAGTACCGCCGGGATCAGGGACTGGAAGGCGGGCGTGAACGTCGCCGAGGCGCTCTGAAGCACAAAGACCAGCACATAGATTTGCCAGGCCTGATCCACCGCGGGCAGCATCAGCGCGATTCCACCACGGACCAGGTCCGCGGCAACCAGGACCGGCTTTTTTGGCAGCCTTTCCACCAGTGCCGCCATGACTGGAGCGACGAAGACATAGGCCAGCATCTTGATGGTCAACGCAGTGCCGAGCACGGCCCCGGCCTGGGCCCCGGCAAGGTCGAACGACAGGAGTCCGAGGGCGACGGTCAGCAAACCCGTCCCGAGCAAGGCAACGATCTGGGCTGTGAAGAGCTTTCGAAAGGTGCGGATGGCCAGAACTTCGATCATGAGGATCCCTCATACGAAACAACATGTGCGTACTTATGCACCCATTGTAGACCTGCCGCCTGCGGCGTCCTGCACGGGAAATGCTTGTCCACCGACTCAATTTCCCGGCCGTAGGCTAAGAATTGCTTACCGTGCAGCTGTTTTTAGATAAAGATGTCTTTCCGTTCATTAGTGTTACGCGGGTCACAAAGAAGGAAGGACGCCGTAGCCATGACTGCAACAAAAGCACAAAACTATTCCCGCTCCTCAACAGGGGCACTGCTTGCCTCAAACTCGTCCTGGACCGAGCTGAAACGGGCCGCCACAGCTCTGCAGCAGATCCAGGTTAAGGACGGCTCGATACCTGATCCGGGGGACCACGACCGCGCCCTGTTCGAGGTCGCTACCATCACGGCTTCAATCAGGGATTTGGCCCCCTCGTTTCCGCACGATGCGGAGTATCTGGCTCGGCTCGAAGTTGACTTCGAGCGGTGGGCTGCTTCCTCGTTCGGGGTCCCGGACTTCCTGGACTCTCTGCTGGCATTCCAGCCGCAGCAGCACCGAATCGACGGACTGCCGCATCTGGTGGTCTTCCCCATGTATACGCAGAACGGCAGCCCGAACCGATTCGTGGAGGCCGTGCTGTTCGAAGTCGTGTGGCCGGAGTTCATCGCTGACCTCGAAGGTGGAGAGTATTCGAACCAGCTGTTCGTACCCATCCGGTTCATCGACTTCACACCTGGCTATGACACGAACTCGGCCGTACTGTTTCCCGAGAGCGTAGCCGTCCGTGAAACCCCGCAGTTCACCTGGGGTGGCATTTTCGCGGATCGAGAGGCTGAGCGGTTCCGGAGGGTGGTGGCCGCAGCCAGCGACATCACGTCGCTCACTCTGCCCGAAGGGGCTCGGCGGCTCCTTGAAGACCCGCAACTGGCCATGGAAACCTTCGTGATGTGGGACCTGATCCACGACAGGACGCACATGCGCGGGGATCTGCCGTTTGATCCATTCATGATCAAGCAGAGGATGCCGTTCTTTCTCTACACCCTGGAAGAGCTGCGGTGCGATCTGACGGCATTCCGCGAATCCGTCCGTATCGAGAGGGATGAGAACGCGGCGCCGGAGGCGCGAAACCACGCGAAACTCGTCCAGTATGCCGTCATTTTCGACCGGATTTTCCGGTTCGCGATGACAGGAAACCGGGTCCGTAATTACGACGGCCTTGGCGGTCAGCTCCTTTTCGCCTGGATGCACCAGCACAAGGTGCTTCATTGGACGGACTCGAAACTGTCTATCGACTGGGCGGAAACGGCCGACGTCGTCATCGAACTCGGCAAGCGGATCGAGGAGCTGTACTGGCGTTCCATTGACCGCCCGAAAACCGCTCACTGGCTCGCGGCCTATGAATTCATCAGCGCGACAGTCACCCCGAACCCCGCATCCCTCTGGGCCAAGGGGCCCGACGCGCTGGCCCTTGACGGCCCGCCTCGGGGCCTCACCGACCAGGTGCTTGATGACGAGTTCCCGCTGTCAATGTTCTACGAAGCACTGGAGAAAAAGATGAGAAACGTCATCGAATCCACGGCCGGAATCACCGGTGAGCCCAACGGCGGCAACAGCCTCAAGGATGCCGCATGATGGCTCCCGACGGACCCAGGACAGTCATGGTGGCGGGCTCCACCAGCGAGGCCGGGACCGCCGTCGTATCGGCCCTGAGCGGCGCCGGATTCCGCGTCGCCGCCGTAGACCTGGACACTGAACGCGTGCAAAATCTCGCACGGTCCCGCCCCAATGTCACCGGCTATACCTGTAACCTCGCAGAACCTGCGGCAGTCCGGGAACTGGCGTCCTCGGTACGGCGGGACCTTGGACCCCTCGATGGCCTGATCCACCTGGTGGGCGGCTGGCGCGGCGGCGACGGCATACCGGGGCAGCAGGACTCGGACTGGGACTTTCTGCACACCAGCGTCCTGACGACACTGCGAAACACCAGCCGCGCCTTCTATGACGACCTTGAAAAGTCCCCGGCCGGCAGACTGGCCATCGTGTCTGCCCAGGCAGCTGCCAATCCCTCCGCAGGTGGTGCCGCCTACGCAGCGATCAAGGCCGCTTCAGAGGCCTGGACTTTGGCGGTGGCCGACGGCTTCCGCAGCTCACAATCCGGCAGCACTGACCACCGGGAACCGCAGCGGTCCGCTGCCGTCGTGTTCGTGGTCAAGGCCCTCGTCGACGACAAGATGAAGGCTGCCCAGCCCGACCGGAAATTCCCGGGATTCACCCATGTGAAGGATCTCGGAGCCGCTTCGGCCGCGCTGTTCAGCGGGTCCGCAGCCGAACTCAACGGTTCCCGCCTGCCCCTGGTCTGATCTTCCAGCTATCCCGCAATCCCATCCATGGGCCACACAAACCAAGAGGTAAACAATGTCGTTTTCTCCGACCAAGAGGACCAAGGTACTGGCGAGTCTCGCCATCGGCCTTCTTTCCCTGACCGGCTGCACCAATGCATCACAGAACCAGGGGGGAGCTGCCCCGGGTTCCACTGGCTTTGATCCCGCCTCTGTGGCCAGGGACGATACCCTCGCCGCGAGCGTCCCTGAGGCCATGAGGAGCAAGGGAACCCTCACGGTGGGTGCCGACACATCCTACGCACCTGCCGAATCCCTGGGCGGCGCCGACGGCCAGACCCCCGTGGGCTACAACGTGGACTTCGCCAAGGCCATCGGGGCGACCCTCGGCCTGGACGTCCGGGTCCAGACCTCGGAATTCACGGGAATCCTGCCCGCACTCGGTGCCAAGTACGATCTGGGAATCTCCTCCTTCACCATCAACGCGGAGCGCCTGAAGGCCGTCAATATGGTCAGCTACTTCAATGCCGGCACGTTGTGGGCAGTCCAGAAGGGGAACCCGAAAAATTTCAGCGTCGATGACATCTGCGGCAAAACCGTGGGGGTGCAGACCGGCACTACCCAAGAGGCCCCTGACGTCTCCGCCCGGTCCAAGGCCTGCACAGATGCCGAAAAACCAGGCGTCAACGTGGTCACTTTGAAGACCCAGACAGATGTGACCACCCGTCTGGTGAACGGCAGCATCGACGCCATGGCCGCTGATTCCCCCATCATCGGCTACGCCCTCTCGCAGACCGGCGGCAAGCTGGAGGCCCTGGGCGATGTCTACGATGCCGCACCGCAAGGTATCGCGGTGGCTAAAGGCGACACCGCGCTGTCCGAGCTCATGAAAAACGTCATGAACAAGCTCATCAGCGACGGGACCTACGGGAAGATCCTGGACACCTGGAGCAACACCAAGGGCGCCGTCACGAAGTCCGAAGTGAACCCGGCGGTAGGCAATTGAGCACCCTCACACACGCCGATACCAGCGACCTCAGGACCGGGGCCGCGCACCGGAAACCGGAACTTATCAACGCCGTTCCGGTCCGCCATCCCGGCCGCTGGGCCGGCGCCGTCCTCATCCTGCTCTTCGCCGCGCTGCTGGGCCAGAGCCTGGTCACCAACACCAATTTCCGCTGGGACATCGTCGGCACATACTTCATGGACGTGCTCGTCATCCAGGGCATCGGCTGGACGATGCTGCTGACAGTCCTTTCGATGGTGATCGCCGTCGTGCTGGCCATTCTCCTGGCCTTCATGCGCCAGTCGGACAATCCCCTGTTCCGCGGCGTCAGCTGGACCTGGGTCTGGTTCTTCCGCGGCACACCGGTCTACACCCAGCTGGTGTTCTGGGGTCTCATTTCCGTTCTTTATCCCAAGATCGCCTTGGGCATTCCGTTCGGACCGGAACTGTTCAGCTTCAGCACCCAGGACGTGATCACCGTTTTCGTGGCAGCAATCCTGGGACTGGGGCTGAACGAGTCAGCCTACCTGGCCGAAATCTTCCGCGCCGGCCTGAAGTCCGTGGACTCCGGCCAGATGGAAGCCGCCGAGGCCCTGGGTATGCGCAAGTCCAAAATCATGTGGCGGATCATTCTGCCCCAGGCCATGCGCGTGATCGTGCCACCCACCGGTAATGAGACCATCGGGATGCTCAAGACCACCTCACTGGTGCTCGCGGTGCCATTCACCTTGGACCTGACATTCGCCACCAACGGCATCGCCAACCGCAGCTACCTGCCCATACCGTTGCTGATCGTGGCCGCCCTCTGGTACCTGGTGATCACCAGCATCCTGATGGTGGGCCAGTACTACGTTGAGCGCCACTTCGGAAAGGGCGTGGACAACCTCGTCCCTGCCCCGGTCAAGCCAACCCAGGCAGCCGCGGCGGCCGCCGCCGCCAAAGCAGCCAAAGCACCCAAACAAGAGGACAAGCTACCGTGACCATCACCAACGACGTCATGACGAAGGAGACCCTCGTCCGTATCGACGGGGTCCACAAGTACTTCGGAGAGCACCATGTGCTCCGCGGGATCGACATGACGGTCCGGCAGGGCGAGGTCGCTGTCCTCATCGGCCCGTCCGGTTCCGGGAAGTCCACGTTGTTGCGCTGCATCAACATGCTGGAAACCATCAGCGCCGGCCGGATCCACCTCCGCGAAGAACTGATCGGCTACCGCGAGACCCGCGGGCGCCTGCATGACCTGACTCTCAAAGAGATCGCCGCCCAGCGCCGGGAGATCGGCATGGTCTTCCAGCGCTTTAACCTCTTCCCGCACCGTACGGCGCTACAGAACATTATTGAGGCGCCCACCCAGGTCAAGCGGCAATCCAAGCTGCAGGCCAGATCACGAGCGATGGAACTTCTGGACCGTGTCGGTTTAGGCAACCACGCCAACCACTATCCGGCGCAGCTCTCCGGCGGCCAGCAGCAGCGCGTGGCCATCGCCCGTGCACTGGCGATGGAGCCTGAACTGATGCTCTTCGACGAGCCCACCTCCGCACTGGACCCGGAACTCGTGGGCGAAGTGCTCAGCGTGATGAAAGACCTGGCCAAGTCCGGCATGACCATGATCGTGGTGACCCACGAGATCGGCTTCGCGCGCGAGGTAGGAGACACCCTGACCTTCATGGACGGCGGCGTCGTCGTCGAAAGCGGCAACCCGCGCGACATCATCGCCAACCCGCAGCAGGCCCGCACCCAGGAGTTCCTGTCCAAAGTGCTCTGACGGCTCAATCCAAGCGGTCCGGGCGGTGATGTGCGAAACGGATCCCGCCCGGACCGGCATCGGTGTCTACGGCCGGGGCGCGCTGGCCGACGGCGGCGCGGCCAGCTCTGGCTATGATCGAGCTACCTGGTTTCTGATCTGAGGGGACACCAACCAATGAGTGCCGTCACTGTTGCGCGCAACGTTCGAGTAGCAATCTGGACCCTGCTGGGGGTCCTCGTGATTGGCGGCGTGATCTGGTTCGCCTTGTTTACCGCGAACAAACCCGCGGCGCCCGCGCCACAGGCATCCGCTGATCCCGCGTTTGTCAGGGAAGACAGCCACCGGCTCACCGCCCCGGCGGCCGAGAAAGCCCAGCTCGTTGAGTTCCTGGACTTTGAATGCGAAGCCTGCCGCGCTGCCGAACCCCTGGTGAGCCAACTGAAGAAGGATTACGGGGACCGCATCACCTTCGTCCATCGCTACTTCCCGCTGCCGGGCCACCTGAACTCCGGCACCGCAGCGCTCGCCGTCGAAGCGGCCGCACGCCAGGGCCAGTACGAGGCGATGGTCGCGAAGCTTTTCGAGACCCAGCCGGAGTGGGGCGGAAAGCAGAACTCGCAGGGCGCCCTGATCCGGACCTACGCCGAAGGTCTCGGCCTCGACATGGCCAAGTTCGATCAGGACGTTGCGGCCGAAGATGCGAAGGAACGGATCCGCCGGGACATTGTGGACGGCAAAACGCTCGGCGTCACCGGCACCCCGACGTTCTTCCTCAACGGCAAAAAACTCACCCTCAACACCGAAGCCCAGTTCCGGCAGCTGCTCGACGACGCCGCTCGGTAGCGACGCCGGTGCCGTCGGGTTCATTTTCCACGCGCTGCCTGTAAGAAACCAGCACTTCGCGCAAACATGAGGGGTATAGGACACCAGCCCTCAAACGCGTTGCGGCCGGCTGGTTGTCGGCATCGACGACATCCGTAACCCCCACCTTGGCCTCGCTCGACGAAGCCACGGCGTTCATGGAAACGGACCAGTACCGGACGTGCAAGCGGATGCTGTCTCCGTCCGCAACATCCAACCCGAGTAGGGAGCGGGCCTTGTTCAGCCAAGCGGGTGCCTCGCCAGCAGAATTCGACAGACTCAGCTTGTTCCTGGCCCGCAGGACGGGCGATGCCGAATACGCCTAGGTACTCGCCGTGGACGCCTTCCGCTGGGCCCTGAGCCGGAGGCAGGAAGGAATTGACGTCTCGTTTGGAGCACTGCTGGCCGCATCGGCACACCCGGCGGCCGCAACCATCCGGGAGCGGGACAGCGACTTGGCTCAGCAGGAATCCGTCGCCGGGATCATCGCGTCACTCCATCCTGTGGAGCGCGAAGTACTGCGGCTGGTCTACTGGGACCACCTCAGCATAGGCGAACTCGCGGACTACCTGGGGTGCTCCATGACGCGCGCGGGGGCGCTCCTGGACAGGCCTTTGTTGCCGTTCGACGCCGGTGCAACAGTTGCACCCGACGGCGTCGAAGCGCTTGGACCCCGGTTATCGGTGACCCGATCCCGGCAGGGCGGCCTTGGGCGGAGACTCGTGCACACTGGCGGACCGCTACTTAGGTCACCCCGTGGGCCGATGCCTCCAGCGCTATCGACGCAAGCATCGAAATGCCCGTCGCTTGGAGCGTGCACCGGCATCAGCCCTCGGCTGCGTCTCCCGGACAGCACGCAACGGCGGGACATTCCGACATCGCGCGACCTGAGCAGCGGGTTCGCCGCCTTCGACCAGGCGGACCCCTCTTGGCCATCCTGTCCACGACTACTGCCATGCAGTCGGAGGCTATAGTCATGGCCTACTGTAGCGGCAGACCTACGCGGAAGTCGCTGCGGCCCTGAACCTGAATCTCCCGGGGGTCAAGGCCAGGATCCGGGAGGGTTCTGCAATTGCGCCAGTCAGTGGGCGCAGCAGGCACCGACTGACTTGAGTTACTCCTGCAGCGGTATCTGTGGGGCCCTATTTCACGATGAGGGTGCCTTTCATGTTGCCGTGGAAGTTGCAGTGGTAGGGGTAAGTCCCGGGTTCGGCGGGGGCGGTGAAGGTTCCGGTGCCGACTTTGACGTTGACGTCGAACGTGGTGCCGGTGTCCGCAGTGATGGTATGCGCTTCGATGTCTTCGTTGGTGACGGTGATCTCCGCCCCGGGGCTCACGGTGTCCGCACCCTGGTATTTGAAGCCTGTAATCAGGATTTCTGCCGGCGCCGCCGCAGTTGTTGAGCCGGTGCCTGACGTGGAGGGAGCGGAAGCTGTGGTGGCGGCCGTAGCTGTCGGGAATTCTTCCGTCAGTGTGGGGGCAGCTGTCGTGCCGGACCCGGACACCCCGGAAGCACCGCAGCCGGACAGGACCAGCACTACTGCTGCCGCCGCGAGTCCGAGTGCGCTGCCGGTTCTGGTGGTTGCTTTCATGGTGAAACCTTTCGTGGAAACTGCCGGTGCCGTACTAAAAAGCAGATGGTCAGGGGTGTTCGATCCAGCAGGCGAGAATGGTGGTGGAGAGCTGGTAGGCCAGTGCGTTTCTGGTGATGTTGTCCGGTCCAAGGTTTGGGGGCAGGTCGCTGGCGTTCACGTGCAAAACGAAGTTGTCTTTTTGGAACACGGCTGATCCGTCGGCGGTTTCGTAGGCCGGGAATCCGAGGTTCGCCAGGCCTTCGATGGGTGTTGCGTCCTTGGCGAGGGCCTGCATCGCGTCGAAGTATTTGCGTGCGGATGCCTTGTCCGTGGCTTCCTGGACGGAGATGACCAGCGCTCCTTCGGCCAGGTGGTAGGTGCAGGTGAAGGTGCTGTTGGCCCAGGTATTGATCGTGTGCGGGTCCGAGCCCAGATCCATGATGGACCGAAGCCTCTCCTTGGGCTGGTCCCCGCAGACCATCAGGGCAGCGGCGCTGGGCGCATTCGCCGTCGTGCCCCGAGTCGGCGAGCCCTGGCCGTGATGCCCGCTGCTGTGGCTTGCTTCAGGCGACGTGGCTGGCGGGGCCGCGGTCGAAACGTTTGGCGCTGCGGTGACGGATCCGGCTGCTGTTGCGCAGCCTGAGAGCAGCATGGCGGCCATGCCCAGGGTGGCCAGCAAGGGCTTGGGCTGTTTCATGGCGCATCCAATTCTGGCCGCTCCCTTTTTGTGGGTGCGCGGCCGGTGTCTAGGCTTTGAGTTTGGCGTAGATGACGTAGTTGTCATCGAAGAGTCCGGTGGCAGGGTCGTAGCCATCGCAGGTGATCAGGCGGAGTTCAGCCCCTGGGGTGTTGCCGTAGACCTCGAGGGTGGGGAATTCGTTTTTGGGGTACAGGGCGCCTCGGTCAACGATGAAGACCGCAGTGGTGCCGTCGGTCCGCGAAACGTTGATCTCGGCGCCGGGGGTGAGTTTGCGCAGGTCGGCGAAGACGCCCGTGTGCCCTCCGAGGGCGTTTACGTGGCCCAGCATCACTGAGGGGCCGCGTTCCCCGGCGGTGGGGGAACCTTCGTACCAGCCGGCCGGGGCTCCGTTGCCGGTGTCCTGCGGGACTGTGAGGGAGCCGTTGTCCTCCAGCCCCAGGTGGAGAAGGTCTGTGCGGACCCCGATTGAGGGAATGCTCAACGTGACAGGAGCCGAAGCGGCCAGTTCCGCCGGAAGCTGCGCTGCGGGCAGGGGCGCGGCGGCAGCAGGCGGCGGTCCGGGTACTGTCGGGGACGTGAGCGCGGGGGGAGCCATGGATGAGACGGAGGCGGAAGGTGCCGTTCCGGCGTCGGGAGTGGTGGCGGGTCCGGCGGCGCAGCCGGCTAGGGAAAGCATGAGCAGAACCCCGGCCGCCGTGGGGGCCCCGAGACCTCTACGGCGGCCGGGATTCTTGGTTGTCACAGTATTGATCCGTTCAGCTTTGGCTTAGGCTGCTGCGTTGCGGCGGCGGACGGCGTAGGCGCCCCCGGCGAGGGCGACCAGGGCCAGGCCGGAACCGATGGCAAGGGCTCCGGTGTCGGTGCCGGTTTCGGTGGCGATGCCGGTCGCTGCACCGCCGGCAGGCATCTTCATCTGTCCGGCAGTCAACGTCCCGCACAGTGCAGGGGAGGTGGCGGCAAGGGGAAGCGTGGGGGCGAGGTCGCTCTTTGCGGCCTGGCCTGCTGCGCTGAGGGTGGCGGGGTCAAGGCCGTGAACAACTACCACTGCGGTGCCTGCGTCAAGTGCGGCCTTGGTCTCAGCGTTCAGTTCGAACGTGCGGTCCACCGTGTAGGAAGCGCCCTGTCCGCCGACCTTCAGGTCAAGGCCTGCTGCGGGGCTGGTGTCGCCGCTGGTGGACAGGGTGGTGACGATGCCGCCGTAGGACGGGGCGCCTTCGGTAGTGGAGATGACCTGGTCGCCGTCCTTATCAGCCGAGGGGTCCGGGCAGACGCCCTTGGCTCCGCCGTGGATGTGCTGCACGTGCGGGTACGGGGCGTCCATGAAGGTCGCCGGCATGCCCGAAACTTTCAGGACGACGTGGGCCTGGTTGCCGGTGACATCAAGGGTGATCGTGCCCGAGCCGGCGCTGCCGTTGAGCTGCTTCAGGGTGGACTGGTAGGACCCGTCGGCGGCCATCGCGGGGGAACCGGACAGGGCAAGAGCGGCCAAGGCCAGGGTGGGGACTGCCATAAGGCGAAGTGTCTTATTCATTGGAAAAATCTCCTCATACACGCGCGGGTGATGTTGGCGCCCCCGGGAAGGGGGTCACCAGTACTTCGCAACAACTC
Source organism: Pseudarthrobacter xylosi (assembly GCF_055412765.1). Taxonomy (NCBI): domain Bacteria; kingdom Bacillati; phylum Actinomycetota; class Actinomycetes; order Micrococcales; family Micrococcaceae; genus Pseudarthrobacter; species Pseudarthrobacter xylosi. The sequence goes on along the minus strand of NZ_JBVAYT010000001.1, from coordinate 195,568 downwards.
CGGGAAAGGATGGGAACGAAAGTGGCCGGGTTCACATATTTTTGGGGAGGCAACCGCCGGGAGGTCCCCCGTGTGATTCTGCAGGCCGTGCTCTGGCTGGGTTAAGCCGGCGAAGCGCCGCGGCGTCTGCCCCGCGTAGCTTTCCCTGACCCGGTACGGGTTTTCTGCAGCAGGGCGCACCCGGCCATCGCCATCGCCCCCGCGACAGCTTCAGCGATAGCCGTTATGGTCTTGGCGGTGTACCAGACGGGTTCGTACATTGAGGGCAGCGGCCCGATAGCGGGTACCTGGACATACCGGTAGAGGATGACCGCGGCCAGGGAGGACAAAGCCACCGCAGCGGCGGCAGCGAAAGCGGTCCGGGATCCTTTGAGCAGCACGAACACCGCTGCCAGGGCCGCGGCTCCGGCCTGGGCCAGAAACAGGGTCCCCTGCCCGATGCCGCCCGGGGCGGCCTGCTGGTAGCCGGGGGCGAGCTGGACATGGATCACGGCGCTGACCACCAGGGCCACCGCGACAGCGACGCGCAGCACCCAAAGAGAACGCGCAGGCCGGTTCAGTTCCTGGCGGTTCATTTTACGACCAGCGTCCCGGTCATCTGCGGGTGGAAGGTACAAATGATTCCGTACTCACCGGGGGCATCCGGTGCCTGGAAAATCACCGTTGCGCCGCCCGGGACCTCAATGTCGAACCCGCCCTTGTCCTTGGAAGTGAGGGTGTGCGGGGCGCTGTCCGCGTTCGTCACCGTCACCATCGAACCCGGCTTCACCGGCGCCGGAATCTCAAACTTGAAATTCTTGATGGTGATGACCGCTTCAGCTGTCTGGGCTGATCCTTGAGTTGACTGGGCAGCGGAACTGGCCGCGGGAGGGGCGGAGGAGTCGCCGCTTTGGGCTGCGCATCCGGTGATGCCCGCCAGCGACACGGCCGCGGCTACAAACCACATACGGGTAATGATTTTCATGACAATCCCCTTCAAGGGATGTGTCCTCCACCCGCCGGACGGCGCGCCCATCAGGAAACTACCCCACAGCTTATTCGTCACCCCCGCCCTTACGGACTGCCCGCGCAGCGCCCGTTCCTGCGCTTGGGAACGAGCAGGGCCCGGAACGGGTCAGGTGGAGGCGGCCAGCAGTTGTTGGGCTTCGCTGACTGCTTCGTCACTCCGGCCCAGAAGGGACAGCTCTCCTGATGCTCCATCCGCCTAGGCTGCCATGATCATCAGCTCACAGGTGACACCGGTGAAGGCGCTAGTCCCGGTGATGTTGGTCGGACCGGGTTAGGGGCATGGAACACCCGGCCGCCGTCGTCGGATACGAGGAGTCCTTCAGTGGTGGCTGCCCAGATCCATGGTTTGCCTACTGTCTTTTTCACAGCGGTTATCGCCTGGACCTGTCCATCGATATGGCCTGTCTGGATCCAGGTACTCCCCGCGTCGGTTGAATACTGGACTGAACCGTTGGGCTCGATGCCGACGACTTCGGTGCCGCTGGCGAACGCAACGAATTGAATGATCGGGGCTGTGGTGTTCAGCTTCCAGGTTTTCCCGCCGTCGGTGGAGCGCTGGAGCCCGTCCTGGGTGGTGGCGAGGACGGTTTCACTTTCCGGGGTGCCTGCCAGAACGGCGGGAACGAACCCGGCCGTGGCCGGGGACCAGGATTTCCCGTCGGAGCTGGTCAGCAGTGTCCCGTCGTAGGCGACGATTCCGGATTTGGTTGCCGTGAGGGCATGGAAGTCCGATTCACCCTGGCGGGACTGCTGCTCCCAGGTCTTACCGCCGTCCACAGATTTGATCAGGCCCATGGGGTTGGGCAGATCCGAGCCGGGGCCCGGGTGCCCGGAGGCGTAAAAGACGCCCTGGTCGGCAGCGGCGGTGAACCCCATCAGGTCGTTGGTCTCCCCGATTTTGGTGGCGGGTGACTTGGCGACGTTGAACAGGCCTTCATGGGTGGCCAACAGGACCTGATCGGTTTCGCGGTTCACGCTCAGGCCGTGGACGTGCGAGCTGGGCAGACCCGCGGCCGCCTTGGACGGTTGGGTGCCGGTGGTTGAGCCGGAGGAACAGGCGGAAAAGGTAAGTAAGAGGGCGGCGGCCGCGGTGAGCCCAGCGGCGGGACGTCCTCGGTTCATAGAGTGCAGGGGCACGGGGAACTCCAGAGTGATCCGGGAAATGTGTATGGGGGAGGCACCGACCCTCAGGGGGCGGGGCCGGTGCCGTGGTGTGCTGGCTACAGGGTGGCCAGCAGGTCTTTCATTTCCTGGATTTCGGCTTCCTGGGAACTGACGATGTCCTTGCTGAGCTGGACCGCGTCAGCGTTCTTGCCGTCGGTGGTCTCGGTCTTGGCCATCATGACGGCGCCTTCGTGGTGGGCGATCATCTGGGTGAGGAACAGTTTGGCGGCCTCGGTGCCCTGGGCGGCCTCGAGTTTGGCCATGTCTTCCTCGCCCATCATCCCGGACATGCCGTGTCCAGGGGCCATGCCGGTTGGCATTTCGGTGGGCTGTCCCCAGCTCTTAAGCCAGCTGGTCATCTTCTCAATCTCCGGTCCCTGGGCGGCCTTGATCTTCGTGGCCAGATCGGTTACCGCGGCGGGAATTCCTTCCTTCTTGAGCATGATGTCGCTCATGGACACGGCCTGGGCATGGTGGGGGATCATCATCTGCGCGAATATGCTGTCCGCGTCGTTGAAGTCAGCCGAGGCTGCTGCCGAAGTTGCCGGGGCTGAGCTGGAGCTCCCGTGGTTCATTCCGGGCATGCTGCCGGTCGCCGAACTTCCGGCTTCCGGTCCGGCGGAGCATCCGGCGAGGGCGATTGCTGCGGCAATGGCGGCAGCGGAAATGGTCAGGATCTTTCTCATGAAAATCAGGGTCCTCAAAAAGTATCAGCGGGCGCGTGGTGCGCCTTTGGGTTTGCGTGCAGTGACGGCCGCTTCCTGGGCGCGGGCCTGTTTCATGCGTGCCGTATGACTGGATGGTGCGCCGGGAAGGACACGGCGCCGTCGAGCAATTTACGTCCGGCTGATACAGAGGTCACCAGGGGAGGGGCTACCCGGCGAATAGGAATAGTTCGTGCTGGCTGCAGCCGCGACCCCTAAGTGCGGTAACGCGTAGGGTGCTGTTCCAGGCGCAGGGGCTGACAGCGACGTGTTCCCCGGGGACAACACGCAGGCACTGCCCCCGGCGGACATCTCGGGGCAGGAACCTGCAGGGGCACACGAGGACGACGATCCAGTTACTGCTTGAGTAACTGCCCTCCCGTCCGGCGACGCCCCTGTTGCATGGGAGTGGCCGGCGGGAATGCTTGGCATGTGCATCGTTGACTCGCCGCCGACTGCTGCCGGCATGCTGTGCGCGGCACTTATATGGTGCCCCCCTGTCATGATGTGCATGCCGAAGATGCCGGCGATGATGGCCAGGGTCGCCGTCAAAAATCCTGCACGTAGGAGGAACGCGGTGAGGGGACCACGGGATGGTGCGGTCATAACGATTCCTCCCTTCCGTGCAGGTTCGAAGCTTTAAGCCTACCGGCAGGAGTTTTCCTGCCGGTCAGGATTTCTGGTTCAACGTACCTGGGCGGGATTGAGCGGCTCTGGACACGACAGTGGTGCTTTTCGCCCAAGGACTGTCGGACGAGATTCTGAGGCTATCTGAAACGACTCCTTTAGCGAGGGAGTTGTACGCGCGGCTGGTGCGCCGATTGTCCTCACTGAGTGCGCGGTTGCCGGGATCGGCCGGAGCTTCGGCCACGTGCGGCCAATAAGTGCTAAATCCCTCGAACGACTTCCGTCCCAAGAAGACAATATCTGCGGCTTCCATTCGTTCACGGTTGTATTCGTCAAAGGCTTCGTCCATGTTCAGTACGAGCGGATTGCCATCGGGGGCGGCATAGAATCCGTCCAGGGAAACGATGTTGCTGACAACGGCGGCGCGCATTGAGCTCCCTTCGAAAGTTGCACCGCGACACTCCCGCCTTCACCAGACAACGATGTAGCCGCGAAATGCACTCGACGCTTGCGAGCGTACTCACTATGTGGCCATTTGGGAGAGTCAGTGCCCGGCTAGTGGTGTGGGGCAGTTCCTAGAACGCATTGGGCAGGAACGCATATGCGGCATCGCCGGGCTCGCCGCTGCCCGGGCCCGCGGGAGGCCGCACTATTCGGCCGGGCGAATCACCCCCGTGATCGGCGTCGTTGCCTGCACTTACTTGACCCTGCCATGGTCTTCCGGCCCCGGGTGGAACCAGGTGAAACGTCACGGGCTTGTCAGGACGACAAGTTGCCGGGTGGCCCGGGTCATCGAGACGTAGCGGTCCACCGCTCCTTCGATGCCGGAGCCGAAGGCCTCCGGGTCCATAAGGATCACCAGGTCGAACTCGAGTCCCTTCACCAATTCCGGGGTCAGCCACCTGACGCGGGACGTCACCCCGAGTGAGCCGCGTCCCGCGTCAGGGGCGCCGATCACGCAGGCGGTCCCGTCGTCGTGCGCTGCGAGCCATGTGGCAAGGATCGGGTCCAGCTCCGACGTCGATCCGTGGACAACGGGGATTCCGCTGGTCCGGATCGAGGTGGGCACCTTGGCGTCCGGTAGGGCGGCCCTGATGACCGGCTCGGCTTCGGCCATGACCTCCTCAGGCGTCCGGTAGTTGATACTGAGGCTCGCCAGATTCACATCGGCCATTCCGATCCGCTGGAGCCGTTCTTGCCAGGACTCGGCGAACCCGTGCCTGGCCTGCGCGCGGTCCCCAACAATCGTGAAGCTCCGGGACGGGCAGCGGAGCAGCAGCATCTGCCACTCTGCGTCGGTCAGCTCCTGCGCCTCGTCCACCACCACATGGGCGAACGGCCCGGCGAGCACATCCGGGCCGGCCGTGGGCAGCGCGTCCCCGTCCACCAGCTTCTCCTGCAGGTCCTGCCCGCGCAGCATCCGCATCACCAGCAGCTCGGAGTCGTCGGCCGCGATCAGGTCATCCACCACCCGGTCCATCAGCTCCTTCTCCGCAGCCAGGGCAGCGTCCTGCCGGCGCTTGCGCCGTGACGCCTCGGGGTCACCGAGCCGTTGCCGGGCCGCGTCCAGGAGCGGCAAGTCTGATGTGGTCCAGGCCCCAGGGTCCACGCGTTGCAGCTTCTGCACCTCGTCGGGACTGAGCCAGGGGGCGCACAGTCGCAGGTAGGCGGGCACGCGCCAGAGGTCGCCCACCAGCGCGGCGTAGTTGAGCAGTGGCCACGCCTCGTTAAATGCAGAGACCAGCTCCGTGTTACGCGCCAGCGCACGGCGCAGCATACCTTCCGGGAGGTCGCCGCCGTCGTGCTTGTCCTCGATGATGGTGAGCAGCTCCTCCCAGACCTCGTCGCGTGCCTCGTTGTGCGGAGTGCCGGGACTAGGGGAGTCGAACGCCTCGGCCCACTCTTCGGCGCTGAGCCAGATATCGGCGTACGGCGTTTCGACGTTCATGCCCTCGGTGGGCGGCCGCTCGTAGTACTTGACGGCCGGCTCGATCGCCTTGATCATGTCCGCGGACGACTTCAGGAAGGCCACCTCCGGGTCGGTTTCGACCGCTGCCGCGGCTCCCTCGGGGACGAGGTCCCGCAGGGTGCAGGTCCGCACGCCCTCCTCGCCGAGGCTGGGCAGGACGTCCGCCACGTAGGCCAGGTAGGGCCGGTGCGGACCGATGAACAGCACACCGCGGTTATGCTGACTGCCGCGGTGGCCAATGCGGGGGTCGGCGTAGAGGAGGTACGCGGAGCGGTGCAGGGCGACGACGGTTTTGCCCGTGCCCGGACCGCCGTCCACCACCAGGGCACCGCGGGATGAGGCTCGGATGATGGCGTCCTGGTCAGCCTGGATGGTGCCCAGCCCGTCCTGCATCCGCGCGGACCGGCTGCTGCCCAGGCTGGCGATGAAGGCGGACAGGTCTTCGAGGGCGGCGTTCCCTTCCATCTCGTCCGGCATGAATGCGCCTGGCACGAACACCTCGTCCCAGTAGTCGCTGATTCTGCCGCGCGTCCACCGATACCGACGGCGGCTGGCCAGGCCCATGGGATTGGCGTACGTTGCGCCGAAGAACGGCTCAGCCGCCGGGGAGCGCCAGTCAATGAGCAGCCGGCCGCCCTCGCTGTCCGTGAGGCCAAGCCGCCCGATGTACAAGGGCTCGGGGTGGCCTGCGCTGACCAGGCGTCCGAGGCAGAGGTCCAAACCGTAACGGCGCAGGGCGCGCAGGCGGGCCGTCAGCCGGCGGATCTCCACGTCCCGCTCCAGTGCCTCCTGGCCCAAACGGCCGGGCGCTTTGCGCGCCGCGTCGAGGCGGTCGGACAGGTCGGCGATCGAGTGCTCGAGGCTCACTGCGATGGCCGCGAAGTGCTGCTCGTCGCCACCGATCAGCGCCGGGTTGGCCTTGGGTGCGAGGTTGTGGGGAAGGTTGAACGCGCTGGTAGTCAGGGGCACGTCAACAATTTTGCTGCCGCACAGGGGCCTTGCCGCAAGCCCCCCTGTGAGCTATAGATTGAAAATAAGAAGGGACCTTTCCCTGATCCCAACTAAGTAGCAGTAGATGTCGTTTTGAGGGCTCATAACGACATCTACTGCTACTTAGTCGGGGGACTTGGCGACGCCGTTGCCACTCGAAATCTTGCACGCGGCCCGGAATCGGGCTAACCTGTGAGTCGTGTCACTGATCAAGTGGCACGTGCTTTTGATCTGCGGCGGGAGAGTCCTGCCGGTACGTTCAGCAGGCGCCGTAGGAGCAAATCCTCTCCGGGAATCTCTCAGGCCCACGTACCGCCGCGGTTAGGCAACTCTGGAAAGTAGTCCGGCAACGGGCTCACCGACGGTGCAAGCGTCACCCTGTAAAAGCAGGTGGGCGCGGAAACTCTCAGGTCCAATACAGAGCGGGGAGGAACCCGAATCAATGTGGCGTACCCAGCGCGCCACCTGAATTATGGAGTTCCTTCATGACCGTTCAGTCAGCACCAACCACCTTCGCGGATCGGCATATCGGTGCCCGCCGCCAGGCCGATATCGACTCCATGCTCAAAGCCGTTGGCTATGACAGCGTTGACGGACTCGTGGACGTTGCCGTTCCAGACTCCATCCGCCAGGCCAAGCCGCTGGCCCTCAAGGACGCCCTCAGTGAGGTTGAGGTCCTTGCGGAGCTGCGGAAGCTGGCGGCGAAGAACAAGACGGCTGTGCAGATGATCGGCCAGGGCTACTACGACACCGTCACTCCCGCCGTCATCCGCCGGAACATCCTCGAGGCCCCGGCCTGGTACACCGCCTACACCCCGTACCAGCCGGAGATTTCGCAGGGCCGGCTCGAGGCGCTGCTGAACTTCCAGACCATGGTCCAGGACCTGGTGGGCCTGCCGATCGCGAACGCGTCGCTGCTGGATGAAGCTACGGCCGTGGCCGAGGCTGTGCTGATGATGCGCCGGGCGAATAAGAATAAGGAGGCCCGGGATGGCAAGACGGTCCTGGATGCTGATTGCCTGCCGCAGACCATCGCGATCGTGAAGGGCCGGGCCGAGGCGCTCGGGTTCGAGGTGGAGGTCGCTGACCTCTCCGCCGGCCTGCCCGAGGGTGTTATCAACGGCATCGTGCTGCAGCAGCCGGGCGTGTCCGGCCGGGTCTTCAACCACGCCGAGGTCATCGCAGCCGCCAAGGAACGCGGCGCGCTCGTCACGGTCGCGGCTGACCTGTTGGCGTTGACGCTGATCACCCCTCCGGGGGAGCAGGGCGCGGATATCGCCGTCGGCTCGACCCAGCGTTTCGGGGTGCCGTTGTTCTTCGGCGGCCCGCACGCGGCGTACATGGCCGTGGCGAAGGGGTTGGAGCGGTCCATGCCGGGCCGTCTGGTCGGGGTGTCCAAGGACGACGCCGGGACTCCCGCGTACCGCCTGGCGCTGCAGACCCGTGAGCAGCACATCCGCCGTGAGAAGGCCACGTCCAATATCTGCACCGCGCAGGCGCTGCTGGCCATCGTCTCCTCCTTCTACGCCGTTTACCACGGCCCCGACGGCCTCAAAGCAATCGCCGAGCGCGTCCACCACAACGCCCGCACCCTGGCCACCACGCTGAAGGTCGCCGGCCGCGAACTGGTCACCGAGACCTTCTTCGACACCGTCACCGTCCGCGTCCCGGGCAAGGCCGCCAAGGTCATCGCCGCCGCCGAGGCACGCGGGATCAACGTGCGCCACATCGACGAGGACACCATTGGCGTCTCCGCTGATGAAACCACGACGACGGATGTCCTCTCCGCGATCGCCGTCGCCTTCGGTGCCGGTCCCGTGGTGGACGCGAAGGGCTTTGAACTGCCCGAATCGGTGCTCCGCACCTCCGAGTACTTGCAGCATCCGGTGTTCAACACGCATCGTTCCGAGACCCAGCTGCTGCGTTACATCCGCAGGCTGAGTGACCGGGACCTGGCCTTGGATCGGACCATGATCCCGTTGGGTTCGTGCACCATGAAGCTGAACGCCACCGCGGAGATGGAAGCCATTTCCTGGCCGGAGTTCGCCTCGATCCACCCGTTCGCCCCGGATTCCCAGACCGTGGGCTGGCGCGAACTCATTGGCGGGTTGGAGGCTGACCTCGCGGAAATCACCGGCTACGACCAGGTGTCCCTGCAGCCGAACGCGGGTTCCCAGGGTGAGCTTGCGGGCCTGCTGGCGATCCGCGGCTACCACCTCTCCCGCGGCGATGACCAGCGCACGGTCTGCCTGATCCCGGCCTCGGCGCACGGCACCAACGCCGCCTCCGCTGTCCTGGCGGGCATGAAGGTGGTTGTGGTCGCCACGGCACCGGACGGCAGCATTGACCATGCGGACCTGAACGCCAAGATCGAGGCCCACCAGGATGTCCTCTCGGCCATCATGATCACATACCCCTCCACCCACGGCGTGTACGACGCGGACGTGACGGAGATCTGCGACGCCGTACATGCGGCCGGTGGCCAGGTTTACGTGGACGGCGCCAACCTGAACGCCCTTGTGGGTCTGGCGCAGCCGGGCAAGTTCGGCGGTGACGTCTCGCACCTGAACCTGCACAAGACGTTCTGCATCCCGCATGGCGGCGGCGGTCCGGGTGTTGGCCCGGTCGCAGCCAAGGCGCACCTGGCACCGTTTATGCCTGGTGATGCCAACAAGGCAGCCCACGAGTCCGGTCACGGCGTGGCCATCTCCGCGTCCAACTACGGCTCCGCCGGTGTCCTGCCGATCTCCTGGGCGTATGTGAAGCTGATGGGTGCCGAGGGTCTGACCGAGGCGACGAAGTCGGCGCTGCTCGCGGCGAACTACGTCGCGGCCCGGCTGAACGAGTACTTCCCGGTCCTCTACACCGGCGAGGGCGGGCTGGTGGCGCACGAGTGCATCCTGGACCTCCGTGAGCTGACGGCGAAGACCGGCGTGACCGCCGAGGATGTGGCCAAGCGCCTGATCGACTACGGCTTCCACGCCCCCACCCTGGCGTTCCCGGTTGCCGGCACGCTGATGGTGGAACCCACCGAGTCCGAGGACCTGGTGGAGATCGACCGGTTCATCGATGCGATGATCACCATCCGCAAGGAAATCGACCAGGTCGCCAACGGTGACTTCACCGTGGAGAACAGCCCGCTGCGCCACGCACCCCACACCGCGTCCGCCGTCGTATCCTCCGACTGGACCCGGGAGTACCCGCGTGAGCAGGCCGCCTTCCCCCTCGCCTCACTCAAGCAGGACAAGTACTTCCCGCCCGTCGGCCGCATCGACGGCGCAGCCGGGGACCGCAACCTCATCTGCTCCTGCCCGCCCATCGAGGAATTCGCGAACTAGTTTCGTGTGAAAGGCTTTCATAATGACTGAGAACTACACCGCTCTTTACGAAGAGCACAAGAAACTCGGCGCTTCCTTCACCGATTTCGGTGGCTGGCAGATGCCCCTGAAGTACAGCTCCGAGCTGGCCGAGCACCACGCGGTGCGCAAGGCTGCCGGCCTGTTCGACCTCTCCCACATGGGCGAAGTCTGGGTCTCCGGCCTGGAAGCCGGCGCGTTCCTTGACTACGTGTTGGTTGGCAAGCTCTCCGCCATCGCGGACGGCAAGGCCAAGTACTCGCTCATCTGCGACTCCGATGGCGGCATCATCGATGACCTCATCGTGTACCGCTTCGGCGACGAGAAGTACCTCGTGGTCCCCAACGCGGGCAACGCCCCCACCGTCGCCGTCGCCCTGGCCGAACGCGCCACCGCGTTCAACGTCAAGGTGGAGGACGCCTCCGCCATCACCTCGCTGATCGCGGTCCAGGGCCCCAAGGCCGAGGCCATCCTGCTCAAGCTGACCGACGAGGCCCAGCACGCACTGGTCACCGACCTGAAGTACTACGCGTTCAACGAGCTCACCGTGGCCGGCCACAACGTCATCCTGGCCCGCACCGGCTACACCGGCGAGGACGGCTTCGAGCTCTTTGTAGCGAACGACGGCGCCGCCTCCCTCTGGGCGTCCGTCGCCGAAGCAGGGGCCGAGTTCGGCATCGTTCCGTGCGGCCTCGCCTCACGCGATTCACTCCGCCTCGAAGCCGGCATGCCGCTCTACGGCAACGAGCTTTCGCTCGAACGGTCGCCGTTCGACGCCGGCCTGGGCGGCGTTGTGGCGCTCAAGAGCAAGGAAGGCGACTTCGTGGGCCGCTCCGCCCTGGAAGCCGCCAAGGAAGCCGGATCCAAGCGTAAGCTTGTGGGCTTGAAAGGTCTCGGCCGTCGTGCCGGCCGCGGGCACTACCCGGTGCTCAAGGACGGCGCCGTGGTTGGCGAAGTCACCTCCGGCCAGCCCAGCCCCACCCTCGGATACCCGGTCGCGATGGCCTATGTCGACGTCGAGCACGCCGAGATTGGCACCGCCCTGGACATCGACCTGCGCGGCAAGGCAGAGCCGTTCGAGGTTGTCGCCCTGCCGTTCTACAAGCGCCAAAAGTAGTCCTCCGGGCGGTGAGGCTGACATCCTCTGCATGCTGCTCCTTCGTCGCTCTGACGCATGCTGCCGGATGCCAGCCACACCGCCTGCTCCGGTGGTTGAGCTTGTCGAAACCCTGGATCTCGACAAGCTCGATCACCGGCCCCTCTAGACGCTCTCTCACTTATTGCACGTTTTGGACCGACGCTCTCTCACTTATTGCGGTGTTTGGGCGAACGCTCTCTCACTTTTGAAGTCCAAACTTAAGGAAACACACACATGGCTAAGGTTGCCGCTGAACTGAAGTACTCCGCCGAGCACGAGTGGATCGCCTTTGATGGCTCTGGTCCGTCCGTTGTTGGCGTGTCCGCTGTTGCCGCTGAAGCGCTGGGCGACATCGTGTATGTGGACCTGCCCGAGGTTGGTTCCACGGTGACCGCGGGGGAGACCTGCGGTGAGATCGAGTCCACCAAGTCCGTTTCTGACCTTTACTCCCCGGTGACCGGCGAGGTCACGGAGATCAATGACGGCGCCGTGAGCGATCCCGCACTGATCAACTCCGATCCCTATGGTGCCGGCTGGCTGTTCAAGGTCACCGTTGAGTCCGAGGGCCCGCTGCTGTCCGCGCAGGAATACGCCGAAGTCAACGGTGGCGAGCTGTGAGCGCGGGGGCCATGGGCACAACAACTGCCACCGCAGTCTTTGAGCAGGTAGTCTCCGCGAGCCTGGATACCGACCTGTCGGTGCTGGACCCGGAGATCGCCGCCAAGATCGACGACGAATTGGGCCGCCAGCGCGATGGCCTGGAAATGATCGCCTCCGAGAACCACACGGCCGTTGCCGTGATGCAGGCGCAGGGTTCGGTCCTGACCAACAAGTACGCCGAGGGCTACCCGGGCAAGCGCTACTACGGTGGCTGCGAGCACGTGGACGTCATCGAGCAGCTGGCCATCGACAGGGTCAAGGCCCTGTTCGGTGCCGAATTCGCCAACGTGCAGCCGCACTCCGGCGCCCAGGCCAACGCCTCGGTCATGCACGCGCTGATCAAGCCGGGCGATACCATCATGGGCCTGAACCTGGCCCACGGCGGCCACCTGACCCACGGCATGAAGATCAACTTCTCCGGCAGGCTCTACAACGTGGTCCCGTACCAGGTCCGCGAGGACACCCACACCATTGACATGGCCGAGGTGGAGCGCCTGGCGCTGGAACACAAGCCGCAGCTGATCGTTGCGGGCTGGTCGGCCTACGCCCGCCAGCTGGACTTCGCCGAGTTCCGCCGGATCGCCGATCTGGTGGGTGCCTTCCTGATGGTGGACATGGCGCACTTCGCCGGTCTGGTGGCAGCTGGCCTGCACCCGAGCCCGGTGCCGCACGCCCACGTCACCACGTCCACCACACACAAGACCCTCGCCGGTCCGCGCGGCGGCATCATCCTCTCCAACGACGCCGCGATCGCCAAGAAGATCAACTCGGCTGTCTTCCCCGGACAGCAGGGCGGCCCGCTGGAGCACGTCATCGCCGGCAAGGCTGTGGCCTTCAAGATCGCGGCAACGCCTGAGTTCAAGGAACGCCAGGAACGCGTCCTGGCCGGTGCCAGCATCCTGGCCGACCGCCTGGTCCAGCCCGACGTCACCGCCAAGGGCATCAACGTGATCTCCGGCGGCACCGACGTGCACCTGGTCCTGGTTGACCTGCGCAACTGCGAGCTGGACGGCCAGCAGGCCGAGGACCGCCTGGCCGCGATTGACATCACCGTCAACCGTAACGCAGTGCCGTTCGACCCGCGCCCGCCGATGGTCACCTCCGGCCTCCGGATCGGCACCCCCGCGCTGGCCACCCGTGGGTTCGGCGAGGCAGCCTTCCGTGAAGTTGCGGACATCATCGCCGAGGCATTGATTGCCGACGCCGACGCGGACCTTTCGGATCTGCGTCACCGGGTAGAGGCACTCGCCGCTGCCCACCCGCTGTACCCGTCTGTCGCCAACCTCGGGTAGTGTCCGGGACCGGCGGACCGGACTTTTCACGCGTGCTGCGCCCCACCGGCACCCTAGCCTCGCAAGCTCGGCCAGGGAACCCTGCCGGTGTGGGCCCAGTACCTCGCTTTGACGCACGCTTTCGAAAAGCCCGGCTCCGCCAGCCCCTACAGGGAGTTCGGACTTCCTGCCGCTTACGCAGGATGCCCGGCTCGTCATTAGTAATTTTTTAGTTAGGAAACGCACATGGCCGTTGGAGTCTTTGATTTGTTCTCCGTCGGGATCGGGCCTTCGAGCTCTCACACCGTTGGACCGATGCGCGCTGCCGCGGTGTTTGCTGAAGAGGTCAAGGGCTCCGGCAGCCTGGACAAGGTGGCGGGGCTGCGGGTGGACCTCTATGGGTCGCTCGCAGCAACTGGCCACGGCCACGGCACCATGACGGCCATCCTGCTGGGCCTGGAGGGTTTTCACCCGGAAAAGATCCTGCCGGCCGAGGTGGAGGAGCGGCTCGCCGCGATCGCCGATACCGGCACCCTCCAGCTCGCCGGGTCCGTGCCCCTTCCGTACGGCGTCAAGGACATGGTCCTGCGCCCGCTCACTGTCCTGCCGCGGCACACCAACGGCATGACCTTCACAGTCAGCGACAACGAGGGGGAAGTCCTGCACAAGGCCACGTTCTTCTCCGTGGGCGGTGGCTTCATTGTCCGCGAAGGCGAAGAGGACGCCGCCCTGAAGGAACTGGACGAGTCCAAAAAGGAACTGCCGCTGCCGTTCCGCACCGCTGCGGAGCTCCTGGGCCGGTGCCAGTCCAAGGGCCTGTCCATCGGCGACATCATGTTCGTCAACGAGCGCGCCTCCCGCACCGAACAAGAAATCCGCGAAGGCCTGCTGCACATCTACTCCGTCATGGAGGAATGTGTGGCAACCAGCCTCAAGCGTGAGGGGCTGCTGCCCGGCGGACTGAAGGTCCGCCGTCGTGCTCCGGACTGGCATGAGCGCCTCGAAAAGGAGGACAAGGACCGGGACCCGAAATACTGGCAGGAATGGGTGAACCTCATCGCCCTGGCAGTGAACGAGGAGAACGCGTCCGGCGGCCGGGTGGTCACGGCGCCCACCAACGGCGCTGCGGGGATCATCCCGGCAGTCCTCTACTACGCACTGCATTTCGCACCCGGAATGGACAAGGCCACGCAGGAAGACCGCGACGACGTTGTGGTCAAGTTCCTGCTCACGGCCGGTGCCATCGGGGTGCTGTACAAGGAACAGGCGTCCATTTCGGGTGCCGAGGTGGGCTGCCAGGGCGAGGTGGGATCGGCGTCGTCCATGGCGGCCGGTGCCCTCGCGGAGGTGCTGGGCGGCACACCCCAGCAGGTGGAAAACGCGGCGGAGATCGCGATGGAACACAACCTGGGCCTGACGTGTGATCCGATCGGCGGGCTGGTCCAAGTGCCGTGCATCGAACGCAACGCGATCGCGGCGGCGAAGGCCATCAACGCCGCGAAGATGGCGCTCTGGGGGGACGGAACGCACCGCGTTTCTTTGGATGAGGTGATCGTGACCATGCGCGAGACCGGCAGGGACATGAGCTCCAAGTACAAGGAAACAGCCATGGGCGGCCTCGCCGTCAACGTAGTTGAATGCTAAGGGAAGAGAACTGATGACACTGGCACCAGAAGGCCGGAAGCTGCTGCGCGTTGAGCAGCGGAACTCTGCAGTACCTGTGGAGCGGAAGCCGGAGTGGATCAAGGCGAAGGTCCAGATGGGACCCGAGTACGTCCAGCTCAAGAACCTGGTCAAGAAGGAAGGCCTGCACACGGTGTGTGAGGAGGCCGGCTGCCCCAACATTTTTGAGTGCTGGGAAGACAAGGAAGCCACGTTCCTGATCGGCGGGTCCGAATGCACCCGCCGCTGTGATTTCTGCCAGATCGACACGGGCAAGCCCTCCCCGGTGGACATGTTCGAGCCCACGAAGGTGGCCCGCTCGGTCCTGGCCATGCAGCTGCGCTACGCCACCGTCACGGGGGTGGCCCGGGATGATCTGGCCGATGAGGGTGTGTGGCTGTACGCCGAGACGGTCCGGAAGATCCACGAGCTGAACCCGGGCACCGGCGTCGAACTGTTGATCCCTGACTTTTCCGGCAAGCCCGAGCACATCGAGGCGATCTGCGATTCCAAGCCCGAGGTCTTTGCGCACAACGTGGAGACGGTGCCCAGGATTTTCAAGCGGATCCGGCCGGCGTTCCGGTATGAGCGGTCCCTGGATGTCATCACCCAGGGCCGGAAGCTCGGGATGGTGACGAAGTCGAACCTGATCCTGGGCATGGGCGAGACCCGTGAGGAGATCTCCGAGGCGCTGCGGGACCTGCACGAGGCCGGCTGCGACCTGATCACCATCACCCAGTACCTGCGCCCGTCCGAACGGCACCTGCCGGTGGACCGGTGGGTCAAGCCGCAGGAGTTCGTGGACCTGCAGGACGAGGCCAAGGAGATCGGCTTCCTCGGCGTCATGTCCGGGCCGCTCGTCCGTTCCTCGTACCGGGCCGGCCGGCTCTGGGCCACCGCGATGCGGAAGAAGGGCTGGGAAATCCCGGCCCAGCTGGCCCACATCGAGTCCTCCGGCAGCACCCGCCAGGAAGCCAGCTCACTCCTGGCAGCCCACGCCAGCTGACCGCCCCGTTTTCAGAGCCGATTTTCAGGAAAGGACCGAAGATGCTCCCCACAAGAATCGAAATCATCCCCTCAACCGGGATCGTTGACCAGGTCCAGGCGCTGGTTCCGCTGACCACCACGCTGACCATGACGTGCCTGCCGCACCACGGCATCGAGCGGACCATGCGCACGTCGGTGGAACTGAGCACCCTCGGCTACACAGTCATCCCGCATCTGGCCGCGCGCAGCATCCATGACCGGGCCGAACTGACCCGGATCATGCGGGAGTGTGATGGTGCCGGCATCGGCGAGGTGTTTGTGATCGGCGGCGACCGGAAGCAGCCCGCCGGACCGTACCACTCAGCCCTCCCGCTGCTCGAGGACATCGCCCAGTACACCGGCGGCCGGATGCGCGCCGGCGTGGCAGGCTACCCGGAAGGCCACCCGACCGTGGCCGCGCTGGACCTGGTCGATGCCTTGCAGGACAAGAAGGACCTGGCCACCCACGTGGTCACCCAGATGTGTTTCGACGCGCCCAAAATCCTCGACTACGCGGCGCTCCTTCGCCGGGAAGGCGTGAACCTGCCCGTCTGGGCGGGCGTGGCGGGGTCCGTCCCGCGGACCAAGCTGCTGGCACTTGCCACGCAGATCGGCGTCGGGAGTTCCCTGAAGTTCCTCAGCAGCAAAGGGACGCTGGCGCGCAAGCTGCTCAGCGGCGACCGCTACTCACCCCACACCCTGGTGGCCGGGCTCGAAAGCCAGCCCGGCATCGCCGGCATCCATCTTTACAGCTTCAACAACCTCGATGCGGTCCCCAACGAAGCGGGCCTCGCATCATCCCCAACGGCACTCCAGCCAGCATTGAATCGAGGAGCAGCACGTGAGCAGTAAGACCACCGTTTCCCCCCAGACTCCCCACCTTGAACGCCAGCTCAGCAACAGGCACATCCAGCTGATCGCCATTGGCGGCGCCATCGGCACCGGTCTGTTCATGGGCTCAGGCAAAACCATCTCGGCCGCCGGCCCGTCCGTCATTTTCGTCTACATGATCATCGGCTTCATGCTGTTCTTCGTCATGCGGGCCATGGGCGAATTGCTGCTGTCCAACCTGAACTACAAGTCCTTCAGCGACTTCGCGGCCGACCTGCTGGGCCCGTGGGCCGGCTTCTTCACCGGCTGGACCTACTGGTTCTGCTGGGTGATCACCGGGATCGCGGACGTGATCGCCATCGCCGGCTACTCGAAGGAACTCTGGCCCTCGCTGCCCCTGTGGATCCCCGGCCTGGTCACCATCGCCATCCTGCTCCTCCTGAACCTCGCAACGGTGCGGGCGTTCGGTGAGACCGAGTTCTGGTTCGCGCTGATCAAGATCATCGCCATCGCCGCGCTCATCATCGTGGGCCTGTTTATGATCTTCAGCGGTTTCCAGTCCGACGCCGGCCCGGCCACCTTCACGAACCTGTGGAGCCACGGCGGGATGTTCCCCAACGAATTCATGGGCTTTGTTGCCGGCTTCCAGATCGCCGTCTTCGCCTTTGTGGGCATTGAGCTCGTAGGCACCACCGCCGCCGAAGCCAAGGACCCCGAGAAGAACCTGCCCAAGGCCATCAACTCCATCCCCATCCGCGTGCTGCTCTTCTACGTAGGCGCCCTCATCATCTTGATGTCCGTCACACCCTGGACCCAGTTCCAGGCCGGCCACAGCCCGTTCATCGCCATGTTCTCCCTGGCCGGCCTCGGCGCCGCAGCCACCGTGGTGAACCTCGTGGTGCTCAGCTCGGCCATGTCCTCGGCCAACTCCGGCATCTACTCCACCTCCCGCATGGTCTACGGCCTGGCCCAGGAGGGCGACGCGCCCACCGTGTTCAGCCGCCTGTCCGCCCGCAAGGTCCCGCAGAACGCCCTGTTCCTCTCCTGCATCCTGCTGCTCTCCGGCGTCATCCTGATGTACGCGGGCTCGGACATCGGCAAGGCCTTCGACATGGTCACCACCGTGTCCGCCGTCTGCTTCGTCTTCGTCTGGTCCATCATCATGGCCAGCTACCTGAAGTTCCGCTCACGCCGCCCGCACCTGCACGAGTCCTCGAAGTACAAGATGCCCGGCGGCGTCCCCATGGTCTGGGTGGTGTTCGCGTTCTTCGCGTTCGTCCTGTGGGCGCTGACCACACAGCCGGACACGCTGGTGGCGCTGCTGGTCACCCCCATCTGGTTCGTCCTGCTGGGCATCGCCTGGGTCATCCTGCGCAAGCGCCCGTCCCACCTGGCCCGCTATGCGGAGTTCCAGAAGGACCTCGCCGGCGAAAAGGTGGTGGCAGACGAGAAGGCCGCGGAGGCTGAGCTCGCCGACGCGAAGGCTTCGCGGGAGAGCTAAGTGGAAACCGAACACGTTCTGACGGTCAACTGCGCGGAGTCCCCGGGGATCGTCCACGCGATCACCGGGTACCTGCTGGATCACGACCGCGACATTATCGACACCAAGCACTTCGGCGACCGCCAGGCCCAGCAGTTCTTTATGCGGTTGCACTTCGCAGCCGGGAAGACCGCCTTCAGCACGGAGGAGCTGCGCCGGGACTTCAAGCCCTTGGCCGCTGAGTGGGCCATGAACTGGCAGCTGGAGCCGCACGGCCGCAAGCGCCGGGTCCTGGTGATGGTGTCCAAGTTCGGGCACTGCCTCAACGACCTGCTGTTCCGGGCCCGCACGGGCGATCTGCCGGTGGAAATCGTGGCCGTGGTCTCCAACCACACGGACCACGAGGAGCTGGTCAAGTGGCACGACATCCCGTTCTTCCACCTCCCGGTCACCAAGGAGACCAAGCCGGCGCAGGAAGCGCGCCTGGTGGAGCTCGTGGACGAGTTCGACGTGGAACTGGTGGTCCTGGCCCGCTACATGCAGGTCCTCAGCGATGAGCTGTCGGCGAAGCTGACGGGGAAAACCATCAACATCCACCACTCGTTCCTGCCCAGCTTCAAGGGCGCCAAGCCGTACCACCAGGCCTACGACCGTGGAGTGAAAACCGTGGGCGCCACGGCCCACTACGTCAACGCGGAGCTGGATGAGGGCCCGATCATCGCCCAGCAGGTCATCGACGTGGACCACACGTACACGGCGGACGACCTGGTCCGCGTGGGCCGCGACGCTGAATGCAAGGCGCTGAGCAACGCGGTGCGGTGGCACTGTGAGGGCCGGGTAATGCTCGACGGCGGGCGGACAGTGGTTCTGCGCTGACCGTTCTGTGCGTCCCCACCCAACTAGGTAGCAGCACATGTCGTTATGAGCCCTCATAACGACATGTGCTGCTACCTACATTCGCGGGGTGGGGAGCCGGCTCAGCCGCGCTGCTGGAAGTGTGTGGCCGGAACGCCGCCGGGCAGGGTACACAGCATTCTTTCGGCGACGTCGCGGAGGGTCACGTTCCGGTGGCTGGAGGCGGCGGTGAGGATCTGGAACGCCGCCTCGTAGGAGCACTGGTTCTGGCCCATGATCACCCCGCAGGCGGTGTTGATCGCGGTGCGGCTGGCCATGGCTGCGCGGAGATCCGCGGATTGGGCCAGGCCCGCCCGTACCTGCAGGGCCAGGACCAGGCTTTTGGCCGCCACGTCGGAGAAAGCCAGCGCCTGGGCGGCCACAACCGGGGTGAACACGTTCGTTTCCGCCGAATACAACGTCAGTGCGGCCCGGTAGCCGCGTTCCAGCTGTAATGGCACGGCGACCGCGGACCGGAAGCCGGCTGCCCTGAGAGCGGCCGGGTACTCATCCCAGCGCTTGTCCAGGGAGTGGGCATTGACAATGATGGTTAGGCGCCCGCCCAGTGCCCGCGAGGTGGGGCCCCGTCCGGTGAGCTGGTCCCAGCGGGAAAGGCCGCCGGCGCCGTCGGTGGTTGCCGCTGTGAAGGGCGCCCCGTCCGGCCGCATGATGCTCACCGTGCATTCCACGGGGGAGTCTGCCATGTCGCTCACGACGGAAGCCGCGATCCGGGCAAGGGCACACGCCGATGCCGCTTCCGAGTGTCCCCGGATGTCCAGCAGGACGCCTGAGCCGCGCCAGTCCACCAATTGATCGATCATCATGCCCCAGTCCTCATGTGTCGGTACGCCCTCATCGTAAGAGCCTCGGCGGGCAAGTACACGAGTAGTGAGTACTCGCTTTTTCCTGCAGAGGAGCAGCAGGACCGGGAACGGAGCGTCGCGGAATAGACTGTGCATGTGAACACTGAACCGGACGTCGAAGTCCTGCAGCAGCTCGACGACGCGGCGGACCTCGCCGAATTCCGTGCCGCCAAGGCCGAGGACGATGGCCAGCACGTGAGCCTGGCTGTACTTCAGGCGGAGCCCTAACCCGGCCCTACATGTCGAAGTAGGTGCTGGCTTCCTCGCCGGAGACCTTCCGGACGATCTCGTCGGCTACGTCGCGGAGCTTCTGGTTCCGGTGGCTGGAGACCTTCATCAGGATTGACATCGCCTCGGTCTGGCTGCAGCGGTTCTGGGCCATGATGATGCCGCTGGCAAGGTTGATAGCTGTGCGGCTCATCATCGCCGCGCTCAGGTCATCCGCGGCGTTTTCGGCGGTTCCCACCCTGACGGCCAGGCGGACGGCATTGCCGGCCACGTCGGCGAAGCTGGCTGCCTCACGGATGGTCGCATCGGTGAACACGCCGGTGGCCGGCGCGAAGAAGTTCAGGACCGCGGCCGCGTTTTGACCGAGTTCAAGGGGGACGCCGAGGGCGCTGTGGATGCCCTCTTCGATCAGGCGTTTCTGATAGGTGGGCCAGCGTGGGTCGGTGTGGACATCGGCCAGCAGCACAGGGGTCGCTACCTTCAACGCTGTGAGGCAGGGCCCCTCGCCCACGGCCTGTTCGATGCGGTCCAGGTGGATGGCGCGCTCTGTGCTGCCGCCCACCGTTGCGGTCTTCCTAGCGAGCTTGAGAGTGACCCCGCATTCAACCGTTGCGCCGGCGGAGCGGCTCAGTGCGGCCGCTGCGATGACGGAGAGCCCGCCCAGGAAGTCCGCCACCGATCCCGTGCCGATAATCAGGTCCTGCAGCTCAAGGAGCAGCTCATGTTCGGGCGAATTGGTCATGCCCAAATCTAAGCCGAACGCATGGTGCCCACAAGCGTGCCATCAGCGCGGTGACACACAGTAGTTGAGCCCTTCGAAATTTACGGATTGTTGCCCAGGAACTCGTCAATCTTTTTCGCCATCTCCTGGGACTGGGTCCAGTGCAGGTAGTGCTGGCCGTCAAGGACCACCAGCTCATGGCGTGCGACGTTGAGCATCTGGCGTTCATGGAGACTCACCCACTCGGGCCGCTCGTCCAGGGTTTTCTGCGCCAGCAACATCAGCACCGGGATCTGGCTGGGGTAGCTGAGGCCCTCCAGTTTCAGGGCGTTCTCGCCCACCCGGTTGGTTTCGTCAGTCACGGCCGCGTTGCCGAAGTTCCAGCCGGTGAGCATGCGCATGTGAGCTATTTCGGCCGGCGTATAGCTGCTGCTGTCCGGGTCCGTCAGGCCCAAGGCCGCCGCCCAGCGGACCAGGCCAGTGGTGGACGGCATGCGTTCCCAGAAATTGCCCGACGGCGGCGCATCAGCGGGTGCCGGAGAGCCCGGAGATGCCGGGGCTGCGGTAGGCACTGTGGCGTCGATGCCGATCACAGCGGACACTTCCGCGGGGTATTTGTTGGCGTAGTACAAGGTGGTGAAGCCCGCGATCGAGTGGCCCGCAAGAACGTACGGGCCCGTAATGCCGAGTTTTGCGAGCACCTCGTGAAGTTCCTCGGAGATGTTCTCGATGGTCCGAGGCCTGGCGGTCATGTCGCTGTAGCCGTAGCCGAACCCCTCCACAACCACCGTCCGGTAGCCGTCCAATTCCCGGATCAGCGGCGCAAAGTCCAGCGCCGGTGCCGGCGTGCCAAGTCCAGTGAGCAGCACCAGGGTGGGGCCGGTTTCGCCGGTCCGGGAGACGTTGATGGTTCCCTGCTCGATCTGGATGCGTTCGCCATAAGGGGTGGAGTTTGAGTGCTCAACTCCTTCGATGACCAGATTGGCCAAGGTGGAGGCCAGCGTCAGCCCCAGCACCGTCAGCGCCACCGCAGCGATGACCCGCAGTCCCCGCCTGCGGCGGAAGAAGCTGCGTAGCGGCATGGCCCACCTCCAAAGGTGCGAACGTGCGGCCCAACTCTCGCAGCTATTGTCTTTCCTGGTGGCCAGCCCTAGCCGGCTGGCCCACCAGGCACCACGTTAGTCCCGCACCCGGATGATCTCCAGAGCGTCCGGGTCCAGCAGCTTCCGCGTGCCGGTCCTGGCGTCCAGGATCCAGATCAGGTCCAGGGAACGCACGACGTCGGTCACCCGGCCTTTGTGGAACAGCTTGCCGTTGTGCCACGCCTCGATGTGGTCGCCGGGTTGGATTTTTGCGGTCTGTACCTGGTCAATCATCATGCTGTGCCCCCTGCTGGTTGTTCCCCTATGCCCAGCATGCCCCGCCCAGGTTGCGGGGGTGTTTCAGCCGGGTGATTTTTCCGTGTCGTCTCTCCGGTGCAGAATGCCTTCATGACCAATCACCAGATTCGGCCTGTCTACTTCCTTTCGGACAGCACCGGCATCACCGCGGAAACGCTCGGCAACACGTTGTTGACGCAGTTCCCCGCCAACAACTTTGACCGCATCACAGTCCCGTTCATCACCACCGTTGAACAGGCCAGATCCGTGGTGGGCACCATCGACAAACTGGTTGCCACCGGCCCGCGGCCCATCGTTTTTTCCACGGCCGTCAGCGGTGACATCAGGCAGGCCATTGCAAAGTGCCAGGGGATCATCGTGGATCTCATCGGGACGCACGTGGGACAGCTGGAGCAGGCCCTCGGCGCGCAGGCCAGCGGTGAACCGGGCAGGGCGCACGGCCTGGGCAACGCGGAGCGGTATCAGTCCCGGATGGCCGCCGTCGAGTACGCCATGGAACACGACGACGGCCAGAGCCTGCGGGCGCTGGAAAAGGCGCAGGTCATCCTGGTGGCTCCGTCCCGCTGCGGAAAAACGCCCACCACCATGTACCTGGCGCTCCAGCACGGCATCTTCGCCGCGAACTTCCCGCTGGTGGACGAGGACTTTCAGCGGGAAGGGCTGCCCAAGCCGCTGCGGCCCTTTGTTGAGAAATGCTTCGGGCTGTCCTCCAACCCGCTGCGGCTGAGCCAGATCCGCACCGAACGGCGCCGCGGCTCACCTTACGCATCGCTGCGGCAGTGCGGCTTCGAGCTGCGCAGCGCGGAGCAGCTGTACGTCTCGCACCGGATCCCGTACTTGAATTCGGCCACCGTGTCCGTGGAAGAAATGGCCGCCACCATCCTGCAGCGCATGAACCTCAAGCATTAGAGAAAATTTTCACAATCCCTGTGTGGCGCACATCATGTTGGAAAGGTGCTCCGGACCTGTCACTGTAGACAGGATTCGCGCCCACCAACCGGCCACAGCCGCGCGCGGGGCGGCGCCCCCGCATGCCATCATCTGCAAAGGAGCAGCAACTATGACGACAGACATCCTGTGGTTCTCAGAACTCGGACTCAAGGACCTTGACCGGGTAGGCGGCAAAAACGCCTCGCTCGGGGAGATGGTGCAGAACCTGACCTCCGCCGGCGTGCAGGTCCCGGACGGTTTCGCGACAACGGCGGACGCCTACCGCACCTTCCTGGCAGATTCCGGCCTGGACCAGAAAATCGTGGACCGGCTGGTTGGCCTGGACACTGATGACGTGACGGCCCTCGCCGCGGCCGGCCAGGAAATCCGGACCCTGATCCGCGAGACGCCCTTCCTGCCGGACTTCGAGACGCAGATCAGGGATGCCTACCAGCAGCTGGTGGACAAGCATGCCGGCTCCGAAGACCTCTCCTGGGCCGTCCGTTCCAGCGCAACCGCGGAAGACCTCCCGGACGCCTCCTTCGCCGGGCAGCAGGAAACCTTCCTGAACGTCCGCGGCATCGAGAACATCCTGATCGCCATCAAGGATGTGTTCGCATCCCTCTACAACGACCGCGCCATCGCCTACCGCGTGCACCACAAGTTCGAACACGCCGAGGTGGCACTCTCCGCCGGCATCCAGCGGATGGTGCGCTCCGACGTCGGGGCCTCCGGCGTTATGTTCACCATGGACACCGAGTCCGGCTTCCAGGACGCCGTGTTTGTCACGTCCTCCTACGGCCTGGGTGAGGCCGTGGTCCAGGGCGCCGTGAACCCGGATGAGTTCTACGTCTACAAGCCCGCGCTGCAGGCCGGCCGCCCGGCCATCCTCAAGCGCGGACTGGGCGAAAAGGCCCTCCAGATGACCTACACGGACAGTCAGGAGATCGGCCGCACCATCGACTTCGTGCCGGTGGAGGCCAAGCTGCGGAGCCGCTTCAGCCTCAGCGACGAGGACGTCGAGCAGCTCGCCCGGCACGCCGTCGCCATCGAGAACCACTACGGCCGTCCCATGGACATTGAGTGGGGCAAGGACGGAACCGACGGCGGCCTGTACATCCTGCAGGCGCGCCCGGAGACCGTGCAGTCCCGCCGCGCCGCCGGCAGCCTGAGCCGTTTCCGCCTCAACGCGACCGGTCGGGTGCTGGCCGAGGGCCGCGCGATCGGCCAGCGGATCGGTGCCGGCAGCGTCCGCATTCTCACCGCGATCGACCAGATGGCCGCTTTCAAGACCGGCGATGTCCTGGTCGCGGACATGACCGACCCTGACTGGGAACCGATCATGAAGCGTGCCTCCGCCATCGTCACCAACCGCGGCGGACGCACGTGCCACGCGGCCATCATCGCCCGCGAACTGGGGATTCCCGCCGTCGTCGGTACCGGAAGTGCCACGGATTCCCTCACCGACGGCCTCGAGGTGACAGTCTCCTGCGCCGACGGCGAGACCGGCACCATCTACGAAGGGCTCCTGGACTTCAGCGTTGAGGAAACCGCCATCACCGAGCTCCCCGAGGCCCCGGTCAAGGTCATGATGAACGTGGGTACCCCGGAGCAGGCGTTTACCTTCGCGCAGCTGCCCAACCACGGCGTGGGCCTGGCCCGGCTGGAATTCATCATCAACCGCCAGATCGGCATCCACCCCAAGGCGCTCCTGAACCTGGACAGCCAGCCGGCGGACGTGGCCGCGGAAATCCGGGAACGGATCGCCGCCTATGACAGCCCGCGCGACTACTACATCAAGCGCCTGGCCGAGGGGGTGTCCACCATCGCGGCGGCCTTCGCGCCGGAGCCGGTGATTGTGCGCATGTCCGACTTCAAGTCCAACGAGTACGCCAACCTCATCGGCGGACCGGCCTACGAGCCGCACGAAGAGAACCCGATGCTCGGCTTCCGCGGCGCCTCACGGTACCTGGAGCCGTCCTTCCGGGACTGCTTCGACCTCGAGTGCGAGGCCCTGTCCTTTGTCCGTAACGAGATGGGCCTGACCAACGTCAAGCTGATGATCCCGTTCGTGCGGACCCTGGACGAGGCCCGCGGCGTCATCGAGCTGCTGGCAGAGAACGGCCTGGTCCGTGGCGAGAACGGCCTCGAGGTGATCATGATGTGCGAGATTCCGTCCAACGCGCTGCTGGCGGATGACTTCCTGGACTACTTCGACGGCTTCTCCATCGGCTCCAACGACATGACCCAGCTGGCCCTGGGCCTGGACCGGGACTCCGCGATCGTCTCGGGCGGCTTCGATGAGCGGGATCCTGCCGTCAAGAAGCTCCTGAGCATGGCCATCAAGGCCTGCAAGGAGCGCGGCAAATATGTGGGCATCTGCGGCCAGGGTCCCAGCGACCACGCGGACTTCGCCGAATGGCTGGTCGGGGAAGGCATCGATTCCGTCTCCCTGAACCCCGACACCGTGGTGGACACCTGGCTCCGGCTCGCCGGCGCCACGGCCGTCCCCGCCGCGAGCTGAACGGACGACGTCGGCACCCGGGTTGGGTGCCGACGTCGTCCTGGCGCTACGCAGATTTCTTTACGCTGCGCAGATTCCTTGTCGAGGGCTAAATATCGGTAGGGCCAGGGAATCTGCGGGTCACAGCCGGGTTTGCGCGTCGAAAACCGCAGAACGCGCACGACGGCGGGGCACGCCGGCCGCTGCCAGCTTGCGTTCCAGCTTTCCGGGCTCCATCAGCTCGGCCCAATCCCACCTCACCACGTCTAACCCGGTGGACCGGATTCGGTTCTCGCGCTTCTTTTCCTCCATCACCGCCTGCGACGCGGTCCGGCCCTTGAGGTACTCGGGTTTGAGGTACTTCTCCTCGCCATCGAATTCGCCCACAACCTTGGCCTGCTTCCAATAGAAGTCGGTGTAGCCCACCAAGCCGTCCCTGTCGTGGATGGCTTGCTGCAGGACCGGGGCGTCGAAACCGGCCACGTGCATAAGGGCGCGGCTGTAGGACTCCCCTGCGGAAGCGGACAACGGGTCCGCGAAAGCAACAGCGTTCACTATCCTCCGCCCGGCGGCCGCCGAGTAGTTCGTGCCGAGGGCCGCCAATAACTCGTTCTTGGTCAGGGCGCTCAGTCGCAGGGAGCGGTCCGGTTTCAGCACGTGGTCCAGCGGCGCTACCGCCTCCGTGAACGGCGCAAACGCTGCCAGGTCCAGGACCGTGCGGATGCGGCCGGTGACGAGCAGGCCCTCCCGTTGGACCACCATCAGACCCGCCGGCGTAGCAAAGTGGCGGCGGACTCCGGCACGTGACCGGCCGCCGTCGTTCTTCATGGTGAGCGCCTGGACCGGGTGGTGCAGGCCGATGGTGGGAATTCCCCACACGCTGGCGGCGGAGTGCCGGGCGAAGACCGTGGGTTTCTCGAACGTTTCCGCAGCTGCCTGGACGCGGAGGCGATATTGTTCCCACGCCTTCAGCCCCTTCCACACCTGGCCGTCCGTGTAGACGCCGTGCCGGACGCGGACCAGGGAACCGGCCTTTACGTGCTTGGCGAGGTCATTCGGGGTCAGCCCGTGAAAGGCGCGGTCGCGGGCCAAAAGAAGCGATGGAAAGTCGGTCATGTAGCGAAGATGCCAGCTGCGCGCCCTCGGTGGGAGGGGTAAGTGCCGCTATGTGGAGAAGTCCTGGCGACGCGCTTGTTCGTTTCCGACGCGCACCTTCCCGGGCGCACCCGGAATATGGACTGCGGAACGGAATGTCCGCCTCGAAAACGAACTTGCGCGTCGTTAGCCCTGGTTGATGCGGATCATGTTGCCGGACGGGTCACGGAAGGCGCAGTCGCGCGGGCCCCAGGGCTGGACGATGGGCTCCTGGAGGACCTCCGCGCCGGAGGCCCGGGCGGCTTCGAAGGCGGCGTCGAGATCGTCCGTGTTGAACACGAGCATGGGCATAACGCCCTTGGTGAGCAGCTCCTGGATGGCGTCCCCGTCGGCCTGGGAGCGGCCGGCGTGCGGGGGCGACAGGACAATCTCAAGGTCGGGCTGGGCGGCACTGCCCAGGGTGACCCAGCGCTGTCCGTCCGAGCCGACGTCGTTCCTTACTTCCAGGCCGAGGGCGTCGCGGTAGAACGCGAGGGACTCATCGAGATCGTTGACGGTGACGTGTGCGTACTTCAATGAAATGTTCATGTCTCCCACGCTAGGGGAGCGGCTAGGAAGAAGCTTCTTCAATCCTGCTCGGTTTGCGCGCGGGCCGGGTGTGCTGCCGGGCGATGCAGGTGGGCATGGCTTTCACGGCGTGGTGTTCGCGGGCCCGGTAGGCGCTTGGCGTTATGCCCACGATCTCGGTGAACCGCGAGCTGAACGAACCCAGGGACGTGGAGCCCACCTCCATGCAGGCGTCGGTCACGCTGGCGCCGGCGCGGAGCAGCGCCATGGCGCGTTCGATCCGCCGCGTCATGAGGTAGTTGTAAGGCGTCTCACCGTAGGCGGCCTTGAACTGGCGGGAGAAGTGCGCCGCGGACATGAGCGCGCCGGTGGCCATGGTGGGGACGTCCAGCGGCCGGGCGTACTCGCGGTCGATCAGGTCGCGGGCACGGCGCAAATGTGCCAAGTTAGCCAGCTCCTGCGGTGTCATGTCGCCATTCTAGTAGCCGCGGGACAATGGATCATCGGAAATATTCTTCTGATTCGAGCTTTCGTCCGCCATCATCAGTGGCCACAGCGCATTTTCAGAAATATGTTGCAGATTTTTAGTCCGTAGGGAAAGGTGGGTAGTGAAACCGGCGGAATCAGCAATATATTTCAGAAGGAGCAACAGTGGAGGACGTCGCAGCCATCGGGGCCAGCATTCGGCGCGCCCGAAAGGAAGCTGGTATCACCCAGGGCACGCTGGCCGACCTGATCGGTACGTCCTCCCGGACCGTTCACGCCATCGAAACCGGGACCGGCAATCCATCCCTGGTCACGGTAGCCGCCGCGGCCAACGCTGTGGGGCTGCGCCTCAAGGCTACCGATGAGTGAGGACCTGGGGCGACTGAAATTCGTCCGCAGCGCGGATGTGTACAAAGCAGGTGTCCTGGCGGCACATTTGAACCGGACCAGCCGCGGCAGCGTCGTCTTGTCCTACACGCCGAGCTATCTCAGCTCAGCCGGCCGCCCCGTCGCGACCACCTTGCCTGTTGTCGCGGAGCCGCTGGAAACGCCCAGTGGCGCGCTGCCGTCCTTCTTCTCCGGCCTCTTGCCCGAGGGCCACCGCCTCACCGTACTGAAGGACGCCGTGAAGACCAGCCTGGGCGATGAGCTCAGCCTTCTGTTGGCCGTGGGGGCCGACGTTCCCGGTGACGTGCAGATCGTCCCCGCCGGAGACGTGCCTGCGGAGCCACTGCCGCTGGCGGACACGTCGCGCCCGGAGAACCTGGATTTTGCTGCCCTCGCCGACGCGGTGGACCGGCACGGGCTACCGGGAGTCCAGGCTAAGGCCAGCGCGTCGATGCTGACCACCCCGGTTGCCCTGGCCAACCGCCGGTACCTGCTCAAACTGGATCCGCCCCGGCACCCTCATCTGGTGCTGAATGAAGCAGCACACCTCACCGGGGCTAAGGCCCTGAAAATCCCGGTGGCCAGGCACAGTGTGGTCGTGAACCGGAACGGCCTGCCCGGACTCCTCGTGGAGCGGTTCGACCGTACGCAGGACCACGGGCTGCTGCGCCTGGCCCTGGAGGATGCCGCACAGGTCCTGAACCTTCCCCCGGCATCAAAATATGCCGTGAGCTCCGAGGAAGTGGTCGAGGCGCTGGCTGGGCTGTGCAAAGCCAAAGCTGTTGCCGTCAGGAACCTCTACCTGCAGTTTGTGTTCGCGTGGCTGACCGGAAACGGTGACCTGCATGCCAAGAACGCGTCGGTCCTGGAGGGCCGGCACGGCGCCTGGGTAGTGGCACCGGTCTACGACATCCCCTGCACGCTGCTCTACGGCGATGACACCATGGCGCTGACCATCTCCGGCCGCGTGAAGAACCTCAAAGCCCGGCATTGGCAGGAGTTTGCGGCCAGCATCGGGCTGCCCGCACGTGCGGCCACCGCTGCCAACAAGATCGCGCTGGCAGCAGCCACGGCAAGCGATCTGGAAAACCTTCCCTTTACCGGGCCACCTCTGAACGGGGCGCTGCGGGAACTCCGCTTCCGCCGCGCCGAGCTCAGGGGCTGATCTGGAATGTCCACGGAGAATTTTGACGCCCGCCCTCCGCCGCCAGGGCACATCCCGATCGTCGGCTCCCGGGCCGATTTCCCCGCCCCGATTGTATATCGCCCCGATATACTTGAGCTATGACCAGTGGGATAGCGGAGAAGAGGCTTCGTGCCGGGCTGAGCCAGAAGCGGCTCGCGGAGCTTGCGAACGTCAGCCAGCCGAATCTCTCCGCTTATGAATCTGGGAAGCGCATCCCCCGGCCCGAAACCCTTGACCGGATTATGCATGTGTTGAGGCGCCGGCCATCAGAGATCCTCGCTGAACACCGCGGCGAGACACTTGCGATCGCCCACAGATACAAAGCACACAACGTCCGTGTTTTCGGATCGTTGGCACGAGGCGAGGACACACCGGCATCCGACGTCGATCTCCTGGTTGACCTCGAACCCGGTGCAACGCTCTTCGACCTGTCCGGCTTCCGCCTGGACATGATTGACCTGCTCGGGGTGGAAGTGGATATCGTCCCATCGGGTTCAGGGGGCCCAATAATGGAGCGCATCCTCAGCGAAGCAGTTCCCCTGTGAGCGGGCACCCCGAAGAGAATCCCGCGGGCGGCCAGTTCGCGCCACGAGAGCAAAACGATCTGACTCTCTCCCTCGCGACGGCCCCGAAGGAGCGGGTCCTCCAGCTGATCGGCGACATGGAGGAACGGCTGGGCTGGGCACAGCAGATCGTAGACGAGGGTGAGCCTGCCTTCAGCGATCCTGACAATTGGCGGTCACGCGAGGCCATGAAATCCATCCTCATTGACCTGAACACTGCCGCGGACCGGATCCCGGATATCGTGCGGGTGCAGTACCCGGCGATACCCTGGCGTCAGATGCGCGGACTCCGGAATGTGCTCTCTCATGACTACGGGGCCATTCGTAACGACACGGTGTGGCAAACGGCAGCGCGGAGTCTGCCGGAGCTCAGGACCCAGCTTGCCAGCATGCGTGCCGACGTCGAACGCTGGTCCTAGAGGGCCCGCTACCTCAGCCACATCCGGACGGACGCAAGGCATTACACCACCCGCTGGAGAAATAAGGCATATATTGGTTTCTTAATTTGCAAATGGCCGCTGTACTCTTCGAAGGATAGCCTCCCCTAAATTCGTCGAAGACACCTACGGACCGCACGCCATGAGCACCCAACTTGACCTTCAGCGCCTGTCGTTTGCCGCCAACCTCGCGAGCAACGGCGACAGGACTGCCGTTGCCACCAGCACTGGCGTCCTGACGTATCGGGAATTGGCTGAGCGTGTTGAGGATCTGGGCCGGCGCCTCGGTACCGAACGTCGGCTGGTGGCCCTGACGGCCGGTAACGATATTGACTCGTTGGTGGGGTATTTGGCGGCTATGGCCGCCGGTCATCCGCTGATCCTCCTGCCCGCGGACAAGCCTGCCGCCCTGGAATCCCTCGTCGCGGCCTATGATCCGGACGTGATCCTTAGTTCCGCGAACGGCCGGACAGTGATGGAAGAACGACGGCCCGGCACCGGACACACTCTGCACCCCGACCTGGCGCTTCTGTTGAGCACTTCAGGTTCCACCGGTTCACCCAAGCTCGTGCGGCTGTCCTACGAAAACCTCGAAGCGAACGCAGAGTCCATCGCGGAGTACCTCGGCATCACCGAAAATGACCGGGCAATGACCACGCTGCCCATGTCCTACTGCTATGGACTGTCAGTGATCAACAGCCACCTGCTGCGTGGGGCCAGCGTGGTCCTAACGGATCTGTCCGTGGTGGACCCCTGCTTCTGGGATCTGTTCCGCCGCGAGGGGGCAACGTCCTTCGCAGCCGTTCCCTACACCTTCGAGTTGCTCGAACGGGTGGGGTTCGCCGCGATGAATCTGCCCACCCTCAGATATGTGACACAGGCTGGCGGCAGGCTCGGCCCTGACCTGGTCCGGCGTTACTCCGAACTGGGCACACGGAGCAGCTGGGATCTCTTTGTGATGTACGGGCAGACGGAGGCCACCGCACGGATGGCCTACCTCCCTCCCCGGCTGGCAGGGACGTCGCCAGGCGCCATCGGAATCCCTATCCCCGGCGGCGCCTTCCGGATAGACCCGCTCCCCGGACTGGAGCACGGGGAACTGGTCTATTCCGGGCCCAACGTGATGCTGGGTTATGCCCAGACGCCGGAGGACCTCGGCCTCGGGCGGACGGTGGATGAACTCCGCACCGGAGACCTGGCACGCCAGAACCCGGATGGCCAGTACGAGGTAGTGGGAAGGCGCAGCCGGTTCGTCAAGATCGTCGGTCTCCGGGTCGACCTTGGGCAAGTTGAACGGCTCCTTGCAGATCTTGGTATTCAGGCGGCCAGTGCCGGCACGGACCAAAGGCTCGCGGTCGCCGTCGAGGGTGAACACGACCCAGCGCTGCTGGGCAAGCTCCTCGCCCAGGGGATAGGCCTGCCGCGCGCTGCCCTGGAAGTCCGCGCGGTGCCGGAGCTCCCGCGTCTGGCGTCCGGCAAGCTGGACTACCCGGCCGTCCTGGCCCTCGCCAAACAGCCCAAACAGGGCGATCCCATAATTCAGGACGCGGCTTCCAGCGCGAAGCCCGGAGCTAACCCACCGGACAGTGTGGTCCGGATTTTTGAAGACACGCTGGAGCTGACAGACATTTCCGACGACGACACGTTCGTTTCGCTCGGAGGGGACTCGCTTTCGTATGTGGCAGCGTCCGTGCGACTTGAGCAGGCATTGGGACATTTGCCCCCGGACTGGCACATCACCCCGGTGGGAGTGCTTGGGGCCCGCCTTGAACAGCCGCGGCTGCGCAAGCGCCGCCTGTTCGCCCGGCTTGAAACCAGCATCGTGCTGCGAGCGGTCTCCATTTTCCTGATTGTGAGCACCCATATCGGATTCCTGCACTGGCAGGGTGCCGCCCACGTGCTTCTGGCCGTGGCTGGTTTCAACTTTGCCCGGTTCCAACTGTCCGGGGAACGTCTGCCGCGGCTGCGGAAACAAGCAGCCAGCCTGGCCAGGGTGATCATCCCCAGCATGGCCTTCATCGGGTTCGCCTACCTGATCACCGACAGATACAGCTTGGCGAATATCGTTCTCCTCAACGCCATTATCGGACCCGAAGAGGTGACCGCACGGTCGCATTTCTGGTTCATTGAGGTGCTGGTCTACCTGCTGGTCAGCATGACGGCACTGCTCGCCCTGCCCTGGGTCAGCCGGGCCGAAAAGCGCTTCCCGTTCCTTTTTCCGCTGGCGTTGCTCGGCGCCGGGCTGCTCACCCGGTATGAGCTTTTTGAGCCGGGAATTCCGCACACGACGCCGGCGCTCTGGCTCTTCGCGCTGGGATGGGCAGTTGCCCGGGCCACTCACATCCTTCAGCGGTACACCCTGAGCCTCGTGGCCGCTTTGACCATCCCGGGGTTCTTCGAGAATCCCTACCGCGAACTGACGGTCGTTGCCGGGATCCTCCTGCTCCTGTGGCTCCCCAGCCTCCCCGTCCCGGCCGGGCTGCGGCGCCTCAGTGTCCTGCTGGCGAGCGCGTCCCTGCATATTTACCTGGTGCATTGGCTGGTATACCCGCTGGTGGTTGAGCTCAGCCCCGCGCTCGCCGTCGTGGCCTCACTGGCCGCAGGCTCGGCGTACTGGGCACTGTGCAGCCAGGCGCCAACGGTCATTGCCCGCGCCAAGAGGCGACGCCCTCTGGGCTAGGCTCGTGGAATGTCTACTGACCAGAACCCCCTGGTGCTTGTGCTGAACGGGGGTTCGAGTTCCGGTAAGTCCTCGATTAGTCGAGCTCTTCAGGGAATCCTTCCGGGCATCTGGTTGACCTTCGGCGTCGACACGTTCATCGAAGCTCTTCCCGGTCGAGGTAACAGCCCGCGGGCGGGAATAACGTACGAGCGGGACGGCACTATTACCTTCAGCGCTGAGCACCGGGCCCTAGAACGCACTTGGTACGCCGGGCTCAGCAGTATGGCCAGGGCGGGGGCCCACCTGATCCTTGATGAGGTTCTGCTTTCCGGGGGTGCTGGACAGAAGCGTCTGCAGTCTACGTTTAGCGACGTGAGCTTCATGTGGGTGGGAATCCACTGCGACCCGGATGTCGCCGCATCCCGCGAAGCACAACGCGCTGACCGCGTGGAAGGAATGGCGCGACAGCAAGCTTTGATCGTGCACAGCGGAGTCGTTTACGACTTAGAGGTCAACACCACAGACCGCTCAACCGAAGAATGCGCACACGACATCGCGAGCCGACTCCCGCTCAAGATGTCCGACCGCTGAGGGATCAGTAGGGAAATCACGCAAAGCGGTCATGCGGCGTCGCCTGAGCGTCTGATGGCACGGTAGACGGTTGAGCGCGCTACCGCGAAGAGTCCGGCAAGTTCCACGGTCGTGTGCGTCCCTGCCCGGTGAACGGAGACCAGGTGGGCTTCCTGTGTTTGGACAGCTTGGGCTGTTTCCCCGCAGGCGACCCTTCGCCTTGGCGACCGCCATGCCTTCCCGGGTCCGTGCCCTGCCGGGCCGGGGACACCCTGGTCGTGACCAAACTCGACCGCCCGGCCCGGTCGCTGCACGACGCGACGCGAAGGACATTGTCGACGAACTCACCCGCCGCGGGTGGGGGACCGTCTAACGGAACGAATTGGAGTGTCTCCACAGG
This sequence comes from Pseudarthrobacter xylosi, assembly GCF_055412765.1. NCBI lineage: Bacteria > Bacillati > Actinomycetota > Actinomycetes > Micrococcales > Micrococcaceae > Pseudarthrobacter > Pseudarthrobacter xylosi. The sequence continues at coordinate 161,790 of NZ_JBVAYT010000001.1, read as the reverse complement.
CTCCCGCGGACGTTGTCTTCGCTGTCTCCGACCAGGCCTGTCTGTGGGTGTCCTCCCGTGACAAAATAGGCTATACGCATCACCGCATCTGCGTTTGCGCTTGCGCTAAGGATCGGAAATGAAGAGAGAGCTGAAGGAGGCCGCGAACGCGGTCGAGGATGCATCGAACTCTAGGGCTCTAGTGATTGCCGCCAGGGCAGGTTTTGCCGTCAGCGGCCTGTTGCACCTGCTGATCGGGTTCGTCGCCATCCAGTTGGCACTAGGCAAGGCCGGACAGGCGGATCAGGCCGGTGCAGTCGCCCAACTCGCCGCCCAGCCGCAGGGTCTGCTGCTGCTGTGGGCCGGGTTCGCCGCCTGCGTGGCTCTGGCGCTCTGGCAAACCAGCAACGCCGTGTTCGATTACGGTCAGCTGGAGGCCGGGAAGAAGGTCGGGAAGAAGCTTTCCGCAGCCGGCAAGGCTGTGGTGTTCGCCGTCATGGCGCTGACGTTTGCTGCCTCCGCTAGCGGAAACAGCAAGAACAGCGGACAGTCCACGAGCGATTTCACGCTTTCGATCATGAAGGCGCCCGGGGGTTCGGTCCTGCTGATCGTCATCGGGGCCGGGATCGCCGTCGCCGGGCTTGTCTTCGTGGTCCTCGGAGTCAAAGGATCGTTCAAGAAGGATCTGAGGCTGCCGTCCTCGGGCACCGGCCGGGCCGTCGTGACTGGGCTGGGAGTGGTTGGCTACGTGGCCGAGGGCGTCGCACTGTTTCTGGTGGGATTGCTGTTCATTATCGCCACCGCCAACGCCCGCCCTCAGGAGTCCACTGGCCTGGATGGCGGATTGAAGGCGCTGCGCGAGCAGCCGTACGGGGTTTACATGCTGACCGCCGTCGGCGCGGGTCTGATCTGTTATGGGCTCTACTTGATGGTGAAGGCCAAATTCGCGCGGATGTAAGGTCCCCGGCCGACGCAACAATTTCCCTGCTGCCGCTTGGTGCTTCCGGCTACGTGCCGTGGTGGCGCGAGGCGAGCAACCCGGTTACCCTCGCCCGCATATTGGGCCACGTGACTGCCGAAACACATCGGCATGCCGGTCATGCAGACATCGTGCGTGAGTTGGCCGACGGCAGCGTCGGCCACCGGGACGGCAACGACAATATGGCAGCCGGGGACCCGGCGTGGTGGCAAGAGTACTGCGAGCACCTAGAGCCGGTTGCTCGCGGTTACGGGGGGCCGACCCAACCGCGCGCAACCGACTCTCACCAGCACCGATAGCGGCGTTACCTGGCAACCACGTAAAAGTCGGACACCGGAATGGCACCCCGGCTCTTGAGGTCGGTATAACGTTCGCGCCGACCTCCAAGGCCGGGGCTAATCTCGAGTTGGACGAAAGACAGCCCAAGCAAAGATACATGCTTTCGGGGCTCCGCCCGGTGGTGCGTGCCTTGCAGGGGCCTTGGCTTCACGGGCCGAACGATGACGATCGCCGAATCAGGAGCCCGACTTTTGTGGAGGCCGGGAGGGTGACCGCGCCGGAAAGACGGAGGGGCGCCGCCGCGGATGGCGGCGACACCCCTGGCCTTATGTCGAGCGTCTACGACCCGATGCCCGAGCTCGAATAGCCGATCTGAATCTTCGATCCTGTGGGCAGTGCGCCGAGCGCCTGATTCAAGACGATTTCGATCATGGTGACGGCTATTGTCGTGGTCGACTTGGTCACCTTATGCAGCGTGACCTGGCCCAGACCCGGCACCTGGATCACGGTGTTGGGTGCAACAGAGGCGTTGATCGCCGGCTGCCCGGCGATCCTGAGATTGACAAACGACGAAGTGTCCGTGAAGGTGACCTTGCCGCCTGCCAGGGCCCGGCTGGCACTGGTCTCTGACTTGATAGCGTCAGCCTGAATCAAGCCGCTCAGCACGTTGAGCCCCGCAAGGGTGTTGGTCACAGTGCTCTTGGGCTGGGGCGCCAGAACACCGGTAGCCGTCGTCGAGGAGACACCGGCCGTTGCAACACCAGGAATGGTGACCCCGGCCAAGTTTGCGGTTGAGGTTCCGCCGCCGCACTTGATCACGGCATACGCCGTCGGACCTGATCCGACGAGACCGGACAACAATGCGGCCCTTGTACTAAACCCTGCACCAGTTAGATAACCAGACTGCGGGGGCGCCAGCTTGACGATGCTGACACCGAGACGGATGTCCGTTCCGGCCTTGAGGCCCGAGAGCCCGGCTTTGAGGATCTGTACGCGCAGCGCCGTCGTGGATACCTCATAGACGCCGTTGACCATTCGTTTCTCCTGGCCATTGAGAGTAATTTTGCCAATCGAACCCAGGAGCGGCAGCTTGAGGTCAATAAGCGTGTTAGCAGCCGGACTGACATTCACTGGGACACCCAGGACTGTGAGACTGGCAATAGTCGTATTATTGGTGCCGGTAAATATTCCTGCGGTGTTCTTTTCGGCGGAACTCTCGGAGGTAATAGCCCCGGCCGTGATGAGTCCGCCCAATAGGTTCGCACCGGCAACGGTTGACCGTCCCTCGATACGCTTACCTGTTGTCGACAGCAGCGTCTTGACACTTGTTGTTGCGGTGCCGATGGTCCCGACTGCGGGGACATTGACTCCGGCCAGGTTATTAGTGGCGGTCTTTCCTGTGCTGGCGGTGCAGCTAACCATTGAATTCGCCGTCGGACCCGATGTGAGCGACTTGTCAGAATTGAAAATGTAGGAACCATAGGCGGTGCCCGAGAAACCGGTGTTGACCTGTGCGGGCGTGATACTCGGGACGGTAGCCCCGGCCGAGGCGAGGGGACCCGCAACCACCAGCGTCAGGGCACCGACTAACGCGACTAATATTCGTTTCATTTAATCTCCCTAAAAGTTGTAAAGATTTTCTCTCCCGTGGTGCTCAGACTGTGTAGTTGAGGTCCGAGTTCACCCAGTGCACCGCCACTCAAGCTCCAGGTTTCGAGATGAACAGCCGTAGTTGTTCTGAGTATTGATAACGTTCTTTACTTTGACGCGTTTGGCTCAAGATTTGGCAAGGAATCTGGCAGGATTCGGGCAGGGAGTTCCTGCCAGCAGCCTCGGCATTTCCGTGCCAACGCTCTACCGGCGGGTCCCCGCAACGGGCACCGCAAAGGCACCAGCCAGCTGATTGCGTCGTTTGGTACAGGCGACGTCGGTACAAACTGTTCCGCAGTGCAGCCGGGTTTGGACACAGTCTGTTCACACGCGCCTGCACTACCCCCGTAATTCTGGGGTTGTCAGTGCAGATGACTTCGAGAATGGACAAATTGCTGCGATAAAGTGGCGGATTTTGCAGCGCGTAATGTCCCCTTTAACGCCCGCCAATGTTCCCCAAACGGATCACCGAGAGAAATGGTGATGGATGCCCTCAGCGCGACGTGGGCAATTACCGCGGTTTCCTTCCTCCTGGTGGCGTGCTTCGCGGCTGGCTTAGCGAGAGCCCTCTTCCGCGGTCGCCGAGCGTCGCGAAGTGGCACCCCGACAACGCCAGACACGGCCAGTGCGGACCCACAGCTCTCACCGTTCAAGACCTGCTCGGCGGCGATCTCCTCATCGCAGATGTCAGCGGCGGCAACGAGGAGGACGAAGTCCATTACTGGAACCGGTTCCCCGGCAGTCTGGAGATCGACCTCATCCGAGACCAATTCAGAAGTCACCGCATCATCGGGGAGCCCCGCGTCGTCGTTCGACCCCCAGGAGGGCCACGAGCGTACGTCCGCGAGTAACAGCTGCTTCGCGCAAGAGTGCTGTCCGCGCTGAACCTCTGATCCGTTCGCTCACGGAACGTCCGTTGAAGGTGCGACTAACGGGCGGCCGGGGGTGACATTTCGCGCTGCGAAACGCCGTCATATATCGCTGCGATTCACACTCCTGCCCAGTTCGCCAAAAGACAACCAAATCCCGGGACACGCCGGGCTTTACGTGCCCCGGACGGAGGAAATGGGGAGCAACGTCCGACGGCGGGAGGCGCCCCCGCCGCTGCTCTCAGCTTCTCAGGCTGCGGGACGTGGCTGGAAGTGGAGTGTTTCAAGATAGTTTTCGTCGTACTTTTCTTCCCGGGGTTCATCATTCGGGAAGCCACCGGGAAGTGAGCCGTGGTTAAGGCCAGCCAGAAGGACATACTCAAGCCCCGGCTCAGTGTTCATGGTCGTTGTCTGCACGGTTCCGGTGGCCAGCCCCGGTATTTTGGCGTTGGCCATTTCATCGATTCCGGCCACGCCGGCTGCGACCAGGAGAAACGCCGCGACGGATGCCAGCCCGGAAACTATTTTTCTCCTCCATGCGCTCATACTCTGATCATGGGCTCCCCACATGGGAACCGGGCACCGTATGCCTATGTGGAGGCTGTGAAAGCCAATCGGCCCCGATGCTCATCCACTGCCAGACGCCGGCGGTGAGTCCACCGACCTCAGCGTTGTGCCCTGCGCACGGCGAAGTGAACGGAAAATGGGAGGGTGACGGCGTGTCAGGTGCCCGGGCTGCGGTCCAGGTCAAGGCCTTCCGCGGTCGCCAGCCTCCTGAGCTCGTGCAGGATTTCCAGTTGCTGGTTGTTGATGTCCATCAAGAGCTCGATCTCTTCTTTCGCTTTCACGTTGGTGTCGAAGTCGTGCTGCGCCATCGCCGCGGCGATCGCATCCTGGCGCTTGGCGGCGATAAGCAGGATGGCGCCTTGGAGCCCGGCCAGCATGGAGAGCAAGAGGTTCAAAAGAATATAGGGATACGGGTCCCAGGCGTTGTTCGCCAGCGCCCAGGTGTTGATGCCGGCCCAAATCAGCATGAAGCCGATGAAGCTTCCCACGAAGGGCCAGCTTCCCATGCCGTTGCGCATGACATCGGCGGCCCGCTGGCCTCGTGTCAGGGACGCTTTGTGGTGGTCGTGCCAGGTCTGTACTCGATCATTCATGCCTCAGAGTAGTCCCGGCGGTTCAGGAACCTACGAGGGACTGAGACAGGCACTCTCAGGAACCGGTTGCCCAACCCGGCGTCAGCGACAGCCCATGTCGGCCAGCGAAACCCAGTGGGCAGCCCGGTGCTCTTGTCCGGTCGGCCGGCTAAGTTCCCTGGTGCCGGCGCTGCCTGCCGTATTCGTGCCAGGTCAGGAATACGACCAGTGCATCGAAGATAGTCAGGGCGGCCAGGCCTGCCGTCGGCGCGACCGTGAACTCGTAAAGCTGGTAGGCGATGAAGGCCAGGAGCACGCCGATCATCCAGGGGTAGGCCCAGGGCTTGTTCATTAGCAAAGCCGCCACGAGCACCACCTTTACTGCGCCGTGAGCGAGAAGGTAGAGCGCGGCGTAGAAGACGGTGCTGCCAGTCAGGGTGCCGGCGGCTTGTAACAGGTGGACGGCAATGAAGTCCTTAGGGTCTGCGGACAGCTCCGGCTGCGCGACGCGCAGGACGAAGCTGTGGATTTGGGCCGGATCCAGCAAGAGCAGCAGCAAGCCGCCGGTTAGTTCCGCCACGCCGTCCAGTCCCTTGAGGACAACACCGGCGGCGAAGAACCGGTCCCACCAGTCGCGGGGCCTGGAGTATCCCACGGTTCCCTTGGCCGAAAAGGCAGCAGGTAGTGAGAGAGCGTGGCCGAAAAGGCTCCAGGTAGTGAGAGAGCGTGGCCGAAAAAGCTGCAGGAAGTGAGAGAGCGTCGGGGGGCGGGCCGCCGCCCGGAAGCCCCGTGTCCTTGACGCCCTCGCGCCCCTCCGCATATCCTGAACGAACGGTCGGTAAATAAATCGGACCAATCCAGGCAGGTGCATAGGAGCAACCATGGAAGCCAACGCCCCGCGTATCGCGGACCGCCAAGCCGCGGACAGCCAGGCCAAGGACAGCCGAGAGGCGGAAGGCCAGGCCAACTTTGACCGCGTGATCGCCGACGACTCCCGCATTGAACCAAAAGACTGGATGCCGGACGCCTACCGCAAGACCCTGCTGCGCCAGATTTCCCAGCACGCGCACTCGGAGATCATCGGGATGCAGCCGGAAGCCAACTGGATCTCAAGGGCCCCGAGCCTGAAGCGCAAGGCCATCCTGATGGCCAAGGTCCAGGACGAGGCCGGCCACGGGCTCTACCTCTATTCCGCCGCGGAGACGCTCGGTCAAACAAGAGACAAGATGATGGCCGATCTCATCGCCGGCAAGGCCCGCTACTCGTCCATCTTCAACTACCCGGCCCGCACCTGGGCGGACATGGGTGCCATCGGCTGGCTGGTGGACGGCGCCGCCATCTGCAACCAGGTGCCGCTGTGCCGCGCCTCCTACGGCCCCTACGGCCGCGCCATGGTGCGAGTCTGCAAGGAAGAATCGTTCCACCAGCGCCAGGGCTTCGAGATCCTGCTGGAACTCGCCCACGGCACCCCGGAGCAGAAGCAGATGGCGCAGGACGCCGTAAACCGCTGGTACGCGCCGGCCCTGATGATGTTCGGCCCGCCGGACGACGATTCGCCCAACTCCCGCCAGTCCATGGCCTGGAACATCAAGCGCTTCAGCAACGACGAACTCCGCAGCCGCTTCGTGGGAATGATGGTGGAGCAGGTCCGCGTGCTGGGCCTCACCCTCCCGGACAACGAGGTCCGCTTCAACGAGGACACCAAGAAGTGGGAGCACGGCCCGCTGGACTGGGACGAGTTCAAGGAAGTCCTGGCCGGCCGCGGCCCCTGCAACGCCCAGCGCCTGGAGCGCCGGAGGGAAGCGCACGACGACGGCGCCTGGGTCCGCGAGGCAGCCGCCGCTTATGCAGCAAAACAGTCAATGAAGACAAAGGAATACGCAGCATGATCCCCACCGACTCCCCAACCTCGCAAGCTCGGCCGGGGACCCCGGTCGGCGTGGCCCCAGCAAACAGTCCGGTGATTGAGCCTGTCGAAATCCCATCAACCACCGGATGGGGCCTCTGGGAGGTCTTTGTCCGGTCGAGTCGCGGGCTGTCCCACGTCCACGCGGGCTCCCTACACGCGCCGGATGCCGCCATGGCCCTGCGCAACGCCCGCGACCTTTACACCCGCCGTAACGAGGGCGTGTCCATCTGGGTGGTCCCGGCCGACGCCATCGCCGCCAGCGATCCGGACGCCAAGGGCTCGTTCTTCGAGTCCCCGCAAGGCAAGGACTACCGGCACGCCACGTATTACACCAAGAGCGAGGGAGTGAAGCACCTGTGAGCGAATCCAACGCATCGGCCACCCGCATCACCCCCGGCAACGCCCTGCGCCCGGAGGACATCGCCCTGGAGGTCCGCACCGGCCTGGCCAAGCCCACCGAGGACGTGGCCGAGTATTCGCTGCGCCTTGGCGACGACGGCCTGATTCTCGCGCAGCGGCTGGGCCACTGGATCTCCCGCGGCCCCGAGCTGGAGGAGGACGTGGCCCTGGGCAATATCGCGCTGGACCAGCTGGGCCACGCACGAAGCTTCCTCACGTACGCGGGCGGTGCCTGGGACAAGTCCGAGGACGATCTGGCGTACTTCCGGCGCGAGCATGAATTCCGGTCGGCCGCGATCTTTGAGCAACCCAACGGCGATTTCGCGGCCACCATCGCCCGGCAGTTCGTGGTGAGCTATTACCAGTTCGAGCTCTACCGCAGGCTCACGGAATCAACGGACGCCACGCTCGCTGCCATCGCGGCCAAGGCCGTGAAAGAAGTGGACTACCACCGGGACCACAGCGCCCAGTGGGTCCTCCGCCTCGCCGGCGGCACCGAGGAATCCCGCGCCCGGATGATCCAGGGCCTGAAGCAGATGTGGCCCTACGTCGCCGAGCTCTTCCAGGACGACGAGCTGACCGCCCGCCTGGCTGAAGCGGGCGCCGCCGTAGAGCCTTCCAGCCTGAAAGCGGACTTTGACCGCCTGACGGGAGAGATCCTCAGCGAAGCGGAGCTGGAGGTGCCGGACGTAGCGGTTGCTCCGGGCGGCGGCCGGCATGGCCTGCACTCAGAGCACCTGGGCTACCTCCTCGCGGAGATGCAGGTCCTGGCGCGCGAATACCCCGGAGCAAGCTGGTGACCGCGGTGGCCATCGCTGCACAGGAGCAGGCACAGGGGCAGACAAAAGAGCAGCAGCTGGCGTGGGACATCGCCGCCACGGTCTGCGATCCGGAGATCCCCGTGCTCACCATCGCGGACCTGGGAATCCTCCGCGACGTCCAGGTCGCAGGGCAACAGGTAAGAGTCACCATCACGCCCACGTACTCGGGCTGCCCGGCCATGGACGCCATCCGCGACGACCTGAAAGTAGCCTTCGCCAAAGAGGGCTACCCACATACAGAGGTGGACCTGGTGCTCGCCCCGGCCTGGACCACGGACTGGATGACCGAGGCCGGGAAGGCGAAGCTGCAGGAGTACGGCATCGCGCCGCCGTCGGGCATGGCAGCAGCCGGCGGCCACCACGGCCCCATCAGGCTCAAAATGGCCGTCAAATGCCCGCAGTGCTCCAGCCTGAACACCAAGGAGCTCACCCGCTTCGGTTCCACGTCCTGCAAGGCGCTGTACGTCTGCAAAGACTGCTTGGAACCGTTCGACTACTTCAAAGTCCTGTAAGGAAGCCCCATGCCTGTTGTGCGCCAGACCGCCGCCGAATCGGCGCTAGCCAGCGGCCGCCGTCGTCCGTCCTTCCACACCCTGACCGTGGCGGAGGTGCGCCGGCTGACCGAGGATGCCATCGAGGTGACGTTCGGAGTACCTGAAGAGCTGGCCGGCCAGTTCGACTACCTGCCCGGCCAGTACGTGGCCCTGCGCACCACGCTGCAGGATGAGAACGGCGAGCCGCATGAGGTGCGCCGCAGCTACTCCATCTGCGCGGAGCCGCGCAGCTTTCCGGACGGCAGCAGCGAGATCCGGGTGGCCGTGAAGCAGGACCTGGGCGGGCTGTTTTCCACGTGGGCCAACGCGGAGCTGAAGGCGGGGGACACCCTGGACGTTATGAGCCCCATGGGCGCGTTTGTGTCCAAGCACGGCCGGGACGGCCAGGCCGTGGAGCAGAACGTCATGAACTCCATGAACCACCCGGAGGAACTGGCGGGGGAGGCCGCCTCCCAGGGGGCGGGCACCTTTGTGGCCATCGCGGCGGGGAGCGGCATCACCCCGGTGATCGCGATCGCCCGCACGCTGCTGGCGGCCAACCCGGAGACGCGCTTTGACCTGATCTACGCCAACAAGGCCGCCATGGACGTGATGTTCCTGGAGGAGCTGGCGGACCTGAAGGACAGGTACCCGCAGCGGCTGGCCATCCACCACGTGCTGTCCCGCGAGCAGCGGATCGCGCCGCTGCTCAGCGGCAGGATCGACGCCGAGAAGCTCCAGCAGCTCCTCGGCACCGCCATCCACGCGGACGATGTGGACGAGTGGTTCCTGTGCGGGCCGTTTGAGCTGGTGCAGCTGTGCCGGGACACGCTGGCCGAGCGCGGGGTGAAGCCGGAGCACGTGCGGTTTGAGCTGTTCACCTCGGGCAAGCCGGACCGCCCGGAGGGCCATGCCGGCCGCCCCGTGGTGGTGGACGAATCCCAGGAGACGTACAAGATCACGTTCAAGCTGGACGGCCTGCAGGGCGAGGTGGCCAGCCCCACGCACGCCCGCGAGTCGATCCTGAACGCGGCGCTGCGGGTCCGGGCGGATGTGCCGTTCGCGTGCGCCGGGGGAGTGTGCGGCACGTGCCGCGCCAAACTGGTCACCGGCACCGTGACCATGGACGAAAACTACGCGCTGGAGCAGGATGAACTGGACAAGGGGTACGTCCTGACCTGCCAAAGCCACCCCACCAGCAAAGACGTAACAGTCGACTTCGACGTCTAAGGAACCCATGATCTCCCTCTCCATCGCCAACAACATTGCCGAAGTGGTCCTGGATGCGCCGTACAAGCTGAACTCGCTCGACGAGCAGGCGCTGGCTGATTTAACACAGGCGTACGACGACGCTGCTGCCGCCGCCTCGCGCGGTGAGGTGCGGGCGCTGCTGCTCAGGGGAGAGGGCCGCGCCTTCTGCGCGGGCCGGGACATTTCGGGCGTAACGCCGGAGACGGACGACGCCGAGGCGTACCTGGGCGGGCTGGTGCAGCCGCTGCTCAAGAAGATGAGTGAATTCCCGGCTCCCACGTTCGCCGCCGCGCATGGCGCGTGCCTGGGCGTGGGGCTGGGCCTGCTGCTGGCCACGGACGTGGTGTACGTGGCGGAGAACGCGAAGTTCGGCTCGCCGTTCGCCAAGCTGGGGGCGACGCTGGATTCGGGCGGGCACTGGTACTTTACCGAGCGGCTGGGCATGCACCGGACGCTGGACCTGATCTACACGGCCGAGCTGATGTCCGGGACGGAGGCCGTGGCGCAGGGGATGTTCAGCCGGGCGATGCCGGCGGATGAACTGTTGGCCAACACCCGGGAAATTGTGACGAAGGTGGCCACCGGGGCTACGGGTGCCTTCACGGCAAGCAAGGAGCTGGTGGCGCACATCCGCGACCAGCGGCTGGGCCTGTGGGACGCCATGGCCGAGGAGAACGCCGAGCAGGCCCGGCTCTGTAAAACCGATGATTATGCCGAAGGTTTCCGGGCGTTCCAGGAGAAACGTGAGCCCAAGTTCACCGGCACCGGTGGTTGAGCCTGTCGAAATCAATTGCACTTTTTCGCAATCAATTTGTAAGGTTCACCTATGACTATGGGGAAATCTATTACTAAAGCCGTCATTCCTGCTGCCGGCTTGGGGACGCGCTTCCTGCCCGCCACTAAGGCGATGCCGAAGGAAATGTTGCCGGTTGTTGACCGCCCGGCTATCCAGTACGTCGTGGAGGAAGCCGTCAAGGCTGGCCTCGACGACATCTTGATGATCACGGGGCGCAGCAAGCGTGCCCTCGAGGACCACTTCGACCGTGAACCCGGATTGGAGCGCGCGCTGGAGCTGAAGGGCGATCAGGGTCGCCTTGCCTTGGTGCATGAGGCGTCCGACTTGGGCCCCATCCACTACGTTCGCCAGGGCGAAGCCAAGGGCTTGGGCCATGCTGTGCTCTGTGCGCGTCAGCATGTGGGTGATGAGCCTTTCGCCGTACTGCTGGGCGACGACCTCATCGATGAGGCCGAGACCCTGCTCACCACCATGATCGAGGTGCAGCAGAAGACCGGTGGTTCGGTCATCGCGCTGATCGAGGTGGACCCCTCGCAGATCAGTGCGTACGGCTGCGCGGACATCACGGCCATTGAAGGCGAAGACTACGTACGCGTCAACAAACTGGTCGAGAAGCCGGCCATAGCCGAAGCGCCGTCCAACCTGGCCGTCATCGGCCGGTACGTGCTGCACCCGTCCGTCTTCGGCGTCCTGGAGAACACGGAACCTGGCCGCGGTGGAGAGATCCAGCTGACCGATGCCCTCCAGACTCTGGCAGCCGGTGAAGGCGATGGTTCCGGCGTCTACGGCGTGGTCTTCAAGGGCCGCCGCTTCGATACCGGCGACAAGCTGAGCTACCTCAAGGCAGTCATCACTCTGGCTTCCGAGCGCGTGGAGTTCGGCGAGGACCTGAAGACCTGGCTGAAGGCCTTTGTCGGCTAACTCCTGAAGCTTCTGTGACGCCCTACGGGCCTGCCGCTGACCAGCGACGGGCCTGTAGGCGTTTAAGGGCCGCAGTGACCAGGAGAGCGCCAATTACGGCCCCTCCAGTGTTTGTGACAAGATCCAGCGCACTCGCGAATCGATTGTTAAGAAAAAGCAGTTGGCCCAGCTCGATGCAGGCCGAGACAATCAGTCCAAACGCTCCGATCTGCCACCAGTTTCTTTTGGGATAGCCAAGCGCCGCCACGACACCAAGCGGAATGAACAGGAATACGTTGGCGGATGCCTCTACGAATTTGTAATTGACCCAGGCTGGAATTCCGTGCGCGTGGAGGAATTTCAGGAAGTCGGCGAGCTGGCCCTGCACCGGAGCATCAACCGGGCTGGGCCAAAAGGCAATCAGCCCCAGAGGGATCATCATTGCCAGCAGGACGGACCGCCAGAGTCCACGGCTCTTTAGGTATTTCAAGCAGTCCTCAGGCGGTTCTCAAAAGGGCAAGAGTGGCCGTTGCAAATGCCAACACGGCGAACAGCCCGAGTAGGACGTGGGGGAGTGCCCGGACGAAAGGAAAGGGGAGGGATAAGTCGAACTCCCATGGTGTTTGGCGCCAATGTCTCCCCATAGATCATAAATACCACAATGCCGGTGGCCGAGCCGGTCGCTGCGGTGGTTAAAACTGTCTCTTCGGTGGTTGAGCCTGGTTCTTCGGTGGTTGAGCCTGTCGAAACCTTAAACGCAGAGGGTGGGTGGTTCTCCGGTTTTCCCGGAGTACCACCCACCCTCTTTGGTGCTTGTAGGTGCTGCCGTTACGCTGCTGCCTCGGACTTGGCGCGGCGGCGAACTACAACTACAGATGCTGCACCAGCGGCAAGCGCGCCAGCGCCAACCAGGGTCCAGAGGATGAGGCCGGAGTCGGCACCGGTGTTGGCCAGGCCAGATCCGGTGTTTGCTAGCGGAGCGCCGCCACTGGTGTTGGCCAAGCCGGTGCCGCCAGCGGCGGGGCCTGCCACTGTGACGCTGCTGGTGACGGTCCTTCCTGAAGTTCCAACCGCGGTAAGGGTGTAGGTGCCAGCCTCTGAGAGGCTCAAGGGAAAGGAGACGTTTCCGTTTGCGTCAGCCGTTGCGGTGAACGTGGACGGTGCCAGCGGCAACGTGATCTTGGTCGGAACGGCCATGCTGGCCCCGCCCGAGAAGCTTCCGCCGATAGCCTGCGGAGCACCTGTCAGGGTGACCGTGATGGTCACGACTTCGAACGGCCCGAAGCCGCTCAGGGTGAACGTGAAGGTTTCGCCGGGTGCAACGGTGCCGTCAGAAACCGTGCCGCTGGGTGTTGGTGCCGGGTATGAAGCCGGTGCTACTGCCATGGCCGGCCCTGCGCCAACGAGAGCAATTGATCCTACGAGTGCGAGTGCTGCGAGTGTTTTTTTCATTGTTGTCCCCCCGGAGACTTTTAAGTTTTTGATTTATCCGATTGAGGAGGTTTCCTCGCCGCACGAGACCTGTGCAGAAAATCCGGATGTATATCCCAAAAAGAAGGTACCATTCCGCACGCGCTGTGAGCAACGTCAATCCAGACGGTTTACATAGTGTTAACGCGCCGTCTATAACTACTGCCCGCATTCCAAAGATTCTGTGGCCAGGATCACATCCTTGACGTTCTGAACGGTCGGCGTGACAACTACGTTAGGTTCGGTGTGCTGCACAATCTTGCCAAACGTGAATTCAACCGTGGTGCTTTGCCCTGGTGCCAACCTGACGGTCACGGATCCCACCGGTCTGTTGGCGTGCCTGTGTGCGGCAAAGCTTACTTTCTTGCCATTAACTATCGCAGCCTCCACATTTGCCTGGACCGGACCGTAGCCCACGATGTTTGTTTGCACAGACCCCGGCGGCACACCAAAGGAGCCGCCGCCCGTGACATAGTCCGGCAGGGACGTCGCGGCATCCGCAGGGGCAGTGTTGGTGCTTGTAATGCGGACCGTGGACTGTTCGTAGCCGTCCTTCGCGCATTCCTTCACCAGTTGGACAGTCCGCTTTACGTAGTAGTCCATCTTCGCGCCGGTGCCGTCATTGAAGTAGACGCCGAACTGAGCTGGAGACACACTGGGGCCATTGATCGACCCGCCGAGGCGGTACTCGCTGATGATGTTCTGTTCCTGGGTGGCTCCAGACCAGACGAGCACTCGCCCCTCTTCGGCTCCGCGAGTAAAGCCTTCAACTAAGCCCCTCGCGTTGCCTTTGCCGTTAGCCAGTGCGGCAAATATTTCCTGGGCTACGCCAGCGAAATATGCGTCCTGCCTCGTCGGCTGCTGGATCTTTGAGTACACGTCTGACAACAACGTCTGAACGACGTTGTGGCTGGACAGCTGTGTAGGAAGATTTCCTCGTGCCAGCGCTACGAGTTCAGGGTTTGTCAGCGTGACAGGACCAGTAGCATCCAGAATGTAACTGAGTGCCACCGGATCGATGGAAATGACTCCGCTTACCCTCTGTCCTGTTTTTCGCTCCCACATAGCCTGAGCTGTGGAAGCTGCCGTCGGGAAATCAGGGGTCAAATTAACGTCTTGCATGAACTTCCCCATGCGACCCGAGTAAATCCCAAGTTGCTCGGGGTCTGTGGGCACTAAAGGTGACATGATGCCGACTTCGGCTGCGCTGCTTTGGGCCCCCAAAGTCATCTTGCCGTTTTCTACAGTAAGTACTGCCAATGCTCCGGGAATTCCACCGGAGGCTCTAGCCTCTGCGTTGTTTTGTATCACGAGGAGGTAATCACGGCGAGATTCAGACCCGAGCATCGCCGGCAGGACCTGAGACGCAGAGGCGGCGGCATCGAGAGTTCCAGTTACCTCGTTGAGTTCGCCCTTGGCTCGATTTAGTGGCTCTGCTACTTGGGTTAGGAGCTTGCTTGAATCGATCTGGTCCAGGCGGTCCGCGGACGAACGAACCGCGTATGCGGCACTCGAGACACTCGGCGACGCAATTTTGAGTGGTTCCAGATTTGTCCCTGAACTGCTTGGCAGCAGGCTGTCCCAGTTAAGCGAACTAAAGACTTTCACAAGGGGTGTCAAGCCGAGAGTTGCCACATCGTCGGCGGAGCGGGCCACTTCGGATACGGCACTGAAGTTTGGCCCCGCTAGGGGCAATGTTGCGGCCAGATTCCAGAGCGGATCATTGGCAGCTTCTCGAGCCGCGGTTGTATGGAGACGAATCTGCTCGGCTGTCGCGGAGGCCTTGTCCGGGTTATTCTCCGTTATCTGACCCTTCAGAGTTGAGATCAATTCTGTCGAGGTGTTGAGCTCTGCATTTATTATTGACGCCCTAGTACCGAGCCACAGGGTGACGGTCGAGAGAAGAACAACAAGCGTCGACACCACCGATACGGTCAGAATAAGACGGCGCTTACGAGACGGCCTCGTTTGGTCCTTGCTCCTGCCGGAAACGACACGTAGAGGCTTGACGCGGTTCGGATCTGCCATTGCCTAAGGACGCCCCATGCCGCGATAGATCCATCCTGCAGAGCGCCACTTGACTGGGTCCAGAACGTTCCGTCCGTCAAGAATTCGAGGCGACGCGACCAAGCCGGAGAGCCCAAACGGATCGAGCTCGCGATACTCCCTCCATTCCGTCAGCAGAAGGACCGCGTCTGCGCCCTTGACTGCGACATCAGTGTCGGCTTCGTAGTGAAGTTCCGGGAACCGCTGTGCTGCATTCTGGAGTGCTTCGGGGTCGGTCACTGTAACGACCGCCCCTTGTAACTGGAGTTGGGCAGCGATACTCAGCGCGGGCGAATCCCGGACGTCATCACTTTCGGGTTTGAATGCAGCGCCTAGAACAGTAATTCGCTGTCCAAGCAATAGTCCACCACAGAGTTCGCGAGTCAGTTCCACTACTCTGGTTCGGCGACGCATGTTGATGGCATCCACCTCCCGCAGGAACGTCAATGCCTGGTCGGCACCGAGTTCACCAGCTCGCGCCATGAATGCGCGAATGTCTTTGGGTAGGCACCCACCTCCGAAGCCAATTCCAGCATTCAGAAATTTACGGCCGATACGATCGTCCATACCGATAGCATCGGCCAGGCTAGACACGTCCGCGCCTGCGGCTTCGCATACCTCTGCCATGGCATTGATGAAAGAGATCTTTGTGGCGAGAAACGAGTTGGCTGCAGTTTTCACGAGTTCGGCAGTCGGGTGGTCCGTGACAAGCCGCGGCGTGCCTTCCGAAAGTGGCGTGGAATAAACTTCATCCAACACGGCAACCGTGGGGTGATCTTCCGAGCCATCTTCAACTCCGTAGACGAACCTATCTGGATGCAGTGTGTCCGACACGGCGTGACCCTCCCGCAGAAACTCGGGATTCCAGACCAGATGCGCCTCAGGTTGATGGTCTTTGACAAGGCTCGATAGCCGTTGGGCTGTCCCGACTGGAACAGTGGACTTTCCAACGACGACATCGCCCGGCGACAAGAATGGGAGAAGGCCCGATACGGCCGCGTCCACGTAGGTCAGATCAGCTCCATTTTCTCCCTTTTTTTGTGGCGTACCCACACAGACGAAATGGACTGCGCTGCCTTCAGCCACGGACATGTCCGTACTGAAGGTTAGTCGTCCTGTGTCCTGGACCTCCCTAAGGAGGTCTTCCAATCCCGGTTCGTAAAACGGTGCCTTGGCAGCCGATAGCGCATCGATTTTTCGTTGATCCACATCAATGCCCACTACTTCATGGCCCAACTTGGCCATGCATGCTGCATGCACGGCTCCGAGATAACCGCAACCAATGACAGAAATTCGCATTGTCAATTCCTTCCCCCAGAGGGCGTTTATGCAAAGGTCGTAATTCTAGTAGGCACCGGTGCTGCGAAATACCGCGCGCACCGTTCGAAGCAAGATAACCAGATCCCCCGTGAGGGACCAGTTCTCCACGTAGTAAAGGTCGAGCCTGACGGAATCCTGCCACGAAAGATTGGAGCGACCGCTGACCTGCCATAATCCCGTGAGCCCGGGCCTAACCATGAGCCGTCTGCGGACATCATGCTCGTAAGCTTCAACTTCTAGAGGCAGCGGTGGTCGTGGTCCTACCAAGCTCATGGATCCGCCAAAAATGTTAAAAAGCTGAGGAAGTTCATCCAAGCTGTATCTGCGGAGTACGCTTCCCACCCGCGTAACTCGCGGATCGTTCCTAATTTTGAACAGGACTCCGCTGCCTTCGTTCATATGAGTGATGTGCTCGAGCTGCTTTTCAGCATCTACAACCATCGACCGAAACTTCAACATCCTGAAGTGCGATCCTTCGATGCCGACACGCTCCTGTTTGAAGAGGACGGGCCCCTTGCTGTCAATCCGAACCATCATGGCAACTACGGCCATAATGGGTGACGCGATGATGATTAGGAGTCCCGAAACAGCCACATCGAAGAGCCTCTTGGCCACGCGTTGACCTCCCTCAAGAGTCGGGGTCGTCACATGAATCAAAGGGAGCCCAGCCACTTGTTGCGTGTGTATTCGCGGACCGGCAATATCAGTGAGAGCTGGAGCCATGATCAATCCAATATTGCGCGAAGCAAGTTCCCACCCCAGGTGGCGAAGGGTCTGCGGGTGCAGTTGAACGCCAGCAGATACTGCAACAGCGTCCGCGCTGCAAAAGGTGATCGCGTCCAGTATTAGCTTCGGATCAGAGCTGGATCCCAAGACGGGAAGGCCAGATGCCGATGGGCGACTCTGCTGGTCCGTAGCACCGGGGGAGTAAGCAGCGACTGGCAAATAACCGGCATGCTTGGAACGCGCAAAAGACTCAGCCAGATGCGCGACAGCTCCTGGGCCGCCCAAAAGTAGCAGCCGCTGCATGCTCTTACCGCGTTGACGGTTCACGTTGAGGTGCTGACGCACGAGCCAGCGAGCAAGGAGTAGACCGCCGAGCCCTGCCGGTAGGGCAACCCCGACGTATCCACGGGCTGTATCAATCCGGAAAACGTAGGAAAAAATTGCGACGGCGCCAAAGAGCCAGAGCGAGGCCGCCGCGACACGCTTGTACTCGTCAGCGCCGCTGCCCAGCACCCGGTAGTTGCGGCTGGTCCATGCGCCGAGCATCAACCACCACGTAACGATCAGAACGGCGGAAAGCCATCCGTAGGTGGCTTCCTGCCCGGTGACGTTCAGGCCAGTGTCTATGCCGAACCGCACGACATACGCGCCAAGTACGGCCCAGGTTATGACAACTGCATCCACGACTCCGAGAAGGCGGGATAGTCGACCCCGCCAATCCACTTCTTGATTCAAAGCGCCCCCCATTAATTCGGCCGGGTCCGTCCACTGATGTACGGAACCCAGGTCTGGGCACCCTCGCCGCATCAGTTTCAGTTCTCTCGAGAATTGCGTCTGACGAAGCGGACGACAGCAAGTCATACAAGGCCTTGATAATCCTTGCAGGGCCTGTTGATAATAGTCCCCGATCCTTGCTAAGTGTGCAAATGTGTCAGTCTGAACCCGCAGTAAGAAACAAGAATTGAGCCGATATCGAGAGCTTGTCAAGGCTGCCGCAATAGTGTAACGAATGTCACATGTCCACGCCGGACTATGCTGCACCCTTGCCCTATATTTAAGGCATGGGCTGGGGACAATTTAAGAGTAAGAATTGACGGCACGAATGCGTCCGGTGGTGCATGTGACCGAAAGCTTTGGCGGGGGTGTGGCGGCCGCGATACGTGACTACTGCCGAAATTATCCTTCGGCCGAGCATCATCTTGTCTATGCGCCGAGAGATGACGCTCCGGTTGAAGAGTCGGATATCGCGGACTTCGCTTCGGTCACGAGACTCAGGTCGGGTCACGTCCGTCGTGTCAGTGACTTGCGCCGCTATTTCAGGCAGCACCCAACAGCAATCGTCCACGCTCATTCAAGTTTTGCCGGAGCCTACGTTCGCGCGGCGATTGTAAAAAGCGTTAGCCGGCCGATCATATACACGCCACACTGTTACGGCTTTGAGAGAAGAGATAGCAGCGCATCTCATCGCTTCGTATATTGGGCCATGGAATGGCTACTTTCCTTCAATACCACCGCGTTCGCAGCGTGTTCAAAAAGGGAGGAAGAACTATCTAATTGGCCACTGTCTTCAGCACGTAGCATTCACATTCCCAACGTAGCCTCAAAGGATCTTGACGGGCCTGGTGAACTGCAATTTCAAGATGTAGTAACGAGGGTGGTTGGTGCTGGCCGTCTGGGTCCTCAAAAGGATCCTACGTTTTTCCGGGACTGCATCATCGATCTTCGGAAAGCGGGATTTGATATAGACGCAGTCTGGATAGGGGGAGGCGACCCAGAGACAGAACGTATGCTCACGAAGGCCAATATTGAATTGACTGGCTGGCTGCCACGCAGCGGGGTCCTGGACCAACTCAAGGCAGCGGATGTCTACATTCATTCGGCGCAGTGGGAAGGATTTCCCATCGCCGTACTTGAGGCATCACACATCGGGGTGCCCATCGTCGCAAGAAATATCGCAGCCTTCAATGGTGTAGACATGCCACTGCTTATTGACTCGCCGGCCGACTTGGTGGAGGGGTGGCAGAGCCTCATCTCCTCCAGCTTTCGTAGGGACATGGTGAAACTAACGGCCGAAGCCTTGGCCGATTGCAACGACGAGGCCCAAGCGAGCGCCCTAGGGGATCTGTACCGAAGTCGGTAAGTACTCAGGACGCAGGCGCAGAACCCAGCGAGCAATATCCTCCAGCCCTTAGGCCGGGCCTTTGGGGTTGTCTCTCGTTTTGGGATCTTGGTTTGATCTCGGGCCATTTCATCGCGACAACCGGGTCCGTGTGTTTGACAATCTGCGGTGCACATTGTTTTGCCTCAGCCCGTTTTGGCGTTGGATACGCTGCTCTCCTCTTGCCTTCCTTAGGCGCCCTTCTTCGAGCAGCCCGTATGAAGAGGCTGCGGCAAAGAGGAGGGGGAGCCAGTATTGCTGCTGGTCGTAAAATGCCGATCCGAGAGCATAAACAATAATTGCAGCGACGATCGCCGCTTCAGCGGACTTTTCGCCAGTTGCCATCGCACGGACAATCCTGCCGAGTAAAAGCAAAGAAATTGCCATCATCGCAGTGACCAAAGCCAAGCCGCCCTGGTACCAAGCATGCAGGATGTAGTTGTGCACGACGGTTATGCCGTTGAAAGTTCCTTGGTTCGTGGGGTCCATTCCGACGCCAACAATGGGATCCTGCTGGATGTAGTCCCAGGCGAAGGCATATGTCTGCTGACGGATTCCTAGTGAAGCCACTCCGTCGCTTTCCCCCGTTACAACGTCGATTCGGTGACTAACTGGAGCGAGCAGGGTCGATGGGTCGAAGCCGATGGTCAGTGCGAGCACTACGACGCCCACGATGCATGCCGATCCGATATAGATGGTTCGGAGTCCTGCTCGACTGGCCGCGATCATCACGATAATCGCGGCGGCCAGTGAGAGCAGAGAGCTGAGGCTACCGGTCGAGATCAAGGCCGCAAGATTAATGACTCCGCAAAAAGTGAGTAATGCACGGGTCCTTGCGCTAACAGAGCGATAGATCGCAATACCCAGAACGATCGAGATCACGCACATAAGGCCCTGTACGTTCGGATGCCCGGCGAGGCCGTTCGCTCGTCCGCTGTTCGCACTGGCGCCAAGAACAGACATGCCTGCAAGTTGAGCCAGAGCTGCAATCGCGGATATGGCCTGGACGAGCAGGAAGGCAACCGCTGCTCGAGCGGCAAACATTTTAGACTGAAGAAAGTAATACCTCAGCACGAATGGTGTCACGCCCACAAGGACAGCTAGTGCCGCAGCCGTCCGCAGACTAGCAGACATATTGCTTGAAGTGCCCGATATAGCCCCCGCGACAAGAATGCATGCCGCGGCACATATCCACACTGCCGCCCCAGGGAGGGAACGCGCCCGTCCGAAAACAAGTGAGACAGCCAAGAGAATAAGAATCGTCTCCGGTAGCCACGACATTCCTGATTCCGCAACGAAACGGTAAATCGGGACAATCGCAGCAACAAGGATCCAAGCCGTTGATCCCAGCGTAGTGTCACCGCGGCCTGCAACAGCTACACCGGGACGAGCCTTAGGATTCCGCTCTCTAAGCAAACTCCTTGCCTGCAGATGTGTTGATGAGTGACGGGGCCTCAATGTCATTGCATTCCTACTGTAATGGTTCAGCGAATTTTATTAGCGACCAGGCGCACTGATCGTACTACATCCTTAATGAAAGGGAATGCGAAGTACGCTAGAGTCCCGTAAATAGAAATGCCTACGAATCCAGAAGCAATTGCAAGCCATTCGGATTGCACTAGTGTCGACACAAGAAGGCCGATGCCGACAATCGGGATAACGCACAGAAAAATTGATGCCACGCCATTCTTGGCGAGCGAGGCCATCTCTGTTTCTGTGACTTTGCCGCACCACCAAAGGGAAATTATCCAATTAATGAAATATCCCAGGGAGTGACCAATAGCGACTCCGAGAGCGCCCCAGGGCAGGCCCGCGAGCATTATTGCGATTATCAATGGCTGAGACACTAGGTAAAATCGGAATTGCGCGCCGGTTTTGTTCTTGGCTAGAAAAATCCAAAACGTAATTTGGTTCAATCCTCTGAATACGCCGCCGACGGCCAACGCCTGCAGGATGGGAGCCATCCCGATCCACGCGCTTCCGAAAACTATCTCGACTAATGGGAAAGCAAATCCGCAGGCAACCCCATATATGATGCCGAGGCCCACGCCACCCACCAATTGGCCCTGGATCAGGAATCGTTGGAATCTGTCTCGGTCATCCACGATTCTGGTCAGAACAGGAACGGCAACTCGGGTCAGCGGCGCAGCCAGCTGGCTGAGCGGTAGCATGAGGAGCTGGTAGGCCCGCCCATATATACCCAAAACTGACGGTCCCCACACATATCCCAGTGACAGGTTGTCGACATTCTTGGTCACATAGGCGACAGCTTGGGAACCAAAGACTCCCACACCGAAACCGAGAACTTCCCTGATGGAAGCCCGGCGTGAAGGCCATCCGGGCCACCACCCGGCGAGACTGCACGCCATGATGGCGGCCACGAGGCTGGTAACGATCTGCTGAGCAACCAAGACCCAGTAGTCGGCTCCGAAGATGACCGCATAGGTGAGTGCGCCGACGAGGCCGGCAATCACCGGAGTGGTATCAACAATCGCCAATCTCTTGAACATCAACCTCTGATTGATACGTGCCCGGAATTGAGTGGAAAAGCCAGACAAAACAAACGTCAGAGACAGAGCGACAACAATTTCATGAAGTTTAGGTTGGGAAAATACCGCGGCCACGGGCGAGGCCAGGAGATATCCGCCTCCGGCCAAAAATATTCCGAACAGCGTATTGATCCAAAATAGGTTCGACATTTGGCCTTGAGAGAGGCTAATTGACCGTGCCGAGGCCATTGACAGGCCGAAGTCGCGGAAGAGTTCACCCAACGCCACTACGCTCATGACGATTGCCACGAGACCGAAGTCCTCGGGGGACAGTATGCGTGCCAGAACAACCGTGGAAGCGAGCAAGACCACCAGGCGCACTAACTGCCCGGTGATTGTCGCGGATGCCCCTCTTACCGCTTGTCGGCCAAGTTTTTGGCCACTGGCGGAGATCTCATCAGTTGTCATGCCAATAGTCCTATTCCGTTGACAGGCTTGGTTTCTTCTCTGGGTGGGGCCCGATGGCCTATCTATTGCTGGTTTGCTCTACGAGCGCGGCAGTCGTTCGGTGCAGTTGGTGGCGGGCCGCATCGACGGCCGACGAGAGGTTCGCTTGGAGCTGACTTAGCTTGGTTTGGTCAAGTGAGGGCAGGGTGTTTCCCGGTGCGCCTTCAAATTCCCCAACCCAGTCAAGGTCCACGACTCGAAAGTGTCTTAGGATTTTTCCCTTTGAAGAAGGGACCCAGCCGAGCGGGATGGCACCTTCGGTGGCGGCGACTATGAGGCCGTGCAGCCGATCGCCGATAACGATGGCGGTCTTGGCATAGAGAATACGGGCCGCGTCTTCCTGGACGGAGTGATCCTCATGATCCCACGTCACAACGTCGGCGGACAACGCCTCAGCGATTTCCAGCGCCCGTTGGTTGTCACGCCTAACCTGCACAACCACTGTGGGGCGCAAGTTGTACTGCGTCGCTAGCCCTCGAACCCAGTCAATCCATTCGTCTGAGGGCACTGGCCGGTCTCCGCGAAGGACGACCGCGAGCCTGTCCCGATCGGACGGCACGGCCCATTCCGCTACCGGTGTGCCGAGGGCAAACGCCCAGTCTGGTGCTGTGCCACGTTTCGCGACGTGGAGTTCAGACGCATGGTCGCGCCACCGTACAAAGACACTCGAGAATGCAACGGCCTTGTAAGAAAGGACAAGTGCGGGATGCGTGTTCGGGACGCCGGCCCCAACCCAGAGACCTCCACCGCCCCGAAGCCGACAAACACCCGTGAGCAAGGCGAGAGAAGTCAGACGTGCTGCACCCTTTCGAGAAACTGGTACCTCGCCGGCGTTCATGGCAACAAATGTCCGTCTGACCAAGGCGCTCCGCATTGCATTCCAGTACCACGAAGCAAATGATCTCTTCTGGGAGTCCCCTTCTGCAAGTCCCAAGCCCGTGATGAATCCCGGCGATGCGGGCCCAGTCCAGACACTAAGCGAGCCGACCTGGCGTAATGCGTTGAGGTAGCCCCTTCGCAGGAGGGAATCCCCGATATTGTCGTCCTGCCCCGTCGCCCAGACATGAACAGCAACTGCCTGTGATTCACCCCCGACGTGCTTCTTATACTCAGTGGCTGTCAATTCCACGTTGGTGTCCATTCCTAGTTTCGCTTCCACGGACGTCCCTTCAATTTCTTCAGCGCAAACATCGGATTTTTCCCAATCCACGTAAGGATCGACTTCGCCGCATGGAAACGTCGACCCGACGACCAATGCGAGCGGGCCACCCGCACGAGAGCCGCCATTTCGCGCTCTTTCGGCGTCATGACAGCAATGGCGAGTCCAAGATGGCTTGCATAATGCTGACGGATGCTTTCTTTGGCTTCGATGGCGTCAATCGCGGACACCACTGACTTTCCACCTGCCAGACTGTAGCGGCATGTTGGTTCATTGCGCACCGATATGGCGCCCACCATCGACAGGCGAATAAGCATTTCGTAGTCTTCGGCGAAACGGGGCTTCAGGGCTTCGGGTTTGATATTTTGAGAGCTCTCATATGCAGAGCGGCGGACGACGGCTGCGCACGGGGGCCAGGGGCCATGGCCCACAACCAAGAGGGATTCTGTGTTCACGGGACTGAACCGGATCGGAAAGGGGCGTTCCTCCCCAGTGGTTGTGAGCCCGACGACTGTGCCTGCTGCCACAGCTAGCGTTGGATCTTTTTCCATCAATTCAAGGGAATGTTTCACTCCCGCCGGAATGAGTTCGTCATCCGCGTCGAGGAATACGATGTATTCAGCTGAGGCCGCGCGGGCTCCGGCACTCCTCGCCCGAGCTGCGCCGGCATTCGCTTGGCGAATGCATACCGCCCCCGCGTGTTCCGCCACGTCTGCCGTTCCGTCATCCGAACCATCATCAACGACAATGATTTCTTTGGCGCCGCTGTCCCGTGCCGAGATTATTGCCGTGCGGATTGTTTCCTTCGCTCGGAAAGCCGGGATTACGACCGCCAGTCTCAGATTTTCGGGGGAGTCAGGCGTACTCATGGCGTTGCCTCCTGAAGGCGTGAAGATGCGCGGATATCGCTAATGAGCTTGCCCCGCGCTGCTAGTGCTTGTGCTCGAGACTCCGCCAGGCGCTGGTCGTATTCCCGACGGCGCTCCGGGTTGTTCAACAAGTCGGTGACCAGAGCCTCTACGTGTTCGACGTCAAACGAGTTGACGTTGAACACGTAATCCGGGAGTCCAAGATCGTCGAACGCACCAAAACCCTTGCGTTCATATGCAAGATGAACGACCCAATGCCCAGCGTTAATGGCCATCAGCGCGGCGTGCAACCGGACAGCGACCACTACTCTTCTGGGACCGTCTGTGCCCATTAGCTCGGTGCGAGGAAGCGTAGTGAGCGGTTCAAGCGAAGCCATTGCCGCTGTGTCGTCATTGCCAGCTCCGCGGCTTTGGACGTAGCCATCGAATGCTGGCAGCGCGGCCGCCAGCTTACGAACGGGATCGCTAATCGACCCCCGGACAGCGCGCACACTTAGAACGGGGGCCGGAGCCACATCCACGTGTTCGCGGGGCTGCCGGTGGCCGCTCATGATCGCGAGGTCGTGAATTCTGACGGAGTTATCGAGCCCGAGCTCGCTTACGCTTCTGTCATCCCGAAGGTATATTTTCCCGATTTTCCTCAGCAGCACTCTCAGGACCGGGAGGCTTCCAAAACGAAGTGGGCCGATGCTTTGCGGAAGGTAAATTGACGGCACCCGGGATTTACTTGCGCGCAGCAACTGGTAGCCATGAGTTGCCAGCATTTTCACGGCTTCCACGGGATGACCCGCTCGAATGTATCCACCACCGACCCCAACGACGAGGCCATAGGACGAAATAGATCCTAAGGCAGCTCTAAATTCTCGTGAAAACCCTCGTATGCTCGGCGCCGCATCGATGATGCGGACTCCGGGAATGTTGAACGTCGAGGGATGCAGTGCTGCCACAGTTATCTCGGGGTTGGGCAGTGCTTCGAGGAGCAGCCCGACGGTTTCCTCCACGAGCAGGCCATCTCCGGCGTTTGTTGCGCTGTATGCGTGGAGGACCAAGACTTTCATTTTTTGGCCAATCGTTCGTAGGATTCCAGGTGGCGGTCGAGGCTCTTGGACCAAGTGAATTGAGAAGCCCAGGCTTGACCTACGGGTTTTACGGATTCTTGCCAAGCCGTGTCGGAGAGGGCTTGCTCGAGACTGTGGGCTATCCCGGACGCGTCCAGCGATTCGATCTCCCACGCGGGTCCGGCCACCTCGGCAAGGGAGCCTCTTCGCGAGGTTGCGACCGGCGTTCCTGCTGCCATGGCTTCGAGGACCGGAAAGCCGAACCCTTCATAGAGACTCGGAAATACAAATATGGCGCATTTTTGCATTAGCGCGATTCGGTCCTCGTTGCTGACGAACCCGACGTAAGTAACGTTCTGTGCGGCGTTTATGGCCTGCATGGCTTCGTCGAAATTCCAGGCTGGCCGTCCAGCGATAACCAATTGAAGCCCAAGAGATTGCATTTCCGGCGTTTGAAAAGCCTGGACAAGTTCTAAAATGTTCTTCCGGGGCTCTATATTTCCCAAGTAGAGGGCAAAATTTGCCGGTATTTGTGCCGCGGTCTCGGCCGAAAGCGAGGCTCGGGCGGCGAAAGTCGCGCTGTCGATCCCGTGATGAATTACCTTGATCGAGTCTCTAGGAACGGCGAAAACCTCTGAAATGTCATCCGCAGAGGATTCGGAAACAGTGATCACTTCGTCGGAGCACTGTATGGCCTTCTTGACGCGAAAGCGCCATTGCGCCTCTTGTCGAGGATTTCTTGCGACAGACGTCCAACGGCTAGCCACGCCGTGTACCGTCACCACGGATGGGACCCGCGACCGAATCAACGGGCCAGTATCAGCAGAGTAGTGCAGTACTGAAGATGCGCGTGGAACAAGGCCCCATAAGGTTTCGACAAACATAGTTGCGAGTGGGTGCGGTCCGCTAGGGATCGTTCCGGTTTCGATGCCGCGCTCTGAGAGCCCGGCCTGAAGCTCGCGAGCATACGTCGTGTTGCCGCCGACGTGGCGGTTGATAATCCTATCGGGAAAAAGGACCTTCATTGTGACCCCCTGGGTTCTATTGATTCCGACTGTTCCCTTGTTGCCAGAACAGATTGCCTTGACAGCCGGCAAGCTCGATCCGGTTGGTGCCGTGATTGGATGCGACACGAGGACGGGTTTTTCGAACTCCTGGGCCGAAGCTAGTCGCATTACGCTGACCTCGGATGCCAGTTTTCACTTATGGGCAAGAGAGATACGTCGCTAGTGGTCGCGGACAGACCGACGAACAACAGGTCGCGAAATTGACTACTGGTGGTCTGCAGGAACGCGTGGAAGCGTTCGTGAGGGGCGCCGCGAAGGCTGCTGTTCCGGAGCTAAGGTCGGTAGCTCCGGAGCAGCCCGGGGGGATTGACGTGGAGACACGCTTTCAACTTTGGATTCAGGGCGGTCGGCCTGGGTGTAGTAGCTGTATGCGTAAGCATCGGGACCCTTGACGGGAAGGCGGTTGAGAACGATGCCCAGCACATTGGCGCCGACCAAATCAAGAGCATTCAGGGACTTTTCCAAGTCGCGACGATGAACTTTCTCTGTGCCAACCACTACGACTACCCCTCCCACGTGCTGCGAGAGCACCGCGGCATCAGTTACCGGAAGAAGTGGGGGAGCATCAATAATTACCGTGTCAAAGGCCTCCTCGAGGCTCCTCAACAGCTCGCTCATGCCTTGGGAGCCAAGCAGTTCACTAGGGTTCGGCGGGATCTGGCCGGAAGTGAGCACGCAAAGGTTCCCGTCACCCCACACCTGCAGGAGGTCATTTACATCGGCGTCGCCGACCAATGCAGTCGTCAGACCGGCGTTTCTGTCCAGACCTAGGTATTCGTTGATCATCGGTCGCCGCAGATCCGCGTCGACCAGGCAGACCGACTGCCCTGCCTGGGCTAGCGCGATGGCAAGGTTAGTCGCAGTCGTACTCTTGCCTTCTCCAGGAAGCGAAGAGGATACAAGAACTGACTTAGCCCGCCCCGAAACAAACGCAAACTGAAGGTTTGTTCTGAGCTGGCGGAATGACTCCGCCCGCGGGCTCTGGTGTCGGGCTTGCGTTAGAAGAGGCCTTTTTGTTGCGTCCTGATCGAAGGTGATTCCACCCAAAAGTGGAGCGTCCGTGATCTCTCTGAGGTCAGCTTCGCCGCGAATTCGATCGTCAAGTTTCGTTTTTAGGAGCGCTACTCCTAGTCCAACTAGTGCCCCACCGAGCAGCCCAAGCAACAGATTGAGGCGTGTGTTGGGCGCTGATGGCGACGCCGGCGCCACCGCGGGTGTAATGATTGAGAGACCAACGGGGGACATTCCGCCAGTCTTTGGCTTCTCAAGCGTTTCAACGGCTTTCACCAAGCTGTTCGCGATGGCTTCGGCAATGGCCGCGGCCTGAACTGGTGAGGTGTCTCCTACGGAGATAGTGATGAGAACCGTATTGATTTCTGTGCTTGCCTCGACTTTTTTGGCAAGTTCGTCGGACGTGATGTCTAGACCCAGGGCATCAATTGCTGGTTGGAGGACGACAGGCGTCCGGATAGTTTTCACATATGACTGAACTCGCGCCTGGCTAAAAGTATTGCCCTGCTGCATCTCTTGGACGGAACCGGAATTTTGGATGGCAACAAAGAGTTGAGTGTCGGCTTTGTAGGTGGGCTTCACTAGTACGGAAGCTGCACCGCCAATAAGCAAACCGGCCAACGTCGCGGCTACAACTACGATCCAGTGGCGCCGTAATACGCGCAGATAGTCGTGAAGATCCAAGCCGGTTCCCCCTGTATAGATGCCTGGAGTCTGCCGACGGCATGCACCAGAACGGCAATATTCTTATGGTCATCCACATCATAGCGTCTGGCTGGGACGGTCTAATGATGTGCGGCCGTACATTACCGAGGCTCGTAAAGTGGACTCATGCGGTCGCTATCCAGACGGAGTTATTCACCGATGCTCGGTACGTCCTCAGTTGATTTGCCGCGAAGCTCTGTCGCCTATCAAGGTCCTCGATTACAAGGAATGTGTGTGTTTGGCGCTCCGGCGTTGGCCGCATCTGCTTGACAATGACACAAGGTCAATGATGGCGATCGCTCGGACTAGCAGGATGACGTGGAAGTTATCCCGCCGGGGCGATTTGTTGCACCTTGCGGATGGCACGTAGCTGTTCGGGCAATTCCCGCCATGAATGCTGGCTCACTTCCAAAGTGATGTAGGCAGAGGATCTTTGATCGGATCGACCACTGCCTGAAGTTCGTCGACACGCCTTCCCGCTGAGCCCAGGGGTGACCGTGTGGGTGGATATTGATGCGGCCGCATTTTTTGAGCTTCGTGCCGAGCTCCAGAAGCAGTTCTTATGCCCAAGTCTTCTGGTCATATCGCCCGCTTCGTCAGACGGCCTGCGACGGATCCACGGAAATCGTTGCCTTCGATTGGGTAAGACCTAGGCTTTGCGGTGCAGACGGATGGGAGCTGCTGGTCCCATCGGTCCGAGGGAGCTCAAGGGCAGAGAACGCGTGAACTGGATGCGGAAATTCAGCGGTTTGCCGAGGACGTTCGCGAAGGCAGGCTGAGTTCTTGCAAGCACGGAAAAGGACTTTTGCGCTCATGAATAATAGGGTGTTTGACGTCGTCGGAACCGCCGCGATTGTCAACTACCCCGAGATGGCGGTTCTCTGCGGCTGTCGAGTCATCGACAAGCCGTGGGCGGTAGATGGTGACTTGGCAGTGTAGAAAATCACGAAGCTGACTCTGACGTTCGATCATCTGGTACGTGATCGAGGAGCAGCCGACGCGTTCAAAGGTTCATGGCGGGCGGCAGAGTGCGACCGGAGTCACGACTTATCGGGCTCAGAATTGCCAGCCGGACCCTTCTTCGGCCTCAGATGCCTCCTAAGCGCGCCACATGGGAGCTGGAGTCCAACAGGCTTACCCTACAGACCCGCAGTTGACGGAATCACTGGGCTTGCACGTAACCCGGGCTGCAGTAGCTAGTACCGATGCTCCCTTCTGTTACAAATGCTGGCACGTCAGTTGGGGCTTCAATGCCCATCATTTCGCAGAGGATGTCGTCCGCAGCATCGGAGGGACCTCGGAGGGCCGCAGATTTGGGGAGGTTTGTAACGAGCCAGGAGTTTGAAACCTCCCAAAGAGTCGTGCTCGAACGGTTCGATAACAGAAAATTGGTGCCAGCGTCAATTATCTCCGTGTTCAGCATGGTGATCTTACCAACAGGTTTGTTGCTTGTGGTGTCAGCCGCATTCTCAATACCTTTTCCTGCTCTTCCGGCGATCAAGGTTCCATGAGAGAGACGGAGATGACCAACGCCACTCGCCCAGGTCTGAATGCAGTCTGGGTGCCCATCTGTCCAACCGACAGCGTCGTGATTGCTCACCGGGCCAATTCTAAAATTTTGTATTGAAATAGTCGTGCTGGCTGACCCTCGAATCCGAATTCCATCATTTAGAAAGCCATCGGCAAGGAATCCCTCTACGTGTACAGCGCCGGTCTGTGATCGCAGCGACAACGCGGTTCTCGAATATTCGCCGAGATATACGGTTGCTCCCGATCTGTGATTTGAATCTGACGATATTGGAGAATCTAGATAATATCCGGCTCGTCGGGCGGAAACATTAAAGGATTTGGGAGTCAAACTTGAATATCTAATCAGTTCCCCGTCGCACCGCAATAGACCTGAGGGCGGATACCCCGCGGTAGTGAGCACATTGATGACGATGTCGTCCCTGCCTACCGCGGACACAAGGCTGGTTGTGGGGCCGCGTTCCCCGATGAAATGCGCACCGATCATCACCACATTTCTTCCCCCTAATACCGTAACCATGGCGTCAGCATAGGGACCGCCTGACGAAAAGCGGATCGGTTCCGGTGCCTGTAATAGCAAGTCTTCGCCGTCAGCAAGTTCGATATACCTCGTCTCTGGCTGAGCGGACACCCTGACTATTCGTGGACTATCCAGCAGCGGCGGTGCCCAGGGGAGCAGTAAGGAACCGATGGATCGGCGGGTTGGCCTCCGGATGCCGGTCACGATTCACGAACCCAGATGAAGGGAGCGCTGTGTGCAACCGACATTCCGGTTATCGTTGAGCCCACAGGGTAGGCGGATGCTTTCAGCATTGCCTCCGCCATTGGCATCGTTGTTCCAAACGCGTCGCCCAAGACGGTCGCGTGTAGCAAAGTAGCTGTTGTCGGACCAGCTAAATACGCATAGTAAACTCCGCCGGTTTGAAGCATCGTGTTTGCAACCAGGATGCTTTTTGTGCCGCTAGAATTCAACTTTCCGCGAACTGCTCCTGAGCTGACTATGCGAGTGCCTGAAGAATCAAGAATTCCTACTTCTACCGGGTCGTCAGAGTTTGAGGGCGAAACTACTCTGAATCCGATTGTTTTTATGATCATGGTCCTGGATGGACATATTCTGACGGCATAGCATGTGTTGGGCACAAGTCCCACAGCACTGGAGCCTATCGGTCGGGCGGGTCCGATCAGTCCACCCTGACCGTTGTCTCGGTCGACGTTGAGCACGGTGTCTTCCGTGAGGACGGAATCGGGTACTCCCATCGTGGCAATGGTCCATACGTTGCCCCCGATATGACGAATTCGAACACGGCCACGCTTGGGTACCGTTCGGTCACCGACCAGGATTCCATTCGAACTGGAGGACGCATGGGGCGTTCCGAGCCAAAATCCGCCCGTACGATCCCCATCAAAATACGACACCAACGACTCCGATGATTTGGCAACCATTACCTGCGCGATGTCGAGAGTTTGACCTGCCGCGGAGGCCGAGGAATACACGATCAGTTGCAGTCCGTCACAGCCGACAGGAACGGAAACACCTGTGACGTTCCTGACGCCGGCTCCGGAAGTGGGCGTTTGTGGCGCTTTTGTGACAAGACTGTCTGCAGCCATGAAAGCAATCTCGAACCGTGCATTTACCCATGAAGAGCTATGGGAAATCCAGATGCGAGCGGATATCTGGTCGCCCGGTCGAAGCCCTATATCCCCGAGTTTCACCACGCGGCTGGACATACCAAAACCGCCACTGGAACTTGCGCTCGTGGCCGTGGACCGAATCCTGCTGTCGCCATCTGGCCCTCCGCCAGTTGCTCCCGAGGTCGCCCCGCCGCGGCCGTACCAAATCCCCAGCGCACCGGCTTGGGAGTCGGGATAAGGCCATAGGTTCTCTATCGGTGGCTTCAACCGAACTCGTCCGGTTCCTGCCGACACCACGTCAACCTCAGAACCGGCCTGTAGGCCTGCGCTGGCCGCGTAAGGGACCGTCACAGTGTGGTCGGCAGCATCGGTGAAGGTCAGTACTTTTCCCACATCCAAAGCGGTGAGCGTCGTATCGGAAGACAGCGAAACTCCAACCGGTCCGGCCAGAGCGTCTGCCGGCTGCTCCGTTACTACTGTGCTAACAGGTGCCGTGTCTGATGGCAGATGACCGGCGGCGTCGGCGGGGCTGACAACCAACGCTGTCAGTGCCGACGCCCCAGTAGCAGCTGTCGCCAAAGTTCCAAGTCGAAGGATTCGCCGGCGCAAAATACCCTTCTCGGACGTGCCGGAGTCCCCTCGCATTGCTGTCACGTCTGTCCCCTTTCAATGAATACGCAGTAGGGCACAGTCGCAGCTTTCCGTGGAACTACGCCCGTCCCAACCTGGATTCGCGATAGTGGATACCGCGTTCGTGCTGAAGTTACGACGCCGCACATACCTCGAGAGGTGCGAAGGGCTAAGTCGGAGAAGTTCGGATCTGACTGCCATCATGGCCTAGAGACTAATCTGCGAAATTTATATCTGCCCCAGTAGGCACTACGCGCATTTCACTGTCGGACTTCAGCTGACTACTGGTGGGTACGCATGTTGGGCCGTTCTCCTCGGGTGCAAGACGAGTAGTAGAGAGGTCTGTTGGGTATCTGCCTAGGTGAAGCCACCCCGCAAGTGCGGAATTGGTCGCAACGGTGACCTGTTCCATGGCCGCCCGTGTCGCGCCGCTGCAGGCTGGTGGCAGACGCCGTTGAAAGCCGGAGTCGGTGCCGGCTGCCGTTCTTGGGAACTGCCCGATCTCCGATCAGAATTCCGTTGGAGCTCGGTGAGGCGTGAGCCGTGCCGAGCCAGTATCAGCCAGGCTCCCCAAAGGCCCGCATAACGCCTTTGATCCCGCCCGTACCCAGCTGGCGCCCAGCCTGCACTCAGCGGTGTTATAGAAACGTTATGTATGCTGGATGAGTGAATTTTTGGTCAAGTAGCGGAATCCTGAACACGAGCGAACGCCCGTCTGCGCCCGTACCCGGGCTGGTGTCCGGGCGGCAGCATGCACTCGATGGCCTGCGCACTGTCGCAGTAGCCGGCGTTTTCCTTTTCCACACAGTCACCGGGTTCGCCCCCGGTGGATCCATTGGCGTGGACGTATTCTTCACGCTCAGCGGCTTTGTCATCACTCTGCTGATCATGAAGGAGTACCGCTCCACGGGCCGGCTCCGCCTTGGAGTTTTTTACGCCAAACGGCTCGCCCGGCTCTGGCCCGCGTTGCTGGTTCTGTGCGCTGTCGTGGTCATGGGTGGTCTGATCTTTCCGGCGTCGGGGTGGGGCGGTCAGGAAGCCGATGCCATTCCGGCGGCCGGCTACGTGATGAACCTGTCCAACTTCGGAGCCTTCGGTTCCTCCACCGGCGGTGGTGCGCTCAGCCCAGCGTGGACTCTCGCCGTTGAGGAGCAGTTCTACCTGGTCTGGCCAGTGCTTCTTCTGGTCATGCTGCGGTTCTGGAAGGTCCGCACGGTCGCCTGGATCACGGCCGTCCTGGCGGCCGGGTTCCTGGTTTCGCGGTTCTTCCTGGTCTCCGGTGGCGCATCGCTCGCCCGGATTTACAACGGGCCGGACACGCGGGCTGACGAGTTGCTGCTGGGGTGCGCCGTGGCCCTGGTGCTGACGTCCGTCAGCACGGGCTCGCGGCTCCACGTTTCCCTCCAGACCGGTGTGCGCCGGTTCGGTCCGCTGGCGGGACTCGCCCTGCTGGTCGCCGTTTTCTCTCTCAAGGAGCCCAGCGAGCCCGGAGCCTGGTTTGCCGTCTTCTGGACCGTGGGCCCGACTGTCCTGGCAATGCTGGCAGCGCTGGTCATCGGATGGGTTGTTCTTCAGCCGGATGGTGTCGTTTCAAGGATCCTGAGCCACCGCTGGCTTTCCCGCCCGGGCCGGGACCTGTCCTATGGCATGTACCTCTGGCACTTGCCGGTCTTTATTCTGCTGATTCCCCTGGTTCCATCACTGGCCGTGCGTGTGCCGCTGACGGCAGCCCTGACCGTGCTGATGGCCTACGCGTCGTTCCGGTTTGTGGAAACACCGATCCGCCGCTGGGCCTCCAGAAAGTTGGAGCCCGCCGTCGTCCGTCCGGTTCCGGAGCCCGTCCAGGAGCCCGCCCGGGAGCTGGCGACGGCCGGGGCATCCGGGAAGTAACGTCAGGCGGCGTCACCTGAGTGCTCAGCGCACCGCACCGTCGCGATCAGCTGGCCGCCGTCGTCGGCCTTCTGATATACGGTCACGTGGTTGGTTGTCTCCGCGCAGAGAGCGCAAAAAGTCGTGTGCTGTTTAGTCCCCATAGGCAAATAGTACGCAGCAGAAGGTTTCAGACGGGTAAACATTGCCTGTCGACGCAGGTCGGACGCCCTACCGCGTATCAACATCCTCAAACACCAGGAAAGTCTGCGTGTCCAGGACGCCCGGCATCGACTGCAGCTGGTCGAAAATCACCCGGCGCAGGTCGGTGTTGTCGATGGCGCGCACCAGCAGGATCACATCAAAATCGCCGCCCACCAGGGCGATGTGATGGACCTCCGGGATGGAGCTGAGCTGTTCGCGCAGTTCACGCCAGGAGTGCTGGCTCACTTTGAGTGTCACGTAGGCGGAGGACTTCAACCCTGCCTTGATGGGGTCAACCAGAGCCGTGAATTTGGTCAGTACTCCCTCGCCGGTGAGCCTGGCGATGCGGGTATAGGCGTGGGCGCGGGAGATGTGGACGTTCTCGGCCACCTGCGTCACGGACATCCTCCCGTCCCGGGTGAGTTCGGCGATGATCCTTCGATCCACATCGTCCAGGGGTATCTCCCCGGAATCGCCCTCAAGTCGTGCCAATTCGTCCACCGCTCCAGCCCGTTGTCCAGATCACATTTCAATTCGTCTCCCAGACTAGGTCCATTCGGCGGAACCTTCCACGATTTACCGTAGGACTGGATACGAAAGTTCCATGGGGACGATACTGGGAGTGACTAGTGGCTACAGAAGGACGGACCAATGACGATCTCCGCGGACCACACTGCGCCGGACCAGGCCCAGCGTTTGCCGGCCGAAGATGCTGCATCCGAAGCGGTGCGCAAGTTCGGCATCACGGTGGAGGACTACATGCTGCCCGCCCGTCACCAGATCCAGATGGTGGACCCGGACGGACGGCTCAAGGCAGAAGGTGAGCAGGGCACCGAACCCGGCCACGAGTACCCGTTGCCCTCCGACGAGGAACTGATGGCTGCCTACGAGCAGCTCGTCGTCGGCCGCCGCGTCAACGACCAAAACTCGGCACTCGTCCGCCAAGGGCGCATGGCCGTGTACCCGTCCAGCCATGGCCAGGAAGCCTGCCAGGTGGCAGCCGCACTCTGCCTCTCCGACGGCGACTGGTTGTTCCCCACCTACCGTGACGCCGTGGCGGTCATGGCCCGGGGCGTTGATCCCGTGGAAACCATGACCATCTTCCGGGGTGACTGGCACAGCGGCTACGATCCGGCCAGGCACAAGGTGGGCATCCAGTGCACGCCGCTGACCACCCAGCTGCTGCACGGCGTGGGTGTTGCGCACGCGGCCAAGCTCCGCGGGGAAGACACCGTGGTCCTGGCGATGTGCGGGGACGGCGCCACCAGCGAAGGCGACTTCCACGAGGCCCTGAACTTCGCCGCCGTCTTCCACCTGCCCGTGGTCTTTTTCGTCCAGAACAACAAGTACGCAATCTCGGTTCCGCTGGCGCACCAGTCCGTGGCGCCGTCGCTCGCCCACAAGGCCGTGGGCTACGGCATGGCCGGCGAACGCGTGGACGGCAACGATGTGGTGGCCCTCCTCGCCGTGTTGGACCGGGCAGTGAAGCTCGCACGGGAAGGCTCCGGGCCGCTTCTTGTGGAGGCACACACGTACCGGATGCAGGCACACACCAACGCCGATGATGCCACCCGCTACCGCCAGGACAGCGAGGTGGCCGAGTGGCTGGCCAAGGATCCCATCAGCCGGATGAAGACCTACCTCACCGGGCGCGGACTGCTGGACGACGACGGCGCCGCGCGGATCGCGGAAAAGGCGGAAGCAGTTGCCTCCCAGCTGCGTCTTGGGCTGGGTGAGGATGTCCCGGTGGACCCCCAGGACCTGTTCCGTTTTGTGTTTTCGGGGCCTACACCACAGCTCAAGGAGCAGTCAGCCATGCTGGCCGATGAACTAGCCCGTGAAGCGTCGTCTGAGGAGACTGCCAAGTGAGTCCGACCATCACCACCTCGTCCGAGGCGAACGGCAACGTCAGCGCCGCAACTGCCCGGGCTGCGGCTTCCGCTGCTTCTGTGGCTGAAGCTTCCGGGCCGCAGGCCGTCACCATGGCCAAGGCCCTCAATACAGCCTTGGCGGATGCCATGCACGCCGATCCGTCCGTCCTGGTTTTCGGCGAGGACGTGGGCCTGCTGGGCGGGGTTTTCCGCATCACGGACGGCCTCACCAGGACCTTCGGGGAGCAGCGCTGCTTCGATACCCCGCTGGCCGAGTCCGGGATTGTGGGCATGGCCGTGGGGATGGCCATGAACGGCATGCGGCCGGTGGTGGAGATGCAGTTCGATGCGTTCGCGTATCCGGCGTTCCAGCAGATCGTCAGCCACGTGGCCAAAATGCACAACCGCACCAGGGGCACCGTGAAGCTGCCCATGGTGATCCGGGTTCCCTATGCCGGCGGGATCGGGGGAGTGGAGCACCACTGCGACTCCTCCGAGTCCTACTACGCCCACACCGCGGGCCTGAAGGTCTTTACGCCGGCCACCGTGGCCGACTCGTACCGGATGCTACGGGAGGCCATCGATTCGGATGACCCCGTTATGTTTATGGAGCCCAAGAAGCTCTACTGGTCCAAGGACCTGGTGGACCTGGAAGATCTTCGGGCCCAGCACTCCTCTAACGTCGAGGCGGGGACGTCGTCGGAAGGCCGCGCAGCCGTGGCCCGTTCCGGGACCGACGCGACGCTTATCGCCTACGGACCGTCCGTGCCCACGGCGCTGGCGGCCGCAGCTGCTGCCGCGGAGGAGGGCCGCTCGCTGGAAGTCATTGACGTCCGCTCCATCGTTCCCTTTGACGATGAGACCGTGTGCGCGTCCGTCCGGAAGACCGGCCGGGCCGTGGTGATCGCAGAAGCGCACGGGTTCGCGTCCGTCTCCTCCGAGATCGTGGCGCGGGTCCAGGAACGCTGCTTCCACTACCTCGCCGCTCCCATCCGCCGCGTGACGGGATTTGACGTCCCGTACCCTGCGCCGAAGCTCGAGCACTACTATCTGCCCGGCGTGGACCGCATCCTCGACGCCGTAGACGACCTCCAGTGGGAGAACTGACCATGAGTGAAACGAAAGTATTCCTGCTGCCCGACCTCGGCGAAGGCCTGACCGAAGCCGAGCTGGTCAACTGGCTGGTGTCCGTGGGCGACGAGATCCGGGTGGACCAGCCCATCGCCGAAGTGGAGACGGCCAAGTCCATGGTGGAAGTTCCGTCGCCGTACGCCGGCACTGTGACGGTGCTCCACGGCGAGCCGGGCCAGACGCTGGACGTGGGCAAGCCGCTGATTTCGGTGGCACCGGTGGGCTCTGTGGTTTCGACAGGCTCAACCAACGACACTCCGGTGGTTGAGCCTGCGCCGGTGGTTGAGCCTGTCGAAACCTCGCCTGCCGAAACCTACCGCGAAGAGGAAAAGGCCGGGTCCGGGAATGTGCTGATCGGGTACGGGACGCCCGGCGGCAACAGCCAGGCGCGGCGAACCAGGGCACCC
This sequence comes from Pseudarthrobacter xylosi, assembly GCF_055412765.1. Taxonomy (NCBI): domain Bacteria; kingdom Bacillati; phylum Actinomycetota; class Actinomycetes; order Micrococcales; family Micrococcaceae; genus Pseudarthrobacter; species Pseudarthrobacter xylosi. The sequence goes on along the minus strand of NZ_JBVAYT010000001.1, from coordinate 124,430 downwards.
CGCAGTTCGGTGGTTGAGCCTGTCGAAACCCCGGTCGTGCCTGACGCCCAGAAGGCCGCCGATGACCTGCTGCTGCTCCGCACCAGGGTTCCCGGGAAACTGGGAGCCGTCATTTCACCGCTCGTCCGGCGTATGGCCCGGGAGCACGGCGTGGATCTCGGCAGCATGCAAGGCTCCGGTGACAGCGGCTTGATCATGCGCAAGGACGTTGAAGCGATAATCAGCACCCCGGTGGTTGAGCCTGGGGCCACGACCGCAGGGTTCCCTGACCGAGCTAGCGAGGTTAGGGAACGGTTGGGGAGCGAAACCCAGGGGGCTGTCGATAGCCGCACAGGTCTGGGAATTTCCTCCCGGACGCCCGTCAAAGGTGTCCGCAAAGCCGTGGCCGCCAACATGTCGCGTAGCCGTTTGGAGATCCCCGAGGCCACCGTCTGGGTGGACGTGGACGCCACGGCGCTGGTGGAACTCCGGGCAGGCCTCAAGAAGTCCGATCCGCACAATACCCCGGGGCTCCTCGCGTTCATCGCGCGTTTTGTCACCGCTGGGTTAAAACGATTCCCGGACCTGAACACCCGCATCGAAACTGCTGCCGACGGTTCCCACGAGATCGTTGGCTTCGCCGGCATCAATCTGGGCTTCGCGGCCCAGACGGACCGCGGACTGATGGTCCCCTCGATACGCAACGCGGACAAACTCAGTGCCCGCGAACTGGACGCGGAGATCCGCCGCCTCACCGCCGTCGTCCGCGAGGGCAAAGCGACGCCGGAGCAACTGGGCAGCGGCACCTTCACGCTGAACAACTACGGCGTCTTCGGGGTGGACGGCTCCGCAGCCATCATCAACCACCCCGAGGTGGCCATCCTCGGGGTGGGACGCATCATGGACAAGCCGTGGGTGGTGGACGGGGAACTCGCCGTCCGGAAGGTCACCGAACTGACGCTCACCTTCGATCACCGCGTCTGCGACGGCGGCACCGCTGCAGGGTTCCTCAGGTTTGTAGCGGACGCGATCGAGAATCCGGCGTCAGTACTGGCCGATATCTGACCACGGCGCACGACACGGACCCATCGCCGCGGTTGAGCGAGTTGAGCCCGTAGTTGTGGATAAGAAATCGAGTACCGGCTACTCGTGCACGCCGCCGACACATTCGGTGTACTTATTGTGTCGGCGGGATTAAGGACTGGTGCCCAAGGTCGCCGCCGGCGCCATCATCTGAAACGACTAAGAGCCCCGCCGGTCTCAGCGTGGACGGAAGCGCAGGATCCCATGCGAGTCAGAGTGACTTCCGCGGACGACTTGGAACTTATGAATTGCCCGCATCAGTTTGTGGGTCGTTGTGACGAGTGCTCCGCTTCGGCGGGGCACGGTGAGTCCATCGAACCGCCAAACCGCGAACAGGCGGAAACTTAGGCGGTCGATCTGGACGGCGTCTGCCCCGCCATCCAACTACGGCGCGTCGACCATGCTCATGCCGTCCGTGAGCTCCAGCCACAGGTCCGACTCGGTGCTCAGGCTACCGGGGCAGGCCAAGGCCAGTTCCATCAGACCGTTGCTGCTGGTGGTGGCACGGACGGCCATCCGGTACGTGACGTCGATGTCCTTGTCGTTCTTGAAGCGGAGCTCGGCTTCCTGGAGTTCGATGTCCTGGTCGCCGCCGCGCAGGTTGACGTAGGTTGAGGCGGCGTCGTCGACGACGTCCACGGGTTTGCCCACGGACTTCTCGACGGCGGCGATCTCCGAAGCCATCACCAGCGCTGTGGTGGCCTCATCGCCGGTTTTTCCGGTTGGTTGCAGCTTGGCCTGGTACGTGGTGAACGTGCACTGCAGGCCGGCGTTCGTGTAACTGAACATGCCGTCCTTGACCTCTTTCTTGGTCCAGCCCGCCGGTTCCTTGATGAGCCATGCGGGCGGGCTGCTGAAATCGGACTGGTCGAACAGGTAGACGGCACCGCCGTCACCGCTACCGGTACTGGCTAGCGGTTCGGCCGACTCTTCGGAGGCTGCGGATTCGCTCACGATGGGTGCGGGAGCGGCATCCGCTTCCTTGTTGCCGCTGGCGAGGCCGTTGAACGCCATCACTCCTGCAACGGCGATGACCGCCACCACGCCCACGCCGCCGGCCACCCAGCCCCAGACGGGCATTCCCGGCTTCGACGGCGGCTGGGTGAAAGCGGGCGCCTGGACATACTGCTGGCCGGGTGCGCCGTACGGCGGCTGGCCCTGCTGTTCAAAGGGCTGCGACTGCGGCGGCGGCCAGCTCTGGCCAGGGGCCTGGCCGGGCGCCGGAGGAACCGGCGGGTACTGCTGGCCGTCTTCAGGCTGCTGCGGCTGGTTGTCGGGCTGTTGCGGCCATCCGGGCTGCTGATTGTTGTTCACTTGTTCCCCCAATATTTTGATGCGAAAGTGCAACCACCATCATGTCGTATCCACGGCGCACGCTGCGATGGGGAGCGGTGCCCATCTGCGCCGGGCTGCCCCGGCTGCCCGAAACACCGGACCGTCGCAATTGGCCGCCCGCCGCCGTCGGCCATTTCGGGTCAGTATGATGTGCCGGGTGACGAGAATCGGTGGGAGCCCAGCATGACCAAGCGGGATTGGATCAAATACGGTGCGCTTTTTCTGCTGGCCGTAGCTGCGTTCGGGGTAGCAGGCATCGCCCTGACGAATCCGCGTGGTCCAGGCGAACCCGCAGCCCCTGTGGCGGCCCGCCCGTTGGCGGCCCGCCCTGTGGCGGCCCGCCCGTTGGCGGCCCGCCCGTTGGCGGCCGCCAGGCCAACAGCTACTGCGTCGCTGGCTCCCACACCCACCTCTACGGCGCCAGCCCAACAGCTGAAAATCCAGCTTCCCACCCAGCCTGTGCTCCTTATTCTTGGCGATTCGTACACTGCCGGGGACGGCGCAGACCGGCCAGACCAGGGATGGGCATACCTCGTTGCCGGTTCGCTCGGATACCCCACCAACATCGACGGCCTGGGCGGTAGCGGGTTCGCGTGGGGCGGTGGCGAGCAGGACAACCTTGCCCAGGAATACGAAATCCGGTTGCGGAAAATCGCCGCGAACCCTGCCTTCGTCCCCAACGTCCTGATCCTTCAGGGCGGACAGAACGACGCACGGATCACCAACCCTGACGAAATCAAAACCGCCACGGCGCAGACCATCGAAGCGGCCCGCAAACTCTGGCCAGGCGTGCAGGTGGTAGTGCTTGGCCCCTCCGCCCCGCAGCCGCTCGCGGAGGAACTGCGCGGCGTCAACAGCGCTGTCCGTGACGGGGCCGCCGTCGCAAACGCCCCGTTCATTGACGCCTACGCCGCCGGCTGGTTCACAGGCGCCAACAGTCCGGGGTTCGATTTTGACGGCGTCCACTTGAACACCGCCGGCCACGCCCACCTTGCCGAGAAGTTCCTGGAGTCCTGGGCCACGCTGATCAAATGAGCCGCCCCGCGCCGGGCTGATCCCGGTGCCTGCGTAATCGCGGTCCTGCCGCATTTCCGCGGGGCCGGTTTCCCGCGTCCCGGAAACTCCAAGGGCCCGCGGGTAGAATCGGGGCCAAGAAGAACGCAGTCGCTTTCCGGAGGTACGGAGAAACAATGTCAGAATGGCTCGACGTCGGCGCGGACAACTACGTGCTGGTCACCGAAGGATCCTTGTTGAACACCGGCCTGATTGTGGGCTCGGAGCGGGCCATGGTGATCGATACCGGCTGTGGGCCACGGCAGGGGCGCGAGATCCTGGACGCCGTGCGGGAGAAGACCTCTTTGCCCCTCGTAGTGGTCAACACGCACGCGCACTACGACCACTTCTTCGGCAACGCCGTGTTCGCCTCCGACGGCGCCACCGAGTTCTGGGCCCACGAAAACTGCGCCCAGGAGATTGACGACCACGGGGACCTGCAGCGCCGGTTCGTGGGAACACTGGAGCCGGAGATGTCCACGGGCGAGGGCGAGAACGTGGAACTGGTGGTGCCCAACGCCATCGTCAAGGACCAGCCCGTGTTGGTGGACCTGGGCGGCATAAACGTCACGCTCTTCTACCTGGGCCGCGGCCACACCGACGGCGACCTCCTGGTGGGCACACCAACCACCCTCTTCGTGGGCGACCTCGTGGAGCAGGGGGCGCACCCCTCCTTCGAGGACTCCTACCCGGAGGAATGGGCCGACAGCCTGCGCCACATCTCCGCCCTGCGCCACCGCTACGAGTTCCTGATCCCCGGCCACGGCCAGCCCTGCAGCGACCAATTCGTCAAGACCATGGCCAACACCATGACCACCGCCGTCCGCCAGGCCCAGCAGTCCATCCGCGAAACCCCCACGGACGCCACCAAGGCCATCCCCGTGCTGCCTTACGGCCCGGAGCAGTCACGCTGGTTCATCAAGCGCCTGCAGGAGACCCGCCCGCTGCACTAGGTGTTGGAACGCGGAACGGTCCCGACGGTGAGTCAAGCATTTGACTCGCCAGGCAGTGGGCCGTGTTAGCCCGAGGCGCTTGCTTATTCAGAACACGTTCTGAATAATGAACGTATGTCCACGCCCACCATTTCACGTACCGCCCAGTCCTCCGAGCTGTCCCGTAATTCGGCGAACGTCTTTAAGGCGGCCGAGGAGGGGCCCGTTAGGATTACCCGCCGCGATGGGGAAGCCCTCGTCCTTCTGACATCCACCGAGTTCGACCGGGAACACGAGGGGGCAGAGCTGGCGGCTCACCTCGTGACCGCTTCTTTGGGAGACCCGCAGGTCCCGTTTGTGGAGCGGCTTCGCGGCCCTTTCCCCTGGGCTGCATTCCTCAGCGAGGCAGACCAGACCGCTTTCGCGCGCGAAATTGTCGCCATCACCCGCGCATGTGCCTCCGTCGGCAGGTTCGACAAGGCATTGATTGCGCTTCGGGCCTGGCGATCCACCGCGGAGGCTATTAGCGCCGGTTACACCCCCGATGACCAGTTGGACTGGATCGAGCCCACGGCTGTTACCGACCCGCGCACTGCGTGAGCGCCAAGAGATCCGGCGTTCCACGGCCCCTCAAGAAGGCCGAGTTCGGAATTCAGTTCGGCACCAGCCAGGCCGAAAAGGGTTGGAAGGATCTTCTTGCCACTACGCGGAATTCCGTCGTCGACGCTTGGGACTTCCTGACCAAGACCCCGCTGGAAGAGTCGGCGAAGAACCATCAGCTCAAAGGTGAGCTCTCTACTCTCACGCATAAGGGCGGCACGCTCGGACGCTGGCAGCACGAACTTCCCGGTGGTGCACGGCTGTGGTTCTACGTCGACGGGCAAACCGTCTGCATAGTTGATGTGCACACGCACCACCCCAACGCCACCAAGTAGCAACCGGGACAAAACGCTGCCGCTGCACTACGGGGCTGCCACGCTTCACTCCTCGTCAAGCACGTCCATCTGGAAGCCGCAGGACCTGTGCCGTCACGTGCACGCCGAATCATTCCTCCGGTGGCCCGTCCGAAAATCCTGGGGCGCTGAATAACCCCCCGATTCAGGAACAAAGTTTTGCCATAATTTGACATTCTTATGACATTGATGGCCCTGGTAGCTACACTGAGCTAAATTTCAAGCTTCGGGTCCAGAACTCCGTTCACTTCTGACTTGACTTGTACATATGGGGGAAATGTGCCGTTCTTTGCCAGAAGTCTGCGAGTTTGGGCTGTACTTTTATTTGCTGCCGTTAGCGCTGCCGGGATGCTCCTGTTAGGGGGCCTCCAGGCATCTGCTGCAGAAACTACATTTGCCAGCATTAGCGGCAAAATCACCGCACCCGCCGGCATTGATCTCAGCAATACGAGGGTCGAGGCGTATGAAACCAATTCGCCCAACTTCTACGTGGAGTCTGTTTGGGTCGGTTCTGATGGCAGTTACAAGTTCACTGATCTTCCGGTGGACAGCTACAAACTGAAATTCTCGGCAAACGGCACCGGCGCCCTGGACCAGTGGTACACCAATGCCGCGTCCTTCGACACCGCCACAGCTGTCACCCTCACCGCAGGGCAGGACCTCGCTGGCATCAACGCCACGCTCGTCAAGGGCGCCACGATCAGCGGTAAAATCACCGCTCCCGCCGGCGTCACCCTGGACAACACGAGTGTTGAGGCCTACGCCGCCGGCTCCGACAACAGTGTCGCGTCTGCCTACCCCGGTTCCGATGGCACCTACCAGATCATCGGCCTCCCGGCCGGCAGCTATAAACTGCAGTTCTCCGGATACGGCACCGGCGCCCTGGAACAGTGGCATGCCAATGCCGCCTCCTTCGACACGGCCACAGCTGTCACCGTCACTACCGGGCAGAACCTCGCCGGCATCAACGCCACGCTCGTCAAGGGCGCCACGATCAGCGGTAAGGTTACTGCCCCCGCCGGTATCGACGTCGGCGGCACCAGGGCCGAGCTTTACAAGACAGACTCCGCCAACTCCTACGTGGAGTCCGCCTCCGTCAGTTCCGATGGCAGCTACAAGTTCATCGGCCTTCCGGCCGGCAGCTACAAACTGAAGTTCGCCGGAAACAGCACCGGTGCCCTGGACCAGTGGCACAGCAATGCCGCTTCCTTCAACAACGCCACGGCCGTCGCCGTCACCACCGGACAGGACCTCGCCGGCATCAACGCCACGCTCGTCAAGGGCGCCACGATCAGCGGCAAGATCACCGCTCCCGCCGGCGTCAGCATCGGTAACACGAGGGTCTATGTCTACAAGGCCGACAACGCGTCTTCTTATGTCGGAAGCACTTACCTCGGTTCCGATGGCAGCTACAAGATCATCGGGCTCCCGGCCGGCAGCTACAAACTGAATTTCTCCGGCTACAACTCTGGGGCGCTGGACCAGTGGCACAGCAACGCAGCCGCCTTCGATACCGCCACGGCCGTCACCGTCACCACCGGGCAGGACCTCGCCGGCATCAACGCCACGCTCGTCAAGGGCGCCACCGTCAGCGGCAAGATCACCGCACCTGCCAGTGTCACCCTCGCCAACACGTACGTTTATGCCTACACAGCCGACAACGCTGTGTCCTCCGTGAAGTCCGCCTATGTCGGCTCCGATGGCAGCTACAAGATCATTGGGCTCCCGGCCGGCAGTTACAAACTGAAGGTCGCCGGATACGAGACCGGTGCCCTGGACCAGTGGCACAGCAACGCAGCCGCCTTCGATACCGCCACCGCCGTCACCCTCACCACAGGGCAGGACCTCGCCGGCATCAACGCCACCCTCGTCAAGGGCGCCACCGTCAGCGGCAAGCTCACCGCACCCGTCGGCGTCACCCTCGCCAACACCTACGTCTATGCCTTCGACGCCAACTTCTCCAACTCCCCGGTGAAGTCCACATCCGTCAGCTCCGATGGCAGCTACAAGATCATCGGGCTTCCGGCCGGAAGCTACAAACTGAAGTTCGCCGGCTACGACACCGGGGGACTGGACCAGTGGCACAGCAACGCCGTCTCCTTCGACACCGCCACCGCCGTCACCCTGACTACGGGGCAGGACCTCGCGGGCATCAACGCCACCCTCGTCAAGGGCGCCACCATCGGCGGCAAGATCACAGCACCCGCCGGCACCGACCTGACCGACACCCGGGTGGAGCTGTACAGAACCAACGCGTCCTATTTTCCCGCGACGTCCGTATCCGGTGGCCCCGATGGCAGCTACAAATTCACCGGCCTGGCTGCCGGCAGCTACAAACTGAAGTTCACAAGCTACAGCACGGGAACGCTGGATCAGTGGCACGTGCGGGCCGATTCCTTCGACACGGCCACCATCATCACGCTCACCATTGGCCAGGACCTCACTGGCATTAACGCCACCCTCGTCAAGGGCGCCACCATCAGCGGGAAGATCACGGCACCGGCGGGCATCGATGTCAGTGGCACTTATGCCGACCTTTACAAGGCAGACTCTGCCAACTCCTACGTGGAACGTGTTGGGGTCGATTCAGATGGCGGCTACAGGTTCTCCGGCCTCCCTGCCGGCAGCTACAAGGTGAATTACACCGGCTACACCACCGGGGCCCTGGACCAGTGGTACAAAAATGCCGTCTCGTTCGACACCGCCACGGCCGTCACCCTGACTGCCGGGCAGGACCTCACGGGGATCAACGCCACCCTGGTCAAGGGCGCCACGATCAGCGGCAAGATCACCGTCCCCGTCGGTGTCAGCATCAGTAACACGAGGGTTTACGCCTTCAAAGCCGACAACCAGTACTCCGCGGTGGGTTCCACCTTCCTCGGCGCCGATGGGGGCTACAAGATCACCGGGCTCCCGGCCGGCAGCTACAAACTGAACTTCGCCGGCCCCAGTTCCGGGACCCTGGAGCAGTGGCACAGCAACGCCGTTTCCTTCAACACCGCCACCGTCATCACGCTCACCACCAGCCAGGACCTCACCGGTATCAATGCCACCCTCGTCAAGGGCGCCACGATCAGCGGCAAGGTCACCGCCCCGGTCGGCGTCGATCTCGGCAGGACCAGGGTTGAGGCGTACAACGTCAACGACCGCGGATCCTCCAGGGGGAACGTATCCGTAGGTTCAGATGGCAGCTACAAGATCACCGGGCTCCCGGCCGGCAGCTACAAACTCAAGTTCACCGGCCCTGGTTCCGGAGCCCTGGACCAGTGGCACAGCAACGCCGCCTCCTTCGACACGGCCACAGCCGTCACCCTCACCACCGGGCAGGACCGCACCGGTATCAACGCCACCCTCGTGAAGGGCGCCACGATCAGCGGCAAGATCACCGCCCCCGCAGGAGTCACACTCACCAACACGAACGCCTACGCCTACAAAGCCGACAGCGCCAATTTTCCCGCCGGAAGCATTTCCGTCGCATCCGATGGCACCTACAAGATCACCGGGCTTCCCGCCGGCAGCTACAAACTCCAGTTCACCGGAATCAGTTCCGGGGCCCTGGACCAGTGGCACAGCAACGCGGCGTCCTTCGACGCCGCCACCGCTGTCACCCTCACCGCAGGGCAGGACCTCGCGGGCATCAACGCCACCCTGGTCAAGGGCGCCACGATCAGCGGCAAGATCACTGCCCCTGCCGGAGTCAACCTTTCCACCATTCAGGCGTTCGCCTACAAGTCCGACAACGAATTTTCCTCCCTCGGAAGCTCTTTCCTCAGTTCCAATGGCAGCTACAAGATCACAGGGCTCCCGGCCGGCAGCTACAAACTGAAGTTCGCCGGAATCAGTTCCGGGGCCCTGGACCAGTGGCACAGCAACGCCGCCTCGTTCGCCACGGCCACGGCCGTCACCGTCGCCGCCGGGCAGGATCTCGCCGGCATCAACGCCACCCTGGTCAAGGGCGCTTCCATCAGCGGCAAGATCACCGCACCGGCCGGAGTTACCCTCACAAACGCGCGCGTCGCCGTCTACAAATCCGACAATGCTTCTTCCTACTTCGGAAACGCATCCGTCGGTTCCGATGGCAGCTACAAAATCACCGGGCTCCCGGCCGGCAGCTACAAACTGAACTTCACCGGATACAACTCCGGGGCCCTGGAGCAGTGGCACGCGAACGCTGTCTCGTTCGCCACGGCCACGACGGTCACCCTCACCGCCGGGCAGGATCTTGGCGGCATCAACGCCGCCCTCGTCAAGGGCGCCACCATCAGCGGTAAGGTCACTGCCCCCGCCGGGGTCACCCTGGCCAACACGTACGTAGACGTTTACAAAGCTGACGACGCCGCCGGCTACTCCATGGGGTCCGCATCCCTAGGTTCCGATGGCAGCTACAAGATCATCGGGCTGCCGGCCGGCAGCTACAAACTGAAGTTCTCCAGCTACAATTCCGGAGCGCCGGACCAGTGGCACAGCAATGCCGCGTCCGCGGCCACGGCCACGGCAGTGACCCTGACCACCGGGCAGGATCTTGTGGGCATCAACGCCACGCTGATCAAGGGCGCGACGATCAGCGGCAAGATCACAGCACCTGCCGGCGTCGCCCTCTCCGGAACGTACGCCCATGCCTACAAAGCCGACAATGCTGGCGCGCCGGAGGAGACCGTTTCGGTGAGTTCCGATGGCAGCTACAAGATCATCGGGCTCCCGGCCGGCAGCTACAAACTGAAGTTCACGGGATTCGGGACCGGGGCCCTGGAGCAGTGGCACAGCAACGCCGCCTCGTTCGACACCGCCACCGCCCTCACCCTCACCGCCGGGCAGGACCTCGGAGGCGTCAACGCCACGCTCGTCAAGGGCGCCACCGTCAGCGGCAAAATCACCGCACCGGCCGGCGTCGCCGTCTCCGGCACCTTCGTCTACGCCTACAAAGCCGGCGAGGCAATGGCCTTTGCCTCTGCCTCCGTCAGTTCGGACGGCAGCTACAAAATCATCGGGCTCCCGACAGGCAACTACAAAGTCAGGCTTCAGGGCATCAACAGCGGGGTAACCGACCAGTGGTATGGCGGAACGACCGTTGAGACAGCATCGACGTTGGCGTTGACCGCAGGGCTGGAAAGGACAGGGGTCAACTTCACAGCCCAACTCGGCGGTTCAATCGCCGGCAAGATATCCGGAGCCGCGCAAGGCTATTCACCGGTCACAGTCCTTGACGCGACAGGAAAATCGGTCAAGGAAGGCTATTCCGACCGCGCAGGCAACTTCAGCGTCGTCGGCCTCGCTGCCGGTTCCTACAAGGTCGCGTTCAACCGCTCCAGCGGATATTCGACGGAAGAAGCCCAGTTCTACCAGAACAAACCCGAATCGGCGGGTGTAGGACAAGCCGCAACCGTCACCGTTCAGACCGCGAAGTCCGTCCCGGACATCAACGCCACGCTCACCGCCGGCGGAACCATCGGCGGATCCGTAGTGGATAAGTCGGGAAAGCCAGTCACTAACGCCGCCGTCCACGCCTACACACTGAACGGTTCGCTCGTGACCCGCAGCTCGTACACCGACGCAACCGGAAAGTACGCTATTCCGGGCCTGACTACCGGCAAGTACGTGATCAAGGTCAGCAGTCAAAGGACGGACCTTGGAAATCTCTATTCCGGCAACGTGACAAGCGAAGCTGCCGCCACCCCGATCGTTGCGACGACAGGGGTGACTTCGACCCTCAATCTCTCATACGCGCTTCCGGCTTTGTCACCGGCGCCTGTGCCGACTATCACCGGTTCCGCGAAAGTCGGATCCACGCTGACCGCCAACCCGGGCACCTGGGGACCAGCACCTGTCACGCTTGCTTACCAATGGAAAGCCAATGGTGTTGACATCGCCGGGGCGATTGCGGCCACCTACAAACCCGTCACAGCAAACGTCGGTAAGACGATCACGGTCGCGGTGACCGGTACTAAGTCTGGCTACACCACCGCGGTCAAGACTTCTGTTCCGACTGTTGCGGTTGCTGCTGCTCTTCCGGCTTTGTCACCGGCGCCTGTGCCGACCGTGACAGGTGTCCCGAAGGTCGGGTCGGTGCTGACCGCCGGCCCGGGCATGTGGGGTCCGGCGCCGGTGACCTTGGCGTATCAGTGGAAAGCCAACGGTGTGGCGATTGTCGGTGCAACGGCGGTGACCTACACTCCGGTTGCCGGGGATGGTGGCAAGACCATCACCGTCTCGGTGACCGGGAGTAAGGCCGGGTACACGACGGCGGTGAAGACCTCGGTGCCGACTGCTGCGGTTGCTGCGCTGCCGGCGTTGTCGCCGGCGCCTGTGCCGACCATTTCCGGTACCGCGAAGGTGGGGTCCGTGCTGACCGCGGTCCCTGGCGTGTGGGGGCCGGCGCCGGTGACACTGGCGTACACGTGGAAGGCCAATGGTGGTGCCATCGTCGGGGCGACCGCGGCCACCTACAAACCCGTCGCTGGGGATGTTGGCAAAACGATCACGGTCTCGGTGACCGGCGCCAAGGCCGGGTACACGACGGCGGTGAAGACTTCGGTGCCGACTGCTGCGGTTGCTGCTCTGCCGGCGTTGTCGCCGGCGCCCTTGCCGACCATTTCCGGTACCGCGAAGGTGGGGTCCGTGCTGACCGCGGTCCCTGGCGTGTGGGGGGCGGCGCCGGTGACACTGGCGTACACGTGGAAGGCCAACGGTGTGGCGATTGTCGGTGCGACGGCGGTGACCTACACGCCGGTTGCCGGGGATGTTGGCAAGACGATCACGGTCTCGGTGACAGGCACCAAGGCCGGGTACACGACGGCGGTCAAGACTTCGGTGCCGACTGCTGCGGTTGTTTGAGCTGCACCCGCGGAGCTGTTGGGTTTCAGGGCCCTTTTACGGGCCCTGTTGAGCCAGACGCCCGCCAGTGTGTCAGCGCTGGTCGAAAAGTGAGCCATTTCGTGGGCGGCGGAATTCAGTGGTCGTCACAATGGCTCAGTTTTCGACCGTCACCCACACAGTGCTGCCGTCGTCGACCGGTGTCCATCAGCCGAATACCGGCCGCACGCGCAGGTCCTGGAGCGAAAGCACGCCGTCAAATCCCGCACATGAGTGGTTACTTGGCGGCCAGCTGGCCCGCCCGGAAGCTGGCGTCCCCGGCCTTCTGTTCGTCGCCTAGCCGCTCATAGATTCCCGCCAGGATAAGCCAAGGCGTGTCCGAATCGGGGTCCACGGACGCTGCCCTCTCCAGGTCTGCGATGCTCTCAGCGACATGTCCCAGACCGAAATTTGCCACTCCGCGTTGAACGAACACACCGGCCGAGTACGGAGCCCGAACAGCCAATTCATCCAGCCGGGCCTTGGCTGCTAACACATCCCCGCTATACAAAGAACCAATAGCCGACGCGATACCCGCTTCCAATGAGTGCGGCGTACGTTCCAAGGCCCGGGCGCCCCATTTCACAGCTCCCATTGCCGCCGACGAGTCCCCGCTGGTTGCCGGCCCGGCGAACGCCTGCGCTGCAAGAAGGCTGGTGTCGCTATCCCAGGGACGGAGGCTGAGCGCTGCTTGGAACGACGCATCGGCGCCCGCCATGTCGCCGGCGCGGGCCGCACGCACTCCATTGGCCATCGGCCACTCGGCTGCAGCGGCGGGAACGGTTATCGCCAGTGCGGCGACAACGAAAGCCACGCCTGCGGACTTGGATACCGTTTGCGGCACCCGGAACGCCAGAGCAGGTTTCGCGTTTCTGTTGAGATCCACGCTGACTAGGCCTCCACAGATGAAAGCGACCAGCCCCGTGGTCCCCGGTGAGGTGAAATGCGTCAGCAACGCGAGGGCATACGCAACGACGGCCACCAGCGCAACTGTCAACTGCTGGCGCTGCGCAGGCTCCGGTGTGTTCCGAATTCGGAGCACGGCAATCCGAATGAGAAGAATGGCGAACCCGATTGAAATTAATAGAAGTGGAATGCCGCCGGCCACGAGAAGTTGCAGTAGCCAGTTATGCGGCGAGTCGGTAGGAAAGCTGTCACCCACGTTTTCAGCCCACACTCTGTCCAGGTAGGCCGGCAGCGCATCGACGAAGCCGCTGGGACCCACGCCCGCCCAAAGATGATCCCTCACCAGATCCGCGGTCCGCTCCCAGAGCAGCCAACGGCCATCAACGGTTGCCAAAGAGAACAGCCGCGCACGTGTCGGCGGGATCAGCAGTGCTGCCCCGGCTGTCGCAAGGAGTATCAGGAACAGGATTGGCAAGCCCTTGGCCCTTGTGGGGTCGCGTTTCTTCAGCCATGTTAGGGACGCCACGATAACAACAACCACTAGGCCTGCAATGGCAGCCCGGGAAGCTGAAAGAAATACCACCAGCACCGCCGAGACAAGTCCCGCCCGGCGAAGCCACGTCATGAATGCTGTGTCTTCTCTGGATGGCGCGGCCAGAACGCCGGCGATCACAACGCCGATGAGCCCCTGGTCCGTCGCGTTCCCGAGCGTTGCCCCGGTTCGAATATCCAGTCCGCCGCCCAAGGGCCGCAGTCCCGCAGCTTCGAGTCCGCTCAGAAAGACCAGAACCACAGCCACGATCGAGAGCGACAGACGAAGACTGCGCCACGGTCTGCCCGACGCATTTTCGCCCAACAGCTTGGCGCCCATTACGTAAACTGCAAGATATAGGCCCAGCGCCAGGATTCCTTCATATCTGGGCCATCGCCCGGCCAAGCTTGCCAGCGGAGTGTCCGACAGCAGCATCGCGGCGGCAATCCAAACGGCGCCCGCTGTGAGCACCAGCCTGATCGCGCCAGGGACGCGTCCGCCGGTAGGTGCAAGGAGTCCAAACAAAACCGCCAGGCCAAGAACGAGTAGTTTGGCCCAGACAAACCGAAAGTGCCCTCCCGGTTGAAAGGCAAGGACAGATGCAGAAATCATGAAAATACACAGAATCGCAAATGGGATGCGGTTCCACGCCCTACGGAAATACTGCGTCATCAGACTCAATCCTGCTGCCACAACCCACTCATCCTGAAGCCGGCACAAACGTAACTACTAACTCTTGGAAGCTTGGCAAATCGCGTTTGATGCGCAAGTAATTTTGAAGAACCTTGGTTTACAAAAGCTACCTGACGGTTACACTCTGACGTTACTTGACAACTGAATGCTGAAACGGCGTCGTCGCTGGTGAGAGCACTTTTTTGTGGGGAGAAAATGCTCGGACGGGGCATGCGTTTCCGGGCGCGTTTCGGCCGGTCGGGCGAGTGCATTGGCAAGGACCCATTAGTCGCTGATGCCAAAATCGCAGATTGGTATCGGCCGCCCATACTGCTTCTATTGCTCTCCGTCCGCTCGTGCGCGGGCGCTCCATGGAGGTCGCCTCGCGGGCCTGGGTCACTTCGCCGCGACGGCGGCACCGACTCTCCCGCCGTCGTCGTTCACTCTTGGTCAAGCACGTCCATCTGGAAGCCGCAGGAACAGCGCAGGACCCTTGCCGTCACGTGCCCGCCGAAAGCCTCCTCCGGTGGGCCGGCCGAAAATCCTGGGGCGCTGAGCTGCCGCACCTCCGAGCCGAGCCGTTGCATCGGCTGCCCACAGTGGACGTAGTGGCCGCCGAACCAGGACGCCTGGTGGGCTGTGGAGTCGGCTAAGGACTGCGGCAACAGCAGCAGCATCTGCCCGCAGGAATATCCCACCTCCACGAGGACGTACGAGGGCGGGCTGGCGGCCGTGATGGAGTGCAGCGTCAGCCTGCCGTCATTGCCGCAATGGGCGGGCGAAAGGGGATTCATCTACCGTGGTGATGTATGCCACTTTGAACTTAGCATTGCCTCCGGCGAAGTCCAACGGGTCCTCCCACGGACCCGCTCTCATCTGGGCAGTTTCGGGTGAGACCTCAGGCATGATTATTGGGTGATTACCGAACATGCACTGCTGTCCGTCCGTCCCGGCATGGAGGAGGAATTCGAGACCGCTTTTGGCAAAGCGAAATCGATCATTGGCTCCATGCCGGGATTCCAGGGCCTCACGCTGTCTCGCTGCATCGAGAACCCATCCACGTACCTGCTGCTGGTGGAATGGGCTCGGCTGGAGGACCATACCAAGGGTTTCCGGGGATCGGCCGAGTACCAGGAATGGCGCGCTCTGCTCCATCATTTCTATTCGCCGTTTCCCACCGTGGAGCACTACGAGCGCGTTGTTGTTCTGTAGCGCCTGAGTTCCGCGGTCTACCGGCAGCCCCTGGCCGTCTGGTCAGACGTGGCTCTTGCGGGTCACGGCCCCGTAGATTCCCAGGACAATGAGAGCGCCAAGAATGGCCAGCAGCCAGGTCCTGAGGTCGAAGAATTCCGCGAGGCCTCCGCCGAAGATCAGTGAGCCAATCCATCCGCCGAGGATCGCTCCGACGACGCCCAGAACCAGGGTGATCAGCCAGCCCCCGCCTTGCCGGCCGGGGAGTATGGCTTTAGCGATGGCTCCCGCAATCAGGCCGAGCAGAAGAAATCCGAGAATTCCCATGACGCACATCCTTCCAAAGGACCATCAGCGCCGTGATGACGCTATGAGCACGATTCAATCAGCATGCTTAGCATCTGGCAAGGATCCGAGTTCCATCACCTTGCAAAAATCTTGGCCAAGCCCAATGACTCGCCTCGTTAACACAGGCCAAGGCCTCACGCTGGCCCGCTGCATCGAGAACCCGTCCGCCTACCTGCTGTTGGTGGCATGGGCGCGACCGGCTACGGCTTGGACGGCTCGGACATATGAATGGCAGACGAACTGTCATATCCGGCGTGACTTGGTCAAGCCTCGAGGGTGTGTATATAGCCTCGGGGATGGGTGAGTATGGGGCACACAATCCGCGCGCGACTCCCGGAGCGAGCTCCGCCGTCGCAGGTTTCAGGCGATGTCCTACACTTCGCTGGCCGGGCTGGCAGTGGCCGCGGCAGCAGTGGTGATGCTGGCGCTCAACCGGTGACTGATGGCTGCGGGCGGGCGCCCCGGGATGTGACTTGTAAGTAGACTGACCAACCGATAGCGTGACCTCTGATCGCATGGGAATCACTGCTAACGCTCGGAGACCGTTGTGGCTCTCGTTGACTATGTCCTGGCGCTGTGCGCCCTGTTGGGCACACTGCTGGTTCCCTTCTATGCGATGTACCACGTGCTGCGCCGAAAGCGACGCGCAGTGCGCGTGACCGCCACGAGGAGTAACCGCAGCTAGCCATGCCCTATAACGACATCAACCCGCACAAGGGCCGCCCCAAATGGCAGGCCTACACCATTCTGGCCGTGCTTCTGGTCCTCACCGCCGGCGTTGTTATGGCCGCGCTCACCCGCGGCTGACCTCGCAATTCCACCCCAGCGCTTAGACTTACAGATTGAATCAGTCCGCAAAGTGCCGCAGAACCTTGTGCCGAAAGTCCTGGGGGGACAGACATGCCCGATCCGGCGGATCAGACCGCACGCCCCATCGCAGAAGATGCAGGCCTACCGCAACCGCCCCGGCGACGCCGTGACCTCCGTCGCGCCGACGGTGCCCTTTCGGATGCCCAGACAGGAACCATGCCAGCCGTAACGCCAGATCTCTCCAACACCCCCAACGCCAGCACTCCCGTTCCGCGCCGCAGTTCCTGGGCGGAAGCGGCGGCCGCCGCCGACCAAGCCACGCCCGCACCTTCGGCCCCCATCACCTCTGTCCCGGCGCCCACGCGCCGGCCCGCGAGGCCGCCGGTCACCGCCCAGCCGCAGGTGGCACCGCAGCCGGCCGCGACGGACTCAGGCACCCCCGCAGTGGGGTACGACGGCGACGAAGCCGCGCCGCCGTCGTCGTACGTTCCTGAGGAAGCACCGACGCCGGCGTTCCGGCGCGTCCGCCCCACTGCGGCGGACGTCATCGCCGACAGCCCCATGCCGGACTTCATCAGCTCCCCGGGCCTGTTCGTGCGCGAACAGAAACCGCGGCCGGTGGGCGGCGTCCGCGGCGCCCTCTACTCGCTCACGGGCGGCGCCTGGAACCTGGGTCCCGGCGCCAAGCAGCGCGAGGAAGACGAACTGGGCCGCCGCATCTCCCGCCAGCTGCAGGGCAGTTTCAACACCGCCGTGCTCAGCCTCAAGGGCGGCATCGGCAAAACCTCCACCACGGTGGGCGTGGGCCTGACGCTGGCCGAATTCCGCGGCGACCCGCCCTGCGCCATCGACGCCAACCCGGACTCCGGCGACCTCGTGGAGCGCGCGCTCGGTGAAGGGATCTACCAGCAGGCCAGCCCGCGCACCATCACCGACCTGCTGGCGAACATCGAGGGTGTTGACTCGCTCACCGCGCTGGCCCGGTACATGCACCATGCCGGCCGGCTGCACCTGATCGCGGGGGAGCAGGACCCGGAGGTCTCGGACTCGCTCACGGCCGCCGAGTACCTGCGGATCCGCAAGCTCATCTCCAACTACTACTCCGTGGCCCTGACCGACTGCGGCACCGGCGTGACGCACAATGCGATGAGCGGGATCCTGCAGTCGGCGGACAACATCATCATCGCCGCGGGGTACGCGGTGAGCGGGGCCAAGCGTGCCCGCAGCACCCTGCACTGGCTGGCGAGCCACGGCTACGAGGACCTGGCCCGGAACGCCATTGTGGTCATCACGGACAAGGACGAAGTCTCCTCCCGCGTGGACAAGGACGCCATCGAGGAACACCTCGCCGGGATCTGCCGCCAGCTGATCGCCGTCCCTCATGACAGGGGAGTGGCCGATGGCGACCTGGTCACCCTGGACGTGCTGAAGCCGGAGACCCGGCGGGCGTACAAGGAAATCGCGGCGTCGATTGTGGACGGGTACCGGTAGCGCTCCCGCTGCCGCCTTCCCCCAACTAGGTAGCAGCACATGTCGTTTTGAGCCCTCAAAACGACATGTGCTGCTACCTACTTTTGTGTGGGCGTTTAGAACGTCAGCGTAGCGGCGAGGCTGGCGGCACCGAGCAGGACCACTCCTGCGGACAAGGCGAGGACACCGCCGGCATCGGCGTGGAGATTTTCGGCGTTAATGCCCCGGGAGCTACGCCGGTACCGGATCCGTTGGGTGGCGAAGATGCCACCGGCCGTGACCACTGCCGCGGCCATGAGGGCTAGAACCAGCGGCCCGTGAGTGGGCAGCCAGCGCAGGAAAATGGCGCTGACGGTGAGCAGGGCCAGCAATGTGCGGCCCCAGGCCATGACGGTTCGTTCGGGCTGGAGCCCCGGGTCCGAATGCACGGACACGGGTCAGCCCGCCAGGATCAGAAAAATGACGAGGGCGGCGGCGATGGCGCCGCCGAGGGCCAGCAGCGGAACCAGCAGGGGCAGCGGGAGAGGTGTTCCGGCCCGCATGCTTCGCTCCACCCTGAGCCATCTGACGGACGCGCCCGCGCTGATCAGCATGCCCAGGACAAGGAGAAGGACGGACAGCCCCTCCCGGATGGGTCCGCTGAACAGCCCGCCGGCAAACGCCTCGATGGCTATACCACCGGCCAGGAACGCCAGTGACGTCCTGATCCAGGCCAGGAACGTGCGCTCGTTGGCCAGGGTGAACCGGGGGTCCGGTTCGGTACCTCCCGGCAAGAGCTTGCGGGCCAGCCAGCCGCGCGGCGTCGGCGCGGCACCGGATGAGGGCTCGGGGAGTGTAGGCACAGGTCTCAGTCTAGGGATGGTGCCGGGCGGTTGCGATCAGTACGGGTCCGTGACGCAGCGCGGAATCTTTCGTGAATTCACCCGGCCATCTTTGGCTGATCCTGAGCATCAATAACTAGCGTCAACGCATCAGCCATATGAAAGGTGCGTCAACGATGACCATTCTTGAATACCTCACAGGCCTGGCAATCATCCTCGGATCCCTGATGGGCACCATGGGGCTCGCGGCGGCGGTTATGCGCCACAGGCAACGCCACTAGTTAGCAGGACCACCGGTCTCCAGCCACTCGTGGAACGTCTGGCGTCCGACGGCGGCGCCAACCGACGGGACCAGGTCACCACGACGCATGGCCAGACCCATCGCGCCCGGAGCCGGGACCTTCACCACCAGCTTGCGCTGCCCGGATTTGCGCAGGTAGTCGCGGACCAGATCCGCGAGCTGCTCCCGACGGGGACCGCCAAGATCGGCAACCCGCCCGCGGGGACCCTGTTCTGCCGCGTCCACCAACGCCTCAGCAACTTCCCGCGCCGCGACCGGCTGGGTGGTCATCTGTGGAACCAGGACCACCGGGCCAATCGAGGCGGCGTTGATGGCCATTGGCACAAACTCGTGGAACTGCGTGGACCGCAGGATGGTCCACGGCACCTCGCCGTGCCGGACGGCATCCTCCTGCGCGAGTTTCCCGGCATACAGGCCCGAAGCAGCCCTGTCGATGCCCACGATCGAGAGCGCAACATGGTGCCTGCACTGAACCGCCACCTCAGCTGCGAGCAGGTTCCGGGTGGCGGCGGTGAAAAAGTCCACGGCCTTCCTGGTGGAAAGCGTCTGGATCCCGGAGACATCAACAACGGTGTCCACACCGTGCAGGGCTTCCTGCAGCCCCCGGCCCGTGGACAGATCCACGCCTTCTGACCGGGTCAGGCTGGTCACCCGGTGTCCGCGCTCCCTGGCAATGGCGACGACATGGTGGCCAACGGCCCCGGTACCTCCTGGAACGGCAATATGCATGCTCAGATCCTATTGCGCTTCCCGCAAGTGGCCGGTGGCACTGAAGTCAGGTAGTGCGTACTCGTGTGCGGGCCTGCTGTCCGTCCCTAGTCTCGGACCATGGAGCGAGGCAATTACCGAAGAGTGCGGCGGCGCCGGCGGGCCCGGCCTAGCGAGCAGGAAATCCACGACCTGATTGCCTTGATTGGGGACCTGGACCAGGAGGGTGTCAGCCGGAAGGTCGCCGTTATTGCGCCTGGCTCCGGTTTTGGCCTCCTGCGTGAGTCGCTGCGGAAGGTCCTGGGGAGGATGTCCGGCACTCGCTGAAGTGGTGCCGGGGTCTGACATGTTCGTTATATCGAACAATTGATGCAAGACCGCGAATGTTCAAGTTATTGAACATTCACGTTGTGAAGCCATATGATCGTTATATGGAACATTCTGAGGCGACCAGTTTCTACAGGGCAGTCGATGCGGCATCCCTTGGCCGGTCGATCGCGGACGCCCGCAAGGAAGCAGGACTGACCCAGCAGGCCGTCGCCGAGAAACTGGGCGTCACCCGGGGAACCATCGTCAGGCTCGAACACGGCGAGCCCGTGTCCAGCGTCATCGCCATGAACGCCATCCGTGCGGTGGGCCGTGACGTTGCACTGGTTCCCCGTTTCGCCAGGCTGCAGGTTAAACAGTGAAGCGCCAAAGCCTTGACGTGTATCTGCACGGACGCCATATCGGTGTTCTCTCCGGGTCATCCTTGCGACTGGCGTTCCAGTACGACCCCGAGATCATCGCCGAATACGGCGCTTCGTCGATCCTCCTCTCCCTGTCTTTGCCGGTCACCCGCAAGAAGATCACCGGCACCTCTGTGTTCAACTACTTTGATGGGCTGTTGCCGGAAGGGCAGGTCCGTTCGCATCTGGCATCGGAGAACGGGCTCTCCACTCCGGACGCCCTGGGTCTGCTGACGATTCTCGGGGCTGACTGTGCCGGAGCCGTCCAAGCGGTGCCCGAAGGTACGTCACCTGACGGGCAAGCCGACGCCATCCCGATGACCGATGTGGAGGTCACCAACGTGGTCGAAGCGTTGCCCACCTGGGACCTGCCGGAGGACTTTGCGATCACGGCTTCGCTGGGCGGCATCCAGTCCAAGGTCTTGCTGAGCCGCCACGGCGAGGGCTGGGCATGGCCGGGCCGGGGAGCCGTATCCACCCATATCATCAAGCCCGAGCCGCTGGACTCGCCTATTCCGCATCTGCTCGAGGCGGAGGACTGGGCGCTGAAAGTGGCGGCAGCGGCAAGCCTGCCGGCCGCCGAGTCCCGGCTGGAAACCTTCGGCACCCGCCAGGCGATCGTCGTCACCCGTTACGACCGGACCCAAGGCGGTGGCCGACTCCACCAGGAAGACTTCACCCAGGCACTAGCACTGGCCAGCAGCGCCAAGTACGAGGGGACCACGGCGCCGCCGTCCCGGCTCACCACGCTCGTAGCGGCGGTGGCGCCGCATACCCGCGACGACGACGCATTCCGGCGCGATCTGCTTCGGGCCGTGACCTTCAACCTCGTCATCGGCAATGGCGACGCGCACTCCAAGAACTATTCGCTGCTCATCCGCGACGGCGGCGAGGTGCTGCTCGCCCCCCTGTACGACGTGGCACCCACACAGCTGCTCTACGCGCCCAGCGTCAACGCAGGCCACACGCTGGGCGGGCAGGCAAGGCTGAATCATCTGACCCTGGACCATATCGTCCGTGAAGGCGCCGTCTGGGGCCTGGACGCAGATGACGCCAGGACTACCGCTGCTGCTGCCCTGGAAGCCGTGGCCGGAGCAGCCGCCAGCATAGGCCTGGGGGGCAGTATTGGATTCCTGGGTGAGTTGGTCTCTGCCCGGGCTGCCGACCTGCTGAACGGTGGAACAGCCCGCCGGACCCTGAGCTGAGCTCCGGTGGTTGAGCTTGGGTTTCGACAGGCTCAACCACCGGGAACGGGCTCAAGCATCCGGATCCGTCAGAAGTCCCGGTCCAGTGTCCCCGTCTCGGTGGCCGGGGCCGTGGAGGAGGCGACGCCCGCGCTGCTGGTGACGGACGACGTCGGGCTCCACACCATGGCCACCGCCGTGGACGAGGTGCGCAGGCTGCCGCTGCCGCTGGCCACAGTGCCCAGAGTAACCGTCACCACCGTGCGCGGCACCCCGGCAACTGTCACGGTGGCCGCGGTCATGGTGGCGTTCAGCGTGGCCGTCTTGCGGTTCTTGGCGAAGTTGCCCTTGGTGTTCACGGACCCCAGGTTGACGGTGCTGCCGGTCCGCTGGACGTCCAGGGTGTCGCCGTTGTTGCCCGTGCCTACGCCGGACACGTTGCCGTCGCGCAGCCGCACCGTCACCGGCAACGCTGCGCCTGCCCAGCCCGGCGTGACCGTGGCGAGGTTGACCTGCTGGCTGTAGGTGAAACTGAGCGTGTCCCCGGCACTCAGCTTCCCGACCGCGCCCGAACCGTTGGCCGCCTGGATATCCGTTGCGCGCAGCGGGCTGTTGTCCACGCGCCGGCTGCTCACGACGGCGGAGACGGTGTCCTTGCCGGCGCCGTCGGTGAGGATTGCGCGGAAATCGTAAAGACCGTCCGGCACTGTTGAGGTGTTCCACGCGCAGTTCAGCGGGGACGAGGCGAGCGTGCAGCGGGTGGTCCACGTGTTGGTGCCGGCCGGCGACGTCTGGATCCGGACGCTCCCGATGCCCGCCGTGGAGTTGGCCGCTGCGTTCAGGGTGACCGTGCCGGTCAGGTAGGCGCCCGGGTCCTCGACCGAAACCGAGGACACCGTGTTGTCCACCACGCGGTTGGCGACGGCTGCCGAGACGGTGCTGTTGCCCGCGGCATCGGTGGCCACCGCACGGAAGCTGTAGCTGGCACTGGTGGTGGTCAGTGAGGTGGTATCGAAGCGGCAGGAGTACGGTTCCACGTCTGCGGTGCAGAGCGGCAGCCAGGTGCTGGTGCCGGTCCGGGCGTACTGGAGCTGCACTTGGGCGATGCCAGAGTGGGCGTCCGTCGCGGTGGCCGTGAAGGTCCGGGTACCGCTGAGCGGTGTCCCTGGGTCCACCATGCTGTCCGCAGGCGCCGCGTTATCCACCATGACGTCCGTCAGCGTTTCGGAGTACGTGCTGCTCAGGCCGGAGACTGCCACGGCGCGGAGGTCATACTCGCCATTGGCGAAGGCGCCTGTGGCCCAGGTGCAGTTGTACGGAGCTGTCAGCGCCATGCAGAGGGTGTTCCACTTGTTGGCCCCGGCCGCGGAGTATTCCACGCGGACGGCGCTGATGATGCCGGGCGGGCTGAACAGCGTGGTGGACAAAGTGACCGAGCCCCGCTGGATCTCACCTGGATCGGTGAGTACGACGGCGAAGGTGTTGGCGACCCGTGTTTCGACAACGGCCGAAGTGGTGGTGAAGCCTGCGTTGTCGGTTGCGGTGGCGCGGAGGCTGTAGCTGCCGTCGGTTACGGTGGCGGTGTTCCAGCTGCAGGTGTAGGCCTGGCTGACGGGTGTGCAGAGTGTGGTCCACGTGCTGGCCCCGGCAGGCTGGTATTGGATGGTGACGTTGCGAATGCCCGATTCGGCGTCTGTAGCTGCTGCCGTGAGGGCGACGGTGCCCTTGACGGTGGCTCCGGGGTTGGCCAGGCTCACGGTGGGTGGATTCCAGTCGGCGGCTGTGCCGAAGGTGTTGGCGGCGTTGGCCGTGGTGGCGGTGAAGGCCGCCGAGGAGAAGGCTGCCGCGCCGGCGATGACCAGGACAGCTAACGCCGCGACGATGCCCAGGGCGCTGCCGGTGCGGATGCGCTGCAGGCGGGAGACGGATGACGCCGGGGGAGTGCCGCCGTCGTCCGTCTGTTCTTCTGTCTCTGCGGGACGCCCGCCGAAAAGGGCGGCGGCGACGGCGAGCAGCGTCAGCAGTGACCACAGGGCCAAGGCCGGAAGGTTGCCCAGGCCCAGCCACAAACCGGGCAGCCCGATTGATGGAATGAGGAGCCGGGCCTGGCCCGTGATTTGCCCGCGGTCCAGCGGAGTGCTGTCCAACTCGGCGTTGGCGTCGCCTGCCGTGACGAAGGTGCCGTCCGGGTTCTCGGCCACGATCCGGTGCAGGCGGGTCTTTTCCACGCCGCTCGGCTCGGCCTCCGCCGGGCTGGTGAACTCGACCACGCCGCCAACCGGAACCTTCTGGTCGGTTCCGAACGAGGCCGCGAGGACAACGTCGCCCGCACTGATGTGCGGCTCCATCGAACCGCTCTGGACCACCGTGCCGTGCCAGCCCAGCAGTGCAGGAAGCACCGCAATCAGGGCCAGGCTGAGCACCACACCCAGATACAGCCGCGACAGGCTGGACGCCACAAAAAGGGCCCAGCCGTCAGCGGAAAACAGCGGGCCCCACCAGGAGGAATCCCGGGCGGACCCGGGTTCCTCCCGGTTCACAGGTTTACTTTATGTCCCAGCTTCCCGGCTACGGCGCGACCGGGGACGCGTCCGACTGGAGCTCCCAGACGAGGTCGATGCCCACGCGGGCACCCTGCAGGGCGTTGATGTCTTCCTGGCTCAGGCCCGTGGTGTCGAACCGCCAGGTGCCGCGGTAGCTGACCTTTTCCCCCGGGGTTCCCGCGGTCTCCCACGAGGCGCCTCCGGTGGCGAAGTCACGGTTGACCGCGGCCAGCGTGGAGAGGGGGAGTTCGGGGACGGTGTTGGAGACGGGGGTGAAACCGGTGCAGTCATTGAACGAACCACCGGTGCCCCGCTCCAGGTCGAAGAATATCTTGTTCTCCAAGCTCTTCGAGGTGATGAGGTTCTGCGTGTAGGCCCTGACCTCGCCCGGGACGTTGGACTGGGACGTGACCACGATGCATTTCTGGCCCGTCTGGCCGGGGACGATGTTCTCCACGGTGAACGCGGCTGCGCCCAGGTCATCGTCGGTGAGGGTCACGTTGCCGGTGGCCCACGAGCTGCCGGAGTTGCGGGTGGAGGCCGTGAACGCGGCCTGCGAGCCCTGCCACACCATGCCGCCGGCAACCAGGATGGCCAGCGGACCGGCGGCAAACAGGGCGATTTTACGCGTACGTGAGGAGGGGGTTTTCATGGCTGAGACCTTTGCTTTAGGACCAATCGTGTTTTGCTGCCCGGTCTGTCCAGCGAATCCATTTTCGAGCGTCCCGCTGGTCCCCAAAGCAATGACACCTCGCAGACTACAGCAGTCTGAAAAGCCATTAAGCCAAATTGTCATTAACTTCACTGTTTTCGCAAAACAAATTTACAAAATTTGTCTAGTTAATGACTCTCGCGGCCTGCTCCGACACAGTGAAACCCTGGTGTTGCGCAGATCACATTCGCCGCCTAACCTGAATGAGGCTGCAGAGGCGCGGCCATTGGCCGCAGCGTCGCGGCCTCCCCGGCTGCAGCGTCGCAGCCACGCAAGGAAGGCATGATCATCTTGTCCGAAAAGCTCAGCATTCTTGTTCGTGTAGATCTCGACCACGCTAAGGCCCAGGTTCTCGCCAAGGGCCACGTCACTATTCACAGCATCCAGGCCCTCTACGTTGTGGTGAAACGCGCCAACGCTTTGAAGCACAACCTGGACCTGGAATTGGACATGCGGAACGCCCGCGTTGATCCCGAAGCGCTCCGGCAGCTTCAGGCCTGTTCCGAGACGCATCACCTGCCCACCAGGATTGACCCGCAGCAGACCCACTGCACGCTGAGCATCCTGGCGCCCCGCCGCGCCACCGCCAAGGCCACCGAGTTCAGCCACGCCGCGTGACCCGCGCACCCAGTTAGCGCGAACGTACACTTGGGGCCCTGTTTCGAGGGGCCTTAACTGTACGTTCGCGCTTTGGTGGAGGGCCGCCGTCGGGAGTTAGCCGCGGCTTAACCGACGGCGGGAAGCCCGCCGGCGAGTTCCGCCGCAGCGGCGAGGGCCCAGCGGTCGCTCTCCGGAGCGAAGAAGACCACCGTGGATGCCTCGGCTTCGCGGGCCTCGTCGAGGGCGAACAGCAGCGCATCCTCCAGGTGCTGCGCGTGCTCCAGCCGTTCGGGAAGCGTGCCCGGAAGATCGCCGTCGTCAATGACCACGTGGGCCTTGCCGTCCACAATGACCTTCAGCGCAAAACCATGGTCCTCATGCAGAGACCCCCGGGTGGACGCGATTTCCGTGACTTTGTCGGCCCGGACCAATCCGTTGTTGATGGTGCGGATCCACACTTCACCCATGAGACCTCCTTGGCTGTGAGGGGCAGGCGGAAGTGCCCCACAAGGCAAACGTTAGTCCTCAGGCGGCCGCTTGTGACCCCCTGAATGCTGGGCAATTTTTGGCGGGCATAAGATAAATCTGATGACTTCGCCAGGAACCCCACCGCCGTTCAGTTTCCGAAGCATCGCCATACCCGCGTTCGGGCCGGCGCTGCTGTTCTGCATCGGCGAAGGCGCGGTCCTTCCTGTGGTGGTCCTCTCCGCCCGCGACCTCGGCGCGTCAGTAGCTGTCTCCGCGCTGATCGTCACGCTGATCGGGCTCGGCTCGTGGTTCTTCAACCTTCCCGCTTCCCTCATCACGCTCAAGTTCGGCGAACGCTGGTCCATCGTCGGAGCCGCCGCAGTGGGTGCCTTGGCACTCGCGGCCGCCGCGATGTCATCCCTGATCCCCAACGGACTGTGGCTGTTGGCGGTGGCGATGATCGTCGTCGGAATGGCCGCAAGCGTCTTCAGCCTGGCCCGGCAGAAGTACCTCACCGAGGCCGTGCCCGTCCAGTTCCGGGCGCGGGCGCTGTCAACGCTGGGCGGGGTCAGCAGGATCGGCATCTTCATCGGGCCGTTCCTTGGTGCCGGCGTGATGCAGTTCGCCGGGATCGCCGGAGCGTACTGGGTGGGGGTAGTGGGCATGGCTGCGGCCGCCGTTTTGGCGGTCACCATCCCGGATCTGGTGGTCCCGCCAGCGCCCGACGGCGGCCACAAGGGTCCGGAGCCGACGCTGCGGAACGTGGCGGTTTCGCATGCCCGCGTCTTCCTGACGCTGGGAGTTGGGGTCCTGCTGCTCAGCGCACTGCGCGCGTCCCGCCAGGTGGTCATCCCGTTGTGGGCGGAGCACTTGGGCATGGATCCGGCCCAGGCGTCCGTGATCTACGGGCTGTCCGGAGCGATCGACATGCTGGTGTTCTACCCGGCCGGCAAGGCAATGGACCGGCGCGGCAGGCTCTTCGTGGCCATCCCGTCCACCATCATCATGGGCATCGCGATGCTGCTGATTCCTCTCTCTGCGTCCTTCGGAGGGCTGCTGTTGGCGTCACTGCTGATCGGCTTCGGCAACGGCATCAGCTCCGGGCTGATCATGACCCTCGGCGCCGACTTCTCACCCGACCGCGGCCGCGGCCAGTTCCTGGGACTGTGGCGGTTCATCGCCGATGCAGGGTCCACCGGCGGGCCCGTGCTGCTCTCCGGCGTGACGGCGCTCTTTACCCTGGGTGCGGGGGTCTCGGCCACTGGTCTCCTGGGATTCGCAGCGGCCGGTGTGTTCGCGGTTGTGCTGCCGCGGCTGAAGCACCGGCGGAATTACTAACTTGATTGACTGGAGTTACTAACTTCGATTGCCTATATTCCGTCGGTCGAAAAGCGGGCATGTACGAAGAAACTGCAGGTCAGACGCTTGTAACCAGCATGGAATATCTTGAGGAAACCTTGACGAATTTCCCCCTTAAGTCCTGATTTAGGACGTGCATTGTTGTTTTCAGCAAGACAGCCAAGCACGCAAAAGTCTGAGGGGACACACCATGAAGAACAGCACACTGATCAAGGGATCTGCCGCCATCGCCCTGGGCGCAGCACTGTTGCTGGGCGGCGGCGGAACGCTGGCCAACTGGAACGCGGCAGCTACGGCGACGCCGGGCACCATCGTTGCCGGCGACCTCAACGTAGTGAACACCACCGCGGGCGTCTGGAAGGACCGGAACGGC
Source organism: Pseudarthrobacter xylosi (assembly GCF_055412765.1). NCBI lineage: Bacteria > Bacillati > Actinomycetota > Actinomycetes > Micrococcales > Micrococcaceae > Pseudarthrobacter > Pseudarthrobacter xylosi. Next base: position 96,520 of record NZ_JBVAYT010000001.1, on the reverse strand, counting down.
GCCACGATCGACATCGCCACCTACAAGGTAGTTCCGGGCGACAAGCTCACTTTCACCCAGGACCTGGCGGTCACGCTCCGCGGCAACAAGATGGCCGCGAATGTTGCCACCACCGGCGTCACGGAAACCAGCGGATTCACTGCCGCGAATGTCACGGTTTCCCCGGTGGCACTGTCCGTCGGAGTAACTCCGGTCACGAACCCGCTCGTAGCCTCCGCCGGGACCCAGACGGTCACCGCAACCATCAGCTTTGAATTCAAGTCCTCCACTACTGCCAGGGCGGACGTGAACGCAACCTACAACTTCAACACCGTTGCGTTCCAGCTGACCCAGGTCACCCAGTCCGGCCTGCTCTAGTCTGAAGATGGCGGCTGGCTGAGCGGCCAGCCGCCAGGACAGCATTGGATACGGAGCAGGAGGAACAATGCGGATCCCGCGGACGCTGCGAGCCGGTGTACTGATCGCAGCAGCGGTGGTCCTTGGACTCCTGACAGTGCAGGGCACCTACGCTTTGTGGAACGCCAGCACTTCCACAGCTCCGGGATCCGTTTCCTCGGCTTCCTTCGATGTCAGCCTCAGCGCTACTCCCTCCGGGCAGGTGACCAACATGACCCTGCCCGGAGGCCCCGCCACCATCAACCTCGGCCAGGCCACATCGCTCGCACCGGGAACACCCGTGTACGCCAGCCTTGTGGTTGGCAACAACTCCAACGCCGGCGGAACGTTCAGCACAAGCATCACCGCGGAACCGGCTACGGTAACGAACGTCGGACTCGGGGTCCTGGCGCAGTTCGTCACGGTGGGCGCAAAGTTCGCCTCCGCCGTCGCAGAATGCAGCACTCCGACCGGATACGCGCCGCTAACGGCGCCGGGAATCACCTCCGGCGCCGTACCCAAGGCGGCAAACATCGTATTGTGCTTCCAGGTCAGCCTCAGCTCCTCCACTTCCATCCTATTGAAAGGCCAAGCCGTGAACATCAGCCTTCCGCTCACAGCCCGCCAGCTTTGCGGGGTGCCAAGTGGCTGCGCTTGAGATGATGCCGGTTGACCAGGCGGTTGATACGACCTCCGACGACCAACCGGCCGAAGCGGCCCGCACCCGCAAGGGCCGCGATGCCGCACCGAAGCGCCGCAGCACACTCGCTGCTGGTGGCAAGGTCCTGAACCTCGTGGTCCTGATGATCGCCGTTTTCGCAGCGCTGGTGCTCATTGTGGTTCCCAGGGCCACGGGCTCCACAACCTACACGGTGCTGACGAATTCCATGGCGCCGAATTTCCCGCCAGGGACCTTCCTCGTAGTGAAGCCCGTTGATTTCGATGACCTGAAGTACGGCGACGTTGTCACCTTCCAGATGTACTCGGGCCGTCCCGAAGTTGAAACGCACCGGATCGTCGGCTTCGGCGCGACACAGGAGGGTGAGAAGACCCTCGTCACCAAGGGCGACAACAACGGATTCAACGATCCTGAGCCCGTCCGCGAGTTGCAGGTCAAAGGCAAGCTGTTCTATGCCGTTCCGCATGTTGGCTACGCGGCCAACGCCCTGGGCAACGCCGACCGCAGCACCTGGGTGACGCTCGGCGCCGCCGGCCTGATTGGCTACGGCGCGTTATTGGTGGTCAAGGGAATCCGGGGCCGCGGCCGCTCGCAGAATGCTGACGGCGAGGCCTCCGCGTGAAACGGTTCGCCCGGGTGCCGGGTGCCACGCTGGCAATCGGAGCTTTCGTACTGACTGTCCTCTTGGGCGTGGGTGGGACTGCTGCCTCAGCCCTCTGGCAGCAGTCGGCCACGGCCACGATGACGGTGACTGCCAACGGGACCTGGTCCACGATCGCGGTCACTTGTGGTTCCACGGATAAGAAGAAGCCGAAAATGAATGTGACGGTTTCGAACGCACCCACCCAACTGACCTACTTCGCGGTGGCGACTGACGGCACGCCACTTCTGCCGACGCAAGTCGGTCCGACTCTGGCGACTCCCGGAACTGTGCTCATTGATCTTGACAACAGTCCCATTTTCACCAGCAGGCCATCAGGCTTGATCAACGTACGTGTGGTCGCCAGCTACGTCGGCAGTCCATCAATTTCGGCTGAGCTGAGGTTCGACATCGGTCCCGGTAACAGCGGAATCACCTGCTAGACGGGGTCATCGTCGAAATTTCGACACCCCCGCCCGCCCAACCCGACCTGTTGCCAAAGCGATCCGAAAGGATCACCCTGAAGTAGGCCACGTTTGACGTATTGAGTGTGGAGGTCAGGGCGATGAGCACCACTTCAGATGACCTGTTTCCGGCGAATCCGGAGGCAGAGACACATGAGCTGAAGCGGGTCCTTGGCCCCAAGCTCCTCCTCCTGTTCATAGTTGGCGACATCCTCGGCGCCGGCGTGTACGCGGTCACCGGAACCATGGCCGGGACGGTGGGTGGCATCGTCTGGTTGCCGTTCCTGCTCGCGTTCGTCGTCGCGACTTTGACCGCGTTCTCCTACCTCGAGCTGGTCACGCAGTACCCGCAGGCGGCAGGGGCGGCGCTCTACACGCACAAGGCGTTTGGCATCCACTTCGTCACGTTCCTGGTGGCATTCGCCGTGGTCTGCTCCGGGATCACCAGTGCGTCCACGTCCGCGAACGTCCTCGCCCAGAACTTCTTCGGCGGACTGGAGCTCAACGGCTGGATGGAAGTGCCCGGACAAGGCGTGATCACCGCCGTCGCCATGGCATTTATGCTCCTGCTGGCCGCGATCAATCTGCGCGGCGTGGGGGAGAGCGTGAAGTTCAACGTGGTGCTCACGCTGGTGGAGATGATCGCGTTGTGCATCGTGATCGGCGTGGGCTTTTATGTCATGGCCCAGGGCACCGGGAACGCGGGCGAGATTTTCGTCTTCAACGACTACCAGGACAAGGGCCTTTTCCTGGCCGTCACCGCCGCAACGTCCATCGCCTTCTTTGCCATGGTGGGCTTCGAGGACTCGGTGAACATGGTGGAGGAGACCCAGCACCCGGAGAAGATTTTCCCGCGGACCATGCTGACCGGCCTGGGCATCGCCGTCCTCCTGTACATGCTGGTGGCCGTCTCCGTGGTCAGCGTGCTCTCGCCCACCGAGCTGGAAAACATCCGGGAGGCTGAAGGCGCTGCGCTCCTCGAGGTGGTGCACAAGGGCTCGCCGGACTTCCCCATCGACAAGATCTTCCCGTTCCTCGCGGTGTTCGCCGTTGCAAACACCGCGCTTATCAACATGCTGATGGCCAGCCGGCTGATCTACGGCATGGCACGCCAGAACGTCCTGCCGCCCGCGTTGGGGAAGGTCCTGCCGGGACGCCGCACCCCGTGGGCCGGCATCCTGTTCTCCACCGTCCTCGCCCTGGGCCTGATCTGGTACGTCACCAGCGACCCCAAGAGCAACATCGTGGCCAACCTGTCCGGGACGACGGCGTTCCTGCTGCTGTGCGTCTTCACGGTAGTCAACGTGGCCTGCCTGGTCCTCCGCCGCAAGCGGGATCCGCACCGCAAAGTGTTCTTCACCTCGCCGGGGCAGCTGCCGCTGCTCGCCGCGCTGCTGTGTGCCTTCCTCGCCGGGCCGTGGGTGGGCCGCAACGTCATCCAGTACCAGATCGCCGGGGGACTGATGGCGATCGGCGTGGTGCTCTGGTTTATCACCTGGCTCATCAACAGGCGGACGAACAGGGCGGAAGGCGAGCCCGTGGGGACCCAGAACATCGGCAAGGATGACGCTTAGGCGTCCGTACCGCCGTCGTACTTTCAGAACGTCCGACGACGGCGGCGCTAGCCGATGATGGGGCGTTCCTCCGGCAGGCTGTAGAGGCGGGGCCGGGAGGACAGGGCCAGCGCGGACGCGACCGTTACGGTGCCGATTCTGCCGAGGAACATCAGGGCCATGAGCACCCATTCGGCCGACGGCGGGAGGTGGTAGGTGATGCCGGTGCTCATCCCCACGGTGGCGAACGCGGAGATGCATTCGAACAGCACTTTTTCCAGGCTGTAGTCGGTCAGCATCAGCAATGCCAGGGTGCCACCCACCACGGCGGCAACACCCAGTAGCGCCACGGACAGGGCCTGGCGCTGGGAGGAGGCGCTGATGGAGCGGTGGGCGATGGTCACCTCGTCGCGGCCGCGGATCTCGTTCCAGATGGAGAAACCCAGCACCAGGAACGTGGTGATCTTGATGCCGCCGGCAGTGCCGGCGCTGCCGCCGCCGATGAACATCAGGATGTTGGTGACCATGAGGGTCTCCGGTGCGGCCGCGCCGTAGTCGATGCTGTTGAAGCCGGCAGTACGGGGGAAGACACTTCCGGCCAGGGAACCCAGCAGCTTCCCGGTCAGGGACAGGCCACCGAGCGTTTCGTCCCTGTTCCATTCGAAGGCGGCGAACAGCGTGATGCCAAGGACGAGCAACAGCACGGTGCCGTAGATGGTCAGGCGCAGGTGGACGCTCCAGTTGCTGGCTTTGACGTTCCCCCGGAGCAGCTGGATGATCACCGGGAACCCGAGGCCGCCGGCGATGATCGCCAGGCAGATGGGGACGATGATCCAGGGGTCCTCCGCGAAGCCGATGAGGTTGTCGCTGTACAGCGCGAAGCCGGCGTTGTTGAACGCCGAGACGGCGTGAAACACGCCGTGCCACAGCGCCGTGGCCGGGTTCTGATCGTAGGCCAGCCAGAAGCGTCCGGTCAGCACCGCGGCGGTGGCGGCCTCAATGCCGAGCATGAGTCTCGCCACGCGGAGCAGCACGGCGCTGACGTCGCCCAGATTGAGTGTGTGCGTTTCAGACTGCGCCACCAGCTGCCCGCGCAGGCCGATGCTTTTCCGGACCAAGAGAGCCAGCAGCGTGGCCAGCGTCATGATGCCGAACCCGCCCACCTGGATCAGTCCCAGGATCACGGTCTGCCCGAACGGCGTCCAGTACGTGGCCGTGTCCACGGTGATCAGCCCCGTCACGCAGACGGCCGAGACGGAGGTGAACAGCGCGGCCATCAGGGGGTCGGCTCCGGGGTCGCTGCCGGTCCGGGCGGCGGGCAGCATCAGCAGGGATGCTCCCAGGATGATGACCGCCAGGAACGCCAGAGGTACCGAACGGACCGGGTGCAGGAGGGCCCGCCGTACAGGGTTGTCGTGCCCCTTATCGGGGAGCCGCTTGTTCCGCAGTTGGGGCACCGGCCCGCCATTGCGGAACCTGCTCAGGGACATGCCCTAGCCCACGTGGATGCCGGGGCGGCGGCTGGGATCGGGTTCGTTTTCCCGGATGATTTCGCGGACCACGGGGGCCGTGTCTCCGCGTCCCAGCAACAGGTAGCGCATGAGGTGCGCCAGGGGATTGCCTTCTGCCCATTCAAAGTAGGCGTGAGGCCGGACGCCGGTGGCGTCGCGGAGGGCCAGCAGGATGGCGGCGATGGCGTTGGGAGCGGCCGGGCTGTCGGCGCGGAGCACACGGTGTCCGTCCACTTCGATGCCGCGCACTTCGAGGACGTCGCTGAACCCCGAGGGATCGGTGACTTCGATCTCCAGGAAGATCACGTCTGCGGTTCCGGGCACGGGATTGTTCTGGCGCTGCTCGGCTTCCTTCTCACGGTATTCGGCGGCATCGCGGGCCTGCGGACGGTTGGCGATCAGGTTGATCCGTCCGTCAAAGTCGAGGGTGTCGGTGATGAAGCGGCGGGCTTCGTCGTCGAACTCGATCTTGTGGACCCGGAGTTCGGTGGTGCGGCTGACCCTGGAGACCAGCGAAACAACGATGATGCCCAGGATGAAGAAGCCGGAGATTGCGATGCCGTCCGGCTTGGCGATGACGTTGGCCCCCAGCGCGTACAGCAGGATCAGGGTCAGGATGGTGAAGCCGACGGCGGCGCCCCGCCGCTTGCTGCGGGCGGCGGAGATGCTGACTGCGACGGCGCCGGAAACCATCATGGCCAGGATGCCCGTGGCGTACGCGCCGGCCTGGGCGTTGACGTCGGCGTTGAAACCGATGGTGATCAGGATGCTGATGGCGGTGTACACCAGAACCACCGGGCGGACGGCCCGGGACCAGTCCGGGGCCATGCCGTAGGACGGAAGGTAGCGGGGAACGATGTTGATCAGGCCGGCCATGGCGGACGCTCCGGCGAACCACAGGATTAGGATGCTGCTGACATCGTAGACAGAGCCGAAGCCGTTACCCAGAAGTTCGTGGGCCAGGTAGGCCAGGGCGCGCCCGTTGGCCTCGCCACCTGCCTGGAAGGCTTCGGCGGGGATCAGCACTGTGGTGACGAAACTGCTGCCCAGGAGGTACACGCTCATGATCAGGGCAGCTGTGGTGAGGAGCTTGCGGGTGTTCCGGACGCGGGCGGCCAGGCGTTCCTCGGCGGTGGCGCCGTTGGCTGCGACCAGCGGCATCATGCTGACGCCGGTCTCGAAGCCGGACAAACCCAGGACCAGCAGCGGGAAGGCGAGCAGGGCCGGTCCTGCGATATCCCCGAAACCCGTTCCGGCGGAGGTGAGCGCCGCGGTCCAGTCAGCCATGGCACCCGGCTGCGTGACGGCGTCGTACAGTCCCACTCCGATGATCACGGTGTTGAGCACGAGGAAGATGCCCACCAGGGGGATGGCAACCGCCACCGCTTCGGAGAAGCCGAGGAGGAACACCCCGCCCAGAATGAGCAGGAGCACCACGGTGATCGCGACTGCCTGGCCGTCCAGGAAGGGCGGCAGGTAGGGGTTCTCAAGCATGTGGACGGTGGCGTCGGCCGCGGAAAGGGTGATGGTGATGATCCAGGAGGTGGCGACGAAGCCGAGAAGGACGAGCACAAAGATTTTCCCGCGCCAGAACGGCAGGAGCTTTTCCAGCATCGCCACCGATCCCTGTCCGTGGGGGCTTTCGTGGGCCACCCTCCGGTACATCGGGAGCATGCCCAGCAGCGTCAGGCCAACGATCAGCAGGGTGGCCAGCGGGGAGAGAGCCCCGGCAGCGAGGGCGGCGATGCCGGGCAAGTAGGAGAGCGTGGAAAAGTAGTCCACCCCGGTCAGGCACATGACCTTCCACCAGCTCTGGGTGGGGGCGTGGTCCTCGGCAGTCTCCGGGCCCACCGGCTGGTGGACGGTGTGTTCCAGCAGCCACCGGGTGAGCCCGTTTCCGGGTCCCGCGCCGCGTTCCGGGTTGGGGACGCTGGCGGGAATGGAGAAGCGGGTGGATGCAGTCAACGGGTTACTTTCTGTACCCCGCGCAGGCGGGATTGGGGTGAATAACCAACGGAGCGTAGCACCGGGCCAAGGGCCCTCAGCGGGCAAACCCGGGATCTTAACGCATCCTTAACGCCGCCGGCGCTGGTGTTACCCGGCGGACCTCATCATGGCTGGAATCTGTAACCGATGCCTGCTTCGGTGAGGAGATGCCGGGGGTTTCCGGTGTCGGGTTCGAGCTTGCGGCGCAGCTGGGCCATGTAGACGCGGAGGTAGTTTGCGTCTTTGGCGTACGCGGGTCCCCAGACCTCGGTGAGGAGTTGGCGCTGGGTGATGAGTTTTTCGGGGTTTCTGACCAGGATTTCCAGGATGTTCCACTCGATGGGAGTCAGCCGGACATCGGCGCCGTCGCGGATGACGCGGTGTTTGGCCAGGTCCACTGAGAAGTTGTCGGTGGTGATCACGGGGTTGGGTGTTTTGTGGTCGGGGGTCCGGCGGAGCAGGGCGCGGAGACGGGCGAGGAGTTCCTCGGGGCCGAAGGGTTTGGTGAGGTAGTCGTCGGCACCTGCGTCCAGGGCCTCGACCTTGTCATCGGAGGTATGGCGGGCTGAGAGGACCAGGATGGGGACCTCGTTCCAGGTCCGTAGTTGCTTGATGACGGCTATGCCGTCGATATCGGGCAGGCCGAGATCCAGCACAATGAGGGCCAGGGCATGTTGTGTAGCGGAGAGCAGGGCCGAGTGGCCGTCTGTAGCGGTAACGACGGCGTATCCGTTGGCCTGGAGGGCGATGTTGAGGACTTTGAGGAGGTGCGGGTCATCGTCGACTACGAGGATGGAAGTCATGGTTTTTCCTGGGTGGAGGGCTGATGGCGCGCTGTCCATCCGGAGAGCAGGGACTGGGGCTTCACTGGCGCTTGGGCTGTTGTGTACTGGGCGCGGGCGCCCGTGGACAGGGGCAGCCGGATGACCATGGTGAGTCCTCCTCCGGGGGTTTCTTCTGCTGTCAGTGTGCCACCCATTGCCTCGGTGAACCCTTTCGCGACGGCCAGGCCCAAACCAACACCCGTGCTTTGCGGCACATCGGTGAGCCGTTGGAAGGGCCGGAACATTTCAATGACATTTTCCGCCGGTACGCCCCGGCCGTGATCGATGATGCGGAGCTCACCTGCGGGCTGGCCTGCCAGCGTTTCGGTGCTCAGCCCGCCGGCTGTTCCCACCAGGACAAGATCGGATTCGGGCGCATACTTGACGGCGTTTTCGACGATGTTGGCGATGACGCGCTCGAGCATGCCCGGGTCCGCCTCGATTTCGGGCATGTTCGGTGGCAGATCCAGACGCGCGCTCCCGGCGGGGATGCCGTGGAGGGCGGCGGGGATGACGTCGTTCCAGCGCACCGGTTGCAACAGTGGCTTGGCGGCGTCGGTGGTGATCCGGGACATGTCGAGCAGGTTCCCCACGAGCAGGTCCAGCCGGTCCGAGGATTCGTCGATGGCCAGGAGCAGTTCGTGGGCGAGTTCGGGGCCGTACTGCACGTCTTTTTGGAGGAGGCTCCCGACGGCGAGTTTGATGCTGGCCAGTGGTGTGCGGAGGTCATGGGAGACGGCTCGCAGGATTGACGTGCGCATCGTGTTGCCTTCAGCGAGGCGGAGCACCTCGCGGCGGCTGGCGGCCAGTTGCTGCCTCTCAAGCTGGGCGGCGAGGTGCACCCCGAACGCACCGAGCAGCCGCCGGTCGCTGGCCGGAAGCGCCCGCCCGAAAAGTACCATCCGGGTAGCCGCGTCGATCTGTTCGGTATTTTCCGTGGGGAAGTCCGGCTGGTCCGGGGCCGGCTGGTTGGCTGTGCCGGCGTCGGGGAGTTCGCCGGCACTGGCGGTAGGTGTCCAGATTGCCCGGTGGCCGCCGTCGCCGGTTTCGGACAGGCCGTAGAGTGCCGCGCCACGGACGTTGAAGACGGCAAGTGCCTGCTGCAGCAGGTCCTGAACGGTGTCCTCGGAGCTGGCCGCGCCGCGGGTGAGGTCTGAAAGGGTGGTCGCTTCCGCGCGGGCCCGGGCGGCCTCTTTGGAGCGGCGGGCAGAGAGGTCCACCACCACGGCGACGGCGGCAGAAACGCCGACAAACACCAGGAGGGCGAGCACATTCTGGGGGTCGTTGATGGTCAGGGTGCCCACCGGCGGGGTGGAGAAGTAGTTGACCAGGAGGCTGCTCCAGAGCGCAGCGAGGATGGCAGGCCAGAATCCGCCCACCAGCGCCACGGTGACTGATCCGGCGAGCTGGACCAGCACCGCTGTGGCGACGCTCTGGTCCGGATTCAGGGCGAGCAGAAACTGGAGAAGAACGGGCAGCAGGATGGCGAGGACGAAGCCGGCTCCAACCCGGATCCGGCCGAGATCCCGTTGCCGGCGGGTTCCGGCCCCGCCACCCCCGAGGGGGTGCGAGACCATGTGGACGTCGATATCGCCCGAGTCCCGGACCACCCTGGTGCCGATGCCGCCGCCCAGGAGCGCACCGAGGAGTCCAGAAACCTTTCCGCGGCGCGAGATGCCGACGACGATCTGGGTGGCGTTGACGCTCCGGGCAAAGTCCAGCAGGGCGGTGGCCGGGTTTTCGCCTGCAACGAGCTGGTAGCTGCCACCCAGGTCCTGGATCAGGCGGCGCTGGGCTTCCAGCGCCTGTGGTGATTCGCCGGCAACACCATCGGCGGCGCGGACATGGACCGCGAGCAGGTCGCCGCCGCTGACGCGGTTGAGGATCCTGGCGCCGCGGCGGATCAGGATTTCGCCTTCAGGGCCGCCGGTCAGTCCGATGACGATGCGCTCGCGGGCCGGCCAGGTGGCCTGGATGTCGTTCTCGGCCCGGTACCTGGCTAGGCCTTCATCCACCCGGTCCGCGAGCCAGAGGAGCGCCAGTTCGCGCAGCGCCGTCAGGTTGCCGAGACGGAAGTAGTTCGAGAGGGCGGCGTCGATCTTGTCCTGGGCGTAGATTTTTCCATCGCTCAGGCGCTGGCGCAGGAGTTCCGGGGAAATGTCCACCAGGTGGATCTGATCGGCCCGGCGTACGACGTCGTCGGGCACCGTTTCGGCCTGCCGCACCTCGGTGACGGCGCTGACGACGTCCCCCAGGGATGCCAGGTGCTGGATATTGACAGTGGAGAGGACATTGATACCGGCGGCGAGCAGTTCGTCGATGTCCTCCCAGCGTTTGGCGTGCCGGCTGCCGGGGATGTTTGAGTGTGCGTACTCGTCCACGATGGCGGTCGCCGGTGCACGGTGGAGCACGGCGTCGAGGTCCAGCTCATCGAACTCGGTGCCCCGGTACGCGAGGCGCCGCGGCGGGATGATCTCGAGCCCGTCCAGGAGGGCCCGCGTCTCGGCACGGCCGTGGTCCAGGGCGAACGCGACGACGACGTCCTCGCCGCGGACGCCGAGTCGGTGGGCTTCTTCGAGCATTTCGTACGTTTTGCCGACTCCGGGTGCGGCCCCGAGGAAGATACGCAGCGATCCACGTGCCATGCCGTCATTCTTTCACTGCGAGAGGGCCGGTCATTGCCGTGGCGCCTGTCCGGGCGCGGCGGCAGCGAGAGCCAGGTTCAGGGCGGTGACATTGACGGCCGGCTGGCCCAGGAACGCTTCGATGCCGCCGGTGGTGTTCCGGTCCACGAGGTCCTGGACGGCGTCGACACTAAGCCCGTGCGCTGCCGCCACCCTCGCGACCTGGAGCCCGGCGTAGGCCGGGGAGATGCCCGGGTCCAGCCCGGACCCGGAGGCAGTCACGGCGTCGGCGGGAACGTCGGCTTCGCTGACCCCTTCGGCCGCTGCCACGGCACTCCGGGCGGCCGTAACAGCGTCAAGGAGTTTGGGGTCGTTGGGGCCGAGGTTGCTGGCCGACGACGACGCCGGGTCCCAGCTGACCGTCGATGGCCGTGCGTGGAACCACGCCGGGTCCTGGACCCCTTCCTCGTTGGCTGCTGCCTGGACGATCAGCGCCGACGCCGCGGCAGCACCGCCGTCGTCCTTCATGATGGAGCCGTTGGCCTGGTACGGGGCCACCAGTTGTCCGATGCCGAAGACGGCAAGCGGGTAGGCCAGCCCGAGGATGACGGTGGCAAGGAGCAGGAACCTGGCGGCGGTTCCGGCCTGGCGGAGGTAGCCGGTGAGCGTGTTCATGGGATGTTCCTAGCCGATGCCGGGGATGAGGGAGATGATCAGGTCAATGATTTTGATGCCGATGAAGGGTGCGATGAGCCCGCCGAGACCGTAGACGAGCAGGTTCCGGCCGAGCGCCTGGTTGGCAGACACCGCCCGGTATTTCACGCCGCGGAGCGCCAGGGGAATCAGGGCGATGATGATCAGGGCGTTGAAGATGACGGCGGACAGGATGGCGGAGGCGGGGCTGGTGAGCCCCATGATGTTCAGCAGCCCCAGGCCTGGATAGGTCGCGGTGAACAGGGCAGGGACGATGGCGAAGTACTTCGCGACGTCGTTGGCGATGGAGAACGTGGTGAGGGCGCCCCGGGTGATCAGCAGCTGCTTGCCGATGCCCACGATGTTGATGAGCTTCGTCGGGTCCGAGTCCAGGTCCACCATGTTGGCGGCCTCTTTGGCGGCCGGGGTGCCGGAGTTCATCGCGACGCCGACGTCCGCGGCGGCCAGCGCGGGGGCGTCATTGGTGCCGTCCCCGGTCATGGCCACGAGGCGTCCGGCGGCCTGCTCCTTTTTGATGACGGCGAGCTTGTCCTCGGGGGTGGCTTCGGCAAGGAAGTCATCAACGCCGGCCTCGGCAGCGATGGCCTTCGCGGTCACGGGGTTATCGCCGGTGACCATCACCGTGCGGATGCCCATTTTCCGCAGCTCGGCGAAGCGGGCCTGCATGCCGGGTTTGACGACGTCGGCGAGGTGGATGGTGCCCAGGACCCGGGCGCCGTCCGTGGTTGCGGTGGCAACCAGCAGCGGGGTGCCGCCCTGGGCGGAGATCTCCAGCACCCGGTGGTTCACCTCAGCCGGGGTGTGGCCGCCCAGGTCGGTAACAAAAGCAGCCACCGCGGCTGCCGCGCCCTTGCGGACCTGGCGGCCGTCCAGGTCCAGGCCGCTCATGCGGGTGCTGGCGCTGAATTCGACCACGGCGAGCTGTTCCGGGCCGCGGCCGAGCTCCGCCAGTTCGGGCCCGCTCACGCCCTTCTCGGCCGCGAGGTCCACCACTGACCGCCCTTCGGGGGTTTCGTCGGCGAGGCTGGAGAGCCGGGCAGCTTCGATGAGTTCGGTCATGCCGACGGTGTTGGCGGGGAAGAAGTTGACGGCGCGGCGGTTGCCGTAGGTGATGGTTCCGGTCTTGTCCAGCAGCAGTGTGGTGATGTCACCTGCTGTTTCGACGGCCCGGCCGGAGGTGGCCAGGACGTTGTGCTGGACCAGGCGGTCCATTCCGGCGATGCCGATGGCCGGGACGAGGGCGCCGATGGTGGTGGGGATCAGGCATACGAGCAGCGCCACGAGCACGATGGGTGACGGTGTTGCTCCCGCGAGGGACGCGAAGGGTGCCAGGGACATTGTGACCACCAGGAACACGATGGTCAGGGAGACGAGCAGGACGTGCAGGGCAATCTCGTTGGGGGTCTTCTGCCGCACGGCGCCTTCGACGAGTTTGATCATCCGGTCGATGAAGGTCTGTCCGGGTTCGGCGGTGATTCTGACGACGATGCGGTCTGAGAGGACCTTGGTGCCGCCGGTGACCGAGGAGCGGTCTCCGCCGGATTCGCGGATGACCGGTGCGGATTCGCCGGTGATGGTTGATTCGTCAACGCTGGCCAGGCCCTCGATGATCTCGCCGTCGGACGGGATCACGTCCCCGGCCTCACAGATGACGACGTCGTTGAGGCGCAGTTCCGTGCCGGGGACCTGTTTGGTGCCGCCGTCGGGCAGCCGCAGCTTCGCCAGCACGCCCTGCCGGCTGGCCCGGAGGCTGTCGGCCTGGGCCTTGCCCCGGCCCTCGGCGATGGCTTCGGAAAGTGTGCCGAACAGGACGGTCAGCCACAGCCAGGCCGTCACCGCGATGCTGAAGACCGACGGACGGACCACGCAGATGGCCGTGCACAGGCCTGCGCCCACCAGCACGGTGAACATGACCGGTGAATGAATCATCTGGCGCGGTGCGAGTTTGCGGATGGCCACCGGAAGGGCTGCCGCCACGCTGGCGGCGGTCAGCTTCGCCGGGGCCTTGGTGTGGTGTTTGTGGTCGCCGGGGGTGCCGAGCGGGTTGCCGTCGGCCAGGGTTTCGGGGACGGTGGCGAGGCCCGTCTGGGTGCGGGTCATTGGAGGAGTCCTTCTGCGAGGGGGCCCAGGGCAAGGGCAGGGAAATAGCTGAGGGCCGTCAGGATGACGGTCACGCCCAGCAACAGGGCGCCGAACAGGGGACCGTGGGTAGGCACCGTCCCGGCGGAGGCGGGGATTCTGCCTTGCCGGGCGAGCGATCCGGCCAAAGCCAGAACCAGGACGATCGGCAGGAACCGGCCCAGCAGCATGGCGATGCCGAGCATGGCGGAGAGGTAGGGTCCCGAGCTGGTGATCCCGCCGAACGCGGAGCCGTTGTTGTTCGCCCCGGAGGTGAAGGCGTAGAGCAGCTCGCTGAACTGGTGCGGCCCGGACGCCGGCACGTTGGTCATAACGTCTGGCAGCAGCACGGTGATGCCGGCCAGGGTCAACACCAGGATGGGGGTGATCAGGATGTACATGGCGGAGAGCTTCATCTGGCGTGGGCCGATTTTCTTGCCCAGGTACTCGGGTGTCCGGCCCACCATGAGCCCGGCGATGAAGACGGAGATGATGGACAGGATCAGCATCCCGTACAGCCCGGAACCGGTTCCGCCGGGGGCCACTTCCCCGAGCATCATGTTCACCATGGTGACCCCGCCCGCCAGCGGCGGCAGCGAATCGTGGGCAACATTGACGGCGCCCGTGGAGGTCAGCGTTGTGGAGGCGGCGAAGATGGCGCTCGGAGCCGCGCCGAAGCGCTGCTCGAACCCTTCCCCCAAACCGCCGGCAGCCGCCGTCGCGGTTCCCTGTCCGGCTGCGACGGCCCACCCTGTCAGGGAAACGGAGGTCAGCCAGAGTGTTCCCATCACGGCGGCCACGGTGTAGCCCTGCTTCTGGTCGCCCACCATCCGGCCGAACGCGTAGGGGAGGGCAGAGGGAATCAGCAGCAATAGGAACACCTGGAACAGGCTGATGAAGACATTGGGATTCTCAAACGGGTGGGCGGAGTTGGCGTTGAAATAGCCGCCTCCATTGGTGCCCAGGATTTTGATCGCTTCCTGGGAGGCCACCGGACCGCCCGGAATGCTCTGAGAGGTGCCGGTTGCCTGGTTGATGACATCGGTGGGCGAGAAGTTCTGCACTACGCCACCAATGACCATTACAACTGCCGCGACCACGGCCATCGGCAACAGGACTCGGAACGTTGTCCGGGCCAGGTCCACCCAGAAGTTCCCCAGCCTGTCAGTTTTCGTCCGGGCGATGCCACGGATCAGCGCGACAGCGACGACGATGCCGACTGCCGCGGACAGAAAATTCTGGACCGCGAGCAGGGCCATCTGGACAAAGATGCCAACGGTGGTCTCGGGCACGTAGGTCTGCCAGTTGGTGTTGGTGACAAAGGAGATGGCCGTATTCATGGCAACCCAGGGATCCACCCCCGTGAGTGCTCCGCTGCCGGGCAGCACGCCTTGGAGCCGCTGGAGCAGGAACACCACCAGGATGGACACCGCGGAAAAGGCCAGGACGCTGCGCAGGTAGACGGCCCAGGTCTGTTCCGTGCCGGCGTCGACGCCGGCGAACCGGTAGAACAGCCGCTCCGGCCTGGTGAAGGTGGTGCCGTCGAACACGCGGGCAAGGTAGACGCCGAGCGGCTTATGCAAAGCGGCCAGGGCCAGCAGCAGCGCCGAGACCTGGATCAGGAATGATGCAGTGTTGAATGTCATGTCCTGGTCACCACTTTTCGGGGTGGATCAGGGCCGCCAACAGGTAGCCGGACAGGCACACGCCAGCAACGGCCAGCGCCAGCCAAATGATCGCGTCCAGACTCATAGTCCGTCTTCACCGCCATCACTTGCACCGCTGACCACTCCGGCCAGAAGGTGGCCGATCCACATCACGAATCCCATGGACACCATGAGAATTCCAAGTACAGCCGCGTCGGCCATTGCAGGTTCCTTTCGAACGCACCCCGTGCGGGGCTGATCTCAGTCAACCCCCGGCAAACTGGCGGCAACGCGTTCCTGACGAATCCTTAATACGCCCGTACGGAATCTTGACGCGGTCTTAACGGCAACGTGGACCGGGCGGCTCGTGTCTGCCCTCCATTGCGGCGATCCTGTCCGCCCCGGACCCCTCTCATGGGGGCCTCAGGGTCAGCAGTCAGTGCAGCAGCCGCCCGTTTCCACTTCGTCGGGCTCAGCGGCGTTGGGGACCGTGCAGCAGGCCTCGCCGCGCCAGGCGTTGATGCCCTCGCGCACTGCGATTGCTGCAATCACGAGGGCAGCGCCGGCGTCGGCCCACCACCAACCCAGGGTGCTGTTCAGCAGCAGGCCGGCCAGCAGGACCGCTGAGAGGTACGTGCAAAGCAGGGTCTGTTTCGAATCGGCCACCGCGGTTCGCGAACCCAGTTCCCGTCCGGCCCTGCGCTGCAGCCAGGACAGTACCGGCATGATCGCCAGGCTCAGGGCCGCGATGACAATCCCGATGAGGGAATGCCGCGGTTCGCCGGCGCCGGCCAGCGAGCGGACCACATCCACGGCGACAAAAGCGGCCAGGGCAAAGAAGGATATGGCAATGATCCGCAGGGTCAGCTGCTCACGCTGTTCGGGGTCCTTGGCGGAGAATTGCCAGGACAGGGCAAGAGCGGATGCTACTTCGATCACCGAATCCAGCCCGAAGCCGATCAGCGCGGATGAATCGGCCTCGCCCCCGGCCCAAAGTGCCGCGGCGGCCTCGATCACGTTGTAGGTGATGGTGGCCGCGGCGAACAGGCGGATGCGCCGGGACAGAACGGCCCGGCGGGAAACGGACGGCGCAGTCTGGATGCTTGCTGTCATGTCAGGCAGGTCCCGTCGGGCGCGCAGCATTCCGGATCCACGTCCAGGACCACGGCCAGCAGATCCCCGATCGCATGGCCCAGCCGGGCATCGGCGAGCTCATACCGGCTGCGGCGGCCGTCCGGTACGGCAACCACAAGGCCGCAGCCGCGCAGGCAGGTCAGATGGTTGGACATGCTCTGCCGGGACACGCCCAGCGACTCCGCCAGGTCTGACGGATACGAGGGGGCATCGGCGAGGGCCAGCAGGATCCGGGCACGCGTCGGATCTGAGACCGCGTACCCGAAGCGCGCTAGCACTGGCGCGTGGGTGAGGGTTTCCATTCACCTAAAGTACATCGAAGCCTGTATTCAGGCAATCGTGTATAGCGGAGATCGATTGGCGGGCGGAGGCGCGCTCAACGCGTTGGTGAGTCCCGCCGTCGTCCGCGGGTTCCTTCAATGGAGTGACGCCCTAATGAAGGTAAGGGCGTTCCGGTTCGGTGGCGGGAGTGACCTGCGCGTCCGTCATGAGGATGGGATTGGCGAGGTCCTGGTCCGGATTCCGGCCGAATCCGCCGGTCGCAGTGACCCAGACCCCGGGTTTGTATTCCTTCTGCCAGCCGGGTTTGTGGACGGGGACGCCAACTGGTTGTGCATCAACGGTGCAGCAGCTGACCACAAAGCGGGTCACATAGAAAACGTCAGCCGGGTTCTGCCGGTCGGCGGTGATGAAGCCGGTGACCGAGGGCACCTTCCCCGCGAAGTATTCCTCACCGGGACTGTATCGGAGCAGTGAAGCCCAGTCCCGGACACTGAAGCCGCCGGGCGCTTTGTCGAGAAGTTCGTTGGTTTGGTGCCGGCCCAGCGTGCCGGAGACGTTGAGGTCCCGCTGGTTGGCGGCATCGGCCGAGAGCGCTGCCGGGGGAAGGAACAACAGGCCGACGACGGCGGCGGTCACCGTGAGGAGGCTGCCGGCGGCCCGCAGCCGGCCGGGCTTCGGCGCCTCCTCCGGATGCCCGTTGTGCTCGGGAGTGGTCAGGACAAAGCCGGCAACCGACACCGTGGCCGCGATCAGGGCCATGACCACGGTGAACGGAACATAGCGCGGGTGAATGTAGAGCTCCAGCTTGCCGGTGACGGCCAGCCACAGCGTGGCCGTGATTCCGATCAGGCTCAGCATCACACCGTGCCGCCCCGCGAACCCGTTAGAAAGCAAGGTTGACCCCCCAGCCGAGTACCGCAGCGCAGAGCGCGATGAGAACGGTCAGTTGCAGAAGGGTGCGGGCCGTGAATGTGGTCCGCAGCAGCGCGAGCATCTTCACATCGATCATCGGGCCGAAGACCAGGAACGCCACGATCGATCCGGGCAGGAACGTAGCGCCGAACGAGAGGATGAAGAAGGCGTCAACGGTGGAGCAGATCGAGACCACGAAGGCCAGCAGCATCAGGGCGAGCACCGACCACAACGGATCGCTGCCGAGGGCCAGGAGAATGTTCCGCGGGATGCCCACCTGGATGAGCCCGGCCAGGCCGGCGCCGATGAACAGCGCCGGCATCATGGCGTTCGCTTCGCGCTGGAAGAGGTCAACGCTTTGCCGCAGCTTCCCCTGGGGTGCATGGTGATGATCGTCCGACCTGCAGGCCGCCTCGAACCTGGCCGTGAGCAGGCGGTGGGGTTCCCTGTGGCGGCTGTAGATCCAGCCGATGAGGTTCGCGATCAGGAATCCGCCCGCGATCCGCCAGGCGAGAATGCCGCTGTCCCAGCCGAACGCCTGCTGGGTGGTGATGATGGTGACGGGGTTCAGGATGGGCGCCGCGAAGAGGAACGTCATGGCCTCTCCGACGCTGAGCCCCTTCAGCATCAGCCCCCGCGCCATGGGCACGTTCCCGCACTCACACACCGGCATGAGCATCCCCAACAGCGAGAGAACCACCCGCCTGAGGACGGGGCGGGCAGGGAGCCGGCGGAACAGGAAATCCGGCGGCAACCAGACCTGCACGAGAATCGAGACGAGGATCCCCAGAAACACAAAAGGAAGCGACTCGATAATCACGCTGATCGAGAGGGTGAAGAAGTCCCGGGCGGCGCCCTCGATGCCCGCAGTAGAAGACGGGGCCAGTGTCCGGAAGACATAGGCGACGGCGGCAACCAGGCCAAGTGCCAGGAAAAGATTGAGCCGGCGATACGCAACATCAGAACCGCGCTTGCCGCCCGCCTGCGGTGCTTGCTCGGGCGCGGACACAGAGGCTAACGGTGCGCTCTCAGACCCGGGATCCGGTTGCCTCATGCAGTGAGGCTAGTGGCAGGATGGGAACGCGGCAACAGGGGGAGGCATCTTCTGGTCATCCACGGCAGCCCCAAGGGAGACGGGCGCTTCCTGCCCGACGACGGCGGCGCGCTCAGCGCGTTGGTGAGTCCCGCCGTCGTGCGGCATATGCGAACAGTGACGTGGTGGCCACAGTGGCCAGGTACCCGGCGATTACGATGAGCGAGATGCCGGCCCAGAAGTAGTTGGTGGTGCTGTCCTCCTGAAGTGGCCCCGGGGCGATCTTGGCCAACGAATAAACGGCAACCCCGGCCGACGCGAGCCCGATCACCACCGGCAGCGTGAGCCAGATCTTGGCCGAGCCCGGATGCGAGCCAAAGCCGTCCCATACGTTCCATGCGGAGCCATTGCGGATGATCAGCCAGCCGGCGGGGATCATAAACGCGCCCACCAGGAGGAAGGCCGCCACGACGTCGGCCGGGCGATGCCACTGGTTGATCAAGGTGGATACGCCGGAGGCGATTGCGAAGGTGCCGCCCACAAATCCAGCCAGCGGACGCCACCGCGGCGAAGCCATCAGGAACACGGCCGCCGCCGCCGACGCCGCCAGCGTGGTGTGACCGGACGGCAGCGAGTTCAGCTCCAGCGTCACCACGCCCTTGTCCGGACGCACGGGCAGCACATCCTTCAGGACCTGCGTGGCGACATTCGCGCCGATGCACGCTGCGACGGCAATCCCCGCAGCCGTCCACCGCCGCCGGATCACCGTGACAAACAGGAGCACGACGGCGGCCACCACCAGGGAGATGGTGGGCAGCCAGTCCAGGAACTCGGTGGCCGCCTTGCCAGCAGGTCCGTGGATGTCCACGGCCTCAACCAGCGCGGATTCATCGATGAACTGGCCCGTAGTGGTCTGGACGAAGTAGTAGTACGTGGCGATCAGGCCCACAACGCAGGCGAGCCAGGCGAACGCGAACATAAAGCCGGAGCCCGGGGTGGGGCGGGCAGGGGTCCGCTGTTGTGCCTGGCGTGGAATGGTCATTGTTTAAGGGTGTCACAGAAATCTGGGAGGTTGTTTCGGGGCCCGCGCCAGGATGAACGTGACACTTGACACGTGTTAGGCCCGCGATCTAAGCTGCCTCGCACGTGTTAGGAAGGAAATTGACATGACCGGTGCCACAACTGGCCGCCTGCGTGAAATCACACGCCGGACCGCCCTGGGTGCCTTGGGAGCAGGAATTGTGGGAGCGACGGCGGCATCGTGGCCCCGACTCACCGGAACCGACATTCCCGGGCGGGGCGACAACAGCCTCAGCATTGCCATCATGGGTACAGCCGCCGATGCCGCTGCGCGCCAGCGTGCCATTGACGCGTTCACCCGCCTCCACCCGGACATCCGGGTCAAGGTCCAGGCCATCCAGGCCGTGGACTGGAAAGACTTCTTCACCAAGATCCTCACCATGGTGGCCGCGGGCACACCGCCGGACGTGGTCTACGTCGCCACCGAGGGCGCACAACTCTTCGCGGACAAGCTGGCCCACCCGCTGGATGAATACCTGCGCCGCGACGCCGCGGACATGGCCGAGTTCTTCGACGACGTCCACCCCAGCCTGGTGGAAGCCTTTATGTACAAGGGCAGCCTCTTCCAGCTCCCCATGGACTGGAACGCCGCCAACATGTACTACAACACCACCGCCTTCGCGCAAGCAGGGCTGGAGCGCCCCGCGGACGACTGGACCAACGTGGACTTCCGCAACAGCCTCGCCGCGATGCGCAAGGCACGGCCGTCCGACTTCACCCCGTACTACTGGACCAACCGGCTCTTCGGCGGCGTGGTGCCCTGGCTCTACGCCAACGACACCAGCTTCCTGAAGGAAACCCGCTCCACCGGCGGGGACTGGCTCTGGGACTCCTTCTACGCCAACGATCCCTCCCGCAACCTGCGCTCCGGCGGCTACCAGTGGCTGGAACCCAACGCGGACGACCCCCGCGTGTTCGAGACCTTCGACTACCTCCGCGGCCTGGTCAAGGACGGCCTCGGCGTCCGGCCTGAAGAAGGCGGCGGCAGCTCGCTGGTGGGGCTCTTCGCCTCCAACCGGATCGGCACCACGCCGGCCGGCGGCTACTGGGTCCAGGGCCTCCACGAGGCCGGCATGAAGGAGAACGATTACGACGTGGCGTTCTTCCCCAAGTGGCGGAGCCAGCGGCACCAGTTCGGCACGGCCGGCTACGCCATCATGAAAACCGCCAAGGACAAGGACGCCGCCTGGGAATGGATCAAGTTCAGTGCCAGCCGTGAAGCCATGGAACTGATCTTCCCCAACCCAGTCACCACCCCGGCCCGCCGCTCCATGGTCAACGAGGCCCTGTACGCGGGCAAAGGCCCGGCGCACTGGAAGGTCTTCTACGACACCCTGGACAAGTACCCCACCACCGGCCCCATCCCGGCGCCGCCCCAGCAGGCCGCCGTCGAAACGGCCCTGATGAAAAACGTCTCGCTGGCCGTCAGCGGCGATGAGCGCCAGCTCAAGCAGGCCCTCGAGTCCATGCAGCGCGATCTTGAACTGGCCCTGAGGAGGCAGTCGTGAGCACCACCATCCCTCGCCGGGACCGGCCGAAGCGGGCCGCTGACGCCGTCAAGCCCGTCAAGCCCGCCAAACCCGGCATGCCCGCGACGTCGCAGACCGCGTCCGGCCGGCACAGCCAGCGCTGGCTCGCCTGGATCTTCCTGGCCCCCACCATCCTGGGCATGGGCCTGTTCACCCTGGTGCCCATCGCGGCGTCGGTGGTCCTGGCGTTCTTCCGCTGGGACATCATCTCCGCCCCGACGTTCGTGGGCTTCGACAACTTCGCCGAAGTGGTCCAGGACCCCACGGTCCGGGTGTCCTTCCTGAACACCATCGTGTTTGTGATTGTGGCCGTTGCCCTCCAGCTGGGCCTGGCCCTGGCGCTCGCCGTCATGGTGCAGGAGAAGATGCCGGCCTGGCTGCGGACCTTCTTCCGCTCGGCCTTCTTCTTCCCGCTGATCCTCTCCGCCGCCTCGGTGTCCATCTTTATGCGCTACCTCTTCAACGAGCAGTTCGGCGTGGTCAACTGGTTCCTGTCCCTCGCCGGCATCCCCGCGGTGCCGTGGCTGACCACCCCTGGCGGGTCCGCCGCCGTCGTGATCCTTGTCTACGTGTGGCAGAACTTCGGGTTCTCGTTCCTGCTGTTCCTCGGCGGGCTGGCGTCGATCCCCGTGGAAACCTATGAAGCTGCCGCGCTGGACGGCGCCACCGGCTGGCGCAAGCACGTTTACGTCACGCTGCCGCTGCTCAGCCCCACCACCCTGCTGGCGTCCGTGATGGCCATCATCAGCGCGCTCCAGGTATTCGACCAGCCCTACGTCCTGACCCGCGGCGGGCCCGGGGACTCCACCCGCACCGCCGTGATGGTGATCTTCGAATCCGCGTTCCAGCGCCTGGAATTCGGCGAGGCCTCAGCCATCGGCGTGATCCTGACCCTGATCATCATGGCCATCACCGCCGCACAGTTCCGGCTCAGCAAACGATTCGTCTTCTACCAGTAAGGCCAGCCATGACTACCACTACAGAGCGTGTCTCCACCCGCACCCCTGCGGTGCCTGCCCGGTCCCGGCGGAAGCCGAACTGGAACCTGGTCCTCCGAATCGTCCTGCTGATGGTCGCGGCCGTCCTCACCCTTGGCCCGGTGATGTGGACCCTGTCCACGTCACTGCGGTCGCCGTCGGAATCGTTCAAGCTGCCGCCGTCGTTCTTCCCCTGGAATCCGGACTTCTCCTCCTACGGGCAGGTCTTCCGGCAGCTGGACATTGTCCTGCTGGTGCTGAACAGCGCCCTGGTCACCGGGGTCATCGCCGTGGGGCAGATGGTCACCGCCGCGATGGCCGGCTACGCCTTCGCCAACCTGAAGTTCCGCGGCCGCGGGGCCCTGTTTTCCATCGTGCTGGCCACCATGATGGTGCCGGTGCAGGTGACAATCGTGCCCGTGTTTATGCTGATCCGCGGCATGGGACTTTCGGACACCCTCCTGGCGCTGATCCTGCCAGCCATCCCGACGGCGTTCGGCACCTTCCTGATGCGGCAGTACTTCATGGGACTGCCCACCGACCTCGCGGAAGCGGCAGCGATCGACGGCGCCTCACCCTGGCGGACCTTCCGCTCGGTGTACGCCCCGCTGGCCGTCCCGGGGATGGCGATCGTGGGCATCCTCGCCTTCAATTTCCACTGGAACGAGTTCTTCCGTCCGCTCATCATGACCATCTCGGAACAGAACTTCACCCTGCCACTGGGCCTCGTCTCCCTCCAGGGCAACCTCGGCACCGGCAGCATCTCCGTGGTCCTGGCCGGCGTGGTCCTGTCCATGATCCCGGCCCTGGTGGTCTTCATCTTCGGCCAGCGCGCGCTGCAGGACGGCCTCACCGCCGGCAGCGGCAAATAACCCCCAACTTCTGAGAGGCTTCCTCCATGTCATCCCCGGATCTCGCCGCCGCCGGCTTCGCCCATGTGGCCGCCGCCCACCCCGACGCCGCGTTCCCGCACTTCCACCCCCGCCCCGCGAAGGGCTGGATCAATGATCCCAACGGCATCAGCCACCTCAACGGCCGCTATCACGTCTTCTTCCAGTACAACTCCGAGTCCGCGCGCCACCACAGGATCGCGTGGGGCCACATCAGCTCCGCGGACCTGGTCCGCTGGGAAGAGCACCCCGTGGCTTTGCGGCCGCAGGGCGGCGGGCCGGACGAGTACGGCTGCTGGACCGGTGTGGTGACGGACGACGGCGGCGTCCCCACCGCCGCCTACTCGGGCGTCCGCGGCGACGGCGGCCACTCCCAGGTGGTCATCACGCGCGGCTCCGCGGACCTCGTTTCGTGGACGCAGGACGGTCATGTCGCGGCTTCCACGCCGACGGATCCGCAGGTGACTGCCGTTCGGGACCCGTTTATCTTCCGCTTCAACGGCAAGCGCTACGCCATGCAGGGCGCCGGCCTGGCTTCCGGCCACGCGGCGCTCCTGCTGTACACGGTGGAGGACCTGTCCGACTGGAAGTACCAGGGCATCTGGCTCACGTCCGAGAACCCGATCGCCGCTGCCCGGACGCCGGCCGAGATCTGGGAATGCCCGCAGCTGGTGCGGGTGCCGGCCGGGGACGACGGCGACGCGTGGGTCATGATGTTCTCCCTGTGGCTCTCCGGCGACGACCACGAGCACGCCAACGGCGTAGGACACCTCATCGGCTCCCTGACTGAGGATCCCGCCACCGGGCTGCCGGTGTTCTCCCCGGAGACCGGTGGAAAGTCTGACCTGGGCCGCGACTTCTACGCGCCCCAGATCATGCAGCTGCAGGACGGTGCCGGTGCCGGGGCTCTCGGTGTTCCTGCTTCTTCTTCCGCTCTTGCTGCCCTCGCGCAGCCCAAAGCACTCCTGTGGGGCTGGGCCAATGAAGGGCCAGGGCGGGACGGCCGCCGGGCCGCAGCCAGGAACAGATCGACGCCGCGGGCTGGGCCGGTGTGCTCACCCATCCGCGTCTGTTGTCCGTGGTGGACGGTTCCCTGGCCGTGGCACCCGCGCGGGAAGTCGATGCCTACCGCGGCACGCAACTGGCGTCGCAGGCTGCCGGGAGCGTTGAGCTGCCGGCGTATGCCGAAGCTGTGGTGACCGCCCGCGCCGGTGGGCCGGCGGCGCTGGCCGCGGACGCCGTCGTCGAACTTTCCCTGGTGGGCGGTGGATCGGCGGATGCTGCACCTTCGGCGGACGCTGCATTTTCGGCGGACGCTGCGCAAGTGGTGTTCAGCGGGCCTCTGGCGGCGGGGGAGGAGCTGCGCGTTTTTGTGGACGCGTCGCTGGTGGAGGTGTACCGGAGCGGTTCTGTGGCCACCACGCTGCGCGCCTATCCGGCGCCCGGTGAGCGGTGGGTGCTGCGGCTACCGGACGGTGCAGCTGCGGACATCTGGCAGCTGGAACAGCCCCAGTAGGGCCGGGTCTGGCGCGAACGTACATTTGAGGCCCTGGTTTCCAAACGAAACAGGGCCTCAAATGTACGTTCGTGCTGTTCGTCAGGCCGGGGTCAGTTCCGGGCGGCGGGGACCGGGCCGGTTGACTGGCGCACCACGAGCCGGCACGGGACCAAAGTCTGGCCGGGGCGGTTGTGTTCGGCGGGTGCGTCGCCGTCGTCGTCGTTGTCCTCCGGCTCCGCCGACAGTTCCCGGAGCAGCCCGGTCATGGCGGCGGCGCCCATTTCCCGCAGCGGGAGGGCCATGGTGGTGAGTGCCGGGACCATGGTGGAGGCGATGCGGAATTCGTCGTCGTATCCCATGACGGAGACATCTTGAGGCACAGCCAGGCCCAGCCGGTTGGCCGCGAGCACCACGCCGATCGCCAGCCGGTCGTTCGCGCAGACGATCGCGGTGGGCCGCTCCGGCGCAGCGACGCCGTCCAGGAGCTTCATGGCACCGTGGAACCCGGCATCGATGTCCCAGCCAGCCTCAAGGATCCGGCCCGGCCGCACCGGCAACCCGGCGGCTTCAAAAGCGTCCCGGTGGCCCTGGATCCGGCGTGGGGCGGCGGGATTGATGCTGTCACCCGCGAGGAAAGCGATGTCCCGGTGGCCAAGCTCCAACAGGTGCGTTGCCGCCTCCCGGCCGCCGCGGACCTCATCCGGAATGACGGCGGGAACACCTGCCTCGGGACGGTCATCGAAGCAGTTGGCCAGTACCGACGGCACCCGCAGCATGTTGAGCGGCACGTGCAGGGGACGCAGGCCCACGGTGACATACATCAGCCCGTCCACCTGGCGGTCCAGCAGCGTGGCCACCGCACTTTCATCACGGGTCTCGTCCAGCTCCGTATCCATCACCACGGTGACAAATCCCTGGGACCTGGCCACGGCATCCGCGCCGGCAATGATGTTGCCGTCGAACGGGCTGGTGACCACCTGGTCCGAGACGATTCCGATGATCCGCGACCGGCGGTTCCGCAGGCTCACGGCGATGGCGTTGGGTGTGTAGTTCAGGGTGGCGGCCGCTTCACGGATCCGGACCTGGCTCTCCTTGGCCACATTCCCGTCGCCGCGGCCGTTCAAGACCAGCGACACCGCGCTGCGGGAGACCCCGGCGAGCTTGGAGACGTCGAGAGCTGTGGCTTTGCGGTTCATACTGGGTTTCCTCCCGCGTGCGGTATTTCCAGCAGTCTACCTAACGCGTGTGAGGTGTGCCCGGACCTGGCGAGGCGGCGATCGGAAGGCGTGGCAAGCTGGCCGCCGCGACCAGCAGCGCCAGGGCCCCGAGGCCGAACGGCAGGGCCGTGAGAGTGGCGATGCCGCCCACCAGCAGGGGCCCGCCGGCGTCGCCGAGTTCACGCCCGAGCTCCGCCGAACCCATGGTCCGGCCCATGCGCTCCGGCGGTGTGGTGTCGGCCAGATGCGCGAAGCCGAGCGGCGTGGCCAGGCCCACTCCCGCGCCAATGGCTGCCGCGGCAATAAACAGCGTGACGGGACCCGGGGTGAGGGCGAGGAGGGCGACGCCGGCGGCAGTAAGGAGGAGTCCCGCCGTCGTCCCGCGGTTATCGCTGATGCGGTGCGCGTCTCGCAGCCTGCCGATCCAGGGCTGGGTGAGCACCGACGTTATGGCCAGGACGCTGACTGCGGCCGTGCCGGCAATCGGGCCCAGGCCGTGCCGGGTGGCGAGAGCAGGAATGAATCCGATCGCCGCACCCAGTGCTCCCGTCGAGGCCGCCAGCACGAGCGTCGGCACCAGGAAGCGCCGCTCCGTGACCTGACGGGCAAGGTCCAAAACGGTATACCGCTGCCGGGGGAGCGGCGCCAGAGGGGGAACGGACACCAGCACCCACACGGCCGTGGCCGCCGCCAGCACCGAGAGGGCACCGAACAGGAGCGCAAACCCGCCCGCGAGGATCAGGCCCGCCCCCAGCAGCGGGCCGATGACGTAGCCCAGGCTCTTCCACGAACCGTACCGGCCGAAGTAGGTCCCTGCCTTCTTGCCCGCCGCCAGCCGCGCAACCATCGCGGACGACGCCGGCGAGAAGGCCGAAGCCGCAGCACCCTGCCCCAGCCGTGCCAGTCCCAACATCAGCGGATCCGCCGCCCAGAGGCCGATCAGCGACAGCACCGCAAAGGCCAGGAGGCCGCCGACGATCACGGGTTTGGTTCCGATCCGGTCGCTCAGGGCGCCGAAGACCGGTTTGAGGAAGACCTCGGAAACGTCGTAGAGGGCCAGCAGGATGCCCAGGTTGAGCAGCGTCAGGCCGATATTCTCGCTCTGCGCTCCCATGCCGGCTGCAATGCTGTGGGCGCCGAACGCGGTGACGAAACCGGCCGCATACAGGGGAACGTTGGCGGATCGGGTGGAGCGGTCTTGGCTGGTGCCGGGAAGAGTCACATCGTGGAGTTTATGTCACAGCGGCGGGCGTGCGACCCCCCGCGTTGCTTAAGGCGGAGCGCTCAGGTTAGTGACGCCGCCAGTTCCTCGATGATCTCGAACTGCTCGCGCACGCCGTCTTCCATGCCGGACTGCGCAATCATGTCCCGGACTTCCTTGCTCCCCGCATCGGTGCGGATCCGCACGGTGGTGGCGCCGCCGTCGGCCTCGTCAAAGGTGACCGTATTGAGCACAGCACCCTCCACGCTGTCCGGCGCGGTGCCCGGCATCTCCATGACCTCCGTGTGCACGATCCGCTCGTTTGGCACAATCTCGCGGTACGTGCCGTGGAAGGCTACCTCGAATTCGCCGTGCGCCACCATGACGTACCGCCACGCGCCGCCGACCCGGAAGTCCATGTCCGCCACCGTCATCTCGCCCCGCCGTCCGGGCCACCATTTCTTGACGAGTTCCGGAGTGGTCCATGCCCGGTAGACGAGGTGCCGGGGTGCGTTGAGGGTCCGCGTGATCAGGATTTCCGTGTCGCTGGGGAACGTCACGTCCATGGTGCTGCTGCTTGCCTGTGCCATTGTCCTGCTCCTTTTCAGTGCTCTTCTTTGAGGTCCCCCAGCACGTCCTCCAGGAGATCGAAACGCTCCTCCCAGAGGTGCTGGTAGCTGGCCACCCAGTCGTGGATGGGCTTGAGTGCCTGCGGATTGAGCCGGTAGAGCCGCTGCCGGCCTTCGTCACGCACGACGACGGCGCCCACCTCGCGCAGCACCCGCAAGTGACGTGACACGTGCGGCTGCGCCAGGCCCAGGAGGCCCACCAGTTCGTTGACCGGGCGCTCGCCTTGTGTGAGGGCGTCCAGGATTTCCCGACGGCGGGGCTCAGCCACCGCGTTGAACGCATCTGTTGTGGTTGCTGCTCGTGCCATACCGCGATTGTATACCCATATGGATATGCATTGGAAGGTCGCTGGCCCCAGTGTCGTTGGGTCGAAAAACGAGTACACACTACGCATGCTTTCTATCTCCCCTTCCAAGTAGCGTCGAGTGAGGGTCCAGCTGGACGTCGGGCACGTCGACTTTGGGGGTGGTTATGGGGTTACCCGCGCATCACGGTGTCCGCTCCGGAGCGGGCCAGCCCGACGACGCCGACCCACTGTGCGGTAAATGCGGTGATACCGCTGAGGGCAAAGCCGTCGAGGCAGGATCTGCCGGGTATTTGTTCGATTTACGCGCAGCCAGCGAGGAGGAATCCCTCCGGCTACTTGCCCTGACTGCAGTTTCAACTGTTGCCGGGGGCGCCGGCTACGCCGTGGACGGCGCCGTGTCCCTGGCACGTCGCGGCCGGACGCCGGTCACATCAGGAAACAGTGAGCGTGCCATCGGCCAGGCCAGGTGGGATCAGGGGAGTGGCGGCGGACCGGTGTCGCAGGCATTGGCCGGGAAATTGGCCATTATCGCCAACGACTATTCCAGGGATACCCGGTGGCCCGGGTACTGGCGCCCGCTCCGGGATGCCAGCTACCGGTCGGTGGTGTCTGTGCCGCTTCCGCTGGAACCGGGAGGCTCCGCAGCACTGACTCTGCTGGCGGAGAAGACGAATGCCTTCACTCCTGCCGTCTTGGCCGACGTTATGTCCTTCAGCAGGGTTGCAGCCAGTAGCTACCTCATGGCAACCGAGGTCAGGGAAGCCCTGGCAGCGGCCGGTCATCTGCGCACGGCAATGCAGGGCCGGACCGCGATCGATGTGGCCTGCGGGGTAATCATGGGGCAGAACCGGTGCTCCTACGAGGATGCCTTCAAGATTCTCGCAACGGCCTCCAGCCACCGAAACATCAAGGTTCGGGTGCTTGCGGAATCCCTCCTGGAGGATCTGCCAGGGGGAATCCCGTCAACGCATTTTCAAGGGATAAGCCACAGCCCCGTCTAGCGGAAGGACAGTCATGGCGCAGGACGAGCACAACGATGTGCCCCTTCTGGATCAGGCAGTGCTGGAAAGGCTGCGGACAGAGCTCGACGACGATGACGGCGTGTGGAAGGTGTTCGTGCAGAACTTCATCGAGCACCTGCCCAACAGGACTGAAAAGCTGCGGCTGACCCTGACCACCGGAGACCTGGCCGGTGCGATGGATGCGGTCCTGAGCCTGAAGACTTCCAGCCAGATGGTGGGCGCGGAGCGACTGGCGCGGCTAGCCATGGATCTGGAACGGTCCCTGCGCGACGAGAGCATCGACGTTGAGCCGGCCCGGGTCCTTCCCCGGCTGGCGGCGGACCGCCTGCGTCCGATCATTCGCTGCGCCCGGCAGACCACATATCTCCTGCAGAAGTACCTGCACTCCGGCTGAGGCCTTTCTGCGGCCATTGTTCGGCGGCCACTGTTCTGCGGCCACTGAGTGGTCGTTGGGGACTGCGGTCAGGGCGTGGGGTCGCAGGATGTGTCCGGTCCAAACCGCAGCCAGTCCGGCATCGCCGCGGTGAAGGCGTCCCGGATTTCCGGGGTGTTGGTGACCGTCCAGTCCACCCTGCCCTTGACCTCGGCTTCGTTCTTGTCCCATTCGAACCAGTTGATCATTTTAAGGTGCGGGAAGTCCGTTGCGGTTGCAGGGCTGAACAGTTGGCCCCACCATGCCTGCTTGATCGCCGCTTCCCCTGCACCGCCGGCAGCGGCGGCGCCCCCGGTGGCGGCGGGCGCGAACAGTGCAGCGGTTTCCGGGATCGCCACGGGCTTGCCGTGCTGCTCGGCGTAGACCCGGTAGAAGTCAGGCAGCAGGGTATCGTCTCCGTTCGCGCCCATGTAGGTCCCGGTGAGTTGGGCGGCGAACTTGCCCGGTTCCGGAAGCTCGTTTTCGCCCCACGGGTACGCCCCGCCCCAGTGATAGAGCGACATTCCCACCCAGTCCACGGCGTCATCGCCGGGGTAGTAGGGCGCGTACGCGTCATCGGCCATGCCCAGGACACCGTCGCCGGTGGTGTCCAGGGCCGCGAACGCAGCCGTGCCGGGCTTGGCTTCGTGCTGTCCGCCGGCGAACGGATAGCCGCCGCCATAGTTCGGAGCCCACATCATGGCCGATCCCGGCGCGTGCGTATGGACCGCGGTCGCCATGGTCTGAAACGCCGAAATGTAGGCTGCCGGCTGCTGGGACCACGGATACCACGATCCGTTCATCTCATGGGCGAACCGCACTATGACCGGCACACCGTCAGCATTGAACCCTGCCAGGTCCGTAGCCAGGGCTGCTGCCGTATCGGGCGTGACGGCGGCCAGCCCGTTCGTGGGCTCCAAGGTCAGCAGCAGCATCTTTCCGTCGGCACGGATCTGTTCCACCGCGCGGTCCAGATCAGCCTTCTCCAGGTCTGTGTAGGGAAAGCCCGTGAAGGAGACACTGACTGCGGGCTTGTGACCCAGGTCCTGGGCGTAGCGGGACAGCGGCTTCGCGTGCAAGTCCAGGTTCACCCCGAAGAGTGCGCCGCTTGCCGGGACCAGTTCCGCCCGCGCCAGAACTTCGCAGGTCTGCGGCGGCGTGGCCTGTTCGGTAGCCCCGGCTTGGCTCTGTTGTGCCCGTTCCCTGTCCTCGATGCCGCCCCGGATGTTGGCGAAACCGAGCCCGGCAGCGGCCAATCCAATCAGCGTGGGCAGCGCGAAGACCTTGAGTTTTGCGAACGAATTCCGGCGCGGGACAGGGCGTTTCTCGCCGGGGACTTCCTCGGACATGTGTGGTGAGACCTTCCTGACCTGCGGCTTTTCTCCATCCTAGGGTTCAGGACCGAAAAATCAGGGTTTCGGCAGGGCCCGAACAGCGTTGTTCCGTTTCTCGTGCGTGAGTTCGGCCAGGCCCAGGGCTTCCAGGAGCGGCGGGAGATACATCCCAAACCGGCCGCGATAGCCCTTCCGCAGCCCGTACCAGCCGCCCACAGGGTTGTCAGGGTCCCTGCCCCAGGCCTCGACACTGTCCTCCGGCGCCGGCTTGCTTTCATCGGCAGCCCCCAGCGGGACCCAGTCACCTTGCTCCAGCAGCCACGAGTGAAGGTCCTCTATGGCCTGAAGGTGGTACTTCAACGTGGTCGAACCGACCTGGCAGACCAGTGCCGGTGGGTCCGTGTCAGGATCCCGGTACATGGTGTACCCGGACGATCCCGGAGCAGTCACCAGCTCCCACGGATCAGCCTTTGTTCCTTCAGCCACGGGCCATACCCACTTTCCTGGATTCTGCGTTGAGCCTCAGCCTAAGGGCAGTCACACCACGCGTAAACAGCGGGCCAACGCTGCCGCCTGCGTGGAGGGCAACCGCATCCTGGACGCCCGACTGCCCGCACTGCTGGACGGTTGGGAGCGGGAAAGGAACACTGGGGTCAAGCGACGTTCTGACAAGAAGGGCTGGCCATGACCATCATCGATAACGCGGTGTACGTGGACGGGGTCAGGACGGCGGACCCCGAGGGCCTGGACGAGACGTACTTCGTGCTGAGGCAGCGCGAAGGAATGGCGTGGATCGGACTGTACCGCCCGGACCCCCAGGAAATCAGGTCGGTGGCCGAGGAATTCGACCTGAGCCCCCTGGCGGTGGAGGACGCCTTGGCCGGACACCAGCGGGCCAAGCTGGAGCACTACGGCGAATGCCTCTTCCTGGTACTCCGCCCCGCCCGCTACCTCGACGACGTGGAGAAGGTGGACTTCGGCGAGATCCACGTTTTTGTCGGCGCCGATTATGTGATCACCGTCCGCCACGCCGAATCACCGGACCTGGCAAGGGTGCGCCACCGGATGGAATCCACGCCGGAGTTCCTCGCCTTGGGCCCGGACGCCGTGCTGTACGGGATCCTGGACCAGGTGGTGGACGAGTATGAACCCGTGGCCGCAGGGCTGGAGAACGATGTGGACGAGATCGAGGACGACCTCTTCGGCGCCGATCCGGACGTGTCGCGCCGGATCTATGAGCTGTCCCGCCAGGTCATCACCTTCCAGCGCGCCACCAGCCCGTTGGTTGGCATCCTCCAGGCCCTCACCGCCGGAACGCCGGAGCGCGAACCCGGTCCCGAGCTGCAGGACCACTTCCGCGACGTGCTGGACCACGTGATCCGGCTGAACGAACGGGTGGCGTCCTTCCGCGCACTGCTGCAGAACGCCCTGGCCGTAAATGCGGCGTTGGTGGCGCAGCGGCAGAACGACGAAATGCGCAGGCTCACCGAATCCAGCTTCGCCCAGAGCGAGCAGGTGAAACGCATTTCTTCCTGGGCGGCCATCCTGTTTGCACCCACGCTGGTGGGCACCATTTACGGCATGAACTTCACTGACATGCCCGAGCTGAACTGGGTCTTCGGTTACCCCTTTGCCCTGGCCCTGATGGTTGCCATGGGGCTGGGGCTCTACTGGACCTTCAAGCGCAACAAGTGGATCTAGGTGGGCATTGACGGGCAGTGTTGAGTCGGGGTAGCTTATCGATTGTCGTTATTAACGAATATCGATAATGCTTTTTGGGGGAGCCATGAAACTGACCAAGGACACTGCAGGGCCGCAGACTAGCGGGAAGAAATTCGTCTCTAGGGCGGACGCGATTCTCCTCATGGTTGCCGCGTCCGCCGCGGCGGTACTGACCACCGTCCTGACAGTGGCAGGAATTGTCGGCTATTTCACTGGGCCGGTAACGCTCGTGCTTCCCATTGCCTCAACGCAGCGGGCTGTCAGCGGATTGGAATTGGAATCCAGCGGGCACTTCACTGCTCTGGAAGCCACAGTTCCTGTTCTACCCGCCGGCCCAGGCGAACTTCTGGCTTGGGGTGCGGGCCTGAACCAGGTGGGAATCCTGGCCGTCCTGGCGCTGGTGTTCGTGCTGGCCTACCGGCTCCGCAGTGCAATCCTGTTCACGCCCGGATCGGTGTGGATTGTGGGTGCCTGCGGCGCGGTGCTGGCGCTGGCCGGGACGGTGGGCCAGATCGTCGACGGGTGGGGCCGCACCAGAGTGGCGGAAATGATCGCGGCAAACGGGCGCACACCGGGTGAATCCATCGCTTTCTCCGCCGAATTTAACCTCGCACCCCTGATCACCGGCCTGGTTCTGGTGCTGGTGGCAGGCGTCTTCCAGTACGGCCGCCGGCTCCAGGCAGACACCGAGGGGCTGGTCTGATGCCCGCCGAAGACTCGGACATCCACTGCCGGCTCGACGAACTCCTCGAAGCACGGGGGATGACGTTGACCGAACTCAGCAAGATCGTCGGAGTCAGCCTGGTGAATTTGTCCGTGCTCAAGAACGACCGAGCGAGGGCCATCAGGTTCTCCACACTGACAGCGATCTGCCACGCCCTCGGCTGCCAGGTGGGGGACCTGCTGGTGACCGTCTCCGCGCCGATGCCCTGACCTGCCAGGGCCTGACCGCTTGTACAGTGAAGGGCATGCCCGCCGACGCCGCCCTGCCGCCCGCCACCTTCCCCTCCCTGGACGAACTGCTCGCCACCGTGCATGTGGTCAGCCTGCCCATGAGGGTGAGGTTCCGCGGCATCATGGAACGCGAAACGCTGCTGCTGCGCGGTCCGCTCGGCTGGGGCGAGTTCTGCCCCTTTCCCGAATACGCCGATGCCGAGACCTCCCGCTGGCTCGCCGCCACCATTGAGGCCGGCTGGCACGGGTTCCCTGCACCCCTCCGCTCGGTGATCCCTGTCAACGCCACCGTGCCCGCCGTTTCCGCGGACCGGGTGCCCGACGTCCTGGCCCGGTTCGGCCGCGTGGACGCCGTCAAGATCAAGGTGGCCGAGCATGGGCAAACGCTCGACGACGACGCCGCCCGGGTCGCCGCCGTCCGCGCCGCCCTGCCGGACGCCGCCCTCCGCGTCGACGCCAACGGCGGTTGGGACGTGCCCGCCGCGGTATCGGCACTGACCCGGCTCGCCGCCGTCGGGCTTGAATACGCAGAGCAGCCGGTGCCCACCATCGAGGGGCTCGCCGAGGTCCGCCGGCAGCTGCGCGCCGCCGGAACGCCGGTCCTGATCGCGGCCGACGAAAGCGTACGCAAGGAATCCGATCCGCTTCGTGTGGCGCGGGCCGGCGCGGCCGATCTGCTGGTTATTAAGGTCGCGCCGCTCGGGGGAGTAAGGCGCGCGCTGGACATCGTTGCGCAAGCCGGGCTCCCCGCCGTCGTCAGTTCGGCGCTGGACACCTCCGTGGGCATCCGCGCCGGGCTGGCGTTGGCGGCTGCGTTGCCCGAGTTGCCGTACGCGTGCGGGCTGGGGACGGTGTCGTTGTTCACCTCGGATGTCACTCTGGATCCATTAGTGGCCGACGACGGCGCCATCCGCCTCCGCGAGGTCGCCCCCGACGCCGGGCTGCTGGAGCAGTATGCCGCTTCCCCCGAACGCCGCGACTGGTGGCTGGCCCGCCTGCGCCGCGTCCACGCTCTCTTGGCCCCCTGACGCAACGCTCTCTCACTTAAAGCGGGTTTTCTTCTGACGCTCTCTCACTAAACGCAGGTTTTGGGGGAACCCTCTCGCACATCCCTGCAGGTCACCGCCGGTTAACCCGAACTTCACCCGGCGGACCGCTGCGCGTCGGAACCGTCTGACAAAGTGGCCGGGACCCGATCGTAAATCTGGAGGCTCCCCTTGTCTGAAACGACAGCCCGCAAGTTCACCCTGCTGCCCATGCTTGGCCACACCAAGGGCAAGCGCAGCGCCGTCACCTGCGCCCTGAAATGCGACAACGCCTGCGCCGGCGATGTCTGCAACACCAGCTCCAACAGCTACTTCCGCGACATCGCGTCCGCCACCATGTCCCGCCGCGCCGCCCTGGGCTTCGGCGCCGCCGGTGCGCTCGCCGTCGTACTCGGCAGTGCCATTACCTCCGCCGAACCGGCCGTTGCCGGCGGTCCCGGCCTGGCACCCGCCGCGAAGGAGGGCTTTGCCAAGTCGAAGCTGAAGTTCACGCCGATCGCTCCGGTGGATGCCGCCGTCGACGCTTTCACCGTGCCGGAAGGCTTCAC
Source organism: Pseudarthrobacter xylosi (assembly GCF_055412765.1). Lineage (NCBI taxonomy): Bacteria > Bacillati > Actinomycetota > Actinomycetes > Micrococcales > Micrococcaceae > Pseudarthrobacter > Pseudarthrobacter xylosi. The sequence continues at coordinate 61,658 of NZ_JBVAYT010000001.1, read as the reverse complement.
CTGGCAGCCCGTGATCCGCTGGGGCGACCCGATCTTCAACGGCACGCCGGACCTCGATCTGAACAACCTGACGGCCGCCGCGCAGGAGAAGCAGTTCGGTTACAACAACGACTACACGGACATCCTGGAAATTCCCAACACCAAGGGCCGCCGGGCCGTGCTGTTCGCAAACCACGAATACACCAACGAGAGCATTATGTTCCCGGCCACCATGCCGGCAGCCGACGTCCGCGCGGTGGGGGCCGCTGCACACGGGCTGACCGTCGTCGAGCTGGAGCGCAAGAACACCACCAAGCCGTGGACCTACGTCAAGGGCGCGCCGCTGAACCGCCGGTACCTGAACAACACGGTCTACGAACTGACCGGACCCGCCGCGGGTTCCGCGCTGGTCAAGACGGTCGCCGATCCGAGCGGCCGCAAGATCAAGGGCACCCTGGGCAACTGCTCCGGCGGCACCACTCCGTGGGGCACCATCCTCTCCGGCGAGGAGAACTTCAACGGCTACTTCGTGTCCCCGGGCACGTCCGCCAGCGACAAGCGCTACGGCCTGTCGGCGTCGGCCACTGCGCGGAAGTGGGAACTGGACGACCCCCGCTTCGACACCCGCAACGCCGGCTACGAAAACGAAGCCAACCGCTTCGGCTGGATCGTGGAAGTTGACCCGTTCGATCCCACGTCCACGCCGAAGAAGCACTCCTCGCTGGGCCGCTTCAAGCACGAGGGCGCCAACGTGATCATCGCCGAGTCCGGCAAGGTAGTGGCGTATTCCGGGGACGACGAGCGCTTCGACTACCTGTACAAGTTCGTTTCCCGGGACGATTACAAGGAGGGCGACCGGGCACACAACATGACGCTGCTCTCGGCCGGAAACCTCTATGTCGCCAAGTTCACGGGCAACTCACCCGTCGCGGAGATCACCGGGGTTGGCAACGTTCCCGCCGACGGTTCATTCGACGGCACCGGCGAGTGGCTGCCGCTGGTGGTGGACGGCGCCTCCGCCGTTCCGGGCATGACCGTGGAAGAGGTCCTGGTCTACACCCGCCTCGCCGCGGACAAGGTGGGCCCCACCAAGATGGACCGCTGCGAGGACGTTGAGCCCAGCCTGCACACCGGCAAGGTCTACGTGGCCTGTACCAACAACTCGGACCGTGGCAAGGCCGGCAAGGAAGGCGCCACGGAGATCAACCCGCGCAATGCCAACCGCGACGGCCACATCGTGGAGATCACCGAAACCGGCGACCAGACCTCCACCCGCTTCACCTGGAACCTGCTGATGGTCTGCGGCGATCCCTCCACCGGCGACGTCACCTACTTCTCCGGCTTCCCGGTGGACCAGGTCTCGCCCATTTCCTGCCCGGACAACCTCGCCTTCGATTCCGTGGGCAACCTGTGGATCTCCACCGATGGCGCCCCCGCCGGAATTGGCAAGGCCGACGGCCTCTTCAAGGTCACCCTCGAAGGCGCCGAGCGCGGCAAGGTGGAACAGTTCCTGGCCGTTCCGCGTGAGGGCGAGACGTGCGGCCCGATCGTCCACGACGACGAGCGCAACGTCTTCGTCTCCGTGCAGCACCCGGGTGAAGAGGGCTCGTTCGCGGACCAGCACTCCTTCTTCCCGGACTACGTTGCAGAAGGCACGACGCCGGCCCGCGGCCAGGTGCGCGCCCCGCGTCCGGCAGTGGTCCAGGTGTTCCGCGGCTAAGTCCGCTTATCCGACCCCAGGACGCTCTCTCACTTGATGTGGGTTTTTGGCCAGCGCTCTATCACTTCCTGACCTGCTGCGGCAGGGAGTGAGAGAGCGTTTGGCATTTAGGCGCGTTAAGTGAGAGAGCGTCCAGGGGTGGCAGACTGGACCAGTGCCTTCTGAGACTTCCCTGAACTCCCTCGCCGCCGCGCGGATCGCCGTCGACGCCCTGATCGACGGCGGCGTCCAGTACGTGGTGGTCTCTCCCGGCTCACGTTCCGCCCCCATGGCCTACGCCCTCGCCGAGGCCGAAGCGGCCGGCCGCGTGGATCTCCTGGTCCGCATCGACGAACGTTCCGCCGGCTTTACGGCCCTTGGCCTGGCCCTGTCCACCGGCTCCCCGGCGGCCGTCCTCACCACCTCAGGCACCGCCGTCGGGAATCTTATGCCCGCCGTGATGGAGGCCAACCACGCGGCTGTCCCGCTGGTGGTGGTGTCCGCGGACCGGCCGGAGGAACTGCAGGGGACCGGTGCGAACCAGACCACCATCCAGCTGGACCTGTTCGGCGAGCACGTCCGGTTCGCCGCCGATGTCCAGGCGGGCAGCAGCCCGCTGCGCGCCGTGGAAACGGCGCTGGCCGCGGCCACCGGCGCTTTTTCCGACCTCGCGCCCGGGCCTGTCCAGCTGAACCTGGCGTTCCGCGACCCGCTGGTCCCAGCACCGGATGAGAAACTTCCGGCGGCGGCCGCGCATCCCAGGTTCCGGATCGGCACCGACCCGCTCACCATGAACCTGCCGCCCGCCTCTGCTTCGCTCGAGGAACGGCGCACCGTAGTGCTGGCAGGGCACGACGCCGGGCCTGTCGCCGAGGCGTTCGCCCGCGCCCACGGCCTGCCGTTGCTCGCCGAACCGTCCTCAAACGCCCGTTTCGGTCCCAACGCTGTGGGCCCCTACCGGCTGCTGCTGGAACACTTCGGACCGTCCGCGGCCCAGCCCATCGAACGCGTGGTGATGTTCGGCCGGCCCACACTGTCCCGCCCGGTTGCCGCACTGCTGGAGCGGGCCGACGTGCCGTCGGCGCTCTACCAGCCGGTCCCCGTGGCCTGGTACCAGCCGGGCCGGCGCACCGAACTTCCGCTCGAGAACCTGGCCGACCTCGCGGATTTCGCCGGCCGCGGCCCGTCCGACTGGCTCGATACCTGGCTGCTCTCCGGGGCCGCAGCGCAGCACGCGCTGGACGGCGTCCTGGCCACCGAGCCCGCCGCCACCGGACCGTCCGTGGGCGCCCTGGTCTGGCAGCACGCCCGCAGCCAGCTGATGCTGGGCTCCTCCAACGGCATCCGCGACGTTGACCTGGCCGGCCTGCCCGCAGCCGAGCCTGGCGCGACGGTTTACGCCAACCGTGGCCTTGCCGGGATCGACGGCACCATCTCCACGGCCACCGGCGTTGCCCTCGGCGGCCGCCAGGACACCACGCTGCTACTGGGCGACATAACCTTCCTGCACGACGCCGGCGGACTGCTCCTCGGTGCCGGCGAACCCGAACCCGGGCTCCGGATAGTGGTGCTGAACGACGCCGGCGGTGCCATCTTCGACCTGCTGGAGCACGGGGCTGTGCGCTCGGCGGGAGCATACGGCGGCGCCGTCGAGCGACTCTTCGGCACCCCCCACACCGTGGACATCGCGGCACTCGCCGCAGCGTACGGCGTCGGGCATTGCTTGGTAAGTACGACGGCGGGACTCGCCGAGGCACTCGCCGCGCCGCTGAAGGGCCGCAGCATCATCGAGGTGCGCACAGACCGTGTTGGCCTCCGCTCCCTCCACGCCCGCATCAAGGCCGCCGTGTCCGCCGCCGTCGAGGGTGTCCTGGCCGGGTAGTTCCCGACGCGCAAAAGTCCCCGTGACGCGCAGATGCCCTACCGCTGCCCGAATTTGGGTAGCGACTGGGCATCTGCGCGTCGAAAGGGCTGCGCGGAATCTGGCGGCGCGCGGCGCGATGCTTACTCTTCGATCTCGATGTGCGTCGGGTCCAGGACACGGCGCAGGAACTCCTTGGTGCGGGCCTGGGTGGGTGCGGAAATGACCTGCTCGGCCACGCCTTCCTCCACCACCACACCGCCATCCATAAACACCACGCGGTCCGCCACTTCGCGGGCGAAGCCCATCTCGTGGGTCACCACCAGCATGGTCATGCCCTCCTTGGCCAGGTTCCGCATGACCGAGAGGACATCGCCCACGGTCTCGGGGTCCAGCGCGGATGTGGGCTCGTCGAAGAGCATCAGTTCCGGGTCCATGCTCAGTGCGCGGGCAATCGCAACACGCTGCTGCTGGCCGCCGGAAAGCTGGTCCGGGAAGCGGTCCGACAGGTGCCCCAGGCCCACACGCTCCAGGTTGTGCTGGGCCACCTTGTCCGCTTCTTCCTGGGACCGCTTCAGGACCTTCGTCTGAGCGATGGTGCAGTTCCGCTTGGCGTCCAGGTGCGGGAACAGGTTGAACTGCTGGAACACCATGCCCACCTTGCGGCGCATTTTGTCGATGTCCACGTCGGGGTGGGTCGCTTCAAACCCGCCCACGTGGATGGCGCCCTCGTTGGGCTGTTCCAGGAGGTTGACACAGCGCAGGAGGGTGGATTTTCCGGAACCGGAGGGGCCGATCAGGCACACCACTTCACCGGGGGCCACGTCCAGGCTGATGCCCTTAAGGACCTCATTGCTGCCGTAGGACTTGCGCAGGTCCTTGATGGACACGCCGGCCGCGTTGATGGTGCCGGTGTTGCCGGCGTTGCCGGAGTTGCCGGCGGAGGAATTTACGACGTCGTTCATGGCTTCCCTGCCTATCGCTTGGTCCGCGCGGAGCGGCTTTCGAACTTCCGGGCCAGCAGGCTCAGCGGGATGGTGATGACCAGGTAGAAGGCACCGGCAACGAGGAGCGGCGTCAGGCCTGCGCCCAGGCTGGAGATGCCGTCGCGCCCGAACTTGGTGAGCTCGTACTGCGACGCCGTGAGGCCCAGGACGTAGATCAGCGAGGAGTCCTTGGTCAGCAGGATGACCTCGTTGGTCAGCGGCGGGAGGACAATCTTGAACGCTTGCGGAATGACGATGGACACCATGGCCCGCCACTGCGGCATGCCCAACGAACGTGCGGCCTCAAGCTGTCCCTTGGGCACAGCCTGCAAGCCGGCGCGGAGGGTTTCGGCGATATATGCCGAGGCCACCATGCCCAGCGAAATCATGACGATCAGGGTGACGTTCCACTGGACGCCAAACGCAAGCGGGACACCGTAGCCGAACGCGATGAACACGAGCAGCGCCGGAACTCCGCGGAAGAATTCGATGTAGCCCGTGGCGATCCAGCGGTACAGCGGGAAGGTGGAGAGCTTCATCAGGGCCAGCAGGAGGCCGCCGGAAAGGCCCACCACGAAGCCGAGGAACGTGTAGATGAGGGTGTTCTTGAGGCCAACCAGGAAGATGTCCGGGAACATCGGGCCGATCTTGGCGAAGTTGAAGACGCTGTTGCCGACGGTCTTCCAGTCGACGGCCAGGACCAGCGCGGCCACGGCCACTACGAAGATGCCGATCTGGATATACAGGCTTGCTCTGGCCCGTTGACGTGCGGTCATTGCCATGGGGTGCTCACATTCATTTGCGTGGCTGGGGCCCCGGACGGACTGCGGCGCAGTTTGTCAGGGGCCCCAGCGGCGTCATTCTCAGGGCTGTGAAGGTCAGTCCGAATCGCCGGCTACTTGGCGGTCTCGCCGAACCAGGTGGTTTCGAACTTCTTCAGGCTGCCGTCGTCGGTGATGCGCTTCAGGGTTGCGTTGACCTTCTCGGCCATGGCGGTGTTGCCCTTCTTGATGGAAACGCCCAGCTTCTCACCGGACGTGTAGTCCTCCACGCGCTTGAACTTGGGGTCATCCTTGATGGCATAGGCCAGGATGGACTGGTTGCCCAGGGCGGCGTCGATGGTGCCGGCCTGGATGGCCTGGACCAAAAGACCGCTGTCCTCAAACTGCTGCGCGTCGATGCCCTTATCCGCTGCATACTTGGCGCCGGTGGTGGCCTGCTGGACGCCAACCTTCTTGCCCTTGGCGCTGTTGATGTCCGTGATCCCGGATGCCGTGGTGGCTACGAGCGTGAGGTCATCGTCCATGTACGGGTTGGAGAAGTCCATAACGGACTTGCGGACGTCGGTGACCGACACCGAGGAGATGGAGAGGTCGCACCCGGTCAGGGCAGTGCCGGTCTCGATGGCTTCGAACGAGCTGTCCACCACGCTGAGTTCGGCTTTGAGGTCTTTGGCAATCTCGTTGGCGATGTCCATGTCGAAGCCGACGATCTTGCCGTCCTTCTGGAATTCGAAGGGCTCGTAGGGGACGTCGGAGCAAACCGTGAGCTTGCCGGCATTGATGAGCTGGATGCCACCCTCAGACGCGGCCGGGGTGGTGCTGCCGCCGCAGGCAGTGAGGGTGAGCGCGCCGGCGGCCAGGATTGCTGCTGCCTTGGCGGCGAACTTGGCCTGGGCCAGGGACTTGAGCTGCATGTTCTTTACCTTTTGTTGCAGGGGTATGCGGTACTAAATCGGTTCATAGTGTATCGCCGAATGAGAGATGTGCATCACACGAAACTTAGTTTCACTATTGGATAACTAAACCACAGCCTAAATCAAGACTCGGGAGGCCGTAGGTGTCTGGAATTCCGGACTCCCCGCCCAACTGGGTAGCAGCAGATGTCGTTCTGAGCGCTCAAACCGACATGTGCTGCTACCTAGTTGGAAATCCCCAGCGACTCCAGCATCGGCCGGAACTTCGCCCAGGTCTCCGCAAGCTCGGCCTCAGGCTGGGAGCCATCCACGATGCCGCAACCGGCATATAACCGCACGGTATGAGGATCCTCAATCACAGCTCCGCGCAGCGCGATGCCCCATTCGCCATTGCCGGCGGCGTCCAGCCAGCCCACCGGCCCCGCGTATGGGCCGCGGTCAAGGTGTTCGAGCTTGCGGATCAGGGCGCCCGCCACCAACGTGGGCGTGCCGCAGACCGCGGCCGTTGGGTGCAGCGCGTTAATCAGCGCGAGGCATGTGGGCACATGGCCCTCCACCTCTGCGAGCTCGGCCTTGACGTCCGATGCCAGGTGCCATACGTTCGGCAGCTCTAAAATGAAAGGCTCGTCGTGCGCGTTCATGGCCTCGGAAAACGGTGCCAGCTGCGACGTCAGCGACTGGATCGCGATCTCGTGCTCATGCCGCTGCTTTTCGGACCCGGCCAGGACCCGCTCGGCATAATCCATGGGAATCCCGTCTTCGCCGTGCGCGTCGCGGCGGTCCAGCGTACCGGCCAGCACGCGCGCCTGGGCAGTGCGGCCCTCCACCTGGATCAGCATCTCGGGGGTGGCGCCCACCAGCCCGTCCACGCCATACGTCCAGCATTCGCGGTACCGCACGGCCAGCTCGCGCAGCACCTGCGCGGCGTTTACGCCCGACGGCACCGTGGCCACAATGTCCCGGGCCAGCACCAGTTTCTCCAGCGCACCGGTCCGGATCTCCGCCACGCCTGCGGCGACGGCGGCCATCCAGTCTTCCTCGCTGAGCGAGCCGGTGTGCAGTGTGGCCCCGTCAGCCGGAGGCAAGAGACGTACGACGGCGCCGCCTCCTTCGGTGGGGAGGCCGCCGGGCGTGCCGCCCCCGCCGACGCCGGCCTCACCAAAGGCGCTGCCACGGCTTAGCCAGCCGTCCAGCGCGGCGAGGGCGCCCGCTTCGGTGAGTTCGCCGTCGTCGACCGTTAACTGGGTGAGCCAGTACTGGCCGTCCCGGACGCCCACTACGATCTCGGGCACGATCAGCCGCGATACGTGGGTGGACTTCTTGGAGAATGCAAAGGAGCCAAAAGCCACCGGGCCAGTGCCGGGCAGCTCCACGGAGTCTGTAATGTCCGCTTCGAGGACCAGGTGGCGCCACCAGATGTCGGCCTCCAGGAAGCGCTCAGGGCCGGTGGCGGTGAAGCGGGCGATTTCGCCGAACCCCACCAGGCCGGCTTCGCGGCGGGTCCAGCAGAGGACGTCGTCCCGGACCAGGAACTGCGGCAGTCCGCCGGCAGATGCGTTGCCATCCAGTGGGACTGTGAGGGTGCGGAACGTGCTCGTCATGATGAGACAACATTACTCCCGCGTATGCGTGCGTCCGCGTTGGGCTGTGCGGGTCGCATGAGGGGAGCGGCAGGAGCAGCGTCGTTTGCCATTGCTTCGGACCGGCGCACGGGCTCGTCGAAAGTCCTTCCCAAGTTTGTCTGAGACAATTGCATGGTGAACCGAGCATCCTTGGAAAAGCGTCCGGACGAAGTAGCCACGATGTTTGACGACGTCGCACCTAAATACGACGTCGTCAATGATGTCCTCTCCATGGGGCAAACCCGCCGTTGGCGCAGGATCGTGGTGGACGCCATGGACATGAAACGGGGCCAGCGGGTGCTGGACCTGGCCGCGGGAACCGGCACCTCCAGCGAGCCATATGCCGATGCAGGCATAGATGTCATCGCCTGCGATTTCTCCCTTGGCATGCTCAAAGTAGGCAAGCGCCGCCGCCCGGACATCGACTTCGTTGCCGGCGACGCCACCAACCTGCCGTTCGCGGACAACAGCTTCGACGCCAGCACCATTTCGTTCGGCCTCCGCAACGTCAATGAGCCCAAGAAGGCGCTAGCCGAGATGCTCCGCGTCACCAAGCCCGGCGGCAAGCTGGTCATCGCCGAGTTCTCCCAGCCCGTGGTTCCCCTGTGGCGCACCATGTATACGGAATACCTCATGCGTGCCCTGCCGGCCATCGCCGTCAAGGTGGCCTCCAACCCGGACGCCTACGTGTACCTCGCCGAGTCCATCCGCGCCTGGCCGGACCAGGACCACCTGGCCGCCTGGCTGCAGGAATCCGGCTGGGAAAAGGTCACCTACCGCAACCTGACCGGCGGGATCGTGGCCGTACACCGCGCCACCAAACCGCTGGAATCCACGCCGGACGGGGCCGCGGAGGCCATCGCCGCGCACAAGGGCCCCGTGGCCAAGCTTCGCCGCAACATCGTCCGCTGAACGGCGTGAATGTTCTGATTGTCGGCGCTGGGCCAGCTGGTTCCACCGCCGCGTATTACCTTGCCAAGGCCGGCATCAGCGTGACCGTCCTGGAAAAAACCAGCTTCCCGCGAGAGAAGGTCTGCGGCGACGGCCTCACCCCACGGGCGGTCCGCGAAATCCAGAAGCTCGGCCTGCCGCACCCTGAAGCGGACGGCTGGCGCCGGAACAAGGGCCTCCGCCTGATCGCCGGCGGCCGCACCATCGAACTGCCCTGGCCCGAGGTCTCCGACCTCCCGCAGTACGGCCTCATCCGCACCCGCCTGGGCTTCGACGAGGAACTGGCCCGCCATGCCCAGGCTGCGGGAGCCGAAATCCTCGAGCGGCACAGCGTCACCGAAGCCCTGCGCTCGGAGGACGGCCGCGTGACCGGTGTCCGCGCAGCGCTCCTGGACGAGTCCGGACGAAAGACGGGGGAGACGCGCGACTTCAGCGCCGACGTCGTGCTCGCCGCAGACGGCAACTCCACCCGAACCGCCGTGTCGCTGGGCATTCAAAAGCGCGACGACCGCCCCCTCGGCGTCGCCGTCCGCACCTATTTCACGTCGCCGCGGCACGACGACGACTGGATGGAAGGCTGGCTGGAGCTCCCCGGCCGCGACGGAAAACTGCTCCCCGGCTACGGCTGGGTGTTCGGCGTGGGCGACGGCACCTCCAATGTTGGCCTCGGCATCCTGAACTCGTCCAGGGAATTCGGCAAGCTCGACTACAAGCAGGTCCTGCGCGAATGGACCGCCGCCATGCCCGCCGAATGGGGCTTTAGCCCGGACAACCAGGTGGGCGAAATCCGCGGCGCCGCGCTGCCCATGGGCTTCAACCGCACCCCGCACTACTCGCCTGGACTCTTACTCCTGGGCGACGCCGGCGGCATGGTCTCCCCGTTCAACGGCGAGGGCATCTCCTACGCGATGGAATCGGCGCGGTTCGCGGCGGAGTTCATCATCGACGCGTCCGCTCGTTCCTCTGCTGTGGGGGCAACGTACGACGCCGACGCGCACCTCGCGGGGTACGCGGCCTATGTGCGGGGCCAGTGGGGATCGCACTTCACGCTGGGCCGGGCGTTTGCCGCGCTGATCGGAAAACCCGCGGTTATGAAGCTCGCGCTACGGACCGGGATGCCCATTCCCGTGCTGATGCGCTTTGTGGTGCGGCTGCTGGCCAACCTGACCGACCCGGCCGCGAAAGGCTTCGAGGACCGTGCCATCCGCGTCCTGGAATCGCTGGTTCCGGCAACATCCAATACATCCACGCATACCCCAACGGAATCCAACCAGCGGTATCCGCAACAAAAAGTTAGGGTTAACCAGTGACTAACTCCGCAGACCACAGCTGGACGCACGCCGGGCACGGCCTGCCGGACTCCGAACCCAGCCTCAACACCACCGCCATCGCCACGGGGCTGCAGCTGCCCGCGGGCTTTGCGGCCATCGCGGAGGACGCCGAGCTGGGCCCCGCCATTACCAATAACCTGGCCCGGGTGGAGAAGAAACTACGTGAGGCCATTGCCAACTCCGATCCGCTGGCAGACGCAACGTCGCGTCACCTCGTGGAAGCCGGCGGCAAGCGCATCCGGCCGCTGCTGACGCTGCTGTGCGCCCACCTCGGTGACGCGTCCCTGCCTGCCGTGGTGCAGGCGGCCGTGGTGGTGGAGCTGACCCACCTGGCAACTCTGTACCACGACGACGTTATGGACTCTGCCCCGTTCCGCCGCGGCGCCCCCACGGCCCACGAGGTGTGGGGAAACTCCGTGGCTGTCCTCACCGGCGACCTCATCTTTGCCCGTGCCTCCATCCTGGTGTCCGAGCTCGGCTCGCGCGCCCTGGGCATCCAGGCCCGGACGTTCGAGCGCCTCTGCCTGGGCCAGCTGCACGAAACAGTAGGTCCGCGCCCGGATGAGGATCCGGTGGAGCACTACCTGTCCGTCATCGCGGACAAGACCGGTTCCCTGGTGGCTGCGTCCGGCCAGCTCGGGGCCATCTTCGCCGGTGCCGACGAGGCCTACGAGGAGCTCCTGGTGGAGTACGGCGAGAAGGTGGGCGTGGCCTTCCAGCTCGCCGACGACGTCATCGATGTCACCGGCGTTAAGGTGAAGTCCGGCAAGTCACCGGGCACGGACCTCCGCGAAGGGGTCCCCACGCTGCCGGTCCTGTTCCTGCGGCGCGATGCTGCAGCCGGTGACCAGTCCGCCGTCGACCTTTTGAAGCTCATTGATGGTGACCTGACGTCTGATGAAGCGCTGGCTGCCGCTGTTGCCGGGCTGCGCGAGCACCCGGTCACCGCTGAGTCCTGGGTGGTTGCGCGCCGCTGGGCCGACGAAGCCATCGCCGCGCTGGCGCCGCTTCCCGAGGGTGTAGTGAAGTCGTCGCTGGCCAACTTCGCCCTGGCTGTGGTGGACCGCGCCAGCTGATTCACTTGTTGTGCAGTGGGGCCTCGGCGGGTTGAACCTGGCCGGGGCCCTAGCTGTTTGCTTGGGGGAGTCCGTTAAATGCAATAGCCCCGGTTCTCAGCAACGAAACGAATCACACGTTGCGTCGAACCGGGGCTATATCTCCGTTCGCATCAGACCCGCCGGAGGCGTTTAGCGGATCCATGAACAGTCTATGACAGGTTTGTCACAGGATGCAAGCCCCCTGTTACGGCGCGTGTCACAGGCTTTCTGTCTCCCCTGTTCGTCTCCCTCGTGGGGCACATTGAGGCATCCGATGAGTATTCCGGGCTGCAGAGACGGCGTGTTCCCGTCGAAGTGCCCCGCGACGGCTCAGTTGTCCACATGAGGCACCTTGGGTCTGCCCTTTGCTGCAGTCCAAGTGCACCGTGGAGCAATGGATATTGAGACTTTTCTTCGTCAGCGGGCGGGTGTGGCCCGCACTTCAACCCTCCGAGAGGGTTGGCACCAGGTGACTGCCGCCGTCGTACTTTCGATGCAATAGTGGGGCACTTTGCGCAACGCAACCGGCGAAACAGGCTCGGGGGACGGCGTGTTCGTGTCGAAGTGCCCCGCGATGGGCGCCGGGCAGCGCCCAAGAGCACAGGCAGGGTGGGCCGGAAGCCTAGTTTTCTTCCTCGTCGTTGAAGGCCCACTCGAACATGTCGAAGACGAATTCGGAGAAGGTGCCTTCCTCGCTCTTCCACTGCCCGCGGGCGTTGTTGCGGCGGTACACGATGGGGTCCGGGATGCCGAGGTCGCCTACGCGGAAGCCCCAGGTGAACTGTTCTTCCTCGTCCTCGAGGAACATCAGGAAACCTTCATCATCGACTTCCAGCTCTTCGGGATCCCAGAAGTAGTGGTAGGCCTCCATGATGTCCTCACAACCGCCCACCGCCAGGTAAAACTCGCGGAGGACCAGGGGAACCTGGAACTGGTGCTCGGCGAGGGCCGCGTCCAGTTCGTCGGTAGGCAGGCCATCTTCTTCCTGCCATTCGTCCTCGAGATAGGTCGGAACAAGCGCGCGGAACTTCTCGAGGAACATGTCAGTCATGCTCATATCCTAGCTAACTGCGGCCTGCTCCCGAGCCGCCGCCTTAGCTCCCACCAGCCCCGGCACCGGAGTCCCGCCGGTGCAAGCCATGCACGGCCAGCGGAACATACCAGGACCGGCGCCAGGCAACTACGCGGAAGGCGAACACCACGGCAGCCACCGCGCACGCCGTCAGCACGTTGAAGGCCCCTGTTACCCAGAGCAACGCGGTCAAGGCCGCCCCGCTGAAGGCCGGCAGCGCGTAGAGGTCGCGGGGGTTGAAAAGCTGGGGCACCTCGTTGGCGGTAACGTCCCGCAGCAGGCCGCCGCCCACGGCTGTGGTCACGCCGAGCAGCACGGCGGCCACCGGATTCATTCCCAGCGCCAGGGCCTTCAGAGTTCCGGTGATGCAGAAGAGGGCCAGCCCGCCGGCGTCGAACAGCACCAGCAGTGAGGTGTACCGCTGCACGCTGGAGTACAGAAAATACACCAGGACGGTGGCCAGGACCGGGGGAACCAGGTACGCGGGGTTGGAGAAGGCTGCCGGCGTGGTGTTGAGGATGATGTCGCGGATGACGCCGCCGCCGAGGGAGACCAGGGACGCCAACAGCAGCGAACCCACCAGGTCGAACTGTTTCCGTGCCGCCAACAACGATCCGGAGACGGCGAAAAAGAAGACGCCGGCCAGGTCAAGCCATACCAGGTCGATGTCGAACGGCAATGAGTCGAACGGCGTTGTCATGTGGCGTCCCGGCAGTTTTATGGTGGGCGGACAGGGCGGCTCCAACGTTACGCTAGCCCCTATGAACAACCCGATCTTGATCGCCTGCGCCCATGGGACGTCCAGCACGCAGGGCGCCGCGGAGGTCAACACGCTGCGCGCAAACATCGCCGCCCTGCGCCCGGGCCTGGACGTGCGCGAAGCCTACGTGGACGTCCAGCAGCCGGACCTCGTGGACGTGGTGGCGGGCCTCCCCGAAGAACAACAGGCAGTCGTTGTGCCGCTGCTCCTCAGCGTCGGATATCACGTCAAGGTGGACATCGCCCGTGCCGTGAAAAGCCGGCCGGGCAGCCTGGCCGCAGCGCCGCTCGGCCCTGACCCGCGGCTCGCGGCCCTGCTGGACCAGCGCCTCCGCGAGGCCGGCGTCACGGACCGCGACGCGATCGTCCTCGCCGCTGCCGGGTCCTCCAATCCCAACGCCGCCGTCAGTGTGGAAGAGCTCGCCGCCCAGCTCAGGGCGCTGCGCCGCAACCGGATCCTGCCCGCCTACGGTGCCTCTGCCCAGCCGTCGGTGCCCGACGCCGTCGCCATCCTCCGCCAGGAACTGGAAGGCGGCGCCGGGGCGGGGGAGTCCGCAGGCGCCGTGGACGACGGCGGCCGCGTGGTGATTGCCTCCTACCTCCTCGCGCCGGGGTTCTTCCACGACCAGCTGGCCAAAGCCGGTGCCGATCTCGTGACGGAACCACTGCTGCCGTCGCCGGTGCTCGCCGAGATCGCGCTGGAACGGTTCGACGCCGCCGTCGCACGCGGTCAATAGCCGCCCGCCCGGGAACCGCAACCAAGCACAGCGGGCGGGCATCTTCAAGGCTCTCCGGCGGTTCGTGACGAATTGTTTCCCTAGGTGACCTCCCGTTTCCAGACCTTTGTGACGCACTTCGGCAGGCACCTACAGTCGATGCATGACTGATACAGCTCTAGCCGGAGCGTCCGTGGACCCCGCCGCCGCCAAGCGCCCCGCGCGCGCCTCCCGTCCGGCCGCAAAGCCGCACGGGCAGTGGAAAGTGGACGGCAAAACCCCGCTGAACGCCAACGAAACCTGGAAACAGGAAGACGACGGCCTCAACGTGCGCGAGCGTATCGAGACCATCTACTCCAAGGACGGCTTCGACGCCATCCCCAGCCAGGACCTCCACGGCCGCTTCCGCTGGTGGGGCCTGTACACCCAGCGCAAGCCCGGGATCGACGGCGGCAAGACCGCCACGCTCGAGCCGCACGAGCTGGAAGACAAGTACTTCATGCTCCGGGTCAGGATCGACGGCGGTGCGCTCACCACCGAGCAGTTGCGCGTCATCGGCCAGATTTCCGTTGATTTCGGCCGGGATTCCGCCGACCTCACGGACCGCCAGAACATCCAGCTGCACTGGATCCGGGTGGAGGACATCCCCGAGATCTGGAACCGGCTTGAGGGTGTTGGCCTGTCCACCACCGAGGCCTGCGGCGACGTGCCCCGCGTCATCCTGGGCTCACCCGTGGCCGGCATCGCCAAGGACGAGATCATCGACCCCACGCCGCTGATCGCGGAACTGGGCGAGCGTTTCATCGGCAACCCGCTGCTGTCCAACCTGCCGCGCAAGTACAAAACTGCCATCACCGGCCACCCCAGCCAGGACGTGGTCCACGAGATCAACGACTTCGCCCTGGTGGGCGTCCGCCACCCCGAACTCGGCGTCGGCTACGACCTCTGGGCCGGCGGCGCACTGTCCACCAACCCGATGCTCGGCAAGCGGCTCGGTGCCTTCGTGAAGCCTGAAGAGGCTGCCGAAGTCTGGCTCGGCGTCACCAGCATCTTCCGCGACTACGGCTACCGCCGCATGCGCACCAAGGCCCGCCTGAAGTTCCTGATGGCCGACTGGGGACCGGCGAAGTTCCGCCAGATCCTCGAGGACGAATACCTTGGCTACAAGCTGGCCGACGGTCCCGCCGCGCCCAAGCCCACCACTCCGGGCGACCACATCGGCGTGCACGAGCAGAAGGACGGCAAGTTCTTCATCGGCGCCACCCCGCTGGCCGGCCGCCTGTCCGGCGCGCAGCTGATCAAGCTCGCGGACACCCTCGAGGCCCGCGGCTCCTACCGCCTGCGCACCACCCCGCACCAGAAGCTTGTGGTCCTGGACGTTGCCAAGGACCATGTGGAACCGCTGGTTGCCGAGCTGGACGCGCTGGGCCTCTCCGCCCGCCCGTCCGTGTTCCGCCGCGGCACCATCGCCTGCACCGGCATCGAATACTGCAAGCTGGCCATCGTCGAAACCAAGGTCACGGCGGCCACCGCCGTCGCTGACCTGGAACGCCGCCTGGCGGACCTCGCGGAGTCCGGCGAACTGCCGCACGCACTGTCCCTGCACATCAACGGCTGCCCCAACTCCTGCGCCCGCATCCAGACAGCGGACATCGGCCTGAAGGGCATGATGCTTCCCACGCCCGACGGCGACCCCTCCCCGGGTTTCCAGGTCCACCTGGGCGGCGGGCTGGCTTCCAACAGCCGCGAAGAGGCAGGTTTGGGACGCACCGTCCGCGGCCTGAAGGTATACGTCGAGGACCTGCCGGACTACGTGGAACGCGTTGTACGCACCTTCGTGGCCCAGCGCGCCGAAGGCCAGACGTTCGCGGAATGGGCCCACGCAGCAGACGAGGAGGCACTCCAGTGAGCAAGCACGCATTGGGCGTTGACCCGGTGGTTGAGCCTGTAGAGACCCCAAAGCTCCGCACCCACGACGAGCTCAAGGTCATCGCCGAGTCCGGTGCTGCCGAGCTCGGCTGGGACGCCCCCGCCCGCGACGTGATCGCCTGGGTGGAACGCAACTTCGACCTGTCGGCGGTGGCCGTCGCGTGCTCCATGGCCGACGCCGTCCTGCCGGCCCTGGTCGCGGACCAGCTGCCCGGCGTCGACGTCCTGTTCCTGGAGACCGGTTACCACTTCCCGGAAACCTACGCCACACGTGACGAAGTGGCCGCGAACCTCCGGGTTAACGTGGTGGACGTTGTTCCCGAGAACACCGTGGAACAGCAGGACCGGCTCCTGGGCAAGGACCTCTTTGCCCGCGACGCCGCCCAGTGCTGCGCCCTCCGCAAGGTGGCCCCGCTGCGCCGCACCCTGGCCGGCTACGAACTCTGGTTCACCGGCGTCCGCCGCGACGAAGCCCCCACCCGGACCAACACCCCACTGGTGACCTGGGACGACGTCAACGGCTTGGTCAAGGTCAACCCTGTGGCCGCGTGGACATTCGACCAGCTGGTCCAGTACTCCGACGACAACCTCCTACCCGTCAACCCGCTGCTTTCCCAGGGTTACCCCTCCATTGGTTGCCAGCCCTGCACCCGCAAGGTGGCGCCCGGAGACGACCCCCGCGCCGGCCGCTGGGCAGGCACCGACAAGACAGAATGCGGACTACACGTATGAGCACTTACCTAACTGAGGAGACCACCCAGGTGACTGACGCCGCCGTATCGACGCGCCTCTCCAGCCTGGACACCCTCGAGTCCGAAGCGATCCACATCATCCGCGAAGTCGTGGCCGAGTTTGAGAAGCCTGCGCTGCTGTTCTCCGGCGGCAAGGACTCCGTGGTGATGCTGCACCTGGCCACGAAGGCGTTCTGGCCGGGCAAGGTCCCGTTCCCCGTCCTGCACGTGGACACCGGCCACAACTTCCCCGAGGTCATCGACTTCCGCGACCGGACGGTGGAGCGGCTGGGACTCAAGCTCGTGGTCGGCTCCGTCCAGGAGTTCATTGACCGCGGCGAGCTGGCCGAGCGTGCCGACGGCACCCGCAACCCGCTGCAGACCGTCCCGCTGCTGGACGCCATCTCGCAGAACAAGTTCGACGCCGTCTTCGGCGGCGGCCGCCGCGACGAGGACAAGGCCCGCGCCAAGGAGCGCATCCTGAGCCTCCGCGACGAATTCGGCCAGTGGGACCCGCGCAACCAGCGCCCCGAACTGTGGAACCTCTACAACGGCCGCCACACCGTGGGCCAGCACGTCCGCGCGTTCCCCATCAGTAACTGGACCGAGCTGGACATCTGGCGCTACATCGAACGAGAAAACATCGAGCTGCCGGGCCTGTACTACGCCCATGACCGCGAAGTGTTTGCCCGCGACGGCATGTGGCGTGCGGTGGGCGAGGTTTCCCAGCCCCTGCCGCACGAGGAAGTCATCACCAAGACGGTCCGCTACCGCACCGTGGGCGACATGTCCTGCACCGGTGCCGTTGAATCGGCCGCAGCCACCGTGAGCGACGTTGTGATCGAAGTTGCAGCCTCCACCATCACCGAACGTGGCGCCACCCGTGCAGATGACCGCATCTCCGAGGCCGCCATGGAAGACCGCAAGAAGGATGGTTACTTCTAAATGAGCACCGAAACTTCACTCCTGGCCGCCGAGCTGGAGACAGCCCTGCCCACCACGCTTTTCCGCTTCGCCACCGCCGGATCGGTCGACGACGGGAAGTCCACTTTGGTGGGCCGCCTCCTGCACGACTCCAAGGCGATTCTTGCCGACACGCTCGACGCCGTTGCCCGCACCTCCTCCGACCGCGGCTTTGGCGGCGAGAAGGGCGGGATCGACCTGGCCCTCCTGACCGACGGCCTGCGCGCCGAGCGGGAGCAGGGCATCACCATCGACGTGGCCTACCGCTACTTCGCCACGGACCAGCGCAGCTTCATCCTGGCCGACTGCCCCGGGCACGTCCAGTACACCAAAAACACGGTGACCGGCGCATCCACGGCGGATGCCGTCGTCGTACTCATTGATGCCCGCAAGGGTGTCCTGGAGCAGACCCGCCGGCACCTGTCGGTGCTGCAGCTGCTGCGGGTGGCGCACGTCATTGTGGCCGTGAACAAGATCGACCTGGTGGACTTCAGCGAGTCCGTGTTCCGTGAGATCCAGGCGGACGTGCAGCAGGTGGCCCGCGAACTGGGCATCGGCTCCGCCGAGCTGGGCAGCGCGGACCACATCGATGACCTGCTGGTCATTCCGGTGTCCGCCCTCGACGGCGACAACGTGGTGGACCGTTCCGAGCGCACCCCCTGGTACGACGGTCCGGCCCTGCTGGAGGTCCTCGAGACGCTTCCGGCCGCGGACGAGATCGACACGCAGCTGGAGAGCTTCCGCTTCCCCGTGCAGCTGGTTATCCGGCCGCAGGGTGCGCTGGCTCCCGACGCCGTGGCCGGTGGCCTGGACGTTGAAGCGTTCCGCGACTACCGCGCATACGCCGGCCAGATCACCGAGGGTTCCGTGAAGGTGGGGGATTCGGTGTCAGTGCTGACCCCCGGCCAGGCTGCCCGCACCACGACGGTGACCGGCATCGATTTCGCCGGCGAATCACTGCAGGAAGCGTTCGCCCCGCAGTCCGTGGCGATCCGCCTGGCCGAGGAATTCGACGTCGCCCGCGGTGACACTATTGCCGCCGCCGGGACCTTCCCGGAGTCCACCGCAGACCTGTACGCCGCGCTGTGCTGGCTGTCGCCTAAACCGCTGCGTGAGGGTGCCAAGGTGTTGGTCAAGCACGGCACCCGCACCGTCCAGGCGCTGGTCCGCAGCGTCAGTGGCAAGCTGGACCTGGCTACGTTCAAGCTCGAAGGCGCGTCCAGCCTGGAGCTTAACGACATCGGCCACGCCCAGCTGAGGCTTTCCGCGCCGCTGCCGCTGGAAAACTACCTGCACCACCGCCGCACCGGCGCGTTCCTGGTCATCGACCCGCTGGACGGCAACACGCTGGCCGCGGGCCTGGTCAAGGACCACCCGGGAGACCACGAGGACGAGCGCTACTCGATCTGAGCCTCACTCGCTTGAGCTGCCCTGCCCCGCATAACCGTTGGTCCCCCCACAACGGTTATGCGGGGCAGAGCCGTCCTAGGGACGCCAAGCCCGCGCTGCCGTTCATCGATCTGCACCTGGAGCTCGGTCCCGGCACGCGGCCACGGATTCTTAGCGGCTCAGGGGCGGGCTTCGAATACGAAGAGTTCGGTACCCGCGACTTCCTCGCCGTCGTCAGGTGCGGCGAACAGGCGCAGCACACCGCCGTCCGACTCCAGGGCAACCGGATTGCGGGTCATGGAGTGCCCGGCGGTGGAGAACTTCTGGAAGGGAACCTCGTGGACGATCGTTCCGTCTGTGAGGTCCGTCAGGGCGAGGCCGCCGAGCTCGAACGGCTTCCCGTCAGCAGTCTTGAGGCCGGTAATACCCGAGCATAGTTGGTGCCCGCGCCGGCATACTCGCAGTCCTGGTAGTCGATGAAGTGGCTGGAGTTGGCCTGCGTCGCCAGGAGCCTGCCTTGGCTGTTCCAGGTCAACAGCTTGCGGGAACCCCAGCTGACGCCGCTGATTCGGTTGGTCTTGCGGTCGGCGACGACACCGCCAACATGGTCCGCCTCACGGAACTGCTCTGTGACCTCATATGTGTCTGGGTCGATCGTATATACGATGGAGCGGCTGTTGGGCCGGTACTCGGCTACGGGGACCCAGACCTTCCCGCCGTCGAAGTCCGTGCCTCCCGGGTGGTAGACACTATCCTCGCCCAGGACGATGTCTCTCAGCAGCTTCCCCTGCCGGTCGATGACGAAGACGTGGCCTCGACCCTTGCCTGTACTGCGGTCGTAACCGTCGACGGGCGAGGGGTAGCGCACTGTCGGTTCGAGGATCTCGACGCTGCTAAGGAAGATTTTGTCGCCGACCAGCGACATGCCCTGCGGGTGGAAGGTCGGAAAGTCCAGCTTGAGCTTCTGGACCTG
The DNA here is from genome assembly GCF_055412765.1 of Pseudarthrobacter xylosi. NCBI lineage: Bacteria > Bacillati > Actinomycetota > Actinomycetes > Micrococcales > Micrococcaceae > Pseudarthrobacter > Pseudarthrobacter xylosi. The sequence goes on along the minus strand of NZ_JBVAYT010000001.1, from coordinate 41,904 downwards.
GTCCCACTGGGTGTTGCGGTCCACCTTGGTGAAGGCCTCTGCTTCTGCTGTGTGGCCATTCGGGGTTTTCGAGCTGGTGGCCACGGCGGAGGTTCCGGCTGTCAGGGTGGCCGCAGCGACTGCTGCGATGGCCAGGACGCGCTTCATCTTCATGTCTACTCCAAGTACGTGGTTAGGTGCCCGTTGTCCAGGCGCGATTTGTCCAGGCGCGATCAAACGTAGGGGTCCGTGATGGCAAGACTAATAACGGCAGGTGTCGAGAGGGTGACGCAAGCGGCTTGGACCGGGGCCACCCCAAGAAATCAGTCCTCCTGCCTGGCAGCTGATCAACGTCAAGGGTGACGGAATCGGGCCCGGAATGTGACGCTGCATGAACCCGCGTGACCCCCCGTTTCTGCTTCATTGAATGGGTTTATGTCACTCCCTATGGTGAAACAATGACTAGTTCCAAGCCCGGGATGACCCGCATCGTGGCAGGCGAGAGCGCAGTACCCAAGCGCAAGCGTGCCATCGAGGCAGCCCTGGCGATCGGGCTCGTCTTTCTGATCGCCGCCGGCGCCCTGGTGGCGTCGTCCATTTCCCGTAATACGGCGGCCGAGGCAGCCATCCCGGCGCCCACGCCGGCCGGAGAACTGAAGCTGGGCTATTTCGGAAACCTGACCCATGCCCCCGCCCTGGTAGGCGTGAAACAGGGGATCCTGGCCCGTAGCCTGGGCGGCACCAAGCTCAGCACCGAAACTTTCAACGCGGGACCTGCCGCGATCGAAGCATTGAACGCCGGCGCCATTGACGCCACCTACATCGGCCCGAATCCAGCGATCAACTCGTTTGTCAAGAGCGAGGGGGAGTCCGTGAGCGTCATCGCGGGCGCCGCTGCGGGTGGGGCGCAACTGGTTGTGCGTCCCGAGATCACTTCCGCGGCCGACCTGAAGGGCAAGACGCTCGCATCGCCGCAGCTTGGCGGCACGCAGGATGTTGCGCTCCGCGCGTGGCTCGGCTCGCAGGGCTACAAGACCAATGTGGACGGCAGCGGCGACGTCGCCATCAACCCCACGGAAAACGCCCAGACGCTGAAACTGTTCCAGGATGGAAAGCTCGACGGCGCGTGGCTGCCTGAGCCCTGGGCCTCCCGCCTGGTGCTCCAGGCCGGAGCCAAAGTCCTGGTGGACGAAAAGGACCTCTGGGACGGATCCCTTACCGGTAAGGCCGGCGAGTTCCCCACCACCATCCTTATTGTCAACAAGAAATTTGCCGCCGCGCATCCGGACACGGTCAAGGCGCTGCTGAAGGGCCATGCCGAGTCGGTGGCGTGGCTGAATGACGCGCCCGCCGCGGAGAAGACGAGCGTCATCAACGGCGCCCTGCAGGAATCGGCGGGCGCGGCACTTCCCGCCGATGTCCTGGATCGAGCCCTGCAGAAGGTGGTGTTCACGGTGGATCCGCTCGCGGGAACCTACCCCAAACTCCTCGAAGACGGGGTGAAAGCCGGCACCACCAAGCAGGCCGACATCACCGGACTGTTCGACCTCCGTGCTCTGAACGAAGTCATGGGGACCGCCGAACGTGTCTCCGCGGCAGGCCTCGGCCAGGACTGACCTCACAACCTCGCCACCAACTACCTAAGGACGGGACCATGCCAGTCGTACTGGAAAACCTGGGCAAGCGCTTCGGCGACGGCGCCCCGGTGCTGGACGACGTCAACGCCAATATCGGCGCGGGCGAATTCGTAGCCCTCCTCGGTGCATCCGGCTGCGGCAAATCCACCCTGCTGAACATCATGGCGGGACTGGAGGTCCCGACGTCGGGCGCCCTTGAAGTACCCAGCGACGGAGCAGCCTTTATGTTCCAGGACGCCGCGCTCTTCCCCTGGCTGACGGCCCGGGAAAACATCGAGCTGGCCCTGAAGCTGCGCGGTGTGGGGAAAGCTCAACGCCGGATCAAAGCCAACGAGTTGCTGGACCTTGTGCACCTGGGCGAGGCGGGGGACAAGCGTCCGCATGAGCTGTCTGGCGGCATGCGCCAGCGCGTGGCACTGGCCCGGGCGCTGTCACAGGACCGGCAATTGCTGCTCATGGATGAGCCGTTCGCTGCCCTGGACGCCATCACCCGCGACCTCCTGCACGATGAACTGGAACGCATCTGGAAGGAAACCGGGCGCACCATCGTTTTTGTCACCCACAACGTCCGCGAGGCCGTGCGGCTGGGCCAACGGGTACTGCTGCTGTCGTCCCGTCCCGGCCGCGTGGTCCAGGAGTGGGCTGTTTCCGAGGAACACCGAACCGACGCCGGCTTGGCCGGACAGCTGACCGGGGTCATCACCGCCCGGCTGCGGGAGGAGATTCGCCGTCATGCCAAATAACCCCACCCCGCTCGCCGAGAGCGACCCGCTGGTCGAGGCTGACGAGACCGGGATTTCGACACGCTCAAACACTGGACAGCCGGAAACCCGCAAGGTCCATGCTGCCCTGACCCGCTCGTCTACTGGGAATGAGGACCTGCGCGAGCTTGAGGCCGGGCTGGATTCGCTACAGTCGGACGCCGCGCGCAAGCACCGGATCGACTGGAGCCGTGTGCTCCTGCCCGTCGCCGCCCTGGTGGTCCTGATCCTGGTCTGGCAGTTCTACGTCTCTCTAGGCCTCAAACGGCGCGACCTGGTTCCCGGTCCGCTGGACGTCCTGGGCCAGATCGGCGTCCTCTGGGGCGAGGCCAAACTGCAGGAAGCGGTATGGACTTCGCTGCAGCGCGGGCTGGTCGGGTTCCTGATCAGCGTTGCCATCGCCACGCCGGTGGGGCTGCTGCTGGCCCAGGTTGCGCCGCTGCGCCGTGCCTTCGGGCCGCTGATTTCCGGCCTTCAGGTGCTGCCATCCGTGGCATGGGTTCCCGCCGCCATCATCTGGTTCGGCCTCACGGACGCCACCGTCTACTTCGTGGTGTTTATGGGAGCGATCCCGTCCATCATCAACGGGCTGATCTCCGGCGTGGACCAGATCCCGCCGCAGTACCGCCGCGTCGGCACGGTACTGGGCGCCAACCGTTTCCAGATGGCCGTGCAGATCATCCTGCCTGCCGCACTGCCGGGATACCTCAGCGGGCTCAAGCAGGGCTGGGCGTTCTCGTGGCGGTCGCTCATGGCCGCGGAAATCATCGCCGTTGGCGGCACTATCGGCTTCGGCCTCGGCTCCATGCTGAACCAGGGCCGGGACCTGGCCGACATGACCATCGTGATGTCCGCGATCCTGATGATTCTGGCCGTCGGCATCCTGATCGAGCTGCTGGTGTTCGCCCCGATCGAGAAGCGCCTCCTCCGCAGCCGCGGCCTCCTCGCCGGCAGCACCCGCTAACGCTCCCTCCAACGCGGGGTCAGATCCGGCCCAATAACCCTCGGGGATTGGGCCGGATCTGACCCCGCGTTGGTTTCTTTGTGCCCAGCAGAGCCCGCAGCGAGTCCCGCCGTCGGGCTCTCTGGTGTGCGGAAACTTTTGATGGCGCCCTGTTTCTGCCGGGTATACCTTGATTACCTCAAGCCTTGCGGGCCTGTATTGCTCTGTGTGAGGGAAACTATGGAATATGCATTGGAACCAGGCAGTGGGGTACTGGCAGGCATCGGATCAACACCGCTTATCGAACTCACCAAAGTCGTGCCGGCGGGGTCAGCCAGAATTCTAGCCAAGCTTGAGTTCGCGAACCCCACGGGAAGCATGAAGGACCGCATGGCGCTGGCAGCGATAGCGGGAGCCGAAGCGCGGGGCGAGATCACCCCCGGCGACACTGTGGTTGAGTACACGGCGGGGACAACAGGCATCTCCCTCGCCTTGGTTTGTGCCGCCAAAGGCTACGGGCTCCACGTCGTATTTTCCGATGCGTTCAGCGATGAGAAACGGCGGACCATGGAGGCTCTGGGCGGAGTTGTGGAAGACGTCCCCAGCGACCATGGACGGATCACGGAGCAACTGATCAAAGCGATGATGGCCCGGGCCGGAGAGCTCAGTACGCAACCAAACTACTGGGCGTGTGACCAGCTCAACAACAGGGACGCGGTCACAGGCTACCTCGCGCTCGGGGAAGAAGTCTGGCAGCAATCCCACGGCCGGGTGGACGCCTTCGTGCAGTCCGTCGGTACAGCCCACTCCATTCACGGAGTGGCCCGTGCTCTGCGCCTGCACCTGCCTGGGCTGAAAGTCGTAGCAGTCGAGCCGGCTGAGTCTTCCGTACTTTCCGGCGGCCCTACTGGCTCCCACAGGATTGAAGGAATCGGGATCGGGTTTGTGCCGCCCCTTTGGGAACCCGAGGAAGTGGAGGCCATAGAACAGGTCTCGTCCGAGGAAGCGATGGAGATGGGCCGTCGCCTTGCCCGCGAGGAAGGCATCTTCGCCGGCACCTCCTCAGGAGGAAATGTTGTTGCGGCCTTGCGCGTAGCTGAACAGCTTGGTCCGGACGCGACCGTTGTCACCATCATGGTTGATTCCGGGTTCAGGTACCTGAGCACTGGGCTGTACGGATAGGTCAGCGGTTCCGTGGGTCAGTCAGCTGGCCTGGGTCTGGCAGACTGGCGCCATGACTGTCAGCTTCGTGTGCCGCACCGCGTCCGCACTCCCGCGGGAGCGCCTGTTCGATCTCGCCCGCAGCATTGAAGCGCACCTGGATTCCCAGAAAGTCGCCGGTGAACGGGCCGTAGCCGGGGTCACCTCAGGCCTGATCGGCGAGGGCCAGGAGGTGACCTGGCAGGCCCAACATTTCGGCGTCCCACTGAGGATGACCAGCCGCATCACCGCACTGGAGTTCCCCGAGAGCTTCACGGACGAGCAGATCAGGGGCCCGTTCAAAACGTTCCGGCACGTCCACGAGTTCGAGGCCACGGCCACCGGCAGCATCATGACTGACCGGGTGGAGTTCACGGCGCCGTTTGGGATCCTGGGCCGGCTGGCGGAGGACCTGATCCTGCGCCGCTACCTGCAGCGGCTCATCACCAACCGCGGCCGGTTTGTGGCCGGCCTTGAAGAATAGACCGCGGCTAAGCCTGAGGGAACGGCGGCGGCCCCAGGATCTCAATACCGCCGTTCTGCTGACCCGATTCTCGGATGCGGCCGAAATCCACAACACCTGAAACTTCGCCGTCGTTGAGCGGTTCGCTTGCGCCGAAGTAGAACGCCTGCGCGCCGCCGGGGGTATGCAGGCACAGCACCCGGGTCCCCTCCTGGAGGACCTTGAACGCGTGCGGGACACCCCTCGGCGCAATGGTCACGCCACCCGCTGCGACGTGATGCTCCGTGCCGTCCATGTTCATCAGGATCTCGCCGGCCAGCACATACATCGTTTCGTCGGAGTCCGGATGGGTATGCATCGGCGTCACCTTGTTCAAGCCCATCTCATCTTCGAAGAGCAGGAAGGCCCCCGCGGTGTCTTCCTCCGTGGCCTTCCAGGTCTGCACTCCGCCGCCGAAGAACCAGCGCCTGGCCCCTTCGCCCGGCTGCAGGACAACTGCGGATGCTGAGTTCTTCGTCTTCATGGTGATCGCCTCGATATTGGTCGGAAGACTTATGGGACTAACGTCCCATAACAAGACTGGAGTACCATGAAGGGCATGTCAAGACCCTACATAGACGTCGGCCGGACCGGCCAAAAACGCCGCACCCTTGATGCACTGGTTGCTGCGGCGCGGCAGCTCGTGGCAGATGGCGCCGCGCCTACAGTGGACGATGCCGCGTTGTTGGCCGGGGTGGCCCGCAGCACGGCCTACCGGTATTTCCCGGGGCAGCGGGAGCTGCTGGCTGCCGCCCATCCGGAAACCGCAGCTGCGTCGTTGCTGCCTGAAAATCCGCCGGCCGACGTCGCGGAGCGGCTGGACGCCGTCGTTGTCGAGTTCACCCGGATGATCCTCGAAACCGAAGCGCAGCAACGGACCATGTTGCGGCTCTCGCTGGAGCAGACCGCCGACGAGCGCCGAAGCCTGCCGCTGCGGCAGGGCCGGGCGATCGCCTGGATCGCCGAGGCGCTGTCGCCGCTCCAGGGGCAGATGACGGAGCAGGACATCCACCGGCTGGTCCTGGCCATCCGCAGCGCCACCGGCATTGAATCGTTGGTCTGGCTGACGGACATCGCCGGCCTGAGCCGCAACGAGGCTGTTGCATCCCAGCGATGGACCGCACGCGCTTTGCTCCAACAGGCTCTGGTGGAGGGGCCTCCGCCTGCCGTTTGACTGACCATATGTGACGCAGGGTTACCTTACGTGAACTGGTGTTTCCGCTGCCGTTGTTGGTGCAACGGCGCGGCCCTACCGTTGATTCATGGCAATTCAGGATATTTACCCCACAGCACTGCGGCTGCTCGGCCGCCCCGTGCTGGTGGTGGGCGGCGGCACCGTGGCCTCCCGCCGCGCCAAAGGGCTGCTCGACGCCGGTGCACAGGTCACCGTCGTGGCTCCCGTTGTCTCCGCCGCGCTCCGCGAACTGTCCGACGCCGGCCTCCTCACCTGGGAGCCGCGCACTTACCTTCCGTCCGACGTCGACGGCGTCTGGTTCGTCCAGACCGCCACCGGCGATCCCGCCGTGGACACCCAGGTCTCAAAGGATGCCGAGTCGCAGCGCATCTGGTGCGTCAATGCCTCCGACCACGAAGCCTCAGCCGCGTGGACACCCGCCGTTGCCGTGGTTGACGACGTGCAGATCGCCGTGAACGCCGGGGGAGACCCACGCCGCGCCATGGCCCTGCGTGACGCCGTCGCCACCGCCCTGGAAACCGGCGACCTCCCGCTGCGCCGCCGTCGTGCGTCTGCGGGCTCCGTAGCCCTGGTTGGCGGCGGGCCCGGCGATACCGGCCTCATTACCGTCCGCGGCCGCCGGCTCCTGGGCCAGGCCGACGTCGTGGTGGCCGACCGCCTCGGCCCGCGCGAACTGCTCAACGAACTGGCCCCCGACGTCCGCGTCATCGAAGTGGGCAAGACCCCCGGCCACCATCCCGTGCCGCAGTCCGAGATCAACCGCATCCTCGTGGACGAAGCCCTGAAGGGGCACCGCGTGGTCCGGCTCAAGGGCGGCGATCCCTACGTCCTGGGTCGCGGCGGTGAGGAAGCCGAATACTGCCGGCAGAACGGCGTCGAGGTCGAAGTGGTCTCCGGGGTCACGTCCGCGATCTCTGTACCGGCCGCCGCCGGCATCCCCGTCACACACCGAGGACTGGCCAAGGGCTTCAGTGTTGTCACCGGCCATGAAGAGCTGTCCGAGGTCCCTGCCCGGGCGGACCACACCATCGTCCTGCTGATGGGTGTGGCCGCACTTCGGGATTCGGCCGCTGCCCTGGCCGGCGCCGGTTTGCCTCTGGACACTCCAGTTGGCATCGTTGAGAACGGCTATCTGCCGAATCAGCGCGTGACGATCGGCACCCTCGGTTCCATCGCCGACCAGGCGGAAGCCACCGGCGTCGCAAATCCTGCCGTGATTGTGATCGGCGACGTTGTCCGCGTCAGCCCGTTCGCGCCGTCGCACTTCAGGACAGCGGATTACAGCACCACCACCCCGAACCGCCCCCGAACCACCGCAAGAGCCCTCACCACCTAGCCACCCACCCAACTAGGTAGCAGCAAATGTTGTTTTGAGCCCTCATAACGACATCTATTGCTACCTAGTTGGGCCGGAACGAACAAAAGGAACACAGCCGTGTCATCAAGCACCTCCGTAGGATCTGCCGAGCGTCCGCTGCGCGTTGCCGTGGTGGGCTCCGGCCCGGCCGGCGTCTACGCCGCGGACATCCTCACCAAGAGCGAAGCCGTCAAGAGCGGCGAGCTGACCGTGAGCATCGACCTCTTTGACCGCTACCCGGCACCCTACGGCCTGATCCGCTACGGCGTGGCCCCGGACCACCCGCGCATCAAGGGCATTGTCAACGCCCTGCACAAGGTTTTGGACCGCGGCGACATCCGCTTCTTCGGCAACGTGGACTATGGCACGGACATCTCCATCGAGGACCTCCGCACGCACTACGACGCCGTCATCTTCGCCACCGGCGCCATCAAGGACGCGGACCTGAACATCCCGGGCATCGAGCTGGACGGCTCCTACGGCGGAGCAGACTTCGTCTCCTGGTACGACGGCCACCCCGACGTTTCCCGCGAATGGCCGCTGGACGCCACGGAAATCGCCGTGATCGGCAACGGCAACGTGGCCCTGGACGTGGCCCGGGTCCTGTCCAAGCACGCCGATGACCTGCTGGTCTCCGAAATCCCGGACAACGTCTACGCCGGCCTGAAGAACTCTCCCGTCACGGACGTGCACGTCTTCGGCCGCCGCGGCCCCGCCCAGGTCAAGTTCACCCCGCTGGAACTCCGCGAGCTGAGCCACTCCAAGGACGTGGACATCATCCTCTACGCTGAGGACTTCGAGTTCGACGAGGAATCGGACCGCCAGATCCAGAGCAACAACCAGACCAAGACCATGGTGGGCACGCTCACCAACTGGATCGCCGAGCAGCCCGAGGACCTCTCCGAGCTGACCGCTTCGCGCCGCCTGCACCTGCACTTCCTGCACAGCCCCGTTGAAATTTACGACGACGCCGCGACGCCGGGCAAGGTTGCCGGCATGAAGTTCGAGCGCACCGAGCTGGACGGCACGGGCAACGCCCGCGGCACCGGCGAGTTCGTGGACTACCCGGTCCAGGCCGTCTACCGCTCTATCGGATACTTCGGTTCGGCGCTGCCGGAGATCGAGTTCGACCACAAGAAGGGCGTGGTACCGAACGACGGCGGCCGCGTCCTGGATGCCGCCGGCACCCACGTGCCGGGCATCTACGCCACCGGCTGGATCAAGCGCGGACCGGTAGGCCTCATCGGACACACCAAGGGCGACGCCCTTGAGACCGTGACGTACCTGCTGGAAGACCGCGAAGACCTTCCGGTCGCCGCTGTTCCCGAGGCGGACGCCGTGGTCGACCTCCTCGACGCCCGCGGCGTGAAGTTCACCAGCTGGGAAGGCTGGCTGGCCCTGGATGCGCACGAACTCGCGCTCGGTGCCGCGGCCACGGAGGCCGGCGGATCGCATGGTGTTGAGGTCAAGCGTGAGCGCATCAAGGTGGTGCCGCGCGAGGACATGGTTGCCATCTCCCGCGACGGCGTAGCCGCGAACGTCTAGCAACCACAAAGGCAACCAACGCGGGGTCACTTCGCGCCCATAAATCCCACTGGGATGGGCGCGAAGTGACCCTCCCCACCCGCGCCCTAGCCTCGCAAGCTCGGCCAGGGAACCCTGCGGGCGTGGGCCCCGTTGCTTTAACGTCCCGCCCCACCCGCGGCCATGAGTTCCAGCCGGTGCAGGGTTTCGCGGTTCCGGGCGCCGATCAGTGCGTCGCGCAGCACCTTGGGGACCAGCTTGCCCGGGCCCCGGATGGCGTCCTCGGCGATGGACACGCGGCATTGTGTGCCTACATCCTCCAGCGTGATCACCACTTTGGCCTCGCCCAGCGGCCAGCCGCGCGCCACGAGTTCCAGGGAGCGGCCGGGTTCGACGGCGGCCACACTGGTGCTGTCGTTGATCACCAGTGGCCAGGCGCCCACGGAGTGGTGCAGCCTGGAGCCGGTTTCGGGCCAGTGCGCGTCGACGGCCCGGATGCGGGAGGCGCCTACCACCCAGCCGGAGTAGAGCCAGCCGTCGGCGACGACGTTCCAGACGTCGACGGCTGGGGAATTGAATAGTTGGCTCACGGTTGACATGGCTTCCTTCCCTTGGGGTTACATCCTGCCAAAGCGGGCACGGACCAGCGCGAACAGGCCGTAGCAGATGAAGCCCGACCCGATCGCGACGAGCAGGTGCGGGCCGAACGGCTGGTCACGGAGCGCTTTCAGGCTGCCGTCCAGCCCGGTTGATTCCTCGGGACTCTGCTTCCCGGCGGCGATCACAAACAGGAGCCCGGCCAGGTTCAGCGCAATGCCTTTAGCCACGTGCCCGGTGACGCCCAATGCATCAACCAGTTTGCCGCGCCGGGTGCCGTCAAAGTGGAACAGCTCATTTTTCTTGAACCCGCGCCGCTGGCCCTTGACCACAAAGTAGACGCCAATGCCCATTGTGGTCAGGCCCACGGCCACGAGTGCCGGCTGGCCAAACGGTGTGTTGAGGAGTGCTGTGCTGAAATCCCGGGTGGTGTCGCCGGAGTCGCCGCGCATTCCGACCGCAAAACCGGCAAAGCTGAGCCCGACGCTTCCGTACGCCACGGCCAGGAAGCCGGACGAGATCAGCTTCCCCAGCCGCTTCCCGCGGGCAAGATGCCGCGCGCGGAGGGTGGCTTCACTGAGCTGCCACAGCGCCAGGCCGGTGCACGCCACCACGCAGGACCACAACACGGCCGGTCCCCACGGGTTGGCGCCCAGCTGCTCGATGGCGCCGGTGGCTTCGGCCTGCCCCGGCTGACCGAAGGCCAGGGCGATGGCAATCCCGCCAACGATGATGTGGAGCAGGGCCATCACGGCGAATCCGGAGCGCGCCACAACGTCCAGCGCCTTGGTGTCGGACGCCTCCTCGACGGCGTCTGCCGCCTCACTGATGCTGGATTCCCCGTCTGCCATGTTTTAGCCGTTCATGGGTCCTTCTGCGTGCAGCTTTCCCGCGCCAGGGCCTTCAACGTGGACCGTGCAGCGGACCACCAGCTTGCCCGGAGCGTCATCCAACTCCACCAGGCTGTCCTTTGCGCTCAAAGCCGTGAAAACCTCGGAACCGGCAACCACTGTGACGCCCTTGGCTTCAGCCGTTTCCCTGGCGTTCTCCAGGGCAGCCTTCTCGAGGCCCGCCAGGTATGCGCCGTCATCTTCCCGGGCCGGGTCTCCGAATGCCCAGCCAAACAAAGTCCCTGTTTCCATGGCGACGATATTACGCGCAACCGCGGTGCAAGTCGGGGTTTCGTAACATTGGTAAGTGTGCTTACCATGGCATGTCCATGACCCTTATGGGCCAGGCCAGTACAGGCCGCACCGGCGGCATTTCGGAACCAGTTCGACGTTAGGAATCCATATCATGGCAGGAAATCTTGTTGCCCGGTCCGTTCACGATCTGAGCGCTGCGGCATGGTTCGGCGGCGCATTGATGGGCGCCATCGGGTTGAACGGGGCCACAGCGGAGGCCAAGGATCCGGCCGAACGCACCCGTCTTTCGAGCGCAGGCTGGATGAAGTGGGCTCCGATCCAGACGGCGGCGTTCGCTTCGCACCTGGTGGCTGATCTCGCCATCGCGTGGGAGAACAAGGGACGCATTGCAAAGCAGGACGGCGTAGCCCGCGATACCGCGATCAAGACGGCGGTCACGGTTGCCGGTGCCGCCGTGACGCTCTACGCCGGGATCCTTGGCAAAAAGGTGGAGAAGCTCGCGGACGAGGGAGCGCGGGGCGCCACTGAGCCGAATCCCGGTGCGTCCGAGGAATTGCAGTCGGCCCAGCAGCAGCTCAAGATCCTGCAGTGGGCCATCCCCGCGTTCGCCGCCGCCGTGATTATCCTCGGCGCCAAGCACGGTGAAATGCAGCGGCCCAAGAACGTCTTCCAGGGCCTCCGCTCCTAACCCCGGAAACCCCGGCAGCAGCTAACAGCATTAACGCCCGACGGCGGTTCGCCACCCAGGTGCCGGACCGCCGTCGGGCGCTGTGCTTGCAGCTTGCGACGCGCAAAGCAGCATGCGACGCGCAAAGGAGCTTGCGACGCGCAGAAAAGGTTGCGCACCCGCTATTCCACGTGCGCCAGCCACTTTGCGCCTCGAAAATGATTCTGCGAGTCGACCTCAAACGGGCGGGACCTACGCCCGCAGCCACTCCGCGCAGGAGTTCAGGTTCTGGTTGACGCTTGCCACGGCGGCGTCGGCGTCGTGGGCCTCGATGGCGTCCACCACGGCACCATGGCCTTCATTCGTGAGACCGTCCAACCGGCCCTTGCGCTGCTGCTTGAGCAGGTCCTGGTGGAACACGTCACCGAAACTGACGTAGAGCTCGTGCAGCAGCGGGTTCCCGGACGCCTGGGCAACGCGCGCGTGGAAGTCCCAGTCCGCGCGGGCCCAACCCTCGAAGTCCGCGTTGTGCCAGGCGACCTCCCGGGTGGCGAGTACGGCACGCAGGGCGGCGACGTCGTCGGGCGTTGCATTCCGGGCAGCCAGGCGCGCCGCCTGCGTGTCCAGGCCGAGCCTGACCTCGAGGATGTGTTCGTCCGTGTGGTCCTGGTACATCCGCCGGGCGGCGCCGGACATCTCGCTGGTGGCGCGGACGTAGGTGCCGTCGCCGCGGCGGACCTCCAGCATCCCGCTGTGGGCAAGGGCCTTGACGGCTTCGCGCAAGGTGCCGCGCGAGACGCCCAGGCCCTGCATCAGTTCCGGCTCGGAGGGGATGCGCTGGTCCAGGGGCCATTCGCCGGAGTGGATCATCTGCCGGAGTTTGGCGGTGACTTCGTCGGCGAGGGGCTGGCGGTGTGAGGTGCTCAGGGTCATGGCGTCCTACTTCTTCAGGCCGGACAAGGGGGCGCGTGAGATGAAGTGGGCCACCCCAACCTGGACCACGGCGAGGCCCAGCAGCAGTGCGAGGGGAAGCGTCCAGCCGCCAGTACCGCTGAACAGTAACCCGGCACCGAAAGGGCCGGCCGTGGCCAGCAGGTAGCCGGTGGACTGCGCCAGGGTGGACAGGGCGGTGGTCTCGGCGGTGCTCGTTCCGCTCCGGCTGATCATCACCATCACCAGCGGGAATATGCCCAGGCCGAAGCCGAGCAGGACGGTGGGGATGACGGCCAGGCCCACCGGCAGGAACATCAGCGCTGCCAGGCCGGCCACCATGGTGGTGCTGACCAGATACAGCGCCGGCCGGAGCATCCGGGGCCGCGAGCCGATGGCGAGCAGCACCATGCCGGCCGGTACCGAGACCAGCTGCATCAGCCCGTACATCAGGCCGCTGTCAGCTGGGCTGATGCCCATATTGATCAACATCGACGGGAACCAGCTGATGAGCGAGTACGCGAGCAGCGCCTGGAGAGCGAAGAGGGCGGTGAGCAGCTGGCCCTTCCGGGTGCGGAGCAGGGGCCACGGCGAGATGCGGGCAGCAGTGTTACGGACGCTGTTGCGGTGCGCATGCAGGACAACGGGCAGGAAGCCCAGGAACGCTGCCACGGCCAGGAATCCGATCGTGCCGACTGCGGCGGACGGTGAGCCGAGCGCCAACGCCAGCGGGACGACGGCGACCGCGGTGACGGTGGCCCCTGTGGTCATGGTGACGGTGTAGAGCGCGGTCATCGACGAGGTGCGGTTGGCAAAGTGCTCGCGGATGAACGACGGCATGGCCACATTGCAGACCGCCAGGCCGGACATCCCCACCACGGTGCCCGCCACCAGCATGCCGGTTGCCGGGATCCCCCGGAGCAGCAGCCCGCCGGCCAGGAATCCGAGCGCCAGCAGGATTGCCTTCTCGACGCCCAGCCGTGAGGTCAGCCATGACGTCGCGGCCCCCGCCACCGCAAAGCAGAGGGTGGGGATGGAAGGGATGATCGCTGCCACCAGCGGCCCGTAGCCAAGGACCTGCTGAAAATCGTGGAGGAGGGCCGACGCCGCAGCAATTCCCGCGCGCAGGTTCAGCCCTATGAGCACCAGCGCAATGACGCCGAATACGACGGCGGTCCGCGGCTTGGGCGGCGCGTCGGACAGCGTCGGGGAATCGGAAGGAGGAGCAGTCATGTCCTTAACGTTAGACGTTAGACGTTTGATGTCTAGGGTTCTGTGGCGAACCTCTCCCGGCTATTAATGTTGCAGGCATAGACTCGGGCCACAAGAGTTCAATCCCGGGCTCGTAAGAACTTGCCCAGCTGGATCTGGCGCCCATCAATGCGGAAGGACGGCCGGTCATGGCTTCACAGGCAATTGAGGTCGAAAAGAAGTACGACGTCGGTCCGGACGCCGAGGTGCCGGCCCTTACGGACATCCCCGGGGTAGCCCACGTGGGGGAGCCACACGTGGACACCCTGGAAGCGGTGTACTTCGACACGGCAGGGCATACGCTCGCCGCCCGCGACATTACTCTTCGCCGACGCACCGGCGGAGTGGACGCCGGCTGGCACCTGAAATTGACCGCGGAGGGCTCCCGGTCCGGTGACGGGGCCGCTGGCGCGTCCGGCGTCTCGGAACCCCAGCGGCGCCGCGAGCTGCACGCCCCGCTGGGCCAGCCCGGCGTCGTTCCCGACAGCCTGTTGGCGCACGTGCTCGCGTACCTCCGCGGCGAGGATGCCGCCCCGGTGGTCCGGCTGGAAACCCGGCGCACCACCTATCCGTTATACGGCGCGGACGGAGTCCACCTGGCGGACCTGGCCGATGACCGCGTGAGCGCGGAGCTGCTCGGCACTGCAGACGGCGCGGCCACGCCTGGCGGGGAAGCCCGGACGCGGCAGTGGCGCGAATGGGAACTCGAGCTGGTGCACGGTAGCGCTGACCTGTTCCCGGCCGCGGCGGAAATCCTGGCCGCCGCCGGGGCGCTCCCGGCGAAGCACGGCTCCAAGCTGGCTAAAGTCCTGGCGCTGCCTGCCGAGGAGTCCGGCGCAGCTGACGGGCCAGTAAGTCCTGGCAGGAAGGGACCGGTGTCGGACCTCCTGACCGCCTACCTGGGCGCGCAGATCCGCGAAATCCTGGCGCATGATCCCGGCGTCCGCCTGGAGGAACCGGAGGCTGTGCACGATCTGCGGTCGGCCACCCGCCGTTCCCGTTCGGCGCTCGCAGCCTACCGCCGGCTCTACAGCGCCGTGGCTGTGCGCCGCCTTAGGGACGAACTGAAGTGGCTCGGCAGCGTGCTGGGATCGCCGCGCGACGCCGAAGTGATGCTGGCTCGCCTGCTTGGGCACACGGCTGAACTGCCGCCCGGACTGGGCTCGGCAGTGAAGGGCCGGCTGAACGATGAACTCGGCGACAGATTGAATACGGCCTACCGGAAACTCCAGAAGGCACTGCTTTCCGAACGGTACTTCCGGCTCCTGGATGACCTTGAAGCCTTCCGTGACCACCCGCCGGTCCGGCCCGAAGGTGCAGCCCCTGCCCGTAAGACGGCCGGCAAACTGGTGGCCAAGTCCGCCAAACGGCTGCAGCGCGCAGCCAAGGCGGCCAAACGTTCACGGCGGGGAGCGGAGCATGAGACAGCCCTCCACGAGGTGCGCAAGGACGCCAAACGGCTGCGGCACGTGGCGGAGTCTGCGGGGCCGGTGCGTGGTAAGCGCGCCGCGAAGATCGCCAAGGCCGCGCACCGCCAGCAGCAGGTCCTTGGAGATTTCCAAGACAGCGTGGTGGCCCGGGACCTGCTGGCCAAGCTGGAGTCGGCGACGGACCTGCCCGAGGACGTCGCGTCGGCCTACGTGTCGCTTCATACCCGGCAGGTACAGCTCGCGGCGGAAGCCGAAGCCAGCTACCGGAAGGAACGCAAGAAGTCCCGCAAGCTCCTGCAACGCGGGGTCATTTAGCGCCCATCCGGGGCCGCGACATGGGCCAGAAGTGACCCCGCGTTGCAGTTGTGGGGCCTACCTGGCCTGCCGCGCCCCGAGCCGCGACACGGCGAGCGAGAGCCACAGCTGCACGCGGTCCGCCGTGACCGAAGGATCGTAGCCGGTGAGTTCGGTGATCTGCGCCAGCCGGTACCGCACTGTGTTCCGGTGCAGGGTCAGGGCTTCGGCGACGGCGGCCACGGAACCGTTGTTGTTCAGGTAGCTTTCCAGGGTGGTCACCAGTTCCGCGCCGTGGGCGGCGTCGAACGCGCGCAGCGGGTTCAGCGACTCGTGGGCCATGTCGGCCAGCGGAACGTCTTCGCTGGCCAGCAACAGGGAGGTCAGGCTCAGGCGTTCCGGCTCGTTCACCGGCAGGCCGTGGCTGGCCGCATCGCGCGCCTCGAAGTAGCTCCAGCGCAGGCCGTTCGGCTTGGTGTACGCGCCGCCGATCCCGATCGTCGCGTGGATCCCGGCCTCAGCCAGGTGGTCGCTGAGGCGCCTGGCCAGCGCAGGTGCCGCGCCGCCGTCGTCGTTTATCACCACCACCAGGTCCTTCCCGACGACGGCGGCCACCGCGTTCTCCAGTGGCTGTGGCACCGACGTGCTCACCAGGGCCTTGTGATGGGCGGCGGACACTGCCAGCAGCACCACGTTTTTCCGGGTGCTGTTCAGGCCCACGCCGGCGAGGCGCCGCTGGGCCTCGCTGGTCTCCAGGGAACCATGGATGACGTCCTCGAGCACCTGGCCGCACAGGGCGCGCTGGGCCTGGCGCTGCTTGACCATGTTGTTGAGCTCCACGCTGATCAGGTTCTGGGCATAGCCAATGATGCCTGAATCCTCGAAGGGCTGTCGGACCCACAACGTGCAGGCATCGCGGCGGCCGGTGGGGATGGGGTAAGAGGACCACGTGTCAGCGGAGGGGAGCTCGGTGCTGCTGTTGTACAGGTGGGCGGTGAACTGGGTGAGGGCGATGTCTGTCCGCAGCATCCCGCCCAGGTGCTTCAGGAGCTGGGTCAGGCCGCCGCCGGTGAGGAGGGCCCGTGCCAGGATCTGGTGGCCCGCGATCAGGCGCTCCAGCTTGGCGACATGATCGGCGGCCTGCGCTTCCGCCACCAGTTTGCCGATGGCGATGAACGGCGTTTCGTACGGCACCTGGACAATCGGCAGCCCCCAGCGGTTGGCCTCGGCAATCAGGGCCGGCGGGACGGCGTCGTGCGTCAGGCCGGTCCCGAAGCCGATACCCACGGCTCCGGCGCGCTGGACCTGACGGACGAAGCGCCGCTGCTCGGGCGCGGACCGCAGGCGCATGCCAGTGGTGAGCACCAGTTCGCCGCCGCTGAGGAAGCGCTGCGGGTCTTCCAGTTCCGTGACGGCAACCCAGTTGATGTCCTCGTGCCAGGTGGTTTCGGCAAGGCCCGCATTGGACAGGTGGAGGGAGTGCACGCCGAGCAGGGTGGCAAGAGAAATGGCCATGGTCCAAGGATAGACGGACACTGGTCAACCGCACTAAACATTGCGGCCAGGGGTGTGCAGGTGGCTATTCCCCGGGGTGGAGGTGCTGGCATAGGCTCAAGGCAGTCGCAACCATCCGCTTCGCAGCTGATGTTCCCTTATGAAAGAGGTTGTACACCGTGGTTCAAACCTTGCAGAACTTCATCAACGGTGAGTTCGTCACGCCTGCGGGCACCGACCTGCTGGACATCGTCAACCCCACCAACGGCGAGGTGGTGGCGCAGTCGCCTGTGTCCATCCAGGCCGACGTCGACGCTGCCATGACCGCGGCCAAGGATGCTTTCAAGACCTGGAAGCACGTCACCCCGGGGCAGCGCCAGCTAATGCTCCTCAAACTCGCCGACGCCGTTGAGGCCAACAGCGACGAACTTGTGGAGGCCCAGCACCGCAACACCGGGCAGGTGCGCTCGCTGATCGCGTCCGAGGAAGTTGCCGCCGGCGCCGACCAGCTCCGCTTCTTCGCCGGTGCCGCACGCATCCTCGAAGGCAAGTCCGCCGGCGAGTACTTCGAAGGCCACACCTCCTACGTACGCCGCGAACCCATCGGCGTTGTGGCCCAGGTTGCCCCCTGGAACTACCCTTTCCTGATGGCCATCTGGAAGATCGGCCCGGCACTCGCCGCCGGCAACACCGTGGTCCTCAAACCGTCCGACACCACCCCCGAATCCACTCTCGTTCTGGCCCGTCTCGCCGGGGAGATCTTCCCGGCCGGCGTCCTGAACGTCGTTCTGGGAACCGGCGCAACCGGCGCCATGATGGTGGAGCACCGGGTCCCCGGCCTGGTCTCCATCACGGGTTCCGTCCGGGCCGGCATCGCCGTGGCCTCCGGGGCCGCGAAGGGCCTCAAGCGCGCCCACCTGGAGCTCGGCGGCAAGGCCCCGGCCATCGTGTTCAAGGACGCGGACATCAAAAAGAGCGCCGCGGCCATCGCCGAGTTCGCGTTCTTCAACGCCGGCCAGGACTGCACCGCCATCACCCGCGTACTGGTTGAAGATTCAGTCCACGACGACGTCGTAGCAGCCATGGTGGAGCACACCAAGACGCTGCACACCGGCTCGCAGAACGACGAAGACAACTACTTCGGCCCGCTGAACAACGTGAACCACTTCAACGCCGTTACCTCCGTGGTGGAGCACCTCCCGGAGAACTGCCAGATTGTCACAGGCGGGCACCGCGCCGGGGACAAGGGCTTCTTCTTCGAACCCACCATCGTCACCGGCGCCAAGCAGACTGATGACATCGTCCAGCAGGAAACCTTCGGCCCGGTCATCACCGTGCAGAAGTTCTCCTCCGAGGCGGAGGCCCTCGAGCTGGCCAACGACGTCGAATACGCCCTCGCATCCAGCGTTTGGACGTCCGACCACGGCACGGCCATGCGGATGAGCCGCGACCTGGACTTCGGCGCGGTCTGGATCAACACCCACATCCTCCTCACCGCCGAAATGCCCCATGGCGGCTTCAAGCAGTCCGGCTACGGCAAGGACCTCTCCATGTACGGCGTCGAGGACTACACGCGCATCAAGCACGTCATGAGCGCACTCGACGCCTAATCCCCACCGGCGCCCTAACCTCGCTCCGCTTCGGCCAGGGAACCCTGCCGGCGTGGCCCCCCATTCAGTCAAGAAAGGCCCTCCCATGAGCACCACAGCAAGTGAAATCACCTTCCGCCTGGAACAGAAGCGCCGTGTCCAGGCCGACTTCCCGGGCCCCAAGTCCATTGCCCTGACCGAGCGCCGGAAAGCGGTTGTCGCCGCTGGTGTCGCGTCCACCGTTCCGGTCTACGTTGCGGACGCCGACGGCGGCATCATCCACGACGTCGACGGCAACTCCTTCATTGACCTCGGCTCTGGCATCGCGGTGACGAGCGTCGGCGCGTCCGATCCCGCCGTCGTCGGGGCTGTGAAGGAAGCCGTGGAGCACTTCACCCACACCTGCTTTATGGTCACTCCGTACGAAAGCTACGTGGCCCTCGCCGAGCATCTCAACCGCCTGACCCCGGGTAGCCACGAGAAGCGGACCGTGCTGTTCAACTCCGGCGCCGAGGCTGTGGAGAACGCCGTCAAGGTGGCCCGCCTCGCTACCGGACGTGACGCCGTCGTCGCCTTTGACCACGCCTACCACGGCCGCACCAACCTGACCATGGCGCTGACCGCGAAGGCCATGCCGTACAAAACCAACTTCGGCCCGTTCGCGCCCGAGGTCTACCGCATGCCCATGAGCTACCCGTACCGCGAGGAGAACCCCGCGATCACCGGTGCCGAGGCCGCCAAGCGCGCCATCACCATGATCGAGAAGCAGATCGGCGGCGACCAGGTGGCCGCGATCATCATCGAGCCCATCCAGGGTGAGGGCGGCTTCATTGTCCCCGCCGAGGGCTTCCTCCCCGCACTGGCCGCCTGGGCCAAGGCCAACGGCGTGGTGTTCATCGCCGACGAGGTCCAGTCCGGCTTCTGCCGTACCGGTGAATGGTTCGCGGTGGATCACGAGGGCATTGTCCCGGACATCATCACCATGGCCAAGGGCATCGCGGGCGGCATGCCGCTGTCCGCGATCACCGGCCGCGCGGACCTGCTCGACGCCGTCCACCCGGGCGGCCTGGGCGGCACCTACGGCGGCAACCCGGTTGCGTGCGCCGCCGCGCTGGCCGCGATCGGGTCCATGGAGGAGTACAACCTCGCCGGACGCGCCCGCCACATTGAGCAGCTCGCCACGGGACGGCTGCAGGAACTGCAGGCTGAACTGGCCGCTTCGGGGACCGCCGTGATCGGCGACATCCGCGGCCGCGGCGCCATGCTGGCCGTCGAACTGGTCCAGGCCGGCTCCAAGGAACCCAACCCGGAGCTGACCAAGGCCGTGGCCGCTGCCTGCCTCAAGGAGGGTGTCATCATCCTCACCTGCGGCACCTACGGCAACGTCATCCGCCTGCTGCCCCCGCTGGTCATCACCGACGACCTGCTGAACGACGGCCTTGACGTCCTGGCCGCCGCCATCAAGGCCAACGCCTAAGACCCACCCCCACAGAGTTAGCGTCCCCTCGCAACGGCGCGAACGAACACTTGAGGCCCTGGAATCGATGATTCCGGGGCCTCAAGTGTTCGTTCGCGCGCTCGTTTTATGAGGTGCGGGCCCGCTTCCTTGCCAACGAGTTCTTCCGGGTGGCGCGCAGCATATCGACGGTCAGCAGCAGCAGGGCCAGCCATACCACGCCGAAGCCGATCCAGCGGCTGGCGGTCATGGCTTCCTGGAACACCACCAACGCCACAATGAACTGCAGGAGCGGGGCAACGTACTGCAGCAGCCCGATGGTGGTCATGGGCAGCCGGCGGGCCGACGCGCCGAAGAACAGCAGCGGCACCGCGGTGATCACGCCGGAGGCCACCAGAAGCCAGAAATGCCCCGGGCCCTGGCTGGCCAGCGTGGCCGAGCCGTTGACGCCCATGAACACCATAGTGGCCGCCGCGAACGGTGCCAGCACTATGGTCTCCACGCTGAGGCTGGTCACCGCGTCCACCTTCGGGCCAACACGCTTCTTCACAAACCCGTACAGGCCGAAGCTGAAGGCCAGCGTCAGGGCGATCCACGGCAGTTTGCCGTAGCTCACCGTGAGCACGCCCACCGCTACAAAACCGATTCCGACGGCGGCCCACTGGAGGGGGCGCAGTTTCTCCTTCAGGACGAACACACCCAGGAGGACCGAGACCAGGGGATTGATGAAGTAGCCTAGCGCGGCTTCGACTGCTTGGCCGGTGGTGACGCCGTACGTGTAGGTCAGCCAGTTCACTGCAATGAGGAATGCGGCGAGGGCCAGGGTGCCGAATACCGAGCGATCGCGGAACGCCGCGGCCAGCGCACGCCAGGACCGGGTGACGGTGATCAGGAGGACGCAGAAGAGCAGCGACCACACCACCCGGTTGGACACGATCTCCACCGCGCTGGCGGGCATCAACGCGAAGAAGTACAGGGGAAGCAGTCCCCACAACCCGTACGCTCCGAAACCGAACAGGACTCCCGCCGTCGTCTCCTTGTCTACAGCCTTGAGGGCTGCCTGCGCGGTGGCAGCGGTCTTGGGTAAGGAGGAGGTTTCAGGGGGAGTAGGCACCTAACCAATAACACCAGTTGATGGACGCGTATTCCAGTCAAAAGTCAGTACGCTTTCTTTTATGGAATCGATGAACCTCCAGGCTGCCGTCCCGTGAGGCTCCGCCGCAGCAACGCGAACGGCCGCGGCTACCGTCGCGTGCCCGCCGGGACAGGCTTCAGCTACCGGGACCTGGACGGCTCCACGCTGCCGCCGGGGCCTGTCCGGGACCGGCTGGAAAGCATCGGCATCCCACCGGCATGGACGGACGTGTGGATTGCGCCCTTCGACAACGGGCACATCCAGGCGACCGGCCTCGACGCGATGGGCCGGCGGCAGTACATCTACCACCCCGCCTGGCGCGAGCGGAAAGACCGCGTGAAGTTTGACCGTGCCCTTCAGTTGGCGGAGTCGCTGCCCACCGCCCGCCGGTTCGTCACCCTGGACCTGCGTAGCGAAGGTCCAAGCCGCGAACGCGTGCTGGCCGCGGCCTTCCGGATGCTGGACAGCGGGTCCCTGCGGGTGGGTTCGGAACGGTACACCAACGAGAACGGCAGCCACGGCCTGGCCACGCTCCTGTGTGCGCACGTCCACGTCCGCAAGGAGTGCCTGGAGCTGAAGTTTCCGGCGAAGAGTGGCAAGGACTGGGAATCGGAAATCCACGACGCCGACCTCGCCGCCCTGGTGCGGACGCTTAAGCGCCGCGGTGGAAACGCCAGGCTGCTGGCGTTCAAGGACGGCCGGACCTGGCGGCCCGTCACCAGCGCGGACATCAATGCGTACGTCAAGGAGCGGACGGGCCAGGACTTCACCGCCAAGGACTTCCGCACGCTGCGCGGGACAGTTTCAGCCGCCGTCAGCCTGGCACGCAGCGGCCCGCAGAAGACTGTCTCGGCGCGGAAAGGCGCCATCAGTGTGGCCATGCTGGAGGCCGCCGCGGCGCTGGGAAACACGCCGTCGATCGCCCGCAAGAGCTATGTTGATCCCCGGCTGCTGGACCATTTTGCCGCCGGGGAGACCATCGACCCCAAACGCCTGGACTCCGCCGAAGCCGAGCTCCGGGCGCTGCTGTACAGGGAAGGCGACGTGGTGCCGCTGCAACACATTTAGAATGGGACATTGTGCGCAAGCTGCACTCAGCGCCTCCGGCGCGAAATCCTCCTTCCAGAAGGGCTCCCGGTGTCCAATCCAGGCGAAACCACCTCCAAGCGTCCACTCCGCGTTGCCATTGTGGGCGCGGGACCGGCAGGTGTTTATGCGGCGGACATCCTGACCAAGTCCAACGGTGTGAAGGACGGCGATTTTGAAGTCAGCATCGACCTTTTCGAGGCCTACCCAGCCCCGTACGGCCTGATCCGCTACGGCGTAGCGCCTGACCACCCGCGCATCAAGGGGATCGTGAATGCGCTTCACAAGGTCCTGGACCGGGGTGACATCCGCTTCCTGGGCAACGTCACCTACGGCCGCGACCTCACCCTCCATGATTTCCGGGCCTTCTACGACGCCGTGATCTTCTCCACCGGCGCCATCAAGGACGCCGATCTGCCTATCCCGGGCATCGAACTGGCCGGATCATTCGGCGGCGCCGACTTTGTGTCCTGGTACGACGGCCACCCCGATGTGCCCCGCGACTGGCCGCTGGAAGCCAAGGAAATCGCCGTGATCGGCAACGGGAACGTGGCGCTGGATGTGGCCCGTATGCTCGTGAAGCACGCCGACGAACTCCTCACCACCGAGATCCCGGACAACGTCTACCAGGGCCTGAAGAACTCGCCCGTCACGGACGTGCACGTGTTCGGCCGCCGTGGCCCGGCGCAGGTCAAGTTCACGCCGCTGGAGCTGCGCGAGCTGAGCCACATGAAGGACGTGGACATTGTCCTGTACCCGGAGGACTTCGAGTTCGACGAGGCCTCCGACGACGCCATCCGCAGCAACAACCAGATCAAAACCATGGTGAACACACTGACCAACTGGCTCGTGGAAGAGCATGCCGAGGCGGAAGAACCATCCTCCCGCCGCCTGCACCTGCACTTCCTGCACAGCCCGGTGGAGGTCTACGGAAACCCCGACGACGGCGGGTCCGGCCAGGTGGCCGGCATCAAGTTTGAGCGCATGGAACTTGACGGCACCGGCAACGTCAAGGGCACGGGCGAGTTCGTGGACTATCCCGTCCAGGCCGTGTACCGCGCCATCGGCTACCACGGCTCGCCACTGGACGAGCTGGAATACAACGCCAAACGCGGAGTGATCCCCAACGAGGGCGGCCGCGTACTGGACGCCGACGGCAACCCCGTCCCCGGCATCTACGCCACCGGCTGGATCAAGCGCGGGCCGGTCGGCCTGATCGGGCACACCAAGGGTGACGCCCTGGAAACCATCGGCTTCCTGCTGGAGGACCGGCTCACGCTTCCCCCGGCCGAGAACCCGGATCCGCAGGCCATCATCGATCTCCTGGAAGAGCGCGGCATCGAGTTCACCACGTGGGAGGGCTGGATCAAGCTGGACGCGCACGAAGCAGCCCTCGGCGCCGCGTGGACCGAAGGCGGGCCTGGCACCGACGGGACCGCCGCCGTCGTGCGTGAACGCATCAAAGTAGTCCCGCGCGAGGAAATGATCAGCATCTCCCGCGCCTGACGCAAGAGGGCTGCCGCTGGAGGGTTGTTGCCGGCGGCCCGTAGACTGGCAGGACCGAGGGGAGTTCGATGAGGAACCTGATCCTGCCGCCGGCGTCCGGCGGCGAAGCGACTGCGCTGGCCCAGCGTCATGCCCTGGCAGCCCACGAGCAGCTCGATGCCCAAGCGTTTCCGGGCGCACCGGAGATCCCCGGCCTGCGCAGGCTGATCCGGGAATCCTGGCAGCGGTCCGTCAAATTGCAGGCCAACCCGGACAACCCCGAAGCGCCCCTTGCCCTGGACACTGACGAGCTTGAGGAATACCGCCGGCAGCACCCCCTTGCGAGCATCATGCCCGTGATCCACAAACTCCTGGTCCAGCCCAGCCACGACAGTGGCCTGCTCGTCGCCGTCGGTGATGAGGTTGGCCGGCTGCTGTGGGTGGAAGGCGATCCCGCCCTGCAGCGCCGTGCCGAAGGCATGATGTTCGTGCCTGGCGCCGACTGGTCGGAGGCCACGGTGGGGACCAGCGCGCCGGGCACTGCCTTGGCCCTGGGCCGCGGCATCCAGATTTCCGGGGCGGAGCATTACCAGCGGTCCGTGCACGAGTGGAGCTGCACTGCCGTCCCGTTCCATGATCCGGATTCCGGCGCGCTGCTGGGCGTTGTGGACATCACGGGCAAGGCCAGTGCGGTGGCGGCCCACACCCTGTCGCTCGTCGAAGCGACCGTCGCTGCCGCGCAGGCGCAGCTCCGTGTTGAACGGCTGCAGCTGGCGGCGACCCTTGCCAGCCGGCCGGCCCGACGCCGGAACGCCAGTTCTGCGGCCAGGCCGGATTCGGCGCGGGCCGGGGGAGCGGGCGTCGCGAAGGAAGGGAGCTTGTACCGCAACAGCCTGCAGCTTCTGGGCCGCGACCAGGCGCTGCTCAGCATCGAAGGTAAAACGGTGGCGCTGTCCGCCCGGCACAGTGAAATCCTCGCCCTGCTCAGCACCCACCCCGCCGGGCTGAGCGCCGAAGAGCTCAGCTTCCTGCTCTACCCGGGCGACGGCCCCACCATGACGCTCCGCGCGGAGATGGTCCGGCTGCGCAAGATCCTCCAGCAGCTCAACCCGGCCGCCGTCCCGGAGTCCCGGCCGTACAAACTCACCATGGACCTGCTCCCGGACAGCGGTCAGGTGCTGAACTGCCTGCAGCGCGGCGCCCACCGGATTGCGTTGGAAATCTACCGCGGCGCGGTGCTGCCGCGCTCCGACGCGCCGGGCATCATCGACCTCCGCGACAGGGTCTCCTCGCTGATGCGCGAGGCGGTGCTGACGGACGGCAGTGCCGAGACGCTGCTTAAGTACGCGGCCCTGCCGGAGGCCAGGGACGACGTCGACGTCCGGACTGCCGCCCTGAAGCTGTTGCCGCCGCGCTCGCCCAAGCGGGCCGCCGTCGTCGCGGACCTTGAGCGGCTGGAAGCCGAACTCAGCGCCTGACCGCGGCCCCCTGGTGGGGAAGGGCCGTGAGCTGGCTCACACTGGTGCAACCTGACTGCAACCTTCACACTTCTACGCTGAAACCAACGGCGGACGCCATCATCAGGCGCCACCTTTCATGCACAGCAAAGGAGCTAGCAATGACTGTTTACGCACAGCCCGGTACCGAGGGTTCGAAGGTCACGTTCAAGGACCGCTACGAGAACTGGATCGGCGGCGAGTGGGTTGCCCCCGTCAAGGGCCAGTACTTCGAGAACATCACACCCGTCACCGGCAAGGTCTTCTGCGAAGTGGCCCGCGGCACCGCTGAAGACATTGAACTGGCACTGGACGCCGCCCACAAGATCGCACCGTCCTGGGGCAAGACCTCGGTCGCCGAGCGCGCCGCGGTCCTGAACAAGATTGCCGACCGGATCGACGAGAACCTCGAGATGCTCGCCGTCGCCGAATCCTGGGACAACGGCAAGCCCATCCGGGAGACCCTGAACGCGGACATCCCGCTCGCGGCGGACCATTTCCGCTACTTCGCCTCGGCTGTCCGCGCCCAGGAAGGCCGGCTTTCCCAGCTCGACGACGACACCACCGCGTACCACTACCACGAGCCGCTCGGCGTCGTGGGCCAGATCATCCCGTGGAACTTCCCCATCCTGATGGCCGTCTGGAAGCTCGCCCCCGCCCTGGCCGCAGGCAACGCCGTGGTCCTGAAGCCCGCCGAGCAGACGCCGTCGTCCATTCTGGTCCTGATGGAACTCATCGGTGACCTGCTGCCCGCCGGTGTCCTCAATGTGGTCAACGGCTTCGGCGTCGAGGCCGGCAAGCCGCTCGCGTCCAGCCCGCGGATCCGCAAGATCGCCTTCACCGGCGAAACCTCCACGGGACGCCTCATCAGCCAGTACGCCAGCCAGAACCTGATCCCCGTCACCCTGGAGCTTGGCGGCAAGAGCCCGAACATCTTCTTCAACGATGTTGCCGAGTCCGACGACGCGTTCTATGACAAGGCGCAGGAGGGCTTCGCGCTCTTCGCCTTCAACCAGGGCGAGGTCTGCACCTGCCCGTCCCGCGCCCTGGTCCAGGAAGACATCTACGATTCCTTCATGGCCGACGCCGTGGCCCGGGTGGAGAAAATCATCCAGGGCAACCCGCTGGACACCGAAACCCAGCTCGGGGCCCAGGCCTCCAACGACCAGCTCGAAAAGATCCTCTCCTACATCGACATCGGCAAGCAGGAAGGCGCCAAGGTGCTTACCGGCGGCGCCCGCGCCCAGCTGGAAGGCGACCTGGCCGGCGGCTACTACGTCCAGCCCACCGTCTTCGAGGGCCACAACAAGATGCGGATCTTCCAGGAGGAGATTTTCGGACCTGTTGTGTCTGTCGCCCGGTTCAGCGACTACAGCGATGCGATGGAAATCGCCAACGACACCCTCTACGGGCTTGGCGCCGGCGTCTGGTCGCGGAACGGCAACGTCGCTTACCGTGCGGGCCGCGAGATCCAGGCCGGCCGCGTCTGGGTCAACAACTACCACGCCTACCCGGCCGGCGCCGCGTTCGGCGGGTACAAGTCCTCCGGCATCGGACGTGAAAACCACTCCATGATGCTGGACCACTACCAGCAAACCAAGAACCTCCTGGTCAGCTACAACGAGAACAAGCTCGGCTTCTTCTAAGGGATTGGGGCGCTCCCGTGGTGTCGACTCCGTCGCCACGACGGGGCCCTCGCGCCCCACTCCGCCTTTAGCCCGGGCGGGGACGGATCAGCACTGGTCCGTCCCCGACTGAACCATCCTGGCCACCCCTCAGGAAGGCAGCACCACCTCCACCGCACCACCGCTTTATCTACGCAAGGATTTCGCCAATGACGACGACAATGCAAGCAGCAGTAGTAACCGAATTCGGCAAGGATCTTCAGATCCAGACCCTCCCCATTCCCACCCCGGGCCGGGGAGAGGCGCTGGTCAAGGTCATCACCACCGGCGTCTGCCACACAGACCTCCACGCGGCGGAGGGGGACTGGCCGGTCAAGCCGTCACCGCCGTTCATCCCCGGCCACGAAGGCGTAGGCGAAGTGGTTGCCTTGGGCGAGGGTGTCACCGACCTGGCCGTCGGAGACCTCGTCGGCAACGCCTGGCTCTGGTCCGCCTGCGGCGACTGCCAGTACTGCCGCACCGGCTGGGAGACACTGTGCGAAGTGCAGAAGAACGCCGGCTACAGCGTGGACGGTTCCTTCGGGGAATACATGCTCGTGGACACGCGGTTTGCCGCCCGCATCCCGGCGGGCTCGGACCCCGTTGAAGTCGCCCCGGTGCTCTGCGCCGGTGTCACGGTCTACAAGGGCCTGAAAATGACCGAAGCCAAGCCCGGACAGTGGGTCACCATTTCCGGCATCGGCGGACTCGGACACATTGCTGTCCAGTACGCCGTGGCTATGGGCCTGCGGGTAGCCGCCGTGGATATCGCGGACGACAAACTCGCCCTGGCCAAAAAGCACGGTGCGGAGCTCACCGTCAACGCGCTGCACGAAGATCCCGCCGAAGTCATCCAACGTGAAACCGGAGGTTGCCATGGAGTCCTGGTCACCGCAGTACACCCGTCTGCTTTTGGCCAGGCGATCGGCATGGCCCGTCGGGGCGGGACGATTGTGTTCAACGGCCTGCCGCCGGGCGACTTTCCGGCACCGATCTTCGAGATTGTGCTCAAGGGCCTGACCGTCCGCGGCTCGATCGTGGGGACCCGGCAGGACCTGGAGGAAGCACTCGAGTTCTACGCCGAGGGCAAGATCCATCCCACGGTGTCCACCCGGGAGCTCTCCGAGGTCAACGCCGTTCTTGACGAGATGAAACACGCCAAGATCGACGGCCGCGTCGTCATCAAGTACTGATGATGGAGGCGAGGCTTGACGCGGCGGTGACGCTGCCCGGGGAGGACATCTCCCGCGTGGCGCTCACGGCCGAGGCCCTGGAACTGCTCAGGAAGCTGTGGGGCCAGCACGGACCCCTCATGTTCCACCAGTCCGGCGGCTGCTGCGACGGGTCCTCGCCCATGTGTTATCCGGCCGGGGAGTTCATCACCGCGGAAGCGGACGTCCTCCTGGGGCTGTTCGACATCGCCGACGGCCCGGAGCCGCAGCCCCTCGAGTTCTGGATGTCCAGGGAGCAGTTCAACTACTGGAGCCACACCCATCTGACCGTGGACGTGGTCCAGGGCCGGGGGAGCGGGTTCTCGGTTGAGGCGCCGGAAGGCAAACGGTTCCTGATCCGGTCAAAGCTGATGGACTGGCCGGTCTAGCCGGTTCGATGCTTGAGCCTTGAGGCCCTCCAACAGGAGGGCCTCAAGGTTTTTTTCGCAATTAACTTCGGCATCATGGGCGTCTCACGATACGGAACGGTTGGAACCGTCCAGTGGATGGACAGTAAAGTTGATAAGTCTGTTTCCATCCCCTATCAGGATTGTGGATCTCCTTATGAACCTTCTCCGGACCAAATCCATCGAGCAGTCCATCGCCGACGCTGATGAACCCGGACGCAAGCTCAAGCGGTCGCTCAGCACCTGGGACCTGATGATCATGGGTGTCGCCGTCGCTGTCGGCGCCGGCATTTTCTCGGTGGGCGCCAAGGCTGCGGCCAACTTCTCCGGCCCCGCGGTGACCTTGTCCTTCGCCATTGCCGCCGTCACCTGTGCCCTGGCCATCATGTGCTACGCCGAGTTTGCCACCGCCATTCCAGTCGCCGGGTCCGCCTACGTCTTCACGTACGCCACCATGGGCGAACTGCTTGCGTGGATCATTGGCTGGAACCTGATCCTGGAACTGTTCACCGCCGCGGCAGTGATCGCCAAGTACTGGGGCATCTACCTCAGCAAGGTGTTTGCGCTGATGGGCGCCGACGTGCCGCCGGCGCTGTCGCTCGGCGGCGTGGACCTCTACTGGGGCGCGTTCCTGATCGTTGCAGTCTTCACCGTGCTCCTAGTGCTGGGCACCAAGCTCTCCGCCCGCGTGGGCAACGTCTTCACCCTGATCAAGATCGCCGTGGTGCTGTTTGTGATCGTGGTGGGCTTCACGTATGTGAAGTTCGAGAACTACACGCCGTTTGTGCCTGCCGCGGAACCCACCGCCGGTGGCGCCGCGGACGTCATGAAGCAGTCTTTCTTCGGCTTCCTGACCGGCGCCGCGCCTGCCCAGTACGGCACGCTGGGCATCTTCGCCGGCGCAGCCCTGGTGTTCTTCGCGTTCATCGGCTTTGACGTTGTGGCCACGTCCGCGGAGGAAGTAAAGAACCCGCAGAAGACGCTGCCGCGCGGCATCTTCGGCGGCCTGGCCGTGGTGACGCTCCTCTATATCCTGGTGTCCCTCGCGCTCACCGGAATGGTGTCCTACACGGACCTCGCGGCAGCAGAAACGCCCACCCTCACCACCGCGTTCGAGGCCGTCGGCAACACCACTGCGGCCAAGGTCATCGCCGTCGGCTCCCTGATCGGCCTCACCACCGTCATCATGGTGCTGCTGATGGGACTGTCCCGCGTGGTGCTGGCTATGAGCCGCGACGGGCTGCTGCCGCGCTCGCTGTCCAAAACCAGTGAAAAACGTTCGACGCCGGTCCGTCTCCAGATCATCTGCGGCGCCGCAGTAGCACTTGTGGCAGGCCTGACCAACGTTGACCTGCTGGAGGAAATGATCAACATCGGCACGCTGTCCGCGTTTGTGGTGGTGAGCCTGGGCATCCTGGTGCTGCGCAAGAAGCGCCCGGACCTGAAGCCGTCCTTCCGCGTCCCGTTCGGCAAGGTCCTCCCGGTGGTTTCCGCCGTGCTGTGCCTGTACCTCATGACGAACCTCGCCGTGCAGACGTGGATCTTCTTCGCCGGCTGGCTGGTCATCGGCGTCCTGATCTACTTCGCCTACGGCCAGCGGCACTCCCGCCTGAACGAAAAGTTCGCTGAGGCACAGGAATCAGTCAACGGCCCCGCCGGGCAGACCACACCGGACGCCGCCGACGAAGACGAGCTCACCCGGGTCTGACTCCCGGACATCCGCTCCCGCGAAGGCAACGCGGGGTCACTCCGCGCCCATTCCATCGCCGGGATTGGGCCGGAAGTGACCCCGCGTTGCCTTTGGGCTCCTACGGCGCCGCGTGCCGGCCCACCCAGTCCACCAGGGGCCGCAGCTGGTCCCACAGTGCCGCGATTTCCTGCACCGCGGCCGGCGAGTCCAGCCACTCCGGCTGGCCCAGCTCGATGCCGGCGGACAGTGACTTGTGCTTCAGCAGCTCCGCCCGGGGATGGTCCTTCTCGAAACCGCGCGGCACTGTCTTGAGCTTTTCTCCCTCCACCGCAAAGCCCGCAGCAGCCACGCCATCCACGATGTGCCGCAGAGATTCGCCGGTCCCGGATGCATCCACGGAGTTCCGGAAGCGGGCCAGCTGGGCCGGCGTACTGGTGTGGCAGCCGCCGCCCACGAGCAGCCCTTCTGCGCTCACCTGGACGTAATATCCCACGCCTTCCTGGGACGACGCGAAGGCTCCCTGGGCAGTCTTGTAGGGCGATTTGTCCAATGAGAACCTGATGTCCCGGTTGGGCCGGAAGATCTTGCCCGGCCCGAACCGCGGCTCCAGCTCGGCCAGCAACGCCGTGACAGGATCGCGCACCAGAGTGTTGTAGCTGTCCTTGTGCTCCAGCCACCAGTCCCGGTTGTTGTTGTGCTCAAGTTCGGCATAGAACGCGAATGCCCCTGCAGGGATGCCCTGGAATGTACTCATGCAGTGATCCTAGGGACCACCGGGCCGCCCCGGCCAGGGCGGCAGGGACCTATGTGGAAACAAAGGCTGTGTGGAACAAGGCCTATGTGGAAACAAGACCGCCCCGCCACGGAAACCGTGACGGGGCGGACGTTGCACCACAAGGGGCAGAAGGACTAGCCGATCTTGTTGGCAGCCTCGGCGTCGGAGTCGGTGGAGCCCGTGCCCAGGTTGGCGCGCAGCTTGGCGCCGAGTTCGGCGTCCACGTTGGTCCAGTACTGGATGGCGCGTTCCTTGATCGCGGCGTGCTTCACGCCGCCCACAGCACCGGTGATGGTGTCCAGCAGGCGGGCCTTGGCGCCGTCGTCGAACACTTCGCGGTACAGCGTGCCGGCCTGGACGAAGTCGCCGTCCTCGGCGTGCAGCGAGTGCGCGGAGAGCGTGAGCTCGCCGTCGTTCTCCCAGCCGCCGGCCGGGGAAGCCGGCTCAACGGCAGCGGGGCCGTTGAACGAGTTCGGGGCGTAAACCGGTACGGACGGGGCGTTGAAATGGTAACGCCCGGCACCGTCCTGGCTGTAGTTGTTGACCTGGTTCTTCGGCTGGTTCACCGGGATCTGCGCGTGGTTGGTGCCCACGCGGTAGCGGTGTGCGTCGGCGTAGGAGAAGATGCGGGCCTGCAGCATCTTGTCCGGAGAAGCGGCGATGCCCGGCACGAAGTTCGACGGCGCGAAGGTGGCCTGCTCGATCTGCGCGAAGTAGTTCTCCGGGTTCTTGTTCAGCTCCATGGTGCCCACGTGGATCAGCGGGTAGTCCGTGTGCGGCCACACCTTGGTGAGGTCGAACGGGTTGAAGCGGTAGCCCTTGGCGTCTTCGTACGGCATGACCTGGACGTGCAGTTCCCAGGACGGGAAGTTGCCCTCTGCGATGTTGTCCTGCAGGTCGCGGATGTAGAAGTCCGCGTCGGAGCCGGCCAGCTCTTCAGCCTGGTCGCCGGACATGGTCTTGACGCCCTGGTTGGACTTGAAGTGGTACTTGACCCAGAAGCGCTCGCCCGCGGCGTTGATCCACTGGTAGGTGTGCGAGCCGTAGCCCTGCATTTCACGCCAGGAGGCCGGCAGGCCGCGGTCGCCCATGAGCCAGGTGACCTGGTGTGCGGACTCGGGGGACAGGGTCCAGAAGTCCCACTGCATGTCGGCATCGCGCAGGTGGGTGCCCGGGAGGCGCTTCTGGGAGTGGATGAAGTCCGGGAACTTGATGCCGTCGCGGATGAAGAAGACGGGGGTGTTGTTGCCCACGAGGTCGTAGTTGCCCTCGGAGGTGTAGAACTTGACGGCGAAACCGCGGGGGTCGCGCCAGGTGTCCGGGGAGCCTGCTTCACCGGCCACGGAGGAGAAGCGGATCAGCATCTCGGTCTCAACGCCCGGCTGCAGGAATGCGGCCTTCGTGTACTTGGAGATGTCAGAGGTGGCCTTGAACGTACCGAACGCACCGCCGCCCTTGGCGTGCACTACGCGCTCCGGCACGCGCTCGCGGTTGAACTGGGCGAGCTTTTCGATCAGGTAGTGGTCCGTGAGGATGATGGCGCCGTCGGCGCCGACGGACTGTGCGTGCGCGTCAGAAGTGACGGGCGCGCCGGACTGTGTGGTTGAGATGTTCGCAGTCATATTTCTCCTATTTCTCGATTACTTGTGAGGGACTATCAGAAGGAAGTTTTTGGGACGCCTGGCAGTCCTGGCAGATGCCCTGGTACATCACATCGGCGATCTGGATGGTCATCGGCTTGGAGCCCTCATCCCAGTGCGGGGTGAGGCAGGGCGCGTGCCCGACGGCGCATTCGACGTCCTCCACCCGGCCGCAGCTGATGCAGATGGCGTGGTGGTGGTTGTCACCGACGCGGGTCTCGTACAGGGCGGGGGAATGCGGCGGCTCGAAGCGGCGCAGCATGTGCAGGTCGGTCAGGTCGCCGAGGACCACGTAAACCGACTGCGCGGTCAGCTCGGGAAGTTCGGCGCGCGCGGCGGCCAGGATGCTCTCCGCGGGGGAGTGCGGGTGATGTTCGACGGCGGTCAGCACGGCGAGCCGCTGCTTGGTCACCCGGCGGCCGTGGGCACGCAGGGCGGCAGCCCATGCATCGTGGCCGCCAGAGTGTTCCGTCATGCCTCTATTGAAACACTTATTATGAGTCGATCACAATAAGGCTTGGCTTACCTTCGGCAGATCCAGGAATTCCTGCATGGGGTTGAGGGATTCTCCTGCCGAGCGGCCCATGGCGTGCACTTCCAGGCCACCAGGTCCGGGCTCCGGCACCACGCAGGTCAGCCCGGTCACGCCGGGGCGGGCCGTCAGGCCCTGGACGGCCGCAGCGAGCGCCAGCAGGTGACCAGGTGTCAGGCCGGTTCCGCCCGGCGCCGGCGCCAACGCCGGGGAGAGGACCGTGTGGTGCGCCCCGGCCTTGACCCGCGGAGCCCTGGCGATGAGTTCCGGGAGGGTGCCGTCCGCCGGCGGGACGGGCTCTGCCGGGCGCTCCAAAGCCAGCCGGCGCAGGGCGGTGCGGAGGCCGCCGTCGTACTCTTTGAGCTCTTCCGCTGCGGCCGGCACCCGGCGCTGAACGGGAAGGCGCAGCTGTTCGCCGGGCGTGACCGGTTCGGCGTCCCAGCGCCCGAACATGTGGAAGGTGGGGGTGGAGGATTCGGCCTCCGGTTCGCCGATGGCCGCTCCGATGGGGTGCCACTGGTGCGCAAACACCACGGTGCAGCGGGTGGCACCCAGAACATCGGCGAGTGCCTGCCGGGCCATATTGTGGCAGTGCTGCCAGTCAGCGGCCGAGCGGAGATCGAACGCCGTAGCCGGGTTCGTGAGCCGGATCAGGAGATGGCCGGCGTTCAGGGCAGTCCGGGGCCGGGCGATCTCCCAGAAAGTCGAGCCAAAAAGCAGCCGCCTGGACACATTCATAAGCCAACTCCTTTCCCCCGCCTGAGGATACCAAGCGTGTGACAGAACAGGACACCGCCGCCCCATTAGGGTTGTAGGGTGGGGAAACTGCTGGCCGATATCACACCGCTCCGGGAGAGCCCGGCGTTCCGCCGGCTCTGGCTGGGTTCCGCCGTTTCGGCCGTGGGGAGCCAGCTCACGCTGGTGGCCGTGAGCCTGGAGGTGTACCGGCTCACGCAGGACAGTTTCTATGTGGGCCTGCTGGGCGTGTTTGCGCTGGTGCCGCTGGTGTTCGGCGGCCTGCTGGGCGGGTCCATCGCCGACTCCCACAACCGCCGCTCGGTGGCGCTCCTGGCAACCTCTGTCCTGTGGCTGACCACCGGCCTGATCGCGCTGCAGTCCTGGCTGCAGCTGGGAAACGTCTGGGTCCTCTACCTCCTGGTGGCGCTGCAAAGCGGCGCCCAGGCCATCAACCAGCCGGCACGCAGTGCCATCATCCCGATGCTTATCCGCAAGGAACTGCTTCCTGCGGCCAACGCGCTCAGCATGATTTCGTTTGGGTTGGCCATGACAGTTGGACCCCTGCTGGCGGGCGTACTGGTGACGTGGGTGGGCTTCGGCTGGACGTACACCATCGACTTCATCAGCTTCGCGTTTGTGCTCTGGGCCGTGTTCAGGCTGCCGTCCATGCCGCCTTCGGGAAGCGCCGGACGGGCCGGGATCCGGTCCGTTATCGAAGGGTTCCGATTCCTGGGCACCCGGCCCAACCTGCGGATGACCTTTATCATCGACCTCGTGGCCATGATCCTCGCCCAGCCCCGCGCGCTGATGCCGGCCATCGCTGCCCTGATGATCGGCGGCGGCGAAGCCACGGTGGGCATCCTGCTCGCATCGAGCGCGGTGGGCGCGTTCCTGGCTGGCCTCTTTTCCGGGCCGCTGGGCCATGTCCGGCGGCAGGGAAGTGCGGTGGTGTGGTCGGTGATGGGCTGGGGCGCCTCGATCGCCGGCTTCGGCGTGGTGGTGCTCCTGGCAGGACGGACGGACGACGGCGGGGCCACAGTTTGGCTGGTCCCGGCAGCTTTGTGCTGCGCCCTGGCTGGAATCGCGGACTCCATCAGTGCCGTCTTCCGCAACACCATCCTGCAGGCCGCTGCGCCGGACCACCTGCGCGGGCGGCTCCAGGGGGTTTTCATTGTGGTGGTGGCCGGCGGCCCGCGCGTGGGTGACCTGCTGGCAGGCGCCGGGACTAAGATTTTGAGTGAGGGCTGGGTCCTGCTTCTGGGCGGGGTTTTGTGCATCGCGGTGGCATGGCTGGCGGCACAGCTGCAGCCGGGCTTCCGGAAGTACGATGCCCGCAGCCCGGTGCCGTAGGGCCCTGCAGGGTGGGGGCAATCCCTTGTTGGCAACTTTGCCGGGGCGATCGTGGAGGAGTGGACGTGCACAAGCATTACAACGGCCTGAAAACTGCGGCGCTCTTTGGCGTCCTGTGGGCGGTGCTCCTGGGTCTGGGCGGCCTGATCGGGCTTAATACCCGCAGTGCAGCGCCCATCTGGATCATGGCCCTGATCGGCGTGGCCACCACGGCATACGGTTACTGGAACAGCGACAAGATCGCCATCCGCTCCATGCAGGCCTACCCCGTCACGGAGGCCCAGGCTCCGCAGCTGTACCAGATTGTCCGCGAACTCTCGGTCCGGGCCAACCAGCCGATGCCGCGCATCTACCTCTCACCCACCATGAACCCGAACGCCTTCGCCACCGGCCGGAACCCCAAAAACGCCGCCGTGTGCTGCACCGAGGGGATCCTGCAGCTGCTCGATGCCCGGGAGCTGCGCGGGGTCCTGGGGCACGAGCTGATGCACGTGTACAACCGGGACATCCTCACCTCATCGGTGGCGGCCGCGGTGGCCGGCGTCATCACGTCCGTGGGCCAGATGCTGCTGTTCTTCGGCGGCGACCGGCGCAACTCCAACCCGCTGGCCATGCTGGCAATGGCGCTTTTGGCGCCGTTTGCGGCGTCCCTGATCCAGCTCGCCATCTCCCGGACCAGGGAGTACGACGCCGACGAGGACGGTTCGGAGCTCACCGGCGATCCGCTGGCACTCGCCTCAGCCCTGCGCAAGATTGAGCAGGGGGTGCGGATCGCGCCGCTGCCGCAGGAGCAGAAGCTGGTCAACACTTCGCACCTGATGATCGCCAACCCGTTCCGCGGCGGGGCGATGTCCAAGCTTTTCGCCACGCATCCGCCGATGAAGGAGCGGATCGCCCGGCTGGAACGGATTGCCGGCCGTCCGCTGACCTGAGGCGAGCTAGGCCTGGAACAGCCCTTCGCCCACAAAACCGCCGGGGCGGATTCCGGGCGGGACGGCGAACAGCCCGGAGCCCGTATGCACCAGGTACTCGACGGACAGCGTGTCCTGCCGGGCCATGGCGGTCTGCATGGGTACGTAGTGGGTGCGCGGGTCCTTCACAAACGCGATGAAGAACAGGCCGGCGTCCAGGTGGCCCAGGCCGTCGGAGCCGTCGGTGAAGTTGTACCCGCGGCGCAGCATCCGCACGCCCTTGTTCTGCTCCGGGTGGGCTATCCGGACGTGCGAGTCGGCGGCGATCAGCGGCTGGCTGGCCCGGCCCATGGCTGCAAAGTCGGGGGTGGTGAATTCCGACCCGCCGGAGAGCGGGGCGCCCTCCGATTTGGTCCTGCCGATCAGGCCCTCCTGTTCGCGCAGCGAGGTCCGGTCCCAGATCTCGATGTGCATCCGGATGCGGCGGGCCACGAGGTAGCTGCCGCCCTCCATCCAGGCCTCCGGGCCCGGAGCGCCGGCGGGCACCCAGACGTGCTCGTCCAGCAGCGCCGCGTCTTCGGACTTGACGTTGTTGGTGCCGTCCTTGAACCCGAAGAGGTTCCGCGGGGTTTGCTGCGCCCGCGAGGTGGAGGACGTGCGGCCGAAGCCCAGCTGCGACCAGCGGACGTGCGCTTTGCCGAACGCGATGCGCGCGAGGTTCCGGATGGCGTGGACTGCCACTTGCGGGTCATCGGAGCAGGCCTGGACCACCAGATCGCCGCCAGTGCGTTGTTCCTGCAGGTCATCGCCCGGGAAGTGCGGCAGGTCGATCAGGGCGGCTGGCCGGCGGCCAGCAAGTCCGAACCGGGCCTTGCCGTCCTTCTCGAACAATGTTGGGCCGAAGCCGAAAGTCAGCGTCAGCCTGCCCGCGCCCAGGCCCAGGGCTTCGCCGGTATCTTCGGGCGGGGCATCATAGGGTCCGTTGACCGCGCCGGTAGCGCCGGCTTCCTTGCCCGCCGTCATCGCGGCAGCAGCGTCGGTCCAGTCCTTGAGCAGGGCGATGAGCTCCTCGCGGTCTTCGGTGATCACATCGAAGGCGGCCATGTGCAACCTGTCCTGCGCCGGCGTCGTGATGCCCGCTTGCCGGTCTCCGTGGAACGGGACCGTTTCGCTGACCGGCTGCGGGGACGCATCGGCGCCCGCCACGGCGTCGTGTCCAAGAAGGCCCGCGGCCAGTCCGGCAGCGGCCCCGGCCCCGCCGGCGCCGGCCAGCGCGAGGAGCCCGCGGCGTGATACTTTCGTCATTTGCCTTTCCTGCCTAGAGGACGACGGCGGACGTCAGGTTGGAGAGCGGCTCGCCGAGGGAGTCCACCAGGCTTGCCAGGGTTTGGATCTGCTCAGGGGTGAGCTCGTTGTAGTACAGGAATCCGTCACCCTTTGCGTACTTGGACAGCTCTGCCTGCAGCGCCGCGAACTTGGTGTCGAGCTCTTTGGCCAGCCCGGGCTGCTTCTGGTCCAGGACCGGGCGCAGGTTTTCGAAGGCGATCCGGGCGCCGTCCACGTTGGCCTGGAAGTCCCACAGGTCCGTATGCGACCAAGCTTCCTCTTCGCCGGTGACCTTGCCGGTGGCCACCTCGTCCAGCAGTTCCTTGGCGCCGTTGCCCAGCTTGTCGGGGGTCAGTTCCACCGTGCGGGTGCGGGTGAACAGGTCTTCGGTGTCCGTCACCAGCTGGGCGGCGATCTCAGCCCGTTCGGTGGCGGTCATGGCGGTGTAGCCGGTCGGCGGGAACAGGTCCTTCTCGGCACGGTGCCAGCCGGTCCAGGTTTCGCCCGGTTCCAGGTCTGCCTCGCGCAGGTCCAGTTTGGGGTCAAGGTCTCCAAAGGACTCCGCCACGGGCTCGATCCGCTCCCAGTGCAGGCGGGTGGAGGCGTACAGGTCCCGGGCCTTGGCGGAGTCGCCAGCGGCGAAAGCCTCGGCGAACGTCTTGGTGCCGGCCAGCAGCTGTTCGGTCTGGTCCTTCACATACGCCGTGTACTGGGCCGTTGCGGTATCGGTGAGCCGCTTCAGGTCGGTGTCCACGGCAACGGCCGTGCCGGAGTCCGTAACTGTGAAGCCGGTCCGAATGCCGTCGCCCGCCATTCCCGGCTTGCAGGCGGTGACATATTTACCGGCGGGCGCGGTGAGCACCAGGTTGCGGCTGATGCCCGGGCCGATGTTCTCGACTTCGCCGATGATCCGCAGCCCGTCCTCGGCCAGCAGGTAAAACTCGGTGACCTGGTCGCCGTCGTTCTTCACCGAGAACGTGAGGTTTCCGCTGGCGGCCTCCGCGGCGGAGACTTTGCAGGCGTCGCCGGTGCTGGAGACCGTGATGGGTCCGTCACCGGCTGCCGGTGACGGCT
This sequence comes from Pseudarthrobacter xylosi, assembly GCF_055412765.1. Classification (NCBI taxonomy): domain Bacteria; kingdom Bacillati; phylum Actinomycetota; class Actinomycetes; order Micrococcales; family Micrococcaceae; genus Pseudarthrobacter; species Pseudarthrobacter xylosi. The sequence goes on along the minus strand of NZ_JBVAYT010000001.1, from coordinate 3,433 downwards.
TGGCGTTGTCCGTGCAGCCGGCCAGTGCGAGCGGGATCAGGGCGACGCCTGCCAGCAGGCTCAGCCGGGACCTGAGGCCGCGCGGGGTCCGCTGGTGGGGAAGGCAGGGTGAAGCAGTCATGAGGGGGTCCTTGGGTGGGGTGGATGGCGGGGGATGCTGCTAAGCGTTCGCTTTGACGGGCTGGCCGGCGGTGCGGGCGTCCGTGCTGCGCGCGTGGCGCCGGTGCGCCGAGAGGTAGAGGTACAGGGTTGGTGCAACGTAGAGGACCCAGGCGGACGCTTCGAACCACGTGGTGGCGGGGGAGAAGTTCAGGGTCCCCTTGAGCAGGGTGCCGTACCAGGACGACGGCGGGACGGCGGCCGAGACGTCGAAGGCCAGCAGGTGCAGCCCCGGCAGGATGCCGGCCTCCTGCAGGTCGTGAATGCCGTAGGCGAGGACACCGCCCGCGATGATGATCAGGGCGGCCCCGGTCCAGGTGAAAAAGCGGGAGAGGTTGACTTTGAGCACGCCGCGGTGGAGGAGGTAGCCCAGCCCGGCGGCGACCAGGAGCCCCAGCAGGGCGCCGAGCAGGGGCACGTTGGACTCGCCGGTGGCCTGGGCCGCGGCCCAGAGGAAGAGGGCCGTTTCCAGGCCCTCCCGGCCCACGGCAAGGGCGGCGACAATGACGAGTCCCCAGGTGCCGCCGTCTGCGGCCTTGTCGATGCTGTGGCGCAGGTCCTGTCCGAGCGTGCGGGCGGTCCGGGCCATCCAGAACACCATCCACGTGACCAACCCGACCGCCACGATGGACAGGCTGCCGCCGATGGCTTCCTGGGCTTCGAACGTCAGCCCGCGCGGGCCGAACGTGAGCAGCGCACCAAACCCGATGGACAGCGCGATGGCGATGCCGACGCCGGCCCAGATGCGCGGGATGAGGTAGCGGCGGCCTGTCTTGACCACGTACGCGAGCAGCAGTACGACGATCAGCGAGGCTTCGAGGCCCTCGCGGAGGCCGATCAGAAAGTTTGCGGTCATGGTCTGGATACTCTCGGGATTACGGAACCAAGCTAAGGCTCACCTAACCCCGAAGATTACCCGCGAGAGGGCATTAAGCAAAATTGTTATGCGCTAATTACAACCTTCGATGGGCGAATAGGGATGTTGACGGCTGCCTGATGCGCCGCAGATGCCGCCGGACGCAAAGGGCACGGGGACCAGCGAATGTCGATCCCGGTCCCCGTGAGTGAGGCTTGGCTGTGTAGTAATGTCATGTCATTCACAAGCTGGGGGAAGGTCTCAATTGAAAAGCACTGCAAGGCTGCGTCAATCAGCTCTACTAGCGACGCTGACCGCAGCAATGCTCTCTGGCTTCGTCGCGCCGGTCCACGCTGCGGAATCCGTCCCGCTCTCAATTGGCCTGGCTGTACAAGCAGAGCCCGTACTGGTCAACGGAATTGATCTCGGACAAATCGCCGTAACGCGAGGTTACTCCCCTTGGCTGGGAAGCAAAGTCGGGGCGGTCAAGTACGGCACGGGCGTACAGGGACGGGCCTACGCCATGCAGGACTACCAATACGGCTCAATCATGGTCTTTTATTCCAACGTGAGCGTCGCGCTGAGGGCTTCCATCCGGAACGCCTATTTCAACGCCGGAGGCCCACAGATACTAGGTTTCCCGGAGGGCCCGGAAATCAAGCGCCCGGATGGCGTGTCCTGGATGCCCTTCCACACCATACGGAACGCGAATAGCGGCTTCACATACATCTACCGCCACCAACTTTATGGCGCACATCTAGTGACAGTTACGTCCTGGGCTAAATATGGTGGCCTAGACGGGCGGCTTGGCTACCCGAGAACGGACCTCGTCAAGGTTGACCCAACCAAAGCCACCAGTACTCTGCGCCAGAAATTCAGGAGCGGTTCCGTCTACAAGAACCCGACCACCGGACACGAATGGGTCGTGTTCAACAAATAGGCATTGCCCGCCGACTTGATGGGGGGACCTTGGCGGCGGGCAATGCCTGCCAGCCTAGCCCAAGTGCCATTGGCTGCGGATTTAGCGCGCCTGCGCCATAACGCAAGAGAGCCCCGCCGGGAATCATCCTGGCGGGGCTCTTGGCTAGCTGCGGAAGTTCACGAACTGCAGGTCCGCCTCGTCGAAGTCCTTCAGCAGCGCCATGACCGACTGCAGGTCATCGCGTGACTTGGACGAGACGCGGAGTTCGTCGCCCTGGATCTGGGATTTGACGCCCTTGGGGCCCTCGTCGCGAATAAGCTTGTTGATCTTCTTGGCCAGGTCCTGCTCGATGCCTTCCTTGATGGAGGCTTCGAGGCGGAATTCCTTGCCGGATGCGAACGGCTCGCCGGTGTCCAGGGACTTCAGAGAGATGCCGCGGCGGATCAGCTTGGACTGGAGGACGTCCAGCACGGCCAGGACGCGTTCCTCCGAGTTCGCCTTCATGAGGATCTTCTCGCCGCTGAATTCGACCTCGGCGCCGACGCCCTTGAAGTCGTAGCGCTGGACCAGCTCCTTCTGTGCCTGGTTCAGCGCGTTGGCCACTTCCTGCTTGTCCACTTTGCTTACGACGTCGAACGTTGACTCGCCTGCCATGATTCTCCTTGTGCCGGTGGGTGCCCTGGAATTGGCTCTGCAGGGCGTGGATCTCTGCATTCCAGCCTAATACGGATCGCCCGGCTGTGGCGCTGTGTCGGTTGCGGCGCCGTTGTGGATTCGGCAAGTTTCCGGATTCACAGTTCCCTCATAGCGGACGCACTGCGGGAACGAAGCCGGGCCATGGAGAGTTGAACGAGTCGGAAGTAGCTCGAAAGGGAACACCATGCCACGCACCGCCGTCCGTTACGTCACCCGAACCACCGCCGCAGCCGCCGGCGCCGTGGCCACCGCCGCAACCTCAGTTGCCGCAGCCGCCATCGCCGCCTCCATCATTTTCAGCCCTGTCCCGGATGCCTCGGCCCGCATGGACGGTGTGAGCGAGGATCTGCTGCGGGCGGTCCAGCTGAACCAGATCACCGAGGAGCAGGCCATCAAGTTCGAGGCAAGGCTGGCCGGACGGATTCTCGGCGACGCCTGACGCCCCGCTTTCCGCGGAATTGCGGGGCTTCCGGCGGCGTTTTGAGGGGCCCGCCGCCTCGATTCGATGTTTCGGCAGAAGTTCTGTAAAGTTGTCTTGCCCGCGGTTACTGGAAGCGGAACGGACCGGAAACGGACGTTCTGAACACTGCAGCCGGGGGTGATCTTCTTTTGAAGTTCGGCAGATTACCCGAGCGGCCAAAGGGGGCTGACTGTAAATCAGCTGGCAACGCCTACGGGGGTTCGAATCCCTCATCTGCCACAATTTGTGGTGAGTCGAGACATCCTTCACGGATGAGTCGAGTCATCGGTTACACCCCGGTCTTCGGACCGGGGTGTTTTTCTTTGTCCGGATTCTCTGG